>NZ_JAVAYO010000095.1:0-272 GCF_054863005.1 Bradyrhizobium sp. 25ACV
CGTGGCGAACCGCCGGTGCCGGTACGCCGATCGCGCCGTTGGTCTCGCAGGTGGCAAAGGCGACGCGGGCCGCAGGGCAGGCGGTGACGGCGGACGCGCACCTGTCCGCCATCCTCAACGGTGCGCGCGGGCGTGTTACCGTATCGCGGCTGGCGCTCGCCGCCGCGTCGGGTGCAAGGCTCAGCGCCGAGGGCGGAAGCGGAATCGCCTATAGCTGGCCGGGCGGCGGCTGGCGGGTGGGCGGCATCGCCGAAGTGGCGGGTGGGGGGCTG
>NZ_JAVAYO010000096.1:0-272 GCF_054863005.1 Bradyrhizobium sp. 25ACV
TGCGTCCGGATGCCATTATCATGCGGCATGCGGCATCGGGCGCGCCGCACTTTCTGCAGCGGTACCTCGAAACGCCCATCATCAATGCGGGTGACGGAACGCACGAGCATCCCACGCAGGCGCTGCTTGATGCACGAACGATTCTGGATCGCGGGAAATCGCTGGATGGGCTGCGCGTGGCGATTATCGGCGACATCGCGCACAGCCGTGTCGCGCGATCCAATGTGTATCTGCTTTCGAAATTCGGCGCGGAGATTGTCCTGTGCGGGCCG
>NZ_JAVAYO010000097.1:0-272 GCF_054863005.1 Bradyrhizobium sp. 25ACV
GCCAATGCCCAAGCCCAGCAGCGCACCGATGCCGGCATCACTGAACGACTCGTCGAGTGTCCAGCCGAGTACCAGGCCAATCAGCATGAAAATCCATTGCATGGTCGATATCCCTAATTAACCCGAGGCGGGCAAACCGGCGCTCAGTATATCGACCAGGATTTAATGTGGGAGGGGGCCTGCCCCCGATAGCGGTGTATCAGTCCACATATTTGCTAACTGAATACCGTCACCGGGAGCAAGCCCCCCACATTTTGGACAGTGGTGTTTAG
>NZ_JAVAYO010000098.1:0-271 GCF_054863005.1 Bradyrhizobium sp. 25ACV
GGTGATTTGCGGCTTTTGGTTTCACATTGAACCGAACGAATGGATGATCGTTCTGCTATTATGCGGAGGGATGCTTGCGCTAGAACTTGTGAATACAGCGATTGAACATGCAGTGGATCTTTGCACAGAAGAAAAGCATCCGCTTGCGGAGAGAGCAAAGGACGCAGCAGCAGGCGCTGTTTGCGTTTACGCCGCAATTTCGGTTATGATTGGGTTAATCATCTTCTTACCGAAGATCATGCAATAGAACAATATTACTATTTATTAACAT
>NZ_JAVAYO010000099.1:0-271 GCF_054863005.1 Bradyrhizobium sp. 25ACV
TTCCGGAAACGCATGGCGCAACGCGAAGAAGGCACCGTGCAACACCATTTCGGCGCTGCCGCCAAGGCCATCGAGGCGGAACGCGCCAAGGCGCAAGCGGAAGCCCCCCGGGCGGTGAAATCATCGGCGCCGGCACCCGCCTCCGTCCCACCCCAGGGTTTCCGCGTGGTCTGCTCCGAACCCGAGAGGGAAGCGGACAAGGTCGACCAGCTCTTCGAAGCCTTTGTTAGCGCGAAAAAACAGGCCGGCGAAGAAACTGCCAAGCTCACGC
>NZ_JAVAYO010000100.1:0-271 GCF_054863005.1 Bradyrhizobium sp. 25ACV
CGTTGATTGTGACTTTGGCATTTGTGCCTTCTTTGTAAGCAGTGAGCTTATTATCAGCATCCAAAGAAAAACCAAGCTGACCGGACATAAAGTCAGCTGTAGCAGAGTCTGCTGCCTGTATACTGCCCCCTGCACCTGTTGCTTTAGAAGAAAACGCAATTGTTTCTACGTACTCTGTACCATTCCAAATTTTATCTTTAAAAGCTGATACTCCTAGATCTGAGGAGTTAAGATTAGTAATTACATTACTAAGCGTACCGGCGCTCCGACT
>NZ_JAVAYO010000101.1:0-271 GCF_054863005.1 Bradyrhizobium sp. 25ACV
TACCAACTAAACCTCGAACCCCTTGTCATCTTGAGCGGAGCGAGAATCTCACGAATGTGAGATTCTCGCGCAGTCGAAGGACCCCTGCTCCCTCCACCGCGCTCCACGATGCCAGGGGATTCTCCCCACCAATCGTCCCCGTAGCGGCGGCTCGCATGCAACCCCAATCCCTGCCGAAGAGACGCGGCTTTTTGTTCTTGCCAACATTGCCCACAACCGCGGAATCCCGGATCTCGAAAAGCGCAAGACCGGGGCACCCGGCAAGGAACTC
>NZ_JAVAYO010000102.1:0-270 GCF_054863005.1 Bradyrhizobium sp. 25ACV
GGCGTACCACCGGGACTTGTAGTCCGTGGGGATACCGAGTCGGAACCCGTGCGGGTTGACCTTCTGACCCACTAGCGGGTCCCTCCCCTCGTGCCGGCCTTGCGGCTCTGCTGACGCGGCTGACCCTGCTGGGTCGCCGGCCCGGACTGACCGGTCTCACGACGGGCCTTGCGGGACTTGCCGGCGAGCTCGGCGCTGGCCGTGACCTCGCTGACCTCGACGGTGATGTGGCTGGTCCGCTTGTTGATGCGGTAGGCGCGGCCCTGAGCG
>NZ_JAVAYO010000103.1:0-270 GCF_054863005.1 Bradyrhizobium sp. 25ACV
GGACTTCTCCAGGACGACGTTGCGGCCCTTCGGGCCGAGGGTGACCTTGACGGCGTCGGCAAGCGTGTTGAGACCACGCTCGAGGCCGCGACGTGCCTCTTCATCGAAGGCAATGATCTTTGCCATGTGTTTGTGCTCCTTAAGCTTTGTTGAGGACGACACTCACGTCTGATCTATGACGGACGCCCGCGACGGCACGGCTGGCGAGTGTTCTCCAGCCCCAACCACATAGATGACTCGGTCTATTTCTGGCACTTGCGAAGTGGAAGT
>NZ_JAVAYO010000010.1:0-284403 GCF_054863005.1 Bradyrhizobium sp. 25ACV
CCGCGCGCCGCCCTCTCACCCGACCAACCTCACTCAAGCCAGTCGACAGGCCTTGACTCACAAATCCCCATATGAGGGTGGGCAAAGGCGCAAAGCGCCGTGCCCACCATTCTCGCGATTTTGATAAAGGTGGTGGGCACGCTTCGCTTTGCCCACCCTACGATATCGAGTGCTGGGCAAGCAGTTAGCCCGCCTTCCGATGTCGCGCCGTAGACCGATGCGCCTTCTTCGCGGTTCGCTGCCGTCCAGTTGCCCGCCGCGCATGCGACTTCGCGGCCGTCTTCTTGCCGCCACGTCCTTTCAGGCTCTGCTTCAGCGCGTCCATCAGGCTGACGACGTTGCTGGGGCGCTCCTCGGGTTCCGGCAGCTCGATCTTCTTGCCGCTGGCCTTGCGTTTCACCAGCGCCTTCAGCGCGTTCTCGTACTCGTCCTTGAACTTGCCGGGGTCGAAATGGGCGGCCTTGGTCTGGAGGATGTGGCTGGCGAGCTCGACCATGTCCTTGGTGATCTTAGGGCTCTTGATGTCGTCGAAGAACTGGTCCTCGTCGCGCAACTCGTAAGGGAAGCGCAGCGTGGTGCCGAGCAGGCCCTTGCCGAGCGGCTCGATCGCCATGATGTGCTCGCGGTTGGTGAGCACGATCTTGGCGAGCGCCACGCGCTCCTGGTCCTTCATGGCGTCGCGGATCACCGCAAAGGCATCGACCGCGGCCTTGCCGTCGGGTGCAAGGTAATAGGGATGGTTGAGGTAGCGCTGGTCGATCTCCTCGCTCGGCACGAAGCTCTCGATGTCGATGGTGTGGTTGCTCTCGATCTGGACCGCCTCGAGCTCCTCCGGCTCGATCTCGACATATTTGCCCTTGCGCAGCTCGTAGCCGCGGCCCTTCTGGTCGCTCTCGACGACATCGCCGGTCTCGGCATCGATCATCTGCTGCTTGAGCCGGTTGCCGGTCTCGCGGTTGATCAGGTGAAACCGCGTCTTCTCAGCCGCGGTGGTCGCCGGATAAAGCACGACCGGACAGCTGACCAGCGACAGCTTCAACGTTCCCTTCCAATAGGCGCGCGGGGCCATTCCATTCTCCAGTGTTTTCAAGGCATTTTGGAACCCCAACCGCTCCGCTGGGTTTTGGTTCCGGATGGGACTTTGGCCGTGATAGGCTTGAATCCCCGAAAGAGAAGCGGGACCGGTCGTGCTGCAAAAACTCTCCACCTATCGACAAAAACGTGATTTCGAGAAGACGCCGGAGCCGTCGGGCAAGACCGCGGTGATGCCGTCGAAGCAGCGCCGCTTCGTGATCCAGAAGCACGATGCGAGCCGGCTGCACTATGATTTGCGGCTCGAATTCGACGGCGTGTTCAAGTCCTGGGCGGTGACCAAGGGTCCCTCGCTCGATCCGCACGACAAACGGTTGGCGGTCGAGGTCGAGGATCATCCGCTCGACTATGGCGATTTCGAAGGCACGATTCCGGAAGGGCAGTATGGCGGCGGCACGGTGATGCTGTGGGATCGTGGCACCTGGGAGTCGGAAGATCCCGAACGCGGCTTCAAGAAGGGCGATTTGAAGTTCACCTTGCATGGGGACAAGCTGCACGGAAGCTGGGTCCTGGTCCGCATGCGCAACGACCGTACCGGCGGCAAGCGCACCAACTGGCTCTTGATCAAGCACCGCGACGAATTCGTCCGCGAAGGGGCCAAGAACGACATTCTCGACGAGGACAAATCAGTCGCCTCCGGCCGTGCGATGGAGCAGATCGCCGAGGGTAAGGGGCGTGCGCCAAAGCCATTCATGCTGGCCAAGGGTGCCAAGACCAAGGCCGACGCGGTCTGGCAATCCAACCGGGCCGAGGAAGCGAAAGGGCAGACGGTCAAGCCGGCGCCGCGTACGGCATTGAAATCAAGCAAACCGGCAAAGAAAAAGACGACGACCGCCACTAATGCGAAGAAGGTCTCGGAGATGCCGGACTTCGTCGCGCCGCAGCTCTGTACGCTGGTCGAGCGGCCGCCGGCTGGCGAGGGCTGGTGCCACGAGATCAAGTTCGACGGTTATCGGGTGCAGCTCCGGGTCGAGAACGGCGAGGCAACGCTGAAGACGCGCAAGGGCCTCGACTGGACCGACAAGTTCGCGGCGATCGCGAAAGAAGCTGGGTCGCTGGCGGACGTCATGATCGACGGCGAGATCGTGGCGCTCGACCATAACGGTGCGCCGAACTTCTCCTCGCTTCAGGCGGCGCTGTCGGACGGCAAGACCGGCGAGCTGATCTTCTTTGCGTTCGACCTGCTGTTCGCCGAGGGACAGGATTACCGCCGGCTGCCGCTTGGCGAGCGCAAGGCGCAGCTCAAGAAGCTGCTGCAGGCCCGCAAGCGGAAATCGGCCCAGATCCGCTATGTCGAGCATTTCGAGAGCGGCGGCGATGCGGTGCTGCAATCGGCCTGCAAGCTCGAGCTCGAAGGCGTGGTGTCGAAGAAGCTGGACGCTGCCTATCGCTCCGGCCGCACCGAGAGTTGGGTCAAATCGAAATGTCGCGCGGGCCACGAAGTGGTGATCGGCGGCTACAAGACCACCAACGGCAAATTCCGCTCGCTGATGGCCGGGGTGCAGCGCGGCGATCATCTCGCCTTCGTTGGCATGGTCGGCACCGGCTTCGGCGCCGACAAGGTCAAGCGCATCATGCCGTCCCTGAAGGCCATGGAGGCCAAGGAGAGCCCCTTCGGCGGCAAGAACGCGCCGAAGAAGAGCCGCGAGGTGCACTGGCTGAAGCCGGAACTCGTCGCCGAGATCGAGTTCGCCGGCTTCACCGCCGACGGCAATATCCGCCAGGCCGCGTTCAAGGGCTTGCGGCAGGACAAGCCCGCCGAGGAGGTCGAGGCGGAGACGCCTGTCGACACCGAGCTAGCCGAGCCCACGCCCAGCAAGCGCGCGGCGAAGACAGCTAAGCGATCGAAGGACACCGGCACCGCCGAGGTGATGGGCGTCGTCATCTCCAAGCCGGACAAGGAGCTGTGGCCCGACGGCCGTGACGGCGAGGGCGCGACGAAGCTCGATCTCGCGCGCTACTTCGAGGCGGTTGGCGAGTGGATGATCGAACATCTGAAAGGGCGCCCGTGCTCGATCGTGCGTGCGCCCGACGGCATCGGCGGCGAGACGTTCTTCCAGCGTCATGCGATGCAGGGCACCTCGAATTTGCTCGAACTGGCCAAGGTCTCAGGCGATCGCAAGCCGTATCTGCAGATCGATCGCGTCGAAGGGCTGGCCGCCGTCGCGCAGATCGGCGGTGTCGAGTTGCATCCCTGGAATTGCGCGCCTGATGCCTACGATACGCCGGGCCGGCTGGTGTTCGATCTCGATCCGGCGCCGGATGTGGAGTTCGCCGATGTGGTCGAGGCCGCCAAGGAGATGCGGCAGCGGCTGGCCGATATCGGTATGGAGAGCTTCTGCAAGACCACGGGCGGCAAGGGCCTGCATGTGGTGGTGCCGCTGCTTCACGGCGCGCGCGACAAGGTGAGCTGGAAGGAAGCCAAGGCCTTCGCGCAAGGCGTCTGCCAGTGGATGGCCGACGACGATCCTGAGCGCTATCTGCTCAACATGTCGAAGAAGCTGCGCAAGGGGAAGATCTTCCTCGACTATCTCCGTAATGACCGGATGTCGACGGCGGTGGCCCCGCTGTCGCCGCGGGCGCGAGCCGGTGCCACGGTCTCGATGCCCGTCACCTGGGCGCAGGGGAAGAGCGATCTCGATCCGCAGCGCTATACGCTGCGGACCGTGCCGGGCCTGCTGCCGCGGTCAAAGGCGTGGGAGGACTATGACGATGCCGCCGCGTCGATCAAGGCGGCGATCAAGAAGCTTGCGGGGAAGAAGAAGTAGGGTGGGTTAGCTTTGCAGATGCGTGAAGCGCATCTGCAAAGCGTAACCCACCACTTCTGTCGCTGCGAAAACGAAAGAGGTGGGTTACGCCGAGCGGACTGCGCTTCGCGCAGCCGCACGGCTAACCCACCCTACGCAGTTGTGCTTGCTAGATCCGTCCCAGCAGCAGCAGGATCAACAGGATGACGATGACCAGTCCGAGGCCGCCGCCGCCGTAATAGCCGGTGCCGTAGAACGGGCCGCCGCCGATGCCGCTGAAGCCGCCAAGCAGGGCGATGACCAGAATGATCAGAATGATCGTACCGATTGACATGCGAATCTCCTCAGCCCTTCGATGAAAGGGTCGTTTGCACCTGTCCCCTTGTGCGAGGGCAACTTGCCGCAGGTTTTTAAGTTCCGGTTTTGAAACAGGGCTACAGGTCCAAGTTGCATGGAACCTTTGCCGCTTCATCCGGCATGACTATGTGAGGATCGATCATCACGGGGCAAGGCCATGTCAGCACCACTTGTCGTTTCTATCCCGCACCGTCTCGGCCGCGAAGAGGCGGTGCGCCGGCTCAAGACCGGGCTCGGCCGGGCGGCAGCCAGCATTCCGGTGATGCAGGTCGAGGAGGAGCGCTGGACCGGCGACAGCATGGCGTTTCGCATTCGCGCGCTTGGGCAGATCGCGACGGGTCAGGTCGACGTCGCTGAAGACCATGTCAAGGTCCAGGTGGTGCTGCCCTGGCTGTTGCAGCGCTTTGCCGAGATGGCACAGGCCACGATCAGGAAGCGCGGGCAGTTGCTGCTGACCAAGGATGACGGAAAGTAGCTTCAGGCGCGCACGCGCGGCCGCGCGGGCCTGATGGCGCTTGCCGTGCGGGCCTCGATGACAGCGGCGGGAAAATCGCGGAAAGCCTGCGTGACCGGCAGTTCGTGGCCCTCAAGGCCCGTCGTGGCATAGCCCGTGATATCGACGGCGGCGTCAATTCCCTCCAGCGCGGGCCATTCCCGGCCCGCTTGGGTGAACTGCGCGAACTGGCGCCCGACCACGACGATCGCCGCAGCGCGGCCATGGCGGCGGGCGTAGGCGATGATGTGGTCGGCATCTGCGCCGCGCACCGCCAGCGGCTGATAGTCGCCTTGAGCGAAGACGTCGGCGAATTCATTGCGCGTCTTGAGAAGACGCCGTGTCCAGGCCAGCTTGATCAGGCCGTCGGGCCAACTCTTGGTCAGGCCACGCCAATCCGGATCGTCCAGCGAACTCAGCGCCGCGTGCCGCGCGCCAAAATCGACCGGGCGGCGGTTGTCGGGGTCGACCAGCGACAGGTCCCAGAACTCGGTGCCCTGATAGAAGTCGGGTACGCCGGGCAGCGTCGCCTTGAGGGTGAGCTGGCTCAGAGAATTCAAGGCGCCGAGCAGCGCCAGGCGCCGGGCCAGCGTTTGTAGTGAATCCAGGAATTCGCCGGATAGTGCGGGATCGAGGATCTTGTCGATGAAACCCTTGACGCCGTTCTCATAGGCTTCATGCGGGTTGAGCCAGCTCGTCTCTTCCTTGCCCTCGCGCGCGGCCTTCAGCGCATAGGCCTGGATGCGCTCGACGAAGCCGGCATCGACCGGTCCCTGCAGCGGCCAGGCTCCGAGCAGGGTCTGGTAGAGCATGTATTCGAACGTCGCCGACGGCGCTCGGTAATTGCCGTGGAGCGTGAGGTGCGGCGCGTTCAACACCTTCCAGCGCGCCACCGCGCTGGTCCATTCGCCGGGAATCTCGCTGAGCGCCGCGATGCGCGCGCGGGCGTCCTCGCCGCGCTTGGTGTCGTGGGTGGAGGTCGCCGTCATTCCCAGCGGCCATTCCCTGGCGCGGGCCTGCATGGTCTCGTGGAAGGCGGAAATCGTGAGCCCGGTGCTGGCGGGATCGCCGCCGACCTCGTTCAGCGCGAGCAGCCGGTGGAATTGATAGAACGCGGTGTCCTCCAGCGACTTCGCCATCATCGGTCCGGTGAATTGCTGCACCTTCAGCGCGAAACGACGCACGCGCGGGGCGCTGTGCGGGGGGCGGCCAGGCTTGAGCAGGTCCATGGTCAGCGCGTCGCGCAGGAAGTCGAAGATGCCTTCGTCCGCGGCGAACCATTCCGCGCGGGCGCGCGCGATGGTGTCGTCGATCAGCTTGCGGTCGGGCGCGGTCGGGCCGCTGTTGGTCAGATAGGTGCGGTACACCGGGAAATGCAGCACATAGAGCTCGAGCGCCTGCCGCAGGCTGTCGGCGGAGAAATCGCGCGTCGAGTAATGCCCGTTGGCGATGCGCGCGAGCAGGCGGGTCAGCACGGTGAATTCGCTGGTGAGCAGCGTCTCCAGCACGCGCCGCTTGGCGTCCTTGACGTAAGGTGCAAGCCGCGGCGGCCGGTTGCTGACCTGCCGCCAGGTCTCGTCCAGCGCCCCGAGGCCCCCGGCCTCGACCAGTGCATGGGTGATGACGTTCATCCATTCATAGCCCGTGGTGCCCTGAACGCCGGCGAAGTGCGGCAGGCGTTCGTGCTCGCACAGGATCTTTTCGATCACCGTGTAGAACGGCTTTGTATTTCCTTGCGCGTCGCGCACCAGCCGGCGCAGCCGCTGGCAATATTGCGCGGGATCGCGCAGGCCGTCGATGTGATCGAGCCGGATGCCCTGCAGCTTGCCGGTGGCGATGAGCTGCTTCACCAGCCGGTGCGTGGCGGCGAAGGTGCTCGCGTCCTCGACGCGCAGACCGGCGAGCCCGTTGACGTCGAAGAAGCGGCGATAGTTGATATCGCTGGAGGCAAGCCGCCAGTGCCCGAGCTTATAGTGCTGGCGTTCGAGCAGATGATGCAGCGCCAGCGTCTGCGCGGGACGGTCCTTGGCGGCACGATAGGCGGCGAGGCCGCGTGCGATGATTTCGGCGGCACCAGGGATCTCCCTGAGCTCGGCCTTGAACGCCGGTGCCTCCTTGCGGTTGGGACGGCGCAATCCGGTATAGCGCGCCGCAAGCGACAGCAGAAGTTTGCCGGCCTCCCTCTCGGCGGCATCCGCTTCCTTCACGATCATGCGCAGCATCTCGCCATAGCGCTCCGGCGCGACGGGTAGGCGATGCTCGAAATACCAGGCGGAAAGACTGCCCTCATCAGGATCGTATCGCAGCTCGATGTCGCCGTGCTCGAGCGCCTCGCCATAGGACGCGCCGAGGATGGGCAGCAGTACGCCGCCGCGGGCGCGGTAAGCGAGCTGATCCCAGTCGATGTCGAAGGAGACCGCGTGGGGCGAAGCCTGGCCCCATTCCAGCACGTCGAGCCACCAGGGATTGTCGGCAAAATGCACGCCGACATGGTTGGGCACGAAGTCGATGATGAGGCCGAGGTCGTGCTTGGTCAGCGCCTCGCCCAGCCGGGCGAAGCCGGCCTCGCCGCCAAGCTCCGGATTGAACTGGCTGTGATCGACGGTGTCGTAGCCGTGGGTCGAGCCCTTGCGCGCTTTCATCACCGGCGAGGCATAGAGATGCGTGATCCCCAGCGCCTTCAGATAGGGCACCACCGCGGCGGCCTTGTCGAAGTCGAAATCCGCGGTGAGCTGAAGCCGGTAGGTCGCGAGCGGAATGGCGGGAGGCATCCTAACCTCCGAGGCGCCAGACCACCGACCAGGGCGGAAGCCGGTCGCCGGTCTCGCCGCCCCAGATCGGCGTACCCGCGCTGACGTTGCAGATGATCTCGTGGTCCGACAGGTTGGCGGTCAGTCGCAGCACGGTGCCGTCGCCCATGCGCCAATGCGCGGTGAGCAGGCCGCTGTCGGCCGCCTCGGCCTCGCCGAAACTCGCGCCCCTCAGCCGCGGCATGATCTCCTTGCGGCGAAGCGCGAGCAGCTCCCGGACCAGCGCGAGCCGCGCGTCCTGCTGCGGCGTGCGGCCGGTCCAGTCGAGCACGGCCGATTGCAGCGTTGCCGGATCGAGCGGGTCGGGCACCTCGTCGCCATACTTCTCGTAAGCCCAGGCATATTCCTGCTTGCGCCCCTTGCGGACGGCATCGGCCAGTTCGCCGTGGAAATCGCAGAAGAACGGGAAAGGCGCCGTGGAGCCCCATTCCTCGCCCTGAAACATCATCGGCACCATCGGCGCGAGCAGGGTCACTGCGAGCGCCGCTTCGATCTGCTGCGATGATGCCAGGCTCTCGAGCCGGTCGCCGAGCGGACGGTTGCCGATCTGGTCGTGGTTTTGCAGGAAATTGACGAAGGTCGCCGGCGGCAGCTTGCCGCTCGGCTCGCCGCGCGGCTTCTTGCCCCAGAACTCCGAAACCTCCCCCTGGTAGACGAAGCCGGAGGCCAGCGCGCGGGCGAGATCGAGTCGAGGCGTTTGGTAATCCGCGTAGTATCCGGCGAGTTCGCCGGTCAGCATCACGTGCCAGACGTGATGATAATCGTCGTTCCACTGTCCGCGATATCTGCCGTTCGGCGGCTCCTGCGCCGCGTCGAGCAGGCTGGCGCGATTGTCGCCGTTCTCCAGCACGAGATGGATGTGCCGCCCCGTGGCCTTGGCAAGCTCGCCGGCCGCGACGCTGAGGTCCTGCAGCATCGACTGCTCGCCGGGGATTGCCATGATGTGATTGGCGGCATCCAGCCTCAGGCCGTCGAAACGGTAGTCGCTGAGCCAGGACAGCGCGTTCTCGACTGCGAATGCGCGCACCTGCGGCACGCGATAGTCGATCGCACTGCCCCAGGGTGTGTGCGCGTCGGTGAAGAAGGTCGGCGCATAGCGGCCGAGATAATTCCCCTCGGGCCCGAAATGATTGTAGACGACGTCGAGGAACACCATCAGCCCGCGCAGATGCGCTTCGTCGATCAGCGTCTTCAGGTCTTCGGGCCGGCCATAGGCGCTGTCGGGCGCATACCACAGCACGCCGTCATAGCCCCAGCCGCGCCGCCCGGCGAAATCGGCCAGCGGCATCAATTCCAGCGCGGTGATGCCGGTTGCGACGAGATGATCGAGCTTGTCGATCATGGCGCGATAGGTGCCTTCAGAGGTGAAGGTGCCGACATGGGTCTCGATCAGCACCGTCTCTTCCCAGGGGCGGCCGCGCCAATCGCGCGCACGCCACGAAAAGGCGTCGTGATCGATCACCTCGCTCGGGCCGAACACATCCTCGGGCTGAAAGGCCGAGGCGGGATCGGGTACCTCGATCTCGTCGTCGATCCTGAACTTGTAGGGACTGCCGGCGGTGAGGCCGGAAATCTCCGCCACGTACCAGCCATCCTGCCGGCGCTGCATCGCGTGTCTTCGGTCGAGCAGGAGGTCGACACGGCGCGCGCCAGGCGCCCACAGTCGGAACGACACGCCGTCCTTTGTCGGCCTCGCCCCGAAGGATGGCCTCATAGCGCCCCCGCGAAGGCGAGCACGGAGCGCGGCGGCGCCTTGCTGTCGCTCCCGGGCGGGAACTCGACCGTATTCAGCTTGGCATCGGTCGTGTTCAAGATCTGCTGCCAGCTCTTGTATTCGGTCATTTTGGGCAATTTGAATGCGATCTCTTCGGGGGCGGCGTTCAGTACGATAAAGATCGCGGCCCCACCCGGTTCCACCGGGCCCATCACATAGGAGAGGAATCTTCCCTCCGGGAATTTCCAGTCGTTCTCCGTCATTTCGTCGCCCGCAGGTGTCAGCCACAATGCGCCGTACGACACGCCGTCTGCGGGGCGGCCGTCGAGCCAGCGATGGCTGCGAAGCTGCGAGAACCGGCGGCGGATGTCGGCGAGATGGCCGACGAAATCGACCATGTCGTCGCCCTCTTTGCCGAGATTGTCCCAGCCGACCCAGCCGATCTCGTTGTCCTGGCAATAGGCGTTGTTGTTGCCGGACTGCGAGTTGCCGACCTCGTCGCCGGCGAGGATCAGCGGAACACCCTGGGCCAGCATCAGACAGGCCAGCACGTTCTTGCGAAGCTGGCGGCGCAGGGCGATGATATCAGGATCGTCGGTCGGACCCTCGACACCGCAATTGTTGCTGTGGTTGTCGTTGGAGCCGTCGCGGTTGTCCTCGCCGTTGGCCTCGTTGTGCTTCTCGTTGTAGCTGAAGAGGTCGGCGAGCGTGAAGCCATCGTGGACGGTGATGTGATTGATGCTGGCGCGCGGCCGCCGTCCGTCATGGTTGAACAGGTCGGAGGATGCCGTCATCCGGCTGGAGATGTCGCCGATCAGGCTACCTTCGCCGCTCCAGTAGCGGCGCATGGCGCTGCGATAGCGATCATTCCATTCCGACCATTGCGAGGGGAATGCGCCGACCTGGTAACCGCCGAGGCCAAGGTCCCAGGGTTCGGCGACGAGCTTGACCGTCGCGAGCACCGGATCCTGCCGGATCGCGGTCAGGAACGAGATGCCGCGATCATAACCGTTCGGCCCGCGCGCGAGCGTGGTGGCAAGGTCGAAGCGGAAGCCGTCGACGTGGCAGACCTCGACCCAGTAGCGCAAGGAATCCATCACCATCTGCAGCACGCGCGGATGGGTGAGATTGACCGACGAGCCGCAACCGGTGAAGTCGTCGTAATAGCGCGGGTTCTCGCGGTTGAGCCAGTAATAGGAGGCGTTGTCGATGCCGCGGTAGCACAGCGTCGGGCCGAGATGGTTGCCTTCGGCGGTGTGGTTGTAGACGACGTCGAGCATCACCTCGATGCCGGCATCGTGCAGGCGCGCCACCGTGGTGCGGAAGGAGTCGAGCGCATTGTCCTGGGCGTAGCGTAGCTCCGGCGCGAAGAAGGAGAGCGAGTTGTAGCCCCAGTAATTGGCGAGCTTCTTCTCCACCAGGATGCGGTCATCGACGAAGCTGTGCACCGGCAGCAGCTCGACCGTGGTGACGCCGAGCTTCTTCAGGTGCTCGATCATCGCTGGTGAGGAGAGCCCGCCATAGGTGCCGCGCAGGTTCGGCGGTACGTCGTCGCGCTTCTGCGTCAAACCCTTGACGTGGGCCTCGTAGATGACTGTGTCTTCCCAGGGGATGTTGGGACGGATCTCGCGGCGGCCCCAGTTGAAGGTCTCGTCGACCACGACGGCCTTTGGCATGCCGCGGGCGTTGTCGCGCCGGTCGAAGGACAGATCCTCGCGCGGGCTCCCGGTGCGGTAGGCAAAATGCGCATCGCTCCAGACCAGGCGTCCCGCGAGCCGCTTGGCATAGGGATCGAGCAGCAGCTTGTTCGCATTGAAGCGGTGGCCATGCTCGGGCTCGTAGGGGCCGTGCACGCGATAGCCGTAGAGTTGCCCCGGCGAGACGTCGTTGAGATAGCCGTGCCAGACATCCTCGGTTCTTTCAGGCAGCTCGATGCGCTCGAGCTCGCGGCGGCCTTGCGCGTCGAACAGGCAGAGTTCCACCTTCTGTGCGTTCGCCGAGAACAGCGCGAAATTGGTGCCGCGTCCGTCCCAGCTTGCGCCGAGGCGTGCAGGCGATCCAGCAGTCAGGCGCATGTGTCAGCTTTCCGGAACGAGGAAGATCGCGGCGAGCGGCGGAATGGTGAGGCGGAGCTCGGGCGCCTTGCCTTCAACGGCATGAACCTCACCGATGTTCCCGACATTGCTGCCGCCATAATGGGCGGAGTCCGAATTGAACACTTCCTTCCACTTGCCGGCAAAGGGCACGCGAACGCGATAGTTGCGATAGACATTGGGAGAGAAGTTGATGATGACGAGACACCGCGCCTGCTCGTCGAATCCCTTGCGCAGCCAGGCGAACACGTTGCGGTTGGCGTCATCCGTGATCAGCCATTCGAAGCCGGCCTGGTCGCAGTCCATCTGGTGCAGCGCCGGCACCGCGCGGTAGAGCCGGTTGAGGTCGCGGATCAACGACTGGATGCCGGAATGATACTTGTATTCGAGCAGGTGCCAATCGAGCGACTGGTCGTGATTCCATTCGCGGCTCTGAGCGATTTCCGCGCCCATGAACAACAGCTTCTTGCCGGGATGGCCGAACATGAAGCTGTAATAGGCGCGCAAGTTTGCAAAGCGCTGCCACTCGTCGCCGGGCATGCGGCCGAGGATCGAGCGCTTGCCGTGCACGACCTCGTCATGCGAGAGCGGCAGGATGAAGTTTTCCGAGAAGGCGTAGTGCAGGCCGAACAGGATGTCGCCGTGGTGGTGCTTGCGATGGATCGGATCCTTGCTGATGTAGTTCAGCGTGTCGTGCATCCAGCCCATGTTCCACTTGTAGCCGAAGCCGAGCCCACCGAATTCGACCGGGCGTGAGACCTGCGGCCAGGCGGTGGATTCCTCGGCCGCCGTGGTCGCCTGCGGGAAGCGCGCGAAGACTTCCGTGTTGAAGCGGCGCAGGAAGTTGATGGCCTCGATGTTTTCGCGGCCGCCATATTGGTTCGGGATCCAGGCGCCGGGCGGCCGGCTGTAGTCGAGATAGAGCATGGACGCGACGGCATCGACGCGTAAGCCGTCAATGGCATAACGCTCCATCCAGAACAGCGCGTTCGACACCAGGAAGTTCGTCACTTCGGTGCGGCCGTAATTGTAGATCAAGGTGCCCCAGTCGAGGTGGCGGCCCTGGAGCGGGTTGGCGTGCTCGTAGAGCGCGGTGCCGTCGAAACTGCCGAGCCCGTGCGGATCGTCGGGGAAGTGACCGGGCACCCAATCGAGCAGCACGCCGACCCCTTCGCGGTGGCAGGCATCGACGAGCGCGGCAAAATCCTCCGGCGTGCCGAAGCGGCTGGTCGGCGCATAGAGGCCGGTCGGCTGATAGCCCCAGGAGCCATCGAAGGGATGCTCGCTCACGGGCAGGAATTCGAGATGGGTGAAGCCCATGTCGCGGGCATAGGCCGGCAACTGTTCGGCCAGCTCGCGATAGGTCAGCCATTCATCGCCGTTCTTGCGACGCCATGAGCCGAGATGGACCTCGTAGATCGACATCGGCGCCGACAGCGCGTTGATGCCGTCGGGCGCCGGGCGCGGCCGTGGCAAATGCGTTTCGTCGAACACGATAGAGGCCGTCTTCGGACGGACTTCGCTGGCAAAGGCCATCGGGTCTGATTTCAGCGGAAGCAGATGGCCGTGCGGGCCGATGATCTCGAACTTGTAGTGAGCGCCGGCTTTGGCATGCGGAATGAACAATTCCCAATACCCGGCGCCGCGCACCCGCATCGGATGGCGCCGTCCGTCCCAGAAATTGAAATCGCCGACCACGGAAACGCGGCGTGCGTTGGGCGCCAGCACCACGAAGCCGATGCCGTCGATGCCCTCGAGCCGCATCGGATGCGCCCCGAGCTTGTCGTAGAGGCGCTGATCGGTGCCTTCGCCGAGCAAATAGAGGTCGAAATCGGTCAGGATCGGCGGAAAGCGGTAGGCGTCCTCGAACTCGACAACGTTGCCGCCGAATTTTGCGCGCAGCTGATAGTGCTTCGAGCCATTGGGCAGGGCGCCGATGAACAGGCCGGAATCGTGCACGCGGTCGAGCGGAGCGACTTCGCCATGCTCGCCGATTGCCTCGACATTTGAGGCCTCGGGGAGAAAAGCGCGCACCACGCTTTTATTGCCCTCGGGATGCCGTCCGAGATAGTGAAAGGGGTCTGAGTGGCGGCCCTCGATGATCGCATAGGCCTCGGCAGGCAGTTTAGGCATGGGCTTCGCTCCCGGCACTGGACAGAATGCGAAGCAGTCCGGTCAGCGGCGCATGGAGCCCCTCAGGCCGGTTGGACAGCTCGTACTCTACTTCATCGAAGGCTTGATCAAGCAGGAAAAACCTTAACAGGCCTTCCGCGGATTGCCGATCCTCCGGCCACAGCCGTCGATCGGTCATGGCTTCGCGATAGGCGGACAGGAAGGTCGCGGCGGTTCGCTCGCGCCATTCGTCGAGCGCGGCGGTGATCCGGCCCTGCTCGTCGGAAGCACCCGTGAGCGCACGGCTCAGCGCCGCATTAACCGAAAGATCGATCGAGCGGATCAGGCCGGCGACGTCGCGCGCGGCAGGCAGCTTGCGCCGCTTGTCGGCCAGCGGCAGACGGTTATCGCCGTCGAAGTCGATGATGAAGATATCGTCCTTCACGATCAGAGTCTGCCCGAGGCGGAAGTCGCCATGATGACGGATGTTCAGCCCGCCGATCCCGGAAGGCAATAGCGCGTTCAGGCGGTCGCGCAGGGACGTGCGCACGGCGGCGAGCCGGTCGATCAGCGGCCGGTCCGCCTCCCGCAGGCCGTCGCGGCTGTCGGCCAGCCGTTCGAAAACCCGCTCCGCCCGCGCCTTGAGGTCGGACACGAGGCGTTTGACGTGCGCAGGGCCGATCGGCTCCGGGGCGAGATCGTCCGGTTTTGCCGCCGCCAGGGCAACATGCAACTCGCCGAGCCGCCGGCCGATCTGCGCGATGAAGTGCAGATAAGGCGCTTGCTCCTGGGTCTCGCGCGGCGCTTCGCCCGCCGACAAGACACGTTGCTCGTCGATATAGCGATCGAGATAACCCGTGGTCACGGTCCAGCCGTCACCCTGGTTCTCGACATAGGCATGGAGCACGCCGAGCGTGCTGCGCTGATCGCCTTCGACCAGCTCGACGCTGCCGAGCAACGCCGGCGTATTGGCAAAGCGCGCAACCTCGGTGAGATAATGGCCGATCTCGATCTCGGGATTGATGCCGCCTTCGAGCTGGCGATAGAGCTTGGCGACGTACTGGTTGTCGACCAGCGCGGTGCTGTTCGATTGCTCGATCGCGCGGATGCGTTCTGGCTCCTTGATGGTGTAATCCGCGAAGCGGCTGGTCGCCTTGAACTCCAGCCGCAGATTGTTCTCTTCCACCACCAAATTCTGCGACAGGTTGCGCAGGAACAGGCCGATGAAGATCTGATCGGTCGCCACGTCGAGCAGCGTGCCTTCGCGCGCGCCCTGGCGCACGGCGGCGAGTGCCTTCGGGTTGAAGCGCTCGCGGTCGAAGCGCACCCACTCTATCTG
This sequence comes from Bradyrhizobium sp. 25ACV, assembly GCF_054863005.1. Lineage (NCBI taxonomy): Bacteria > Pseudomonadati > Pseudomonadota > Alphaproteobacteria > Hyphomicrobiales > Nitrobacteraceae > Bradyrhizobium > Bradyrhizobium sp. 25ACV. The sequence continues at coordinate 14,758 of NZ_JAVAYO010000010.1, forward strand.
CATCGGCAGCACGTAGCGCGACGCGGCGTCCTGGTCTGCCTTCTCGAAAAAAGCGATCCAGGGCCTGTTGTCGCCGATGTCGCAGAACGGCACCGCCGAGGTCAGCGTGGTCTTGATCTGCTTGGGATTGTGCTCGGGATACCACCGCGTCCGTGACAAGAATCCCGGCAGCACGTCCCGCTCGAACACGCCGCGCTCGCGGGCGAGCGACACCCAGTTCGAGTTCACCGGCACTACCAGCGTCTCGAACTCCGGCACCGCGCGCGGCGTCACCGGCTCGGACTTGTCGCGCTCCTGGAGCTGGAACCAGTAGAAGCCGTAGGGCCCCAGCGTGATCATGTAGGGCAGTTCGCCGATCGCGGGGAAGCGGGTGCGGCCGAGCATCTCCTGCGGGATGCGGTCCTTCCAGGGCGACAGATCGAGCTCGGTCGCTTGCGCTGCGCGCGACAAATTGGCAACGCAGAGGATCACTTCGTCGCGGTATTGCCGGACATAGGCCAGCACGGCGCGATTGGCCGGGCGGATGAAGGTCATGGTGCCGCGGCCGAAAGCGAGCGTCGACTTGCGCACCGAGATCAGCCGCTTGGTGGCGCTGAGCAGCGACGACAGGCTGCGCGACTGCGCTTCGACATTCACGGATTCGTAGCCGTAGACGGGATCCATGATCAGCGGCGCGTAGAGGCGGGCCGGGTCACAGCGCGAGAAGCCGCCGTTGCGGTCGGGGCTCCACTGCATCGGCGTCCGCACGCCGTTGCGGTCGCCGAGATAGATGTTGTCGCCCATCCCGATCTCGTCGCCGTAATAGATGATCGGCGTGCCGGGGAAGGACAGCAGCAGGGAGTTCATCAGCTCGATCTTGCGCCGGTCATTGTCCATCAGCGGCGCAAGGCGCCTGCGGATGCCGACATTGATGCGGGCGCGGGGATCGTTGGCGTAGGTGGTCCAGAGATAATCGCGCTCGACGTCGGTGACCATCTCCAGCGTGAGTTCGTCATGGTTGCGCAGGAACAGCGCCCATTGGCAGCTTGCCGGAATGTCCGGCGTCTGGCGCAGAATGTCGGTGATCGGGAAGCGATCCTCTTGCGCGATCGCCATGTAGATGCGCGGCATCAGCGGGAAGTGGTAGGCCATGTGGCACTCGTCGCCACGGCCGAAATATTCCTGCACGTCCTCCGGCCATTGATTGGCTTCGGCCAGCAGCAGCTTGCCCTTGGAATAGGAATCCAGCTCGTGGCGCAGGCGCTTGATGATCGCATGCGTCTCGGGCAGGTTCTCGTTCGAGGTGCCCTCGCGCTCGCACAGATAGGGAATGGCATCGAGCCGGAAGCCGTCGACGCCGGCGTCCAGCCAGCGCTTCATCACCTGGATCAGCGCGCTGACCACGCGCGGATTGTCGAAATTGAGATCTGGCTGGTGCGAGAAGAAGCGGTGCCAGTAGAAGGCGCCAGCCTCGTGATCCCAGGTCCAGTTCGACTTCTCGGTGTCGGTGAAGATGATCCGCGTGCCCTGGTATTTCTGGTCGGTGTCGCTCCAGACATACCAATTGCGGGCGCTGGAGCCCGGATGGCTGCGGCGCGCGCGCTTGAACCAGTTATGCTGGTCCGAGGTGTGGTTGACGACGAGCTCGGTGATGACGCGCAGGCCGCGCTTCTGCGCTTCCTGGATGAAGCGCTTGAAGTCCTTCATGGTCCCGAAATCGGGATTGACCGAGCCATAGTCGGCGATGTCGTAGCCGTCGTCGCGGCCGGGCGAGGGGTAGAACGGCAGCAGCCACAGCGCGGTGACGCCGAGCTCCTGGAGATAGGGCAGCTTCTCGGTCAGCCCGGCGAAATCGCCGATCCCGTCATTGTTGCTGTCGGCGAAGGCCTTGACGTGGAGCTGATAGATAATGGCGTCCTTGTACCAGAGCTCATCCACGATCTCAGCAGCCTCAAGCTTCTTGGTGTCGACGGAAGACAGAACATTCATGGCGTGACCCCTTACGCCAGGCAGCGGAACAAGAGCGCCGGATCGCGGTCGGGATCGATACGCAACTTGATCCCGCCCCATTCGATGCGGGACTGTTCGCCGGTGAGAAGGTTTTCGAGTGTCGTCACATGGTGCCGCTGCCCGCCGGCGTCAACGGTGACGTCGCCGAGCGGCAGCCAGCACTCGCGCAAATGGCCCGAGAGCGCGATCACGACGACGACGGTATTGGCCGGCTCAGCCGCTTCCTTGACGAAGGCGATCGTCTCGCCGTCCTCGATGCCGAGAAACCGCAAGTTCGCCGTTTGCTGGAGCGCGGCATTGTCGTTGCGGATTCGGTTGAGACCGGCAATGTAGGACTTGATGTTGCCGGGCCGGTCCCAGTCGCGTTGCCGGATCTGGTATTTCTCGGAATCCAGATATTCCTCGCGGCCGGGCATCGCCTCGTGTTCCAGTAGCTCGAACCCGCTGTAGACGCCGTAACTGCCCGACAACGTCGCCGCCAGCGCAAGGCGTGACTTGAACGCCCAGGCTTCGCCGCCCTGGAGATGATAGGGCAGCAGGTCGGGCGTGTTGACGAACAGGTTCGGCCGATAGAAGTCGCGCTCGGGAAAGCGCGTCAGCTCGCCGAGATATTGCTCCAGCTCCCACTTTGTCGTGCGCCACGGGAAATAGGTGAAGGACTGCGCAAAGCCAAGCTTGGCGAGGCCCTTCATCAGCTTCGGCCGGGCAAACGTCTTGGAGAACAGGATCACCTCGGGATGCCGGCGGCGGATGTCGCGGATCAGCCAGTCCCAGAACGCAAGCGGCGCGGTGTCATGGTTGTCGATGGCGAAGATGGTGACGCCTTGGTCGATCCAGAACAGCATGGCGTCGCGAAACCCATTCCACAGCCCGGCCCTGTCGACGGAGTTGAAATCGGGGATCACGATGTCCGAATAGGGTCCATCCGCGGTCCGCACCGACCGGTCCGGCCGCCATTTGAACCATTCCGGATGCTGCGTCAGCCAGGGATGGTCGGGCGAGCATTGCACGACGAAATCGAGCGCGAGCTCGAGACCGTATTCCAGGCAGGTCGCGGCCAGCGCGCGGAAATCCTCGATGGTGCCGAGCTCGGGATGCAGCGCATCATGGCCGCCCTCGGCGGCTCCGATCGCGTAGGGCGATCCGGGCTCGCCTTCGGTTGCCACCGGCGCATTGTTGCGGCCCTTGCGGCGGCGACGGCCGATCGGGTGGATCGGCGTGAAGTAGAGCACGTCAAAACCCATCGCGGCGATGTCAGGCACGCGGGTGATGCAGTCACGCAGCGTGCCGTGCTGGCCGGCGACCTGGCTCTGGCTGCGCGGCATCATCTGATACCAGGCGCCGAAGCGCGCTTTGTCGCGGTCGACGGTCAGCGGGAAGGGCTGCGAGCGGGTCAGGTCCGGCCGGGACTGGCTCTCTGCCATGGCATTGCCGAGCTCGGCCGCAAGCAGCGAGGCGACATCGCCGGTCTGAAGATAGTCCTCGCACTGTCTGACGATGACCGCCGCCGCGTCCTGGCGCGCGCCATGCGCCTTGGTCAGGAGCCCGGCCCCCTCGATCGCATCGAGGCTGACATCGGCACCCATTCGCTGCTTGCGCGCGACCCCGTGCGACCAGGTGGCGAACTCGTCGGTCCAGGCCTCGATCGCGTAGATGTATTGGCCGGGCTCAACGGGTGTGAATCCGCCGGACCAGCGGTCATTGCCCCGATGGTCCATCGGCTCGCGCTTCCAGTCGCGGTCCTGTTCGCGGCGCCAGATCAGCGCTGCCCCGACCACGGCGTCGCCATCGCGGTAGACATCGGCCCACACCTCCATGCGCTCACCCGCGATCCGCTTCACGGTGAAGCGGCCGGCGTCGATTGCGGGATAGACGTCCTCGATCAGGAAAGCGCTGCCGGCTGCGGCACTTTCGACAGTTTGAATTGTCTTGTTCACGGTGATGCCATTGACAAGAAAGCAGGAGCCCGTTTCCCTTGTCGGGAACCTACGCTTGGTACCTATATAGAAAGCCGGTTGTGTGTCATTAGTTCCCTCGGGAACGGGTAGCGCGGTCTGCGAGTTAGGGCTGACTAACGTCTTCCACCGTCTCGTTAAAATTGATGCCCCCGGCAAAAGGGTGGCCTGCAAGCTGCGTGCCGAATGGATCTTTTAGCTCAAGCCCGCATCAAGGGCGTTCAATCCGAATTCATCGACGCCCTCGGAAAGCTGAGGGTCACTGATCCCGTGGCCCTCAAATCCATCCTCGACGCCCTGCCGGAGAAGCGGGTTTATCGCTTCGTCAGCGGGCCGGTCGTGGTCCGTGCCTTAGGGCATCCGCGCACCGAATTGGCGACGATCGGCGCGCCGCCGCTGAAGTGGAAATTGACCGCAAAGAGGGAAGTGATCGCGGAGGGCGAGGCCCGCGAGCCCGTGATCGCCTGGCCTGCCGGCCTGCCGCTCGGCTATCACCGGTTGACCCTGACCGATGCCGAAGGTGTGACGGAAGAGGTGCCGATGATCGTGGCGCCCGAGCGCGCCTTCGGCGGCGATTTCGATCGCGGCTGGCTGCTCGCCGTGCAGCTCTACAGCGTCCGTTCGGAGCGCAATTGGGGCATCGGCGATTTCACCGATCTTGCCGATCTCGTCCGGCTCGCCAAGCAGCTCGGGGCCGACGGTGTCGGACTCAATCCGCTGCATGTCCTGTTCGACGACCACCCGGCCGATTGCAGCCCCTATTCGCCGAACAGCCGGCTGTTCCTCAACCCGCTCTATATCGACGTCGAGGCCATTCCCGAATTCTCCGCGGACCTCGTGCCCGACGCTGCCGCGACCGCCGCCCGTCTGCGCCAGGGCGATCGCGTCCCCTATGCCGACATGGCGGCTTTGAAATGGCTGGGCCTGCGCGCCGCCTTTGACAGCTTCCTGAGGACGGCAAGCGCGGCGCGCCGCAAGGCGTTCGACGCCTTCCGCGCCGCCCGCGCGCCGCTATTGTCCCGCTTCGCCTGCTTCGAGGTGCTGCGCCATCGTTTCACCGCGCCTTGGTGGGAATGGCCGGTTGAATGGCAGCAACCGGATGAGGCAAAATGCGCCGGCTTGCGCAATGGGCCTGACAAGCGCGAGGTCGAGTTCGTCGAATTCGTGCAATGGACCGCAGATAGCCAGCTGCATGCGGCCAAGGAGCTTGCCAGCCAGCTCGGCATGCGCGTCGGGCTCTATCTCGACGTCGCCGTCGGCGTGCAGTCCAACGGCTTCGATGCCTGGAACGAGCAGATGGCGATCTCCCGTCATCTCGCCGTCGGCGCGCCGCCCGACGTGCTCAACACCATCGGCCAGGACTGGGGCCTTGCCGGCTTCAACGCCGGCGGCCTGGAAGCGCAATCCTTCGTGCCGTTCGCCGACATGCTGGCGGCCTCGATGCGCCATGCCGGCGCGATCAGGCTTGATCACGTGCTGGGCCTGAAGCGGCTTTATCTCGTGCCGCGCGGCTTCAAGCCGGACAACGGCGCCTATGTGCAGATGCCGTTCGAGGCGCTGCTTGGCGCGGTGGCGCGCGAGAGCGCGGCCCACAAATGCATCGTGATCGGCGAGGATCTTGGCACCGTGCCGGAAGGTTTTCGCGAGACCATGCAGGATTTCGGCATCTGGTCCTATCTGGTCATGATGTTCGAGCGCGACGATGCCGGCCATTTCCGCAACGTCGACCATTACCGGCCCAACGCGCTGGTCACGCTGAACACGCATGATTTGTCGACCTATGCCGGCTGGCGCTCCTTCGGCGACCTCAAGATGAAGCGCTCGCTCGGGCTCGATCCCGGCGAGAACGACCAGGCGCGCTGGGATGCGCTCGGCAGGCTCGACGAGATCCTGCGCCAGAACGGCATTTGTGCCAACGACCTCTATTCGGTGCTGGCCTTCCTGTCCCGCACGCCGTCGCGGCTGCTCGCGGTCTCCATGGAGGATCTGCTCGGCGTGATCGACCAGCCCAACATTCCCGGCACGATCGACGAACATCCGAACTGGCGCCAGCGCCTGCCCGTTGCGCTCGACAAGATCGCCGCGAAGGTCGACTTCGCGGCCTTGCGAGCGGCGACGCGGGAACGTTCGCTGAATGGCGGGAGTTGACGAAGGGCTTCCAGGGGGCTGTTTTCAAGGCTCGCACGACATTGTCTCAGAGGATCGAGGACTATGCGCTGATCGGTGATTGCGAGACCGCGGCGCTGGTCGGGCGCAACGGCTCGATCGATTGGCTGTGCTGGCCCGCCTTCGATTCCGATGCCTGCTTTGCAGCGATTCTCGGCAGCGATAAGAACGGCCGCTGGCTGGTTACGCCGGCCGAGGACGTCACCAGCATCTCACGCCGCTATCTCGGCAACACTCTCATCCTCGAAACGCGTTTCGAGACGAAGAGCGGCACCGTCACGCTGACCGACTTCATGCCGCCGCGCGGCAAGGCGTCCGACATCGTGCGGCTGGTCCGCGGCGTTAGCGGCGCGGTGAAGATGCGGATGGAGCTCGTGATCCGCTTCGGCTTCGGCACCGATATCCCCTGGGTGCGGCGGATCGACCATTCCCTGATGGCCATCGCCGGCCAGGATATGACCGTGCTGCGCACGCCTGTCGAAACCCGCGGCGAGGATCTGACCACGGTTGCCGATTTTGAGGTGAAGGCCGGCGAGACCGTGCCGTTCGTGCTGACCTACGGCCCCTCGCATCTGGAGCCGCCCGCGCCGATCGATCCGGAGATCGCGCTTCAGGACACCGAAAAGTTTTGGCAGGATTGGTGCGGCCATTGCACCCGCGACGGCGACTATCAAGACCTCGTCATGCGCTCGCTGATCACGCTGAAGGCGCTGACCTTCGCGCCGACCGGCGGCATCGTTGCGGCACCCACCACCTCGCTGCCGGAAAAGCTCGGGGGCAGCAGGAACTGGGACTATCGCTTCTGCTGGCTGCGCGATGCCACCTTCACGCTGTTGGCGCTGATGAACTCGGGATACACCGAGGAAGCCCTGGCTTGGCACAATTGGCTGCTGCGCGCGGCGGCCGGCTCGCCGGCGAACATGCAGATCATGTACGGTATCTGGGGCCAGCGGCGGCTCTTGGAATGGGAGGCGGGCTGGCTCGACGGTTATGAGGGCGCCAAGCCGGTGCGCGTCGGCAATGCCGCACATGCGCAGCTCCAGCTCGACGTCTACGGCGAGCTGATCGACGCCTTCCACCAGTCGCGCATGGCCAAGCTCAAGCTCGATGATGAAACGACATGGTCGCTGGAATGTGCCGTGCTCAATCATCTGGCCGAAGTTTGGGACCGGCCCGATCACGGCATCTGGGAGCGGCGCGGCCAGCCCAGGCACTACGTCTTCTCCAAGGTGATGACCTGGGTCGCCTTCGATCGCGGCATCAAGAGCGCCGAAACCTTCGGCTTCAAGGCGCCGCTGCTACACTGGCGTACCTTGCGCGAGGCCATTCATCGCGACGTCTGCAACAGGGGATTTGACGCGGAGGAGAACGCCTTCGTCGAATCCTACGGCTCGAAACTGCTCGACGCCAGCGTGCTGCTGCTGCCGGCCGTGGGCTTCCTGCCGCCGTCGGATCCGCGCATCCGCGGCACCATCGCCGCGGTCGAGACATGCCTGATGCGTGATGGCTTCGTGCTGCGGCACGATCCGCGCGAGCTGCCTGCGGGGCAGCCGCCGCTCGAAGGCGCGTTTCTGGCCTGCAGCTTGTGGCTCGCCGATGCCCATGTGCTCGCCGGCAATCTCGACAAGGCGCAGATCTTGCTCGATCGCGTCGTGGGCATCGCGAACGATGTCGGCCTGTTGGCGGAGGAATATGATTCCGACGCTCGGCGCCAGACCGGCAATTTCCCGCAGGCACTGACACACATCGCGCTGGTCAACACCGCGCATAATCTGTCGGCGGCAAGACAGGAGAGCGAGAAGCCGGCGGTGCAGCGGTCGAAGTAGTAGGCTGTGGGACTCTCTCCGTTCCCTCCCCCCTTGTGGGGGAGGGGAGGGAGGGGGGTACCACGCGGGGATTCTCTCGACCGCGCACCAGCGCTTGGGAGTAACTATAGGCACCTTTTCCTTCCACCCCTCCCCCACAAGGGGGAGGGAACGCACCGTCGTTGGGGCGCTAGTCGAGGCTCGTCACATCAGGCCTCACCCCACCCCATTCCGCTTCAAGATCATCTCCATCGCCTCGGCAAAACCATCCTGCTCGTTGGTCGCCGTAACGTGCGTCGCCTGGTCCTTGACGTTGTCGGTGGCGTTGCCCATGGCGATCGAGATGCCGCTGACGGCGAACATCGCAAGGTCGTTCTGCATGTCGCCGATGGTGGCGACGGCACCGGTCGCAATGTCCAGGCGCCTGGCCATCGCCTCGACGAAGGTGCCCTTGTTGAAGCCCGGCGGGGTGATGTCGAGATAATAGGTCTGCGAGCGCACCGCGGTGGCCTCGCTGCCGAGCGCCTCCTGCATCGCCTTCTCGCAAGCCTCGAGCCCGGCGGCGTCGGCGCTGGCGCCGACGATCTTGCAGGCGCTCGACAGGTAAGGCGAAAAGTCCGTCACGATGGTGGGATGGGAGCGGATCGTATGCTGCTCGTGTGCGACATATTTGCCGCTGGGGTTGTCGATCAGCCACTTGTCAGTGGTGAACAGCCAGATGTCGGCGCCGAACTTGCGGAGGATGTGCAAGGACCGCTCGGCGGCGCTGGCCGGGATCAAGTGTTGCTCGACCGGCCGCATCTCGGGATCGACGATCGAGGAGCCGTTGAACGGGCCGACCGGCAGCCAGAGCGCCAGCGGCTCGATCAGGAAGCGCATGCCGATGGCGGGACGGCTGGAGGTGATGGTGAAGCCGATGCCGGCCTTGTGCAGCCGCTGCACCGCACTCCTCGCACGTTCCGTCAGCCTCTTGTCCTTGGTCAGCAGCGTGCCGTCGACGTCGGACACTACGAGTGAGATTCGCGTCATGACAGAACCTTCAGGTTTCCAGGTCTCAGCGCTTCGCCCCGCCCAGCTTCAGCTGCCGCACCACGCCGTCCACGATCGCTTCGACGGTTTCGTCGATCGAGACGGTGATGACGTGCTCGCCCGCCTCCGGCGGCTCCAGCGTGTCGAACTGGCTCGTCAGTAGCCCAGGCGGCATGAAATGACCCTTGCGCTGCGCGAGCCGTTCGGCGATCAGCTCCTTGGTTCCCTTCAGGAACACGAAGCGGACGTCGTCGCGTCCACGCAGCAGCACGTCGCGATAGGTGTGCTTCAGCGCCGAGCAGGCGATGATGATGTGCCCGCCCTTGCCGCAAACCCGTGCGATTTCGTCGGCGATGGCGTTGAGCCAGGGCCAGCGGTCCTCGTCGGTGAGGGGATGGCCGGCCCGCATCTTCTCGACATTGCTGGCGGGATGAAAGCTGTCGCCGTCCTCGAAGCGCCAGCCGAGCCGCTCGCCGAGTGCTTCCGCAACCGTGCTCTTGCCCGAACCCGACACGCCCATCACGATCAATGCACAAGATGCTTCAACGCCCGCCACGAATTCCCTCCGGAAGCGCGGCCCTGTCGACCAGCCAGACGGTCTCACCATTCGAGCGCGCGCGTAAGGCCGGCAGAGTCTCGCCATTGAGGAGGCGCGTCAAGATCGGCTGCTTGTCGTGCCCGGCAATCTCGAACAGCATTTCGCGGCAGGAGGCCAGAGCGGGCAAAGTGAGCGAGACCCGCGGCACGAAAGGCGCGACATTGGCCTTGGGCACCCCGACGACCCAGCGTTGGGTCTCCTCGATTTCGGGGAAGCCCGGGAAGAGCGAGGCGGTGTGGCCGTCGGGACCGGCGCCCATCAGAACGAGGTCGAACAACGGCCGCGCCGGATCGAGACTTACAGACCCGTAGAAGGCCTGCAGCTCGCGCGCATAGGCTTCGGCGCTTCGGTCCGGATTGTCAGCCGTGGTCGGGATCGGGTGGATATGGCCGGACGGCGCATTGCGGTCGAGAAAGGTGGCGCGCGCGACCGCCATGTTGTTGAGGGGATCGCTCTCGGGCACGAAACGTTCGTCGCCGATGAACCAGTGCACCCGGTCCCATGGGATCTTGCCGCGCCAGGGGTCGCTGCCGAGCAATTGATAGAGCGTCTTCGGGCTGGAGCCGCCGGTGAGACAGATCGCGATGCGGGAGGGGTTGGCCGTGATCCGCGCCATCACCCGTTCGGCTGCGGCTTGCGCCAGCGCCCCGGCGTCGGCCGCGACGATCAGCTCCGGCAGTCCGGCCGCCGCCATCACGAAAATTTCCGCCAGCTTCGCCCGTCGCGCCGCAGCAACTCGTCGGCGCAGGCCGGGCCGTCGCTGCCGGCTTCATAGGTCTCGATGCCGTTGGTGCCCGCGCTTTTCCAGGCGTCCAGGAACGGCTGCACCGCCTGCCATCCGGCCTCGATGCCGTCGGCGCGCTGGAACAGGATGTTGTCGCCGATCATGCAGTCGTAGATCAGCGTCTCGTAGCCGGTCGAGGGATCGGCCCGAAAATAATCGCCATAGCGGAATTTCATCTCGACGCCGTCGATGGTGACGCTCGGCCCCGGGATCTTGGCGTTGAACTGCAGCTCGATGGTCTCGGTCGGCGCAATGCCGATGGTGAGAAAATTCTGCGACAGGCGATCCACGGTCGTGCCTGAGAACATCGACAGCGGCGCCTGCTTGAACTTGATCGCGACCTCGGTGCGCTTGTGGCCCAGGGCCTTGCCGGTGCGCAAATAGAAGGGGACGCCGGCCCAGCGCCAATTGTCGATCATCAGCTTCAGCGCGACAAAGGTCTCGGTGGTGCTGCCGGGCTTGACGTCCTCGGCCTTGCGATAATCCGTGATCGCGTCGTCGCCGATGCGGCCTGCCAGATATTGCGCGCGCACCGAATTTCTCAGCGCCTCTTCCTGGCTTGGCTGCTGGATCGACGTGAGCACGTCGGCCTTCTCGGAGCGCACCGAATGCGCGTCGAACCGCGCTGGGGGCTCCATCGCGACCAGCGACATCAGCTGGAATAGATGGTTCGGCACCATGTCGCGCAGCGCGCCGGTGGCATCATAGAAGCCGCCGCGATGACCGACGCCGAGCTTCTCTTCCACGGTGATCTGGATGTGATCGATGTGGTTGCGATTCCAGATCGGCTCGAACATGCCGTTGGCAAAGCGCAGCACCAGGATGTTCTGCACGGTCTCCTTGCCGAGATAATGATCGATCCGGTAGATTTGGTGCTCGTCCATGATCTTCAGCAACTCGGCGTTCAGCGCCTTGGCCGAGGCGAGGTCGGTTCCGAACGGCTTTTCGATCACCAGCCGCCGCCAGGCGCCGTTCTCCTTCATCATGCCGGTGCGGCCGAGCTCGCGCGCCGTCGGTGCGAACGCAGTGGGCGGCGTTGCCAGATAGAACAGCCGGTTGCCGCCGGTGTCCTGCGCGCATTCCAGCGAATCCAGGTGCTCGCGCAGGCGATCGAACGACGGCGGATCCTTCGGATCGGCCTCGACGAAGGTCACGCATTCCAGCAGCTTCCTTGCGATGTCGTCGTCCACGGGACGGGTCGCGAACTGGCGCAGTCCCTTCAACAGGCTGTTGCGCAGTTCGTCATCCGACTGCCCCCTGCGGGCCACGCCGACGACGCAGAACTTTTCCGGCAACAAATGCTCGGCCGCCAGATTGTAGAGCGACGGCATCACCAGCCGATGAGTGAGGTCTCCGGTCACGCCAAAGATGACGAAGGCGCAATTTTCCGGCTTGCGCTTTACTTGCGGGTCTTTTGTCACGAATTGTCGGCCTTCGCTTGGGTGCGCTTACTGAGCTCTTATTTGGGCTTCGCCGCGCCCGGTTGCTTCGGCTCCTTGTGGCCGCCAAAACCGGCGCGCATCGCGGAGAGAATTTTTTCGGCGAAGGTGTGTTCCTGGCGGGAACGGAAACGTGTGTAGAGCGCCGCGGTGAGGACTTCGGCCGGCACGGCCTCGTCGATCGCCGCATTGACGGTCCAGCGTCCTTCGCCGGAATCCTCGACGAAGCCGGAGTATTCCGTGAGCGCCGGACTGTCGGCGAGCGCAGTCGAGGTGAGGTCGAGCAGCCAGGAAGGAATCACACTGCCGCGCCGCCACACTTCGGCGATGTCGGCGAGATCCAAATCGTAGCGGTGATCTGCCGGGAGAGCCTCGATGTTGGCGTTCTTGAGGATGTCGAAACCTTCGGCATAGGCCTGCATCAGGCCGTATTCGATGCCGTTGTGGATCATCTTGACGAAGTGGCCGGCGCCGACCGGGCCGGCATGGATGTAACCCTGCTCGATGCGGGGATCGCGGCCCTCGCGTCCTTCCGTGCGTGGAATGTCGCCGGCGCCGGGCGCCAGCGCGGCGAAGATCGGATCGAGCCGGTCGACCACCTGCTTCTCGCCGCCGATCATCATGCAATAGCCGCGGTCGAGGCCCCAGACGCCGCCCGACGTGCCGACGTCGACATAGTGGATGCCGCGTTCCTTCAGCGCCTTGCCGCGGCGGACATCGTCCTGCCAGAAGGTGTTGCCGCCATCGATGATGACGTCGCCCGCCTGCATCACGCCCGCGATGGTGTCGATCGTGGTCTCGGTGATGTGCCCCGCTGGCAGCATCACCCAGGCCGTGCGCGGCCGCTCGAGCTTGGAGATGAAGTCTTCGAGCGTCGAGGAGCCGACTGCGCCGTCTGCGGCGAGGCCAGCGACGGCCTTGGCGTCCTTGTCGTAGACTACGGTCGAATGTCCGTGGCGCATCAGGCGGCGAACGATGTTGCCGCCCATTCGGCCGAGGCCGATCATGCCGAGTTGCATCTGCGATATTCCCTTAGTTCAGCGCGTCGTTGAGCGCTGCATTGAGTGCCGCAAGGCCCTTCTTGAGCCCGCCCTTGAGGTGCACGCGTAGCGCGCGCCGGCCGCGTTCGGTGAGTACATCGAAATCGCCGCGCGCCTGTGCCGCCTTGATCACGCCAAAGCTGGCCTTCTGGCCCGGCACCGCCAGGTCCTTGGCATCGTCAGCCGTGATCTGGAGGAACACGCCGCTGTCGGGCCCGCCCTTGTAGGCCTGCCCCGTGGAGTGCAGGAAGCGCGGTCCGAATTCGGCACAGGTTGCGACCTGCCGCTTTTCACGCACCTCTAACCGCATGGCCTGGAGCGCGTCGATGGTCACCTTGTCCCGGGCGATATAGCCGAGCAGGGCGACGTAGTCGCCGTGGTTGGAGCGCCCGAGATGCGCCTTCAGCCACGAGGTGAGGTCACCGTTGGCGCCGGCGGCGCGCAGCGCAGTCGCGTTGGCCTCGTCGGTATAGAGATCGGCCTCATCGGTGCGGATCACCGGCTGCTCTTCCGGCAAGGCGCCGGTCTTCTCGAACGACGCCGTGAGCTCGCGGGTCTTGATCTTGGCGGCTTCCACGTCCGGCTGGTCGAACGGGTTGATGCCGAGGATCGAGCCCGCCACGGCGGTCGCCATCTCGAAGCGGAAGAATTCCTGGCCGAGATGGTCGATCGACTTCATCACGATGCGCACCACGGGATGCCCAGCCGCCTCGATCGCGGCAAGCTTGGAGTCATGGGCGGCGTCCGCTTCGCCTTCGATGCGGATGTCGATGAAGAACCGGTCGTTGCCGTAGACGGAAGGATCGCCAAGCGGCTCGCCCTCGATCGGGATTAGGCCCTTGCCCTCCTTGCCGGTCGATTCCGCGATGAGCTGCTCGGCCCAGGCGCCGAAATCGGCGATCTTCTTCGACGACAGGATCGTCACCTTGTCGCGGCCGTCGAGGCCGGCGAGGCCGATGGCAAGGCCAAGCTGCACGCCCGGGTTTTCGCTCGGCGGCACGTCCGGTCCGCAGGAGCGCGCCATGGAGAGCGCATGCTTGACGAAGGTCTTGACGTCGATGCCGGCGGTCGCCGCCGGCACGAGGCCGAACGGCGACAGCACGGAATAGCGTCCGCCGATCGAGGGCTCGCCATGGAAGATGCGGGCGTAGTTCAGCTTCTTGGCGGCCTTCTCCAGCGACGAGCCGGGATCGGTCACCGCGATGAAGCGGAAGCCGGTCTTGGCCTTCGGGCCGAGCGCTTGCGCAACGCGCTCATGGAAATAGTCCTTCATCGCGTTCGGCTCGGTGGTGCCGCCGGATTTGCTGGAGACGATGAACACGGTGTTGGCGATGTCGATCCGGGCCTCCATCGCCCGCACTTGCGCCGGATCGGTGGAATCCAGTACGTGCAGCTTCGGGAAGCCGGGCTTCTTGCCGAACGTCTCGGCCAGCACCTCGGGCCCGAGGCTCGATCCGCCCATGCCGAGCACGACGGCGTCGGAGAACTTCTGGCCCTTCACGCGGCCGGCGTAGTCCTCGTAATCGGCGACGTCGGCCTTGGCGGCGCTGTCGAGCCAGCCGAGCCATTTGTCCTCGTCCGAGCCGGTCCAGACCGACTTGTCACGCTGCCAGAGCCTGCGGATCTTGGCGGAGGCGCGCCATTCCTCGGTGCTCTTGGTTACCGCCTTGCCGAGCCCGTCGCCGAGCGAGAGAGACTGGCGGTCGAGCGCGGGCCCAAGCACCGTGGCGCGCTTGTGCGCGACGGCGCCGTAGAGCTTGTCGGCGGCGTCCGCGAACAGCTTGACGCCGTCCTTGACGAGCTCCTCGGTGATGGCATCGAGCGAGACGCCGGAGCGCTCCAACTCTTCCAGCACGCGGTAGGCGTCCTCGACGTTCTCCTCCAGGCTGTCGCGCGGCTTGCCGTGGTCGCGGAACGCATCCAGCGTTGCCGGCGGCACGGTGTTGATGGTGTCGGGGCCGATCAATTCTTCGACATAGAGGACGTCGCTGTAATCCTTGTTCTTGGTGCCGGTCGAGGCCCACAGCATCCGCTGCGGCTTGGCGCCCTTGGCGGCGAGCTTGTCCCAGCGCGGACCCGAGAACAGGCGCTTGTAGTCCTGGTAGGCGACCTTGGCGTTGGCGATCGCGACCTTGCCCTTGAGCGCGGCGAGCCGCTCCTTCTCGGACGGATCGTTGGCGCGGGCGATCTTGTCGTCGAGCTGCTTGTCGACCACGCTGTCGATACGGCTGACGAAGAAGCTGGCCACGCTCGCGACATGCGAGGGGTCGCCGCCGCCTGCAACGTATTTCTCGAGCCCGGCGATGTAGGCTTCGGCGACCTCCAGGTAGACTGCCTTGGAGAACAGCAGCGTGATGTTGATGCTGATGCCGTCGCCGATCAGCTGCTCGATCGCCGGCAGGCCTTCCGGCGTCGCCGGCACCTTCACCATCAGGTTCTTGCGACCAACATCCTTCCAGAGCCGGCGAGCCTCAGTGACCGTGCCTGATGTGTCCATGGCGAGATAGGGCGAGACCTCCAGGCTGACATAGCCGTCGCCGCCCTTGAGGCGGTCATAGACCGGGCGCAGCACGTCGGCCGCGTTCTGGATGTCCTCGATCGCGACGGCCTCGAACAAATCGGCCACGGTCCGGTCGCCGCGCTTCAGCGCCTTGCCGATCGGGGCGTCATATTCGTCCGAGCTGCCGATCGCCTTCTCGAAGATCGAGGGGTTGGAGGTGACGCCCTTGACGCCGTCGGTCTCGATCAGCCGCTTCAGGTCGCCCTTGGCGATGAAGCCGCGGGCCAGGAAGTCCAGCCAGACGGCTTGTCCGTGCTTTTCCAGTTCTTTGACGGGATTCATGATGCTTATTTATCTCCAAGCCTGCGGGCGAGGGGTTTCCGCGCCGGTCCTGGCGCGCTATCCTCTAGCTTACATGCCCCCGGGAGGGAACCAATCAAGGGTACAGGCGTCATACCCTCCAGTGTAACTCCGTCGCGATCATGGCGATCCGGGCGGCAGTAGCGGTTGTTGCGTAAAAAGTCGTTGGCCGAAGCTTCGGCCGGGTCTGGTTGCGTAACTCCGGCCGCTTCGTCGTCAGCCAGTGGCTGCGTGGAGTGCCATCAGCGGATTCCGGTCCGTCTGGTGCATCGTGGTTCGGCCGCGAATGGCCATGCTGGGGAAGAGCATGCACGCCCATCCTGAAGGTCTGGCATTTGCTGTCGCCGACAGCCAGCAATCTGCCATGACCATCGACGCATCCCGCGATCTCGAAATCAGGCGATGCGCGACGCAGTTGCGGCTGCTGGTCGCGGCGGGCTTTGCGATGACCCTGCTCAGCGCGAGCCTCGCCTTCGACTTGTGGGACGGTTTGGGCGACTACGACACGACGCTCGGCTATGCCGGCGTCGGGCTGTTCGGCCTGGTGACCTGCCGGCTGATCTGGATGCTGCCCGCCGAACGGGGGGCGGTGGTGGTCGTCACCCCCTACGGCATCCGCGATCTCCGCATCGGCAATGAATTTCTGCCGTGGGATTCGATTGCAGAGATTTCGGCTGAGGAAAGCCGCGGCCACAAGATGATCGTGCTGACGCCGACGCCGGCCTTGCAGCAGCAGCTCTGCGGCATCCGCGATCTGGCCCGTTGCGCGCGAAACGATCGCATCGTCATCCTGTCGGACGGCCTGGCGACCGATTTTGACACATTGCTGCGCGCCTGCCGCGACTGTCACGCTGCCAGCACTCCGCGCGCCGCATTGCAGCAGGAAGATGAACGCGGCAACCAAGGCGGCGGCGCTCAAGGCTTCGCCGTACAAGCGTCATAAGATCGCCGCTCGCAGCTCGCTATGCTGCAACGCCGGATGGACTCATCCCCGGTAACGCCCGGATGTTGCGACCAAGTGACATTTTCTGGAAATGAGCCAATATAGACGGAGATTCGCACAAAATACGTGCAGGTGCCTGTTCGTAACTCAACGAGTGCCTACGTTGTGCATTGCGTCGTGTCTGCACCCGGGTGTCCAATGATCGTCATGTGCTCACGCTGATTCGAAATGGCCTGAGGAACGGTCCGGTAACTGCTTTCGTTTCAGCTTGTAGCGGAACTCACGCGGAGAGGGATCATGTACAACGATTCTCTATTCAACGCTTTCGCTAAGTCGTTCGAGGCGAGAAGCCAACACGACATGTCGATGGCGGAATATCTGGAATCGTGTCGAAGCGATCCCATGAAATACGCGAACGCGGCCGAGCGACTGCTAGCGGCGATCGGTGACCCCCAGACGATTGACACGGCCAAGGATACCCGCCTTGGCCGTATTTTTTTGAACCGTACGATCCGTACCTATCCGGCCTTCGCCGGGTTCTACGGCATGGAAGAAACCATCGAGCGCATCGTCGGTTTCTTCCGCCATGCGGCGCAAGGTCTCGAAGAGCGCAAGCAGATCCTCTATCTGCTCGGCCCGGTCGGCGGCGGCAAATCCTCGCTCGCCGAGCGGCTGAAGTCACTGATGGAAGTGCATCCGATCTACGTGCTCAAGGCCGGCGATGAACTCTCGCCCGTGTTCGAGAGCCCGCTCAGCCTGTTCGATCCCGATCAGCTCGGCCCGATGCTGGAAGAGAAATACGGCATTCCGCGCCGTCGTCTCACCGGCCTGATGAGCCCGTGGTGCTACAAGCGGCTGGAAGCCTTCGGCGGCGATATCTCCCAGTTTCGTGTCGCAAAAATCCAGCCGTCGCGGCTGCGCCAGATTGCGATCTCCAAGACCGAGCCCGGTGACGAGAACAACCAGGACATCTCCTCGCTGGTCGGCAAGGTCGATATCCGCAAGCTCGAGACCTACGCGCAGAACGACCCCGACGCCTACAGCTATTCCGGCGGCCTCAACCGCGCCAACCAGGGCGTGCTCGAGTTCGTCGAGATGTTCAAGGCGCCGATCAAGATGCTGCACCCGCTGCTGACCGCGACGCAGGAAGGCAACTATATCGGCACCGAAAACATCGGCGCGATCCCGTTCACCGGCGTCATCCTCGCGCACTCCAACGAGGCCGAGTGGTCGAGCTTCAAGGCCAACAAGAACAACGAGGCCTTCATCGACCGCATCTGCGTCATCAAGGTGCCGTACTGCCTGCGCGTCACCGAGGAGCAGAAGATCTACGAGAAGCTGATCCAGGGCTCCGAGCTCGCGTCGGCGCCTTGCGCGCCTTCGACGCTGGAGACGCTGGCGCGGTTCTCGGTGATGTCGCGCCTGCGCAAGCACGAGAACTCCACCCTGTTCGGCAAGATGCGGGTCTATGACGGCGAGAGCCTGAAGGAATCCGATCCGAAGGCGCGCAGCGTCCAGGAATATCGCGACGCCGCCGGCGTCGACGAGGGCATGGACGGCGTCTCCACCCGCTTTGCCTTCAAGATCCTGGCTGCGACCTTCAACCACGATCCGCAGGAGGTCGCCGCCGACGCCGTGCATCTGATGTACGCGCTGGAGCAGTCGATCCGCCGCGAGCAGCTGCCGGAGGAGGTCGAGAAGCGTTATCTCGAATTCATCAAGGCGGATCTGGCGCCGCGCTACGCCGAGTTCATCGGCAACGAGATCCAGAAGGCCTACCTGGAATCCTACTCGGATTACGGCCAGAATCTGTTCGACCGCTACGTCGACTATGCCGACGCCTGGATCGAGGACCAGGACTTCAAGGATCCCGACACCGGCCAGCTGCTCGATCGCGAGCTTTTGAACCAGGAGCTGACCAAAATCGAGAAGCCGGCGGGCATCGCCAACCCCAAGGACTTCCGCAACGAGGTCGTCAAATTCTCGTTACGGTCGCGAGCCCAGAACGGTGGCAAAAATCCGACCTGGACCTCCTACGAGAAGATTCGCGACGTGATCGAAAAGAGGATATTCTCGCAAGTCGAGGACCTGCTTCCGGTCATCTCTTTCGGATCGAAGAAGGACGGCGAGACGGAGAAGAAGCACGGCGAGTTCGTCGCACGCATGGTGGAGCGTGGCTACACCGAGCGTCAGGTTCGCCGGCTCGTCGAATGGTACATGCGTGTGAAGCAGGCCGGTTGAGGCGGATGGTAAAGTGCCCATTCACATTATTGACAGGCGCCTGAATCCAGGCGGCAAGAGTCTTGAGAACCGCCAGCGGTTCTTGCGTCGGGCCAAATCCCTGGTGCAGGGCGCCGTCAAGAAGACCTCGCAGGAACGCGACATCAAGGACGTCCTGGAGGGTGGTGAGGTCACGATCCCGCTCGACGGCATGCACGAGCCGCGCTTCCGCCGCGAAGGCGGAACGCGCGACATGGTGCTGCCCGGGAACAAGAAGTTCATCGAGGGCGACTATCTGCAGCGCTCCGGCCAGGGCAGCGCCAAGAATTCCGGCCCGGGCGAGGGCGACAGCGAGGACGCCTTCCGCTTCGTGCTCTCTCGCGACGAGTTCGTCGATCTTTTCCTCGACGATCTCGAGCTGCCGGATCTGGCCAAGCGCAAGATCGCGCAGACCGAGAGCGAGGGCATTCAGCGTGCCGGCTACACCACGTCGGGCTCGCCCGCCAACATCTCGGTGAGCCGGACGGTGAAGCTGGCGCTCGCCCGCCGCATCGCGCTCAAGCGCCCCCGCAAGGACGAGATCGAGGAGCTGGAAGCTGCGATCGCTGCCTGCACCGACGAGGACGAGCGCGAGGTGCTTCTCGCCCAACTCGAAAAGCTCAAGGCGAAGACCAAGCGGATTCCCTTCATCGATCCGCTCGACATCCGCTATCGCCGCTTCGAGACGGTGCCGAAGCCGGTGGCGCAGGCGGTGATGTTCTGCCTGATGGACGTGTCGGGCTCGATGTCCGAGCACATGAAGGATCTCGCCAAGCGCTTCTACATGCTACTCTACGTGTTCCTGAAGCGCCGCTACAAGCACGTCGAGATCGTCTTCATCCGCCACACCGACCGCGCCGAGGAGGTGGACGAGCAAACCTTCTTCTACGGCCCGGCCTCGGGCGGCACGCTGGTGTCGAGCGCGCTGCAGGCGATGCACGAGATCGTGCGCGAGCGCTTCAACCCGTCGGACTGGAACATCTACGCCGCACAGGCCTCCGACGGCGACAATTCCTATTCCGACGGCGAGCTCACAGGGCTCCTGCTGACCGACAAGATCCTGCCGGTCTGCCAGTTCTTCGCCTATCTCGAGGTCGGGGAATCCGGCGGCAGCGCCTTCGATCTCTCCGACTCCTCGCTCTGGACCCTTTACGACCGCCTGCGCAACAGCGGCGCACCGCTCTCGATGCGCAAGGTCAGCGAGCGCAGCGAGATCTTCCCGGTGTTCCACGATCTATTCCAGCGCCGCGAAACTGCCCAGGAGAAAGCCGCTCCATGACGGAACGATTGTTCGAAGGCGCGGATTGGGATTTCCACACCTTGCAGCGCATCACCGATGCCTGCGAGGTGGTGGCGACGAAAGATCTCGGGCTCGACGTCTATCCGAACCAGATCGAGGTCATCACCGCCGAGCAGATGCTGGATGCCTACTCCTCCGTCGGCATGCCGCTGTTCTACAAGCACTGGTCGTTCGGCAAGCAATTCGCTTACCACGAGGCGTCCTATCGCAAGGGCCTGATGGGGCTGGCCTATGAGATCGTGATCAATTCCTCGCCATGCATCTCCTATTTGATGGAGGAGAACACGGCGACGATGCAGACCCTGGTGATCGCGCACGCCGCTTTCGGCCACAACCACTTCTTCAAGAACAACTACCTGTTCAAGCAGTGGACCGACGCCGACGGCATCCTGGATTATCTCGACTTCGCCAAGACGTATGTCATGCAATGCGAGGAGCGCTACGGCCGCGTCGAGGTCGAGCGCACGCTCGATGCCGCGCATGCGCTGATGTCGCACGGCATCGACCGCTATCCCGGGAAGAAGAAGCTGGATCTGCGCGCCGAAGAGAAGCGGGCAGGGCGGCGTCGCCAGCACGAGGAGGAGGTCTTCAACGACCTCTGGCGCACAATCCCTAAGGGCGCGGCCAAGAGCCGGTCCGCGCTCAGCATCGAGCGCCGCCGCAAGCTGCTCGGCCTGCCGCAGGAAAACCTGCTCTATTTCCTGGAGAAGAGTGCGCCGCGACTGGCGCCGTGGCAACGCGAACTGCTGCGCATCGTCCGCCACATCGCGCAATATTTCTATCCGCAGAGCCAGACCAAGGTGATGAACGAGGGGACGGCGACCTACGTCCACTATCGCATCATGACCAAGCTGCACGAGCAGGGCCGC
Source organism: Bradyrhizobium sp. 25ACV (assembly GCF_054863005.1). Classification (NCBI taxonomy): domain Bacteria; kingdom Pseudomonadati; phylum Pseudomonadota; class Alphaproteobacteria; order Hyphomicrobiales; family Nitrobacteraceae; genus Bradyrhizobium; species Bradyrhizobium sp. 25ACV. The sequence goes on from NZ_JAVAYO010000010.1 coordinate 35,794, forward strand.
ATCACCGACGGCAATTTCCTGGAATTCCTGGGATCGCACACCAACGTAGTATTCCAGCCCGAATTCGACGATCCGCGCTTCTCCGGATTCAACCCCTATGCGCTCGGCTTTGCCGTGATGCAGGACATTGAGCGCATCGTCACCAAGCCGGAAGACGAGGACCGCGAATGGTTCCCCGACATCGCCGGCAAGGGCGACGTGATGGGCGTGCTGCGCGACGTCTGGGCCAACTACCGCGATGAAAGCTTCATCGCCCAGTTCCTGAGTCCGAAGCTGATGCGGCACTTCCGCATGTTCCATCTGCACGACGATCCCGAGGAGCGTGCCGGCATCCGGGTCGACGCCATCCACGACGAGCGCGGCTTCCGCCGCGTCCGCCGCGAGCTGGCGCGGCAGCACGATGTCGGCTTCATCGACGCCAATATCGAGGTGGTCGACGTCGATCTCTCCGGCGACCGCCGGCTGATCCTGCACCACCACGTCATCAAGGGCTCGCAGCTCAACGAGACCGATGCCAAGCGGGTGCTGCAGCACCTGGCCGATCTCTGGACCTACGACGTCGCGCTGATCGAGGTCGATGCCAACGACAAGGTCATGCGCGAATACGTCGTGAGCCCGCGCCCGATCCCGGCGGCAGTGGCGTGAGGTAGCTGGCTGTGCCGGACGTCTGATGGGTTAGCCTCAACCAGCGCACCGGCGGAGGTGCGTTCCCTCCCTCCTTGTGGGGGAGGGTTAGGGAGAGGGGTAGCCCAGCAAAAGGTGCTGGTTGTTGATGATGCACCGAGTGCGATCGCGCGACGGAAAGAATCCCCGTGTCGCACCGCCCTCCCTGCCCCTCCCCCACAAGGGGGGAGGGAACGGAGAGAGCCTCCGAACTCGCTTTGAACTCGCTACGCCTTAGCGCTTCGCCGGCTTCTTCTTGCTCGTATTCAGCTCCACCGCGGCGCGGATCAGCGCCTTCAACGCCTTTTCGTTGATCTTCTCGCCCTCGCGAATGTCGATCGCGCGCCGGACATTGCCGTCGAGGCTGGAATTGAACAGGCCGACCGGGTCGTCCAGCGCGGCGCCCTTGGCAAAGGTCATCTTCACCACTTCCTTGTAGGTCTCGCCGGTGCAGATGATGCCGTCGTGCTCCCAGACGGGAACGCCGCGCCATTTCCATTCCTCGACGACTTCAGGATCGGCCTGCTTGATCAGGCCGCGGACCCGCGCCAGCATTTCGCCGCGCCAGTCGCCGAGTTCCTTGATCCTGCCGTCGATCAGCTTGGAGGGCGACGGCCCAGTCGCGTCTTTCGTGCTGCTTTTCTTCGCCGCTGCTGCCTTCTTCATCGTCTCGCCTCGCATCACGCGTTGCCGCGGCGGCCGAGATAGGGCTGCGCGAACAGATAGAGCCCGGTCGCCAGCAGCGGGATCAGCGGGACCAGCGCCAGGAAGCCGATCCAGACCGCCTGGAGCTGCATGGTCATGGCGACGATGTTGGCGATGACGGCGAGCGTGAAAGCCATCGACAGCCAGCGATGGATATGACGAATCCACATGTCCGTACTCACTGAGGTCTCCTTCTCAAAATGATTGGAATGGATACGGCCGGCCGGGGCTATTCACCCCGCGCCAGCACCTCGTCCAGCTTGGCAAGGAACTGCTTCCAGCCGGCATGGGCGCCGCCGTAAGCCTGCTTCTGCGTCGGGCTGAAGCCCGCCTGCTCGACGCGTAAGTGAGTGCCCGCGCCGGTCGGCGTCAGCGTGAAGGTCACGACGCTCTTGAGGTCGAACGCGGCGTCCTCATGCGAGAAATTCCAGGTGTAGGCGAGCGTCTTCTGCGGCTCGATGGTGAGCACCTCGCAGTCCAGCACGCCGCCCCATTCGCCGCGAAGATTGAAGCGATGACCGACTGAGGGCTTGAAGTCGTTCTTCATCAGCCATTCCTCGATCAGATGCGGCTGCGTCAGCGCGCGCCAGAGCCGTTCGGCCGGAAAGGCGAATTCGCGCTCGATCACGACGGAGCGCGTTTCGCTCGAAGCTTCAGTCATTGGTCCATCCTCTTCAGGAGATCGTCGAGCGCGTCGAGCCGCCTCTGCCAAAACCCGGTCATCTGGCTGGTCCAGTCGAGCAGCGGATCGAGTGCGCCGGGCTGCGCGCTGTAGTGGGTCTGCCGCCCCTCATGGCGGTCACGCACCAGGCCGGCAAGCTTCAACGCGCCGAGATGTTTCGAGACCGCCGGCTGGGAAACGCCGGATCTCACGGTCAGGGCCCCGACGGTCTGCTCTCCCTCGCGGCAGAGCCGCTCGAAGATCGCCCGCCTTGTGGGGTCGGCGAGCGTCCTGAACAGGAGATCGGGGGCGAGGGACATGAAGATCCATAACCAGAAAGTTATGGGTTAACTCATAACCGTGGAGTTATGGATAAGTCAAGCGGGATGAAGATGAGTTGGGAAGGGGCACGGCGAGCTTCGCCTTACCTCTCCCGCTTGCGGGAGAGGTCGGCGCGTCCGGGCGATGCGAAGCATCGTCCCGCGCGCCGGGTGAGGGCTTTTCCTCTAGGGGATTGTCCCTCTGCGGAGACACCCTCCCGCAGGCGGGGGATGGAGTGCACTTGTCGTGTGGTAAGCAGCAGCCCTACGGCCGCAGATACAGATACCCCTGCGACTGCAGCTCCGCCAGACGAACCACGCCGCCCTTTTCCGCGCTGACGAAGCCCGGCAACAGCTCGGTGAGCGTCACGTTCTGCGCCTTCATCGTGTTGCCGCAGGCGGCGAGCTCGACGCCGTCCTTGGAGAATTCGCCGACGCGTTTGCTGATGTCGGGGTTGGCCTGGGCCGAGTGGAATGCCTTCAGCGCCGGCCCGTGGATCACCAGCGCGATCGTGACGTGATCGGGACCGCCGACGCCGTCGATGTGGTTCTGGATGTTGCCGAGCACGAAATTGACCTTCTCGGCGTCGCTGAGATGGTAGACCACTTTCAGTCTGTTGCCCGTGCCCGCTTCCGTCGCGGCGTTCGCGCTGGAGGCACCGAATGCCGCGCCCAGGGCCGAGATTGCGCTCCACAAGATGTTCCGGCGGTTCATGGCGATCTCCCTCGACTGGACTGAATTCGCCGGAGACATATCATCATTTGTGGCGGAGCGCGGCGAGTTCCTTGCGGTCGGTCACCAGCGAAGCGCACTCGCTATTGTCGGTGCGGTCGAGGCGGAAAATCCTGTCGTCGGCACCGCCGACCAGCGACTGCTCGGCCTCGTCATCCGGCTTGTTGTTCTGCCAGACCCGGACTCGTTCGAGCCGCACGATCGCCGATCTGTCGTCTTTTGACAGTGCAACGCCGATGCCACCGCCCTCGCAATCGACACCGCAACCGAGGCGAACCTCGTTGCCGTCCTTGGTGAATACGGCGTGGTTACAAGAACCGCTGGAGTCGAAATCGCCGGAGCGATGGCGGTACCTGAAGCCGAGGCGGAAGGAATTGTGGAGCTCCTTGTCTTCCCTGTCCAGTTCGGCCGAGATCAGCAGCTTCATCGAAGCGACCTTCTGCTTCGGATGCCGCGCCAGATGCTCCGCATCGTAGCGGCGGACGAAGCAGGCATAGGCCTTGTTGCCGGGGGTGCCCGCATACATCCGCGTGTTGAAGGTCTCGGCCTCGGCCTTGCTGGCCTCGCGGATGTCGTCTGCCTCCTCCGCGTGGGCCGCGCTGATGAGTGCGGCAACGGCGAGGGCAGTCAGGAGAGAAAGCTTCATGATGGCCTCGAGCGCAGGAGTTGAGCTGTAGGCTTTAGACGCGGCCCAGGTGCGACGCGTTCAACCCTCGCAAGTCGCACATGATCATCGCAGCGCGGAGCGGGATGGATAGTTCCAGGCACGGCGTTAGTCACCGGGAGGGCGAGGAAGGTTCAACCGATGCGACGCCTTCGCCTGCCGGAACTCGATCCCTGCGAGTCCTTCGACATTGCTCCATTTCATCAATGTGATAGCCTTCACAGACGATCGCCTTTGGCGGTCGTAAGCTGGGGCTGCCTTTGTAGGTTTGTGGAGTCCCCCGCAATGGGCGAAATTCGCAACTTCAGACCCGGAAGTCAGGACGGGCCGCCTCCACACGGCCCCATGCCTCGTCGCCTCGCGGCGATCATTGTCGGCGACATCGCTTCCTACAGTCGCATCATGCAGGCCGACGAGGAGGGCACGCATGTCCGCGTCAAGCGGATCGAGCGGGATATCATCCAGCCCAGCATCGTTGAGCACCATGGCACTCTGGTGAAGACGACGGGCGACGGCTTCATCGCCATCTTCGATAGCCCGGTCGAGGCTGTTCGCTGCAGCATCGTCATCCAGCAGAATCTCATCGGCCGCAACGCCCCGCTGCCCAAGCATTCACGGCTCGAATACCGGATTGGCGTCAATCTCGGCGACGTCATCGTGGAGCCGGACGATGTCTACGGCGACGGAGTCAACATCGCCACACGTATCGAGGGTATCGCCGAGCCCGGTCACGTCTATATCTCAGGCGCGATCTACGAGCAGATCAAGCACAAGGTGGTGTGCGGCTATGAGTCGCTCGGGGACCGCAAGGTCAAGAACATCACGGATCCGGTGCGCGTCTATCGCGTGCTGCCGGACGCAGACGCAGTCGGCAGGACGCGCGGCCGGCGCGAGAGCATCCTGCTCTTTCTTCTGATCATGGCATTGCTGGTGATTGCCGGCTACGTGCTTTGGTACGTGCTGGTGCAGCACCGCAGCCAGGTCGGGCAACAGGCTGCCGCTCCTCCGATCGCGGCGCCGTCAGCTTCGCCGATGCCGCAATCCGTTCCGTCGTTACCGAGCCCGGCGGTACCGGCGCCTCAAGCTGCACCCGCGGCTTCTCCGTTGCCCACAACGACGCCATCGCCCGCAGCATCGCCTTCACCATCTCCGGCATCCGCTCCATCGGTGACGGCGGTCCGAGAACCCGAGATGATCCCCATTCGCGGCGGCAGCTTTGCGATGGGAAGCAATGACGATCCGACCGAACGTCCTGTTCACCAGGTCACGGTCAAACCGTTCTCGATCGGCAAATATCCGGTGACCGTGCGGGAATGGAACGAATGCGCGGCCGCAAAGGCGTGCAGCTTCACCGCGACCGGCAAAGACGATGCGCCGATCAGCAATGTGAGCTGGACCGACGCGCAGCAATATGCGGGGTATCTGGCGCAGGCGACCATGAAGCCCTACCGGCTTCCGAGCGAAGCCGAATGGGAATACGCCGCGCGCGGCGGCACGCAGAGCAAATATTGGTGGGGCGACAAGCTCCAGCCAGGCATGGCCGGATGCAAGGATTGCGGTGACCTCGCGGCCGAGCAGCCGGCGAAGGTCGGCAGCTTCAAACCGAATCCGTTCGGCCTCCACGACATGGGTGGCGGTATCGACCAATGGGTCGAGGACTGCTGGCACAGGACCTATCAGGGCGCACCCACTGACGGCTCGGCATGGAGTGGCGGGGACTGCAGCTCGCACGTCCTGCGCTCGGGCTCGTGGAAGAACGATGCGAGATATGTGAGGCCATCCAATCGCGATGGTTATGACACCAATGTTCGTTACCCCACGCATGGATTCCGCGTCGCGCTCAGTCCGTAAGTGCTGGAGTGGATTTGATGAAGATCATTCATTGTGTCGCACTGGCGACGGCGATCGCAGTGCACCCGGGCGCAGCCTACTCGCAGGGAAAGACGGCGCCAAAGGACGCAAAACTCTATTTTATCACGCCGCACGATGGGCAGAAGGTTCGCGGTGGATTCTGGGTCCGGTTCGGCCTGCGCAACATGGGCGTAACGCATGCCGGCGACGATTACCAGAATGCCGGTCATCATCATCTGCTGGTCGACGTCAACGATCCCATCGATCCCAAGGAGCCGATTCCGCAGGACAAGTCGCACCTGCATTTCGGCGCAGGGCAGACCGAGACCATGCTGGACCTTGCGCCGGGGACTCACACCCTGCAGCTGGTGCTCGGCGACGCCAAGCACTATCCGTTCGAACCGCCGGTCGTGTCGGAGAAGATCACGATACGCGTCAGGTCGCCGGCTTCGGCGCGGAGCAAATGATCACCGCAGACTGGCGTTGATCTTGTCCAGTATCGCCGAGCCCGGGCACAGCGTGTCCGCTTCCAGCGTGTTGAGCGGCGTCTCGACCGTGTTGAGATGCTCGTGCAGATCTTCGGCGTCGGGGTCGACGTAGAGAAGCCCGGTGACGATCTGCCCCTTGGCGGCGTGCCGCGCGAGGAAGGTCTGGGCGCCCAGCCGGTCATGCGGATCGTAGTCGGCGTCGATCTTGCGCAGCGCGATCTTGCTGCCGTCATGCTGCTCGACCATTTGCACCGTGCCCGGCGCGTAGTCCACCGCGATCGGATCGCGGCCGACCAGCACGTCGAGGCGGTTCACGGCGTCGTTGTGCTCGCGGACATAATCGAAGCTCTTGGTCGAGCCGGCGTGGTTGTTGAAGGCGATGCAGGGGCTGATGACGTCGATGAAGGACGCGCCCTTGTGGCGGATCGCGGCCGCGATCAGCGGCACCAGCTGGGTCTTGTCGCCGGAGAAGCTGCGCGCGACGAAGGTGGCGCCGAGCTGCAACGCGATCGCAACGAGGTCGATGGCGTTGTCGGTGTTGGTGACGCCCTTCTTGGACTTCGAGCCGCGGTCGGCGGTGGCCGAGAACTGGCCCTTGGTCAGGCCGTAGACGCCGTTGTTCTCGACGATGTAGGTCATGTTGACGCCGCGCCGGATCGAGTGCGCGAACTGGCCGAACCCGATCGAGGCGGAATCGCCGTCGCCGGACACGCCGAGATAGATCAGATCGCGGTTGGCGAGGTTGGCGCCGGTCAAGACCGATGGCATGCGGCCGTGCACGGAGTTGAAGCCGTGCGAATTGCCGAGGAAATAGTCCGGCGTCTTCGAGGAGCAGCCGATACCGGAGATCTTCGCCACCCGGTGCGGCTCGATCGAGAGCTCGTAGCAGGCCTCGATGATCGAAGCCGTGATCGAATCGTGACCGCAGCCGGCGCACAGCGTCGAGATCTTGCCCTCGTAGTCGCGATGGGTGTAGCCGAGCTCGTTCTTCTTGAGGCCGGGATGATGGAATTTCGGCTTTGCGATGTAGGTCATGACACGGCCTTGCGGAGCGGGGTCACCTTGAGGTGATCCTGGTGGTCGCCAATGGCTTTTGCGATGAAGCGGGCGGTGATCGGCGAGCCGTCATAGTGCACGATCGGCACGAGACGCACCGGGTCGATGCCGTTCTCATTGACGATCAGCTGGCGGAGCTGGCTGTCGCGGTTCTGCTCGACCACGTAGACGAAATCGTGCTCGGCGAGGAAGCTCGCGACGCTCGAGTGGAACGGGAAGGCGCGAATGCGCAGGCGGTCGAGCTGATGCCCGCGCGCTTCCAACAGGCCGATCGCCTCGTCCATCGCCGGCGAGGTCGAGCCGAAATAGATCACACCGTATTTGGTCGGTCGTTCCGCATTGGCCTGCAGCGGCCGCGGCACCAGGTCCTGCGCGGTCTCGAATTTGCGCATCAGGCGCTGCATGTTGTCGGCGTAGACCGAGCCTTCCTCTGAATAGCGCGCATAGCGATCGCGCGAGGTGCCGCGGGTGAAGTAGGAGCCCTTGGTCGGGTGCGTGCCGGGGTAGGTGCGGTAGGGAATGCCGTCGCCGTCGACGTCGAGATAGCGGCCGAAGTCGCGGCCCTCGTCCAGCATCTCTGATGTCATCACCTTGCCGCGGTCATACTGCTTGGCATCGTCCCACTTCAGCGGACGGCAGAGCCGGTGATTCATGCCGATGTCGAGATCGAGCATCAGGAAGATCGTGGTCTGGATCCGCTCGGCGAGATCGAACGCTGCGGCCGCGAATTCGAAGGCCTCGGCGGGATCCTCGGGGAACAGCAGCACATGCTTGGTGTCGCCGTGCGAAGCATAGGCGCAGGCGATGATGTCGCATTGCTGGGTGCGGGTCGGCATGCCCGTCGAGGGGCCGGCGCGCTGGATGTTCATGATGACGGCCGGAATCTCGGCGAAGTATGAGAGGCCGATGAATTCGGTCATCAGGGAGATGCCGGGGCCCGACGTCGCGGTGAAGGCGCGGGCGCCGTTCCAGGACGCGCCGATGACGATGCCGATCGAGGCCAGCTCGTCCTCACCCTGGACGATGGCGTATTTCGCCTTGCCGGTCTCAGGATCGTGCCGGTACTTCTTGCAATGGGCGGTGAAGGCCTCCGCCACCGACGAGGACGGCGTGATCGGATACCACGCGCATACCGTGGCGCCGCCATAGACGGCGCCGAGCGCGGCGGCGCTGTTGCCCTCGATGAAGATGCGGTCGCCGACCTTGTCGGACTTCTTCACCCGCAGCCCGAGCGGGCATTTGAGATTTTGCAGCGCCCAGTCGCGACCGAGATGCAGCGCGTGGACGTTGGAGGAGAGCAGCTTTTCCTTGCCCTTGTACTGCTCGCCGATCAGCTGCTCGATCAGCTTCGGATCCATGTCGAGCAGCGCCGAGAGCGCGCCGAGATAGATGATGTTCTTGAACAGCTGGCGCTGGCGCGGATCGGTGTAGGTCGAGTTGGTGATCGCGGTGAGCGGCACGCCGATCACGGTGATGTCGTCGCGGAATTTGGTCGACGGCATCGGCTTGGTGGAATCGTAGAACAGATAGCCGCCGGGCTCGATGCCGGCGACGTCCTTGTCCCAGGTCTGCGGGTTCATCGCCACCATCATGTCGACGCCGCCGCGGGCGCCGAGATGGCCGTCCTCGGTCACCCGCACCTCGTACCAGGTCGGCAGGCCCTGGATGTTGGAGGGGAAGATGTTACGTGGGGACACCGGAACGCCGTGGCGCAGGATCGCGCGCGCGAACATCTCGTTGGCGCTGGCCGAGCCCGAGCCGTTGACGTTGGCGAAGCGGACGACGAAGTCGTTTACGCTGCTGATCGGCTTTTTGTCGGGCATGTCGAACCTGCGTGGGTCATCTCGATGAAGTATTTCTGCATGTCCCAGGCGCCGGTGGGACACCGCTCGGCGCACAGCCCGCAATGCAGGCAGACGTCCTCGTCCTTCACCATCACGCGCCCGGTCTTGAGATCCGAGGAGACGTAGAGGTCCTGGTCCGGATGCGGCGACGGCGCCTTCAGGCGCTGGCGCAGATCGCCTTCCTCACCGTTGCCGGTGAAGGTGATGCAATCCATTGGGCAAATGTCGGCGCAGGCATCGCATTCGATGCAGAGCGAGGTCGAGAACACGGTCTGGACGTCGCAGTTCAGGCAGCGCTCGGCTTCGCCCAGCGCCAGCTTGACGTCGTAGCCGAGCTCGACCTCGGCACGGATGTCCTTCAGCGCAATCACCTTGTCGCGATGCGGCACCTTGTAGCGCTTGTCGTTCGAGATGTCGTTATCATAGCTCCATTCGTGGATGCCCATCTTCTGCGATGAGACATGCACATCGGGCAGCGGGCGCTCGGTGATGTCCTCGCCCGACAGCATCTTGTGGATCGACAATGCGGCGTCATGGCCGTGCGCGACCGCCCAGATGATGTTCTTCGGCCCGAACGCGGCGTCGCCACCGAAAAACACTTTCGGATTGGTCGAGACGAAGGTCTTGGGATCGACCTTCGGCATGTGCCATTTGTCGAACTCGATGCCGCAATCCTGCTCGATCCAGGGGAAGGCGTTTTCCTGGCCGACCGCGACCAGCACGTCGTCGCAGGGAATGGTCTGATCGGGATCGCCCGACGGCACGAGGTTACGGCGGCCCTTGGCGTCATATTCGGCTTTGACGTGCTGGAAGGTGACGCCGATGAGCTTGCCGGCAACGTGCTTGAATTCAACCGGCACCATGTAGTTGAGGATCGGGATGTCCTCGTGGAGCGCGTCCTCCTTCTCCCACGGCGAGGCCTTCATCTCCTCGAAGCCGGAGCGCACGATCACCGTGACTTTCTCGCCGCCGAGGCGCCGCGCGGTGCGGCAGCAATCCATCGCGGTGTTGCCGCCGCCGAGCACGATCACGCGCTTGCCGATCTTGTCGATATGGCCGAACGAGACCGAGGCCAGCCACTCGATGCCGATATGGATATTACCAGCTGCTTCCTTGCGGCCGGGAATGTCGAGCTCGCGGCCGCGCGGCGCGCCGGAGCCGACGAAGATCGCGTCGTATTTCTCCGCGAGCAGCGACTTCATGCTCTCGATGCGGTGGCCGCCTTTGAATTCGACGCCGAGACCCAGGATGTAGCCGGTCTCCTCGTCGATCACCGAGTTGGGCAGGCGGAATTTCGGGATCTGTGTGCGCATCATGCCGCCGGCTTCAGGATCGCCATCGAACACGGTGCAGTGATAGCCGAGCGGCGCCAGATCGCGCGCCACCGTCAGCGAGGCCGGGCCACCGCCGATGAAGGCAACGCGTTTGCCGTTCTTCGGCGAGGGGCGGGGCAGGCGCTGCTTGATGTCGTCCTTGAAATCGGCGGCGACGCGCTTGAGCCGGCAGATCGCGACCGGCGTCTCCTCGACACGTCCGCGGCGGCACGCCGGCTCGCATGGACGATCGCAGGTGCGTCCCAGAATTCCGGGAAACACGTTCGACTTCCAATTGATCATGTAGGCGTCGCTATAGCGGCCTTGTGCGATCAGTCGGATGTATTCGGGAACCGGGGTGTGCGCAGGACAGGCCCATTGGCAATCGACCACTTTGTGAAAGTAGTCGGGGGCCGCGATATCGGTCGGTTTCATTCCTACCCTGTCCGCGCAGGCTCAAAGACCCGGCGGCCTCTTCTGAGCTTGGCGAACGCTTAACGCGCTGCGATCTGGTTTCTGAATGACGTCATTGGGTTAGCTTATTAGAACCTTTCCGAAGTACAACGGCAAAGTTCGGCGCGTCCCCGCTTTCATGGGAGCTACGCGCGCACAGCATTAACGGCCGCGCGCGAGGCGCGTGCGGTGCAATATGCTGCGATGCAGATATGTTCAGCCGCGCGCGATATCGCTCTTCGCGAGGTCCCACATCAGGCTGTAAGTCCCGACCGAGACGGGCAGCGGGAAGGGCGATGCGGCAGGGCCGGTGAAGCGCTCGGCGATGACGGCCGAGACCGCGCCGACATGTGTGCCGTCGATCAGCACGAACCAGTCACGCGCGCCTTCGTTGCGCACCGCCGGAATGTCCGCGGTAGCGCCCGAGAGCTCCGGCTCGCTCTCGAGCAGATGCATCGAGATGATGCCGTCGCGCCGCGCCGGCGCCAGCTTTTCTTGCAGCGCATCACGCCATGCGCCGGCATTGTCGGGCGTCGGCCGCAGGCGTACCACGCCGAGCGCAGCGCCGCGGCCGGTGCCGTTGCTGATGGTGATGCGCGCGACGACACGGAGCATGTCCTTGAAATGCGCCATGCTCCGCCGCGACCATTCGGTCTGGTTGGCCAGTCGCGCCCGATAGGCGGGACTGTCGAGCACGTCGAGCGTCGCAGTCGAATACAGCGAGAGGTATTTGGGATTGGCGGCATGCGCGACATAGCGCCGCGCTTCCAGAAAGCCCTCGATCGCGACGCGCTCTTCCAGATGTTCGCGATCGTACCAGCGGTTGAAATCGGCCTCATGGGCTGCGTCGATGTTCATCGACGTCAGCAGCATGCCCTTTCCGGCGAGCGGCATTCTTCTTGTCCTTTTTCGCGCATTAGCGCGCGGCCTTCGACGCAAGGTCGGCAATCGACCTCATCACCGCATCCCTCACGCCGGTATCATAGAGCGAATGTCCGGCTTCTTCCACGAGGCGAATCTCGGAACCCGGCCACACTTTCGCGAGTGCGTGTGATGTCTCAGGAGGGCACAACAGGTCGTAGCGGCCCTGCACGATAATGCCGGGAATTCCGGCGAGCCGGTCCGCGTTCCGCAGCAGCTGGGCTTCGTTCATGAAGCTGTCGTTGATGAAATAATGCGCCTCCATGAACGGCGTCGCCGGCAGCGTGCGCCAGACGTTCAGCGACGCCAGGTCCAGCCGCGTCTTTGCCGCCTTGTGCTCCGACAGGGCTCGCTCGGTGTCGTGCCAGGCGCGGGCCGCCGGTCCGTGAATGGCCGGATCGGCATCGAGGATGCGGCGATAATAGGCTTCCACCGGGTGTGCGCGTTCCCCGGGCGGCAGCACGCTCAGAAAATCCTCGTAGAGCGCGGGATAGAATTGCTGCAGGCGCACCGTGAAGGCCGTCTCGACCTCGGCTCGCGTGCCCAGAAAGGTTGCACGCAGCGCAATGCCGGAGACGCGCTCGGGATGGGCCTGCGCGTACGCCAGCGCCAGCGTCGCGCCCCAGGAGCCGCCGACCACCAGACAGCGATCGAAGCCGAACTTTTCGCGGATTTTCTCCATGTCGGCGATCAGATGCGCCGTGGTGTTGTGCTCGCGCGATCCCTTGGGCCGGCTGCGGCCGCAGCCGCGCTGGTCGAACAGCACGGCGCAGAAACGGTCGGGATCGAACAGCCGGCGATGATCGGGCTGGCAGCCGCTGCCGGGCCCGCCGTGCAGGTAGACCGCGGGAATGCCGTCGCTGCGACCGACGCTCTCGACATAGAGCTCATGGCCGTCGCCGACGTCGAGCATGTCGGAGGTCAGCGGCGCAAAGGGATCGGCGCGCCTCGCCGCTGTGCCTGCGTCGGCGTCAGGCCCCATTCTCGGATTCCAGGGTGCCGCCGGCGAAATTGCGGTAGAGGAAGCGATTGGTCTCGCCCTCGGCCTCACGCTCGGCCTGCTTGAAGATGGTCTCGTGCAGCGGCGACAGCGCGCAGGCCGGGTCGGTGTTGGCGGCGTCCCCTGTCAGCGCGAAGGCCTGGCAGCGGCAGCCGCCGAAATCGATCTCGCGGAATTCGCAAGACTTGCACGGCTCCTTCATCCAGCCGGTGCCGCGATAGCGGTTGAAGGCTTCGGAGTTCTGCCAGATCCAGGCGATCGAATGATTGGAGCGGACGGATTCGAAGTCGAGCCCGGTGATGCTCTCGGCGGCGTGGCAGGGCAGCACCTTGCCGGCGGGCGAGATGTTGAAGAACTGCCGGCCCCAGCCGCCCATACACTTCTTCGGCCGCAAGGCGTAGTAGTCCGGCACGACGTAGTCGATCGCGAGCGTGCCCTTCAGCCGCTCGCGCGCTTCCTCGACGAGACGCGTACACTCATCCAGCTGCGCCACCGTCGGCATCAGCGCGGCGCGGTTCTTCAACGCCCAGCCGTAATACTGCACATTGGCGACCTCGAGCCGGTCGGCGTCGAGATCGACGGACATCTGGATGATGTCAGGCAACTGGTGCAGGTTCTGCCGGTGCATCACCGCGTTCACGGTGAGCGGCAGATCGAGCTCGCGCGTCCACTTTGCCACTTCGAGCTTCTTGCGGTGTCCGTTCTTGTAGCCGGCAACGCGATCGGCGAGGCCTTCCTCGATGCCCTGGAACGAGATCTGCACATGGCAGAGCCCGGCATCGGCGAGATCGCTGAGCTTCTCGCGCGTCAGCAGCACGGCCGAGGTGATGAGATTAGTGTAGAGACCAACGTCGCTGGCATGCTTGACGAGGTCGACGAGGTCTTTCCGCGCCGTCGGCTCGCCGCCGGAGAAATGCACCTGCAGCACGCCGATCTCGGCAAGCTCGCTGAGCACCTTCTTCCATTCCTCGGTGGTTAGCTCCTTGCCCGAGCGATCGAGTTCGACCGGGTTGGAGCAGTAGGGGCATTGCAGCGGGCAGCGATGGGTGATCTCCAGCAGCACCGCGAGCGGAATGCCAAAGGTCTCCGCCGTCGAGCGCTGCTTCTCCAGCACCGCGAGGCTGTCGCTGGCATCAGGCGGGATCATGGGGTTGCCGAGCACATCGCTCATGACGTCTTCTCCCGGGCCTCCGTGAGAAAGCCCTTGTCGGCGAGATCCTGCAGCATGACGATGACATCGGCGAGGATCGCCTCGCGCGGCGCGGCGTACTTTGCCGCCAGCTGATCGGAGACATCGCCGACGCTGCGCTCGCCGTTGCAGAGCTGCAGGACCTCGACTGCGATCTCGTCCGGGGCCAGCACACGTTCCGGCGCCAGGATCACCCAGACCTTCCGCGTCTCGTCATATTTCAGCTTGGCATGCCGCGGCAGCACGGGGCGGCTTGTCTCGCTGACGCTGATGTTCCGCGGCCCGGCCATTGCTCTTGTCCCTCAACTCGCCTTCTTAGTTTTCTTTGGGCACGAACGCGCCCGGCGGAATGTTGCCCTCGACATAGGCGTGCTGGAGCGCGTCGAGTTGCACCCATAGCACGTTGGTCTTGAAGATCAGCGCGTTGCACACTTGCGCGCGCTGCTCCGGCGTCGTGGCATGCACCTTGACATAGTCGAGCGCAAAGCCGGCATCGCGTGGCGCCTGCGCCAGGCGGCGCTTGAAGTAGCTCATGATGTCAGGATTGACGAAATCATAGTGCTCCAGCATGCCGGAGATGCGTTCTTCATGCAGATTTGGCGCGAACAGCTCGGTGAGCGAGGAGGCGATCGCCTCCAGCGGGCTCTTCTCGCGGCAGTAGTGGACGTAGGCTTCGACCGCGAAGCGCGTCGCCGGCAGGATGCCTTCGGTCGATTCCACGTAAGCCGTGTCGAGCCCGAGTCCCTCGGTCAGCTTCAGCCAGCGCTCGATGCCGCCCTCGCTGCCGACGTCGCCGTCATGGTCCTCGATGCGGTGGCGCCACTCCAGGCGCGTGGCGCGGTCGCGGAAGCGCGAGATCACCACCGCGTCCTTGATCGGGATCGTGCTCTGGTAATAGTAGCGGTTCAGCGCCCAGGCCTGCACCTGACCCTTGTTCAGCTTGCCGCCGTGCAGCAGCTTATGGAACGGATGCAGGCTGTGATAGCGCGTCGCCCCGATATGGCGCAGCGTCGCCTCGAGCTCCTCGGCCGAGTTGAGCCTCAGATCCTTGCCGATCGACAGCGCAGTCATTCCAGTCATTGACGCCGCATTCACAGCACGATCTCCGTTCCATCCGCCGGTATCTGCCAGCCCGCCGCCTCGACGGCCTTGCGCTCGGATGAGGCAGGTAGCAGCGCCGGGTTCGAGTTATTGATATGCAGAAATATCTTCCTGTCGATAGCGAGGTCGGCCAGCCGCGCGATGGCGCCGTCGTCGCCGGACATGGCGACATGTCCCATGCTCTTGCCGGTCTTGTGGCCGAGCCCGCATTTGATCATCTCGTCGTCCTGCCAGACCGTGCCGTCGAAGAACACCAAAGCGGCGCCGTCGATCTCGGCCTTCAGCGTGTCGGTCACCTCGGCGCAGGCCGCGATGAAGTAGAAACACTTGCCGGTCGCCTTGTCGGTGATCTTCAGGCCCAGCGTATCGCCGTCGCCGCTCGCGCCACCGGGATGCGCCTTGCCTTCCAGATACCAGGCGGATTTACCGGGGACTGCGAAGGCCAGCACTTCCAGCCCCGATCGCGCGCCGTCCGGTAGCCGCGGCTCAAACGGCTCGCTGATGTCGATCGGCTGGCGCCGCACGTTCTTTTCATTCAGCACGTTGAAGATGCTGTTGCTCTTCAGGATCGCCAGCACCTTCTCGTGCGCATAGACCGTGAAGGGCGAGCCCTCGCGCATCGACAGCAGGCCGGCAACCGCATCAACTTCGCTGTTTGTCAGGATCACGCCCGCAATCGGCGTATGGCGCAACGCCCCGGCCTTGGGGTGCAGTTGCGGAGTGGCATTCAATTGCTGGCGCAGGTCCGGGGAGGCATTGATCAGGAACCAGTGCTCGCCGTCGCCGCTGAAGGCGACCGAGGCCTGGGTTCTCAAGAGCTCATGGCCGTTCTCACGGGCCGCCCGGCAGCCCTCGCAGCCGCAATTCCATTGCGGCACTCCGCCGCCGGCTGCGGCGCCCAGGACGACGACGCGAAGCATGATCCGTCTCCTGGAAGCAACGTCACGAGGTGGATCTCAGGCCGACACGATTTCCCTCATTCGGAAACCAGTCGTGACCTAAAGACCCACCTGCGCTGAACGCAGATCACCAACCGCTTACTTGCGGGTGGCGCTCACATACATGTTGATTTCCATGCCACAGGGCACTTCGACGATCTTCGGGGCTTTCCAGGCCATTTTGGCACTCCATTTTCGCGAATTCGGACGTATCGCCCACCCGTTAAATTAGTGCGCGCCGAGAAGTTCGCCAGTGAAATTTTCCCGAGAAGCCCATGTTGCGCCGCGAAAAAAAGCCCTCGGGAACTCTCACTTCCGGGGCGCTGCCTTGCGTTCGGCGCATTCGGTCGCGAACCCTGTCCTGATAAAGCAGTTGTGAGTGCAGTGCAGCTTTCAATCCGGTACAGGCGACCCAACTGGATCTCGATGATGCCCAGATACTACTTCAACACCCGTATCGGCGACGAACTGATCGTGGATCCCGAAGGCGAGGATCTGCGCAACCCCGACCGCGCCTGGGAGGTCGCCCGCCAGATGATCCTGGAGGTGGTGAAATCCGAGGGCACCCAGCGCGCCCTGCTGGATGCCGTGATCGAGGTGACCGACGCCGAAGGCGAGATCGTGCTGGAGTTTCCCTTCACCGAGGCGCTGCTGGACATCCCGGACGCGTCCGCGACGCGGCATTAGCCCCCACTCTTTCCCCGTCGCAAAGACGACGGAGAATGAGGCACCACCCGGCGCCCCAGCGCCTTCGCCCCTGCGAAATCCGCATGGCTTTGCCGCGTTCCCGGCGCTAAAAGACGCCGGTTACACGGAGCAAGCCATGCAAGATCTCTGGCGCCTGTCGGCTGCCGACCTCGCCACCCTCGTCAAGTCCAAAAAGGTGTCCGCCAGGGAGGCGGCCAAGGGCGGGCTTGCCCGCCTGGATGCCGTCAATCCCCAGCTCAACGCGGTGATCGACCACCGGCCGGACGACGTGCTCAAGCAGGCCGACGCCGTCGATGCCGCCATCGCGCGGGGCGAGGACCCCGGCGTGCTCGCCGGCGTGCCCGTCACCATCAAGGCCAATGTCGACCAGGAGGGCTTTGCCACCACCAACGGCCTGAAGCTCCAGCGCGATTTGATCGCGCGCGAGGACAATCCGGTGGTCGCCAATTTCCGCAAAGCCGGGGCCATTCTCCTTGGCCGCACCAATTGCCCGGCCTTCTCCTATCGTTGGTTCACCACCAACCTCGTCCATGGCGACACCAAGAATCCGCGTGACGCCTCTCTGACCCCGGGCGGCTCGTCCGGCGGCGCCGGTTCGGCGGTCGCGGCCGGCATCGGCCACATCGCCCACGGCACCGACATTGCCGGCTCGATCCGCTACCCCGCCTATGCCTGCGGCGTGCACGGCCTGCGCCCGACGCTGGGCCGCATTCCCGCCTTCAACCCGGCGCTGCCGGAGCGTCCGATCGGGCCGCAGATCATGGCGGTGTCGGGTCCGCTGGCGCGCACCGTCAACGATCTCAGGATTTCGCTGGCCGCGATGTCGGCCCGCGACATCCGCGATCCCTGGTTCGCACCAGTGCCGCTGGAAGGCCCCGCACGGGACAAGCGCGCCGCGCTCTGCCTCAATCCGGGCGGCCTTGCCACGACGCCGGAGGTGAAGGCAGCGGTGAGCGATGCCGGCAAGCGGCTGGAGCGCGCGGGCTGGACCGTCGACGTCATCGAGGACACGCCGCCGATGCGCGAGGCGGTCGAGTGGCAGATCAAGCTCTGGCTCGGCGACGGCTATGAGGCGCAGCTGGAGATGGCCGAGCGTGAGGGCGATCCCGGTGCGCTGGCGTGCCTGCGCGGCAATCGCGGCAGGGTCACGCCGATGGACCAGGCGAATTACGCCAAGGCGCTGACCCGCAGAGCCACGCTGACCCGCGACTGGATGCTGTTCTTCGAAAAATACGCGGTGCTGCTGACGCCGGTGTCCGGCGAGCTGCCGTTCCCCGATCATCTCGATCGCAAGGACGATGAGTCCTTCAAGCGGGTCTGGGAAGCTCAGCTGCCGCAGATCGCCATTCCCTTCATGGGTCTGCCGGGCCTCGTGGTCTCCACGGGTCTGGTCGGCAAGGCGCCGGTCGGCGTGCACATCGTCTCCGGCCGCTATCGCGAGGATCTGTGCCTGCTCGCCGGCGAAGCGATCGAGGCGGGCGGCGTGCCGCCGTCGCCGATCGATCCCGTGGGTTAGCGATGTCCGCGATCTACGATTTCAAGGCCAACTCGCTCGCGGGTGAGGAGGTTGCGCTCCGCCGCTTCGAGGGGCAGGTGCTGCTGATCGTCAACACCGCGAGCAAATGCGGCTTCACGCCGCAATATCGCGGTCTGGAGGATCTGCATCGCGATCTCTCGCCGCGCGGCTTCTCGGTGCTCGGCTTCCCCTGCAACCAGTTCGGCGCGCAGGAGCCGGGGCAGGCGAGCGAGATCCAGGCGTTCTGCTCGACCAATTACGACGTCACCTTTCCCCTGTTCGAGAAGATCGACGTCAACGGCGCCCATGCGCACCCTCTGTATGAGTACCTGAAACACCAGCAATCCGGCCTGTTAGGCGCCTCCATCAAATGGAATTTCACCAAATTCCTGGTGGACCGTACCGGCAAGGTGATCGCGCGCTACGCGCCGACCGCACGGCCGGAAGGATTACGGAATCAAATCGAGACCCTGTTATGAGCGAGACAATCATGAGCGACGAATTTCCGGACCGCCTGTCGGTCGATCCGAACAGCCCCTATTACAACGCGGACATCCTGGCGCGCGACGTCGGCATCCGCTTCAAGGGCGTCGAGAAGACCAATGTCGAGGAGTACTGCATCAGCGAAGGCTGGGTCCGCGTCACCGCCGGCAACGCCAAGGACCGTCACGGCAACCCGCTGACCATCAAGGTGCACGGGCCGGTGGAGCCGTATTTCAGGGATAAGAAATAGACCGCCGTCATTCTGGGGCGATGCGAATCCGCCGCGCGTCCAAATGCAAAACCGTCACCCTGAGGTGGCCGCTCCTTCAGCGGCCCTCGAAGGGCGACAGCCCGGCTGCACCTCGGCCGTTCATCCTTCGAGGCTCCCGATGGGGCGCTGAGCGCCCCATCACTCGCACCTCAGGATGACGGGGAGACAGTCCGACGAATTCCTCTCGACCACCAAAGGCAACCCCCATGTCCGTCCGCATCGTCGACGTCCGCGAGATCACCAAGCCGATCTCATCGCCGATCCGCAACGCCTATATCGACTTCACCAAGATGACGACGAGCCTCGTCGCCGTCGTCACCGACGTGGTGCGCGACGGCAAGCGCGTGATCGGCTACGGCTTCAACTCCAACGGCCGTTACGGGCAGGGCGGCCTGATCCGCGAGCGTTTTGCCTCGCGCATCACCGAGGCCGATCCGAAGTCGCTGCTGAATGCGGCTGGCGACAATCTCGACCCCGACAAGGTCTGGGGCGCGATGATGACCAACGAGAAGCCGGGCGGCCATGGCGAGCGCTCGGTCGCAGTCGGCACCATCGACATGGCGGTGTGGGACGCGGTGGCGAAGATCGCGGGCAAGCCGCTGTTTCGCCTGCTCGCCGAACGGCACGGCGTCAAAGCCAATCCGCGCGTCTTCGTCTACGCCGCCGGCGGCTATTACTATCCCGGCAAGGACCTCTCGATGCTGCGCGGCGAGATGCGCGGCTATCTCGATCGCGGCTACAACGTCGTGAAGATGAAGATCGGCGGCGCGGCAATCGAGGAAGACCGCACCCGCATCGAGGCGGTGCTGAAGGAGATCGGCAAGGACGCGCAGCTCGCCGTCGACGCCAACGGCCGCTTCAATCTCGAGACCGGCATCGCCTACGCCAAGATGCTGCGCGACTATCCCTTGTTCTGGTACGAGGAAGTCGGCGATCCCCTCGACTACGCGCTGCAGGCCGCGCTCGCCGAATTCTATCCGGGCCCGATGGCCACAGGCGAGAATCTCTTCAGCCACCAGGACGCCCGCAACCTGATCCGCTACGGCGGCATGCGCCCCGACCGCGACTGGCTGCAATTCGACTGCGCGCTGTCCTACGGCCTGTGCGAATACCAGCGCACGCTGGAAGTGCTGAAGACCCACGGCTGGTCCCCGAGCCGCTGCATCCCGCATGGCGGCCACCAGATGTCGCTCAACATCGCCGCGGGATTGGGCTTGGGTGGCAACGAAAGCTACCCCGACCTGTTCCAGCCCTACGGCGGCTTCCCGGATGGCGTGCGCGTCGAGAACGGCCACATCACCATGCCGGAGCTTGCAGGCATCGGTTTTGAAGGCAAGTCGGATCTCTACAAGGAGATGAAAGCTCTGGCGGAGTAGGGGTTGCTAAGCGCGAGTGGCGCGCGACAATCGCGCCACTTACTCAGTGTCGTCCCTGCGAAAGCAGGGACCCATAACCCCAGGGAGAGGTTATGGAGCGAGCTGATAACTCCGAGTCTTCGCCAAACCCAAGCCTGTGGTTATGGATCCCGGATCTGCGCTTCGCTTGTCCGGGACGACAGTTGAGTTCGCGGCTTACGACAGCCGCATATCCAGCAGCCTTCGCCCTTCACCTTTCAGCAGCTTCTTCACCGCGCTGGACGCCACGACCTCGCCGTCATTGGCATACGCTTCGTGGTTCTTCTCGATGTCGTCGAGACGGTAGAGATAGTTGACCATCACGCCGGCGGATTCCCGCACGCCCTTCGGTGAGAGATCGCCGAGCCAGTTGATGCGCTCCAGCCTGGCGCCGTTGCCGAGATGGAAGCGGGCGACGGAATCGATCAGCTTGCCCTTCGGCGTGCGTGCCTTCAGGAAATAGTGCGCCGCGAGCGGCTCGATCACGGCGCGGAGCTGTGCCGTCGTCTCGGGGCTCTCGAACCATTTGGGGTCGTCGAGGCGCTTCAGCACCTCGCGGTCCTCGTCCGACAGCGGCAGGTCCTTGTCCTGCTTCAGCCATGGCATGAAGCCCGGCACTGGTGACAGCGTCACGAAGGTGTCGAGCTTGGGCGTTTCGCGGCGCAGCTCTTCGACCACCTGCTTGATCAGGAAGCTGCCGAAGGAGATGCCGCCGAGACCGCGCTGGGTGTTGGAGATCGAATAGAACACGGCGGTGCGCGCGCGCTCGATCGGCAGATACTGGCGGTCGACCGCAAGCAGCGGCGCGATCGCGCCGGGGATCGTCTCGGTCAGCGCCACCTCGACGAAAATCAAGGGCTCGTCGACCATCGCGGGATGGAAGAAGGCGTAGCAGCGGCGGTCGACCGGATCGATGCGGCGGCGCAGATCGTCCCAGTCGGAGATCTCGTGCACGGCCTCGTAGCGGATGATCTTTTCGAGGATGTTGGCCGGGGTCGACCAGTCAATCCTGCGCAGCACGAGAAACCCCCTGTTGAACCACGAAGAGAGAAGATGCGAGACGTCGCGATCGAGCGCGGCGAGATCGGACTGGCCGTTCATCATGCCGAGCAGATCGGCGCGCATGTTGACGAGATCGCCGGTGCCGCCGGGCGCGCGGTTGAGGCGGCGGATCAGCTCCTGCCGCCGCGGCTCCGAGGCGAAATGCAGCGAGCTTGCGTCCTCGTCGCTCGGCGCGGCGCGCCATTTCTCGATCGCCTTGGACAGGCGCTCCCGGTCCGGGCCGAAATCGCGCACCAGCCCGTGGAAGAAGGCGCGGCGTCCCGCAGGATCCAGATCCCGGTAGATGTCGAGCACCTCGCGCGCGATGGCTATGCCCGATGCCTCGCCCCGGCCCGACAGCAGCGCATCGCAGAGATCGATCAGTCCGTCGGCATCCCGTCTGGTGTCGGCGGAATCTCCTCGACGAAGCAGCGTGCGGCCGCGCTCGGAGATCGTGGCGAGCAGATCGGAGAAGAAGGCGTTGGCCATCGGGACTTTCGTGTCGGGTTTGTGCGTTGCGGAAGCTTACACGGAATTTGGGTGGAAGCCGATCACAATCAAGCGGAGGAATGCGGCAACTTTAGTTGGGCCGTGCGTTGCGGGAATGACGGGATGGCTGGTGGAGGGTGGGAGCCGACACAACGCGCCGTCATGCCCCGGCTTGACCGGGGCATCCAGTACGCCGCAGCTTCTCGATTCTAGCCGCGCCGGCTCGGCGTACTGGGTCGCCCGGTCAAGCCGGGCGACGACACCGAGTGTGTGGCAAACTCCGTCGGCGTTCGCCCCGTCACCTGACGGAACGCGGCCGAGAACGCGGGCACGCTGGCGTAGCCGAGCTGGGTCGCGAGCTGCTTCACCGATACGCTGGCATCCGTCGAGAGCCGCTGGATCGCCGCGGCGATCCGCGCGCGCTGGCACCAGCTCTTGAAGCTCAGCTGCGTTTCCGTCGAGAACAGCCGCGACAGCGTCCGCGCGGAAGTTCCAACCTCGCGCGCCAGCGTGTCGATGTCATGCAGGCCGGTGGGATCGTCGAGCACGATCATGGCGGCCCGCCGGCAGCGCGGCTCGCGCGGCAGCGGCACGAAGGTCGCGGAATCCTCGGCCTGGTGCAATTCCAGCATCACGAGGCGCACCAGCAGCTCGGTGCGCTCCTCCGTATTGCGCACGTCGAACAGCGCCAGGATCGCCTGATTGAGCAGCGGCGACACCCGCACCACGAATTCCCGGGTCAGGCCGTCATAGCGCTGCTCGCGCTTCAGCCAGGACAGGTCGAAATACAGCGTGCGCATCTCGATGTCGGCGAGCAGATCGATGGCGTGCTCGAGCCCGGCCGGGACCCAGACCGCGCGGTCCGGCGGCACCAGCCATCGCCCCCCGGGCGTCGTCACCTGCATCGTGCCCTTGGCCGCATAGATCAACTGCGCCTCGCGGTGGAGGTGCGGATCGATCCGCATGCCCTTGGGATAGTCGCGCGCCACCAGATGCACCCCCGCAGGCGAGCGGTGGTTGCTCCGGACCTCCCTCAGGATTGGCGTTTCCAAGACAGTCATTGGCAGCATCCCGTCATGGGGAGGACATATAACTCATTTCGGAGCAGGAGAGGATTCGTATGAACAGCCCCAGCCGGGTCATCAGTTTCGTCAACGCAGGCCATTTCATCGACCATTATGCGATGCTGATCTTCGCTGCCGCCGTCATCATCATGGGGCCGGCGCTCGGCATGGCCTATTCGGAACTTTTGCCCTACGCGACACCTGGCTTCGTGGCTTTTGGCGCCGGCTCGCTGCTCACCGGCTGGCTCGGCGACCGCTGGAGCCGCCGCCACATGATGCTGATCTTCTTCGTCGGCATCGGTGCGTCCATGATCGCGGTCGGCTTCGTGCAGACCCCGGCGCAGCTCGGCGCGGCGCTGCTGGCGATCGGCATCTTTGCCTCGATCTACCATCCCGTCGGCACCGCCATGATCGTGTCCTATGCCGACCGGCTCGGCCGCGAGATGGGGATCAACGGCGTCTGGGGCAATCTCGGCGTTGCCTCCTCCGCGCTGGTGACAGGCGTGATCGGCCAGTATCTCGGCTGGCGTTTCGCCTTCATCGTTCCCGGCGTGGTCACGATCCTGATCGGTATCGCCTTTGCGATGATGGTCGTGCACGAGGACCGCAAGGGCTCGAAGCAGGCGGCGGCGCAGGCGCGGGTGGCCAAGCAGGACATGTGGCGCGTGGTGCTGTCGCTGCTGATCGTGGTGATCGCGATCTCGACGACGTTCAACGCCGTCACCGTCGCGCTGCCAAAACTGTTCGCGGAACGGCTCGCCGATTTGACGAAGAGCCCGGCGCTGCTCGGCGTCATCGCGGCCTGCGTCTACGTGTTCGGCGCGATGACGCAGTACACGATCGGCCGGCTGCTCGATCGTTATTCGCTAAAGACGGTGGCATTGCCGCTGTCCTTCATGCTGGCGCCGTTCCTGTATCTGGCCGCCAGCCTGAACAATCTGCCGCTGATCCTGGTCTCGATCGGCATCGTCATGGGCGCGTTCGGACAGGTCACGGTGAACGATGCCATGGTCGGCAAGTACACCAGCGAGGAATGGCGCTCGCGCGCCTACGCGGTACGCTATTTCATCGGCTTCACCGCGGCCGGCGCCTCGGTCGGCCTGGTGGCCTGGCTCTACGAGCAGGGCGGTTTCGTCACCATGCTGCACGCCTTCGCCGCGCTCTGCCTGCTGGCAATCGCAGCCGCCATCATCCTGCCCCGCGAGATCAGGACGCCGCAGCCGGTGTGAGGGCTCCGTGTCCCGGACCAGCGCAGCGAAGCGGAGCGCAGAGCCGGGACCCAGAGGCCAAGTATTCCCGTGTTGCGTGGGCCCCGGCTCGGCAGCGCACCGCCAAGCGGCGCTGCGCTGCGTCCGGGGCACGCCTCACGTCTCGGGAACCCGCTCCACCTCCGGCGGGTTCTATCCCCGTGGCCCCGACCTCGGGGCGGGCAAAGGGGGAAGACACCAGCATGCCATGGCGCCTGCTCCGACCGGTCGGCCTCGTCCCCGCGGCGCTTGTCCTCACCACCATTGCGGCCGGTGCCGAGGGCGGCAAAGCGGCCGGCCCATCCGAATTCCTGCTGGTGGCGCAGATCGTGCTGTTGATCGCGGTCGGTCGCGGTCTCGGCGAGATCATGCAGCGCGTCGGCCAGCCCTCGGTGATCGGCGAGTTGCTCGCCGGCATCATCCTCGGACCGTCGCTGTTCGGCTGGATCTGGCCCGAAGCGCAGCACGCGATCTTCCCGAAGGCACCCGAGCAGAAGGCGATGCTCGACGGCATTGCCCAGTTCGGCATCCTGCTCCTGCTGCTGCTCACCGGCATGGAGACCGACCTCAAGCTGGTCAGGAAAGTCGGCAGGGCCGCGATCGCGATCTCGATCGCCGGCATCCTCGTGCCCTTCGCCTGCGGCTTCGCGCTCGGAGAGTTCCTGCCCGATGCGCTGCTGCCCGATCCGCAAGCCCGCCTGGTCGCTTCGCTGTTCATGGGCACGGCACTGTCGATCTCCTCGGTCAAGATCGTCGCGGTGGTGGTGCGCGAGATGAATTTCATGCGCCGCAATGTCGGTCAGATCATCGTCGCGACCGCCGTGATCGACGACACCATCGGCTGGATCATCATCGCCGTCATCTTCAGCCTGGCCTCGCACGGTACGCTGGATATCGCCTCGGTCGCGAAAGCCGTGCTAGGCACGCTCGCCTTCCTCGCCGTCAGCTTCACCATCGGGCGCCGCCTGGTGTTCCAGCTGATCCGCTGGGCCAATGACAATCTCGTCAGCGCGGCGGCGGTGATCACGGTGATCCTGCTGTTGATGAGCGTGATGGCGCTGATCACGCATCTGATCGGCGTACACACCGTGCTCGGTGCCTTCGTCGCCGGCATCCTGGTCGGGGAATCACCGATCCTGACGCGGCAGATCGACGAGCGCCTGCGCGGGTTGATCTCCAGCTTCTTCATGCCGGTGTTCTTCGGCCTCGCCGGCCTCAGCGCCGACCTGTCGGTGCTGCGTGATCCGAATCTGCTGATGCTCACCGGCCTCCTGGTCGTGATCGCCAGCGTCGGCAAGTTCGGCGGCGCCTTCGTCGGCGGCACATTGGGCGGCCTGAACCATCGGGAATCGCTGGCGCTGGCGAGCGGCATGAATGCCCGCGGCTCGACCGAGGTGATCATCGCGACCATTGGCCTGTCCATCGGCGTGCTGAGCCAGAACCTGTTCACGATGATCGTGACCATGGCGATCGTGACCACGATGGCGATGCCGCCGATGCTGCGCGCGGCGCTGGCGAGGCTGCCGATGAACAAGGACGAGAAGGAGCGGCTGGAGCGGGAGGAGTTCGAGAAGCGCGGTTTCCTCGCCAATCTCGAGCGCCCGTTGCTGGCGGTGGACGAAAGCGTCAACGCCACCTTTGCCGCCCACATCGCCGGCCTGATCGCCGGCATGCGCGGGCTGCCGATCACCGTGCTGCATATCGGCAAGAGCGCCAAGGAGCAGGAGAAGGGCCGCGACCAGGAGGCGAGCCACGAAGCGGTGGTGAAGAAGGCCGCCGAAGTCGTGTCCACCCATGGCGACGGCGGGGCCGGCAACGTCGATGTCGTCACCCGTGCGAGGCAAGCGGAGCTCAGCGAGACCATCGCCGACGAGGCGCGCAAGGGTTTTGATCTTCTGGTGGTTGGCATCGACAAGATCATCGCGACCAAGGACCGCTTCGATCGCAAGATCGACGACATCGCCGCGAAGTTCGAAGGACCGCTCGCGATCGTCGCGGCCAAGGGCAAGCACCTGAAGCAGCCGGCGCCCGAGGCGCTCAACATCCTCGTTCCCGTGTCCGGCAGCGGCATCTCCAAGCGCGGCGCCGAGGTCGCGGTCGCGCTGGCGCAAGGAGGATCAGGCTCGCTCCGGGTGATCTATGTCGCGACGACGCGCGACAGGGGCGCGCAGCGCGGCGCCTCCCGTGGCCTCGGCCAGGAGGCGGGCATCCTCAAGGACGCCAGCGATCTCGCCGCCCGCTACGACGTCGACATCACCACCACGCTGCGGGTGAACCGGGCGCCGGAAGCCGCGATCCTGCGCGAGATCGACACCACCGACGTCGATCTCGTCGTCATGGGCGTCGACCGCATCCAGGCCGACCATCTCTCCTTCGGCGGCGTCGCCGACGCCGTGCTCAGGCAGTCGAAGGTGTCGGTGCTGCTGGTGTCGAGCGGCGAGGCAAGGCAGGTGGCGGTAGAGAAGGCCTAAGGCTTGACCGCCGCCACCACCTTCGGCGCCTTCTTGCTCGCCCGCCAGTTCTCGAAGCGCTGCACCACCACGAAGAAGGCCGGTACGAACAGCACGGCGAGGCAGGTCGAGGCCAGCATGCCCGAGAATACCGTGATGCCGATCGATTTGCGCGCGCTGGCGCCGGCGCCGGTCGCGAGCACCAGGGGCACCACGCCGAGGATGAAGGCGAACGAGGTCATCAGGATCGGGCGGAAGCGGGCGCGCGCCGCCTCGATCGCGGCCTCCACCACCGGCTTGCCGTCGCGGCCGTGCAGCTCGAGCCCGACCTCGACGATCAGGATCGCGTTCTTGGCCGACAGCGCGATCAGGAGGATCAGGCCGATCTGGCAATACAGGTTATTGTCGATCTTGAGCCCGGAGAGGATCAGCATCGGCCCGAGCAGCGACAGCGGCACCGCGAGGATCACCGAGATCGGCGCGTACCAGCTCTCATACTGGCCGGCGAGCACGAGATAGACCAGCAGCATGGCAAGGCCGAACACCCAGTAGATCTGGTTGCTGACCGCCTTCTCCTGATAGGACATCGCGGTCCACTCATAGCCGGTGCCCGGGGGCAGCGTCTTGTCGGCGATCTCCTCCATCAGCTTCAGCGACTGGCCGGAGGAGTACCCCTGCGCCGGCAGGCCGATCACGGTCGAGGACGGATAGAGGTTGTAGAGGCTGATCAGCGATGGTCCCGTCGCCGGCGTGATCTTGGCGACGGTGCCGATCGGGATCATGTCGCCGTTCGAGTTGCGCACCTGCATGTTGGCGATGTCGCGCTCGGTGACGCGGAACGCGGGATCGGCCTGGGTGTAGACCTGGAACACGCGGCCGAACTTGTTGAATTGGTTGACATAGGACGAGCCGAGATAGGTCGACAGCGCCGAGAACACCTGGTCCGTCGTGACGTGCAGCGTCTGGGTCTTGACCCGGTCGATCTCGACGTTGAACTGCGGCACCGAGGAGCGGAACGAGGACTGCACGCGCTGCAGCGCGCTCTGGCTCTGGCCGTTACTGACCATCGCGCCGGTGATCGCCTGCAGCTTGGCGAAATCGCTGTTGCCGTCGCGCAGCTCGACCTGCATCGAGAAGCCGGCGGCGTTGCCGATGCCCTGGATTGGCGGCGGCGGCAGCACCAGCGTGCGCGCCTCCATGATGGTCGCGAGCTTGTCGTTGAGGCCATAAACCAGCGAGCGCAGATCCTCGCCGGGGCCTTTGCGCGCATCCCAGTCCTTCAGGATGATGTAGGCGACCCCGGCATTGGCAAGGCTGGCGCTGTTGTCGAGCGCGGAGATGCCGGCAATGGTGATAACCTGCGCCACGCCGGGCGTCTCCTTGATCAGCCCGCTCGCTCTGTCGAGCACGGCTTGGGTCCGCTCCAGCGCGGCCCCGTCGGGCAACTGCACGGCGGCGATCAGATAGCCCTGGTCCTCGATCGGCAGGAAGCCGGTCGGCACCCGCGACAGGCCGTAGCCGCTGGCGCCGATGACCAGCAGCGCGAACGCGACCGACACCGTCGCGTGCCTGCACAGGAAGGTGATCAGCCGCGTGTAGCCTCGCTCGACGCGGTCATAGACCGCGTTGAAACCTCTGTAGAAGAAATTGCGCTGTTCCGGCGGCACCGTCGGTCGCAGCCACAGCGCGCATTGCGTCGGCTTCAGCGTCGCCGCGTTGATGGCGGACAGCAGCGCGGTCGCCGCGATCACCAGCGCGAATTGCGAATAGATCCGCCCGGTGAGCCCGGCGAGGAACGAGGCCGGCAAAAACACCGAGATCAGTACCAAGGTGATGCCAACGATCGGCGCGAACAGCTGGTCCATCGCCTTGATCGCGGCGTCGTGGCCGTTCAGGCCCTGCTCGATGTTGTGCGCGGCGCCTTCCACCACGACGATGGCGTCGTCGACCACGATGCCGATCGCGAGCACGATCGCGAACAGCGTCGACATGTTGATGGTGAAGCCGAGCGCCGCCATGGCGGCGAAAGCGCCGATGATGGTGACCGGCACGGTCGTCGCAGGTACCAGCATCGCGCGCCAGTCCTGCAGGAACACCAGGATCACGACCAGCACCAACAGGCCGGCCTCGATCAATGTCATGTAGACCTCGTGCACCGAAGCCTCGACGAATTTGGTGGTGTCGAACGGCGTGTCGTATTTGATGCCTTCCGGGAAACGCTTGGCGAGGTCCGCCATCTTCTTCTCGACGGCCTGCTCGACCTGGAGCGCGTTGGCGCCGGGCGACTGGAATACGCCGATGCCGGTGGCGGGCTGCTTGTTGAGCGAAAAGATCTGGCTGTAGGTCTGCGCCCCCAGCTCGACCCAGCCGACGTCGCGCACGCGCGTGACGTCGCCGCTGGTCCCCGACTTGACGATGATGTTCTCGAACTGGCTGGTGTCGTCGAGCCGTCCGTTGACGTTGAGCGTGTACTGGAACGCCTGGCCCGGCGGCGTCGGCGGCGCGCCGACCTGGCCGGCGGAGACCTGCTGGCTCTGTTGCTGAATCGCGTTGATGACGTCCTGCGGCACGAGGCCAAGGACCTGCAGCTTGTTGGGATCGAGCCAGACCCGCATCGAATACTGGCCGGCACCGAACACGGTGACGTTGCCGACGCCGGGCAGGCGCGAGAGCTCGTCGCGGATGTTGATGGTGGCGTAATTGCTCAGGTAAAGGCTGTCGTATCTCGAATCCGGCGAGGTCAGCGTCACGAACAGCAGGATCGAGGTCGATCGCTTCTGCACGGTGACGCCCTGGTTCTGTACCGACTGCGGCAGCTGCGACAATGCGCTGGAGACGCGATTCTGCACCAGCACCTGCGCGAAGTTCAGGTCGGTGCCGATCTTGAAGGTGACGGTCAGCGTGTAGCTGCCGTCGGAGCCGCTATAGGACTGCATGTAGAGCATGTCCTCGACGCCGTTGACCTGCTGCTCGATCGGCAAGGCAACCGTGTCGATCACGGTCTTGGCGCTGGCGCCGGGATAGCGCGTGGTGACCTGCACCGTCGGCGGCACCACGTCGGGGTATTGCGCGATCGCCAGGTTGAACAGCGCGACGCCGCCGATCAGGATCATCAACAGCGCGATGACGTTCGACAGGACCGGCCGCTCGATGAAGAATTTTGAGATCATGGCTGGCGCTCCTACTTGGCAGACGCCTGCGGTTGCTCGATCTTCGTTGTTTGCGGATCGATCTTCTGGCCCGGGATCACCCGCAGCAGCCCCGCGATGACGACGCGGTCGTCCGGCTTCAAGCCGCTTTCGATGACGCGCAGCCCGTTGTCGACCGGGCCGATCTGCACCTTGCGCTGCTCGACGACGTTGTCGCCGTTGACCACCAGCAGATAGCGACCGCCCTGATCGCTGCCCAGCGCCGTGTCGGGGACGAGCAGGGCGCTCTTCTCCTGGTCGAAGGGCACGCGGACGCGCACGAAATAACCGGGCAGCAGCGCCCGCTTGTCGTTGGGTATGACGCCGCGTACCGCGAGCGTGCCTGTCGACGTATTGAGGGTCGGCGAGACGTAGTCGAGGTGGCCTTCATGCGGATAGCCGGCCTCGGTCTGCAGGCCCACCTGGACCGTCAACTGTTTGAGGTCGGCGACGGTCAGCCCACGGCGGGCCGCTTCGGCGCGAATGCGAAGGACGTCCTGCTCGTTGACCGTGAAGTTCACCCAGATCGGGTCCATGGCGACGATGGTCGCGAGCTGGGTCGGGGAGGAGACGCCGACGAGCTCGCCGACCGAAACCAGGTGCGCGCTGACGATACCGTCGAACGGCGCGGTCACGTTGGTGTAGCCGTAATTGACCTCCGCGAGCTTCGTATTGACCTGGGCCTGCTGGAGATTGGCCTGGGCGTTGTCGCGGGTCGATGTCGAGGTGTCCAGGGTGGACTGCGAAACCGCCTGGCGCTGCACGAGCTCGACCTGCCGCTTGAAATCGGCTTCGGCCTGCTTGACCGTGGCTTGCGCACCGACCTCGGCCGCCTTCGCCTGCTCGACCTTGAGCTTGTAGGTCTCGGGCTCGATCGTGAACAGCTGGGTGCCCTGCTTGACGAAGGTGCCGTCCTGATAGTCGATCGATTGCAGGAAACCCTGCACCCGCGCCACGAGATCGACGCTCTTGATCGGCGCGGTGTTGCCGGTGGCTTCGATGTAGCGCGTCACCGGACGCTGCACCGGCGTTGCCACGTCCACCTTGGGCGGCGGCGGTGCCACGAACGTGTTCTTGTCCTCGCAGCCCGCCAGTGCGACCACGGCCGCCGCAGCGGCCAGTGTCCGCCCGGCCTGTCTCCACGCTTCGTTGCGCCGTGCAGCAGATGCGGGATTGGATGAGGTCATTCGGTAGCCCCCGAGTATCGTCTGTCGGTGCGGCAGGCTATCAACAAATGTCCGGCCGTGGAACACCATAGCCATGGCAGTCGCCGGCCTTGCGCTGCACAGGGCGGTGTGGCCTTTGACGGATTTGTCATGACAAACCGCTTTTCACCGAGCGCACGATCGACCAGAATTGTGTCAAAGACGGTGTGACGCTGCGCGAGCCAGCCGGGAAGAAGCCAAGAAGAAAAGGCGAGGAGAACATGACATGCCCACGTCCCTCCAGTCGGGCCTTGCCGGCCTCGTTCTCGCAGCGATGGTCGCCATGCCGGCGCTAGCAGATGGTCTGAAGGACGAGATCGCACCGACCGGCAAGCTGCGGGTCGCGATCGCTATCAGCCCCGCAGGCGGCGCTTTCTGGTCGACCAAGACCGAAGCCGGCTATGCCGGCGTTCCCGTCGACCTCGGCAAGGCGATGGCCGCCCAGCTCGGCGTGCCCGTCGAATATGTCGTGCACCAGAATTCCGGACAGATCACCGATGCGGCCGGCAAGGGGACATGGGACGTGACCTGGCTGCCCAGAGATCCCGAGCGCGAAACCAAGATGATGTTCGGCCCGATCTACGAGGTCGCCGACGCCACCTACATCGTCAAGCCCGGCTCGAACGTCACCAATTTTGCGACACTCGACCAACCCGGAATCAAGGTCGCGGCCGTCAATGCCACCACCACCATGCGCGGCGCGATCGCGCATCTGAAGCATGCGACGGTCACGGGCTATCAGACCTATGACGAGATCTTCGGCCTGCTCAGGAGCGGCGAGATCGACGCCTTCGCACTGTCGCGCGACCGGCTCAACAAGATGGCGCAGAAGATTCCGGGGACGAAGGTGCTGGACGAGACCTTCAAGAAGACGGTGACCGCCGTCGCCGTGCCGCTCGGCCATCAGCAGGCGTTGGCCTTCGTCACCAAGTTCATGACCGAGGCCACGACCAACGGCACGCTGCGCAAGGCCTATGACGACAACGGCCTGAAGGATTCGCAGATCCGGACGGAGTGACGGCTGCGGCTCCATGACAAGAGAGATTCAGATTCGCGCCTTCTCACCGCTCGATGCAGTTCCTGTGCGGGAGCTGTTCATCCGGGTAAATCGCCTGTTGGCGCCGGCGAGCTTGGAGGAGGCGTTTGAAAGATATATCGCCCGTTCGCTCGCAGAGGAGATAGATCGGCTCTCCGATTATTATTCGAGCCGGAACGGCGGTTTTTGGGTCGCTGTCGATGGCGACGAAATCGTTGGCATGTTTGGACTAGAGGCCCTTGGCGAGCATGCGATGGAGTTACGGCGCATGTACGTCGCTCCCGCGGCTCGGCGCCGCGGCATTGCGCGAAAGATGCTGGCGTTTGCCGAGCAGGAGTGCCGCAACCGCGATCGTCTGCAATTGCAGCTGAGTACGTCTGAGCTCCAGGAGGATGCGCTGGCGCTGTATCGTAATGCGGGATACGAGAACGTGCGCGAAGAGATCGCCGATGCCTCCAGCAACAAGACACTGGGCGGCGGCATTCGCCGCTACCATTTCACCAAGCGACTTTGAGGTGGATTTCTTCGCCTTCCCGAAAACGCTGACAGACAGCTACAGGCCGGAGACTTAGGTCACTCTTTCCGCGTGCCACGCGGCGAGCACGTCCTTCTCTTCATCGCCAGTAAGCCCGACGACCGGGCCGCCGCTGACGTGAAGCCAATGCAGCGTGTCGCGCGCGGTGTCTCCCGGTGGTCGCGAGGTCAGTCCGGCCTCGCGTGCCGGCGAGGTGTCGCGTGTCAGGAAGCCGGCGAAGTCGGGCAAAGGCAACCATATCGGCAATGACCGCGGACCGGCCCAACGCCGAACGTCGTGTGCCTCGAGAAACGCCGGATCGACCCAGGTGAATGTGCAGGATGCGTTCAGCGCCGATGCGCATTCGGCCAGGAACTCGCCGCGCGAACGCACTGGCCCAATCCCGTCATAGATGCCGGTGAGGCGAACTTCCGCCGCATGCACGATCCATTGCGCGAGGTCGCGGACATCGATGAACTGGACGGCGTCGTCAGGCGATCCCGGCGCCAGCACCTCGCCGCCGCGCGCGAGCCGCGCCGGCCAATAGGCGAAGCGCCCGGTCGGGTCCTCCGGCCCTGCGATCAGGCCGGCACGGCAGATGAAGGCATCGCCGCCGACCGCCTGTTCGCAGGCGACCTTGGCCGCGCCGTAAATGGCATCGGTGCTGTGCTCCAGATCCTCGGCCGCAGGCTCGCGCAATGGCGCCGTGTCGGCGCGTTGTCCCGGTATGCGATTGTCCGCATACACGCTGATGGTCGAGACGAAGGTCCAATGCACATTTGGTCGCTTCAGCGCCGCGACCGCGCGGCGGACCTGGCCGGGATGTCGCGAGACATCGACGGCAGCGTCGAATGTCTCGCCGGTCAATGGCGCAAGACCATCAGCAACGTCGCGATCGATCCGCACAAAGCGGGCGCCCGCCGCAATCGGCCCCGCAAGACCGCGGGCCGCGCAGGTCACGTCGTGGCCGGCAGCACAGGCATGGGCCGCAATCGCTCGCCCGAGAAACTGGCTGCCGCCGAGGATTAAAATGCGCATGCGATCGCCCTTCTGCCGATCTGGCGCCGGGAGCCTAAGACGTCCGGTAGCATTTGCAACCGATCGTCAGCGCGGCTTGATCTCCGCGTATTTCGCCATCGCCTTCTCGAACTTGCGGTTGAACAGCCACATGGCGGCGAGGATCTCACGGAAGCTGGCCGAGCTGCGCGCCCGGTCGGCCTGTCCGAAAGCGAAGATGCTGTTGTTGCGCAGATGCTTCATGATGGTCGGGTTCGACACCCTGTAGTTCAGGAGGTCGCCCGACTTCAGCGCCGATCTCGTCGGGGTGGGAACGATCTGGATCAGCTCGAACAGCTTCATCTGGTCGATCGGGTCGGGCAGCGTCTTCACGATTCCAGGGATCTCACGGAACACATCCGCACGTGCGTTCATCAGCCCATCGCGCACGTTGGTCCAGTGATTGAAGCGGTGATCGGTGCCGTGGGCCCGCGCCTCTTCCTTGTCGTCGCGCGCGCTCAAGCCGGGATTGATCGCCGCGATTTCGCCCTTGATGGTCTCCCACTTCCTGCGGCCGTTGCGGTCCTCGGACGGGCCCGTCTGGAAGCTGCCCATGTAGGTATTCGAGCGTCCGTTGCGGACGTTCTGCTTGCCGTTGGTCTCGGCAAAGAACAGCCCGAGGCTGATACGCCCCGCAGCGTCGGCGTGGGCGGGCGCAAGCCCCTTGGCGCGCGCGATCACTGTCCCGAGATCGACGACGTCCTTGAACGGCGTCGGCGAATTTTGCGCGCCGGCGGGCGGCGCCTCCATGACGTCGAAGAGCTTTGAATATTCGTCGATCAACGGCTCGATCTCGGCATCGAAATAGGCCGGAGGAATCTCGAACTTGTTGGGCCGGCCGATCCGCGACGGCATGACGTCGGTGAGATCCTTGTAAGAACTGATCACGGCGACGCGGGCGAGGTAGAGCGCCTGTCCCGGCAGGTTCGGCAGCGGCTGCTTCGCCTCGATCTGGCGCCGCCGCTCGGCGAGGATCGATTTGAACTCGGCGAGCGCCTTGTCATAGGTGGCGATCGCCTCGGATTGCCGGGGCGTCAGCGCGCGCTGTTGTCCGACGGCGGGCGCCGCGACGAAGAAGGCAACAGCCGCAAGGGCGGCAAGACGTCTGGATCCCATGGCCGGTTCCTGTCGATTCGATGGCCAGGGAGATCGTAAGCATTGGAGGCAAGGGCTGGCGAGATGCAAATCCCGCTCAGCCGGAATTCTTATGCCGCCCGGTAGTCCGGCGCCGTCGCCAGGAATTTCGCATAGGCATCCGCATCCGGCGGCTGGAAGCGCCCCTTGAGCCCGCCGGTCTTCTGGTTCTTGGTGCCGATGTCGGCCATCAGCTCGTCGAAATGGCGGTAGTG
The DNA here is from genome assembly GCF_054863005.1 of Bradyrhizobium sp. 25ACV. NCBI lineage: Bacteria > Pseudomonadati > Pseudomonadota > Alphaproteobacteria > Hyphomicrobiales > Nitrobacteraceae > Bradyrhizobium > Bradyrhizobium sp. 25ACV. The sequence continues at coordinate 70,705 of NZ_JAVAYO010000010.1, forward strand.
ATAGGGCGCGACGCACAGGCCGCCATAGACGCCCGCGGCCGGCCGCTCGACACGCTTGAAGTGCAGCATCATCTCGATGTTGTCGTGCATCTGCTGCGCCGTCGGCTGGTTGGCGAGCTGGCCGTCGGCATAGCGTACCAGCCAGTTGGCGGCGAGGTCGGCGCAGAGCACGGTGCAGAACGACGAGTTGAAGCCGACGAAGCCGAGCTCGGGCAGGTCAGGGTTGGCGATCAGGCGGTAGAGCCGGTATTGCCCGTCGGCATCAACCAGCTTCTGCTTGTAAGCCGCGGGCAGGAACGGCACGCCGAGCTTGTAGCCGATCGCGAGCACGGCGACGTCGGCGCTCACGCGCTCGCCGCCGTTCATCACGATGCTGTCGCCGTCATAATGGTCGAAGGTGCCGAACACCGCCTTGATGCGGCCGTCGGCGACCATCGGATAGAACCCGGGCGTTGCGATCGGAACCGAGCAGTTGACGCCGTCCTCGATCCGCTCCTTCGGCACCATCTTGCAGCGGCCGAGCTTGAGCTGCGCCTTGAGCAGGCTCTCCAGCCCGCGCCAGTTCGCCCACACCAGCGGCGCGGCGATGCGGTGCGCGAGCCGCGTCATCGCGCTGATACCCCAGCCGGGAAACATCTCCTCCTGCGCGCGGATGTAGAGGATGCGCTTGAAGTTCACGAGCCCGCCGATGAAATAGGGAATGCGCCAAACCGGCTCGCGCATCACGATGGTGACCTCGCGCGCGCCCGATTTCACCGCGTTCACCGCGATGTCGGTCGCCGATTTCGAGCCGCCGAGCACGACGATTCGGCGGCCTTTCGCCAGCATGGGATCGCCGTATTTCGACGAATGCACGATCTGGCTGCCCTGTGCGACAAAGCCGTCCTCGCCCGGGCAATGCAGCTCGCGCGGCTCGTTGAATTGGCCGGTGCAGACCGCGACGAAATCGAAATCCTCGCTCGTGCTCGCGCCGTCCTTGGTCTTCAGCGTGAGCGTCCAGCCCGGTCTGTCGTCGGCGCGGCGCGCCATGCCGGCGACCTCGGTGCCAAGGCGCAGCATGCGGTCGAGACCAAAACTCTTGGCGTAGTCGGCAAGATAAGCATGCACCTGCGGCCCGGTCGGCCATTCCGGATACGCGTCCGGCATGGCGCGATCGGTGTAACGATAGAGCTCCTTCGGGCTCTGCGTCTGCACGTCCGGGTAGGAGCGCGCCGGCTCCCAGACGCCGCCGAGATCGGCGCTGCGCTCGACGATGGTGACGCGGTGGCCGCGGCTGGAGAACGCCTTGGCGGCAGCAAGGCCGGAGACACCGGCGCCGATTACGCAGACATGCTTGGGAGGGACCATGGGTTTGCTCGCAATCGATGTGTTTTCCGCGCGCAAGCGGCCTCGTTCAGCCGCAAGGCGCGGCCGGCGGACCTGCAAGCAGATGAAAGTGGACGAGGGGCCCGGGCCTAGTCGTTGGCCTCGGGCGGCAGGAAGTCGACTTCATGCAGCGCCGAGATGCGCACGACTTCGGCAGGGTCGGTCAGATTGTGCAGCTGGTTGAACAGCGCTTCCAGCTTCTGCATCGGCGAGACCCAGAACAGCGCGCGGCACGGCTTGTCGGACTTGTTGAAATAGCCGTGCGGGATGCCGCGCGGCATGCGCACGAGGTCGCCGGCATGGGCCTTGACCCATTTGCCATCGAGCTTGAGGTCGAGCGTGCCCTCCTGCACCAGGATGAACTCGTCCTGGGTCGGATGGATGTGCACCGGGACGAACTGGCCGGGATCGCTGTTGGTTTCGAATGCAAAGGTGGAGTCGGTGACGGCCTTGGGGAAATAAACCTGGCCCAGGATGTTCCAGGTCTTGCCGCCGTAGCCAGTGCCGTTAGCGGTAATGCCTTTTTCGAGTGCAGTCATGGCGCGCTCCCAATGGATTCCGGCGAGGATGGAGCTTCAGTCAACAATGGGCCGCCTGTCTATCCGCTAAACGAATCCGCGAGCGCCTGTTGCCGTGCAGCATGACGATTTTTGTCGACGCCGCCCTTTTCGCGTCCGAGGAACTATTATAGGCTTAAAGCAATTCCCCGACGCGAAGCGTGGTCGACCATGTCCGCAGCCGTGCTGGAAATGAGCGCAAGGGCGCCCGCGACCGACCGGCTCGCGGACTTCGCCCGCGTCACCACCGACGATGTCGACGAAGCGGCCGACCAGATCGGGCGCATCTTCTGCCCGCACGATCTCAAGCCGGCACAGGCGCGCGCCGCCGGCTTCTCCGCCCGGCACAATTGCGCTGATTTCGACGGCTTTTCCATCAATTACGTCGCCTATGGCGGATCGGTCGGCATCGATCCCGGCTGCCTCGAGCGCTTCTTCCTGGTGCAGGTCCCGCTCACGGGCACGGCCTACATTCGCGCCGGCACCACCGAGCTCGACGCCGTGCCGGACCGGACGGCGTCGCTGCTGTCGCCGACGATCCCGACCCGGATGATGTGGCGCGACTGCGCGCAGGCGATCCTGCTGTTTGACCGCCGCATGGTCGAGCAGCGCGCCGCGGCGCTGTCGGGCAAGGCATCAGGTACAGTCGAGTTCGATCCCGTGATTGATTTGGAGGCGCCGTCCGGGCGGGCTTTGCGAGGCAGCCTTGCCGAGCTGATGAAGCTTGCCGAGCGTCTCGGTCCCTCCGGCAGGCTGTCGGCGGTCGCGATGGCCGATTGGCGCGAGCTGCTGCTCGATCATCTGCTCAACGGCCAGAGCCATGGCCTGTCGGATGCGATTCAAACGTTCTCAGGACAGGCCGAGCGGCTGCCGCGCGCGCTTCGCGCGGCGCGCGACCATCTGGCCGACAATGCCGGCGAGCCGCTCGATCTCGCGCAGCTCGCCTGCGCCTCCGGCATCGGCATCCGCGCGCTCCAGCTCGGCTTCCGCCGTCACTTCGGCCTGTCGATCTCGCAGATGCTGCTCGACATGCGCCTCGCAGGTCTGCACGCCCGGCTCGCGCAGGCCGCGCCCGATGCCTCCATCACCGACATCGCCTTCGACCTCGGCTTCACCCATCTCAGCCGTATGGCCGGCGCCTATCGCGAAAAATTCGGCGAGACGCCGTCGGCGACGCTGCGGCGAAGGATGAGCTAGTGCGAGAGAGCTATTTCCGCGGCCGCGTCGAGCCGTTGTCTTCCCCCGCCTGCCTGCGCAGGAACGCCTCGACATCGGCCTGCACCGAATAGGGCGTCGGGATCGCGTCGCCGGCGGAATCGACGGCGGTGTCGAGGCAACGGCGCAGCATGCGGGCGAGTTCGGCCTTGCGATAGGGCTTTCTCAGCAGCGGGGCGCCCATCGTCGCGCGTCCTTGCGCATGTAGCGAATCGTAGGCGTAGCCCGACGTGAACAGAACCCGCAGGGAAGGGCGCGCCGCCACCATCTGCTCGGCGAGCTCGCGTCCGTTCATGCCGCCGGCCATCACGATGTCCGTGAAGAGCAGGTCGAACGGCTTGCCTTCGGCCGCAATCGCGAGCGCCTCGGTCGCATTGGCGGCCGGGATGACCTTGTAGCCGAGGCCTTCGAGCTGGACCGTGACGTATTGGCGGACGTCGCGGTCGTCTTCGACGCAGAGGACGGTTTCCTTGCCCCCGACGATCTTGCGGTCGTCATAGCCGGTCGGGCGCAGCGCGCTCACCTCCGCCTTCGGCAAATAGAGCGTGAAGATCGTGCCGCGTCCTTCTTCGGAGGCGACCTTGATGCCGCCGCCGGACTGCTTGACGAAGCCGAACACCATGCTGAGCCCGAGTCCGGTGCCCTTGCCGACCTCCTTGGTGGAGAAGAACGGATCGAAGATTCGCTCCAAGATGGCCTGGGGAATGCCGGTGCCGGTGTCGGCGATCTCGATCTCGACATAGTCGCCGGCATAGCCGGCGCCGACCGCGACGGCCTCACGCACGCCGAACACGACGTTGCGCGTCGTCAGCGTCAGTCTGCCGCCGTCCAGCATGGCGTCGCGCGCGTTGATCGCGAGGTTGAGCAGGGCCGAGCTCAACTGGCCGCGGTCGGCGTAGGCAAGCCAGACGTTGCGGTCGAGCTTGGTGACGATCTCGATCTTCTTGTCGAAGGTCGCCAGCAGCAGCTTTGCCAGCTCTTCCAGCAGCTCGTTGACGTCGATCTCGGCTGGCTGCAGCGCCTGCTTGCGGGCAAAGGACAACAGGCTCGAGGTCAGCGCGGCGCCGCGGTCGGCGGCCTCGCTGATCAGCTTGGTGATGGTCGCAAGCGGCGGGTTGTCCCTGACGGCGTCGGCCAGGATCTCGATCGTGCCTGTGATCACCGTGAGCATGTTGTTGAATTCATGCGCGATGCCGCCGGTGAGCTGCCCGACCGCCTCCATCTTCTGGGACTGGACCAGTTGCTCCTCGGCCGCACGCTTCTGGGTGATATCCCGGACGAAGGTGTTGATGAGGGTGCGCCCGCCCAACCGCAGCACCGTGCTGGACGCCTCGGCCAGGATGCGGTCACCGTTCCGGTGGATCAGGGCGAGCTCGAAGCGCAAGCCGGCCGGCGCATCCGACAATTCCGGAACGAGCCGCGCCATGCGCTGCCTGAAGGCAGCGCGCAGCGGCTCGGCGACGATGAGATCGACGACGTCGGCCCCGAGCGCCTCCTGGCGCGTCCATCCGGTCAGGGCCTCGGCCTGAAAGCTCCACTCCAGCACGGCGCCGCTGTCGTCGATTTGAATGAAGGCATCGAGCGCGGTCTTGATGACGGCTTGCATCATCTGGGCGCTGTCGCTGCGTGCCCGCGCGTCTTCCGCCGATCGTCCGGCGGCGCGCTTCTCCTCCGATCTCTCGATCGCGCGGGTGCAGAGGTGCACGAGCAGCGCGGCAACGGCGGCGCTTGCGATGAGGGCTGCGATCTGGGCCATGCCGAAGCCGGGTCCGGCCACGGCATAGGAGGCGAGGAGGGCCCCCGCGGTCACCACGACCTGTGCGGCCATCGCGAGTGTCAGAAGCCCCCGGAGTTTCATGGTCTCCCACCAAAGAAGACTACCGCATCGGCCGCCCGGTCCCGGGTGCCGCTTTGATGTGAGCTACAGACTCCGCGCGGCGGCGTCGAGGGGCAATTTGCGGTGGTGTCGGCCGCCAGCCTTTCTTCGGCCTCAACCTGCGGGCGAATCGCATGGCAAGGAGGCGCGCATACAAGCAATGCGATTGACAGCTGTACTGAGGCGTGATCGATCGAACTGAACTCCAGGAGTGCCCCATGTCCCCGCCGCTCAACCGTATCAACAGCGACGAACGCCTGCCGCAGCAGGTCGATGTCGTCGTCATCGGCGGCGGCGTCATCGGCGTCTCCGCGGCCTATCATCTGGCGAAGAAGGGCCTTTCGGTCGCTCTGGTCGAGAAGGGCCATGTCGGCGGCGAGCAGTCGAGCCGCAATTGGGGCTGGTGCCGCCAGCAGGGCCGCGCGCGTGAGGAGATCCCGCTCGCCCGCGAGGCGCTGCGGCTGTGGGAGGACATGCAGAACGACGCCGCCGTCGATGCTGGTTTCCGCCGCACTGGCGTGCTGTTCCTGACCAAGAGCAAGGACGAGCTTGCGAGCTGGGAGCGCTGGGCGGCCGTTGCGCGCGAGATGCAGGTCCACTCGACCGTGCTGACGCCGGCCGAGGTCGCCGAGCGCATGCCGGGCAATACCGACACCTGGGTCGGTGGGCTGCATACGCCGAGCGACGGCCGCGCCGAACCATCGATGGCCGTGCCTGCGCTCGCCACCGCCGCGCGAAAACATGGCGTCACCATCCATCAGGGCTGCGCCGCGCGCGGGCTGGAGACTTCAGGCGGTCGCGTCAGCGCCGTCGTCACCGAGAAGGGCACCATCCGCACCCAGTCCGTGCTGCTGTCGGGCGGCGCATGGTCGTCGCTGTTCTGCCGCCGTCACGGCATCGAGCTGCCGATCGGTCTCGTCAATGCGACGGCCTGCCGGACCACGCCGGGACCGGAGATCACCTCGGGCGCGCTGGGCACCGATCTCTACTGCGTCCGCCGCCGCCTTGACGGCGGCTTTACGCTGGCGCTGCGTAACCGCGGCACGGTGGAGCTGTCGCCCGATCTGTTCCGTTACGCGCGCACCTTCTGGCCGACCTATCTGCACCGCAAGAACGGACTCAAGCTATGGTTGGGCAAGTCCTTCTTCGACCAGATCGTGCGCGGCACCAGCTGGAGCTTTGACAAGCCGTCGCCATTCGAGACCGAGCGCGTGCGCGATCCCGAGCCTGACATGTCACTGGTCAATGCGGCGCTGGCCTCGCTGATCAAGGCCAACCCGGAATTGAAGGACATCGAGATCGCGGAAGCCTGGGGCGGCACCATCGACTGCACGCCCGACACGATCCCCGTGATCTCGCCGGTCGACGCGCTGCCGGGCTTCTTCCTCGCCACCGGATTCTCCGGCCACGGCTTTGGCATCGGCCCCGCCGCCGGCAAGCTCGCCGCCGACATCGTGACCGGCACCACGCCGCTGGTCGATCCCGCGGCCTACAGCCACAAGCGCATGATCGACGGCCGCCGGCTCGCGCCGGTCAGCCCGTTCTGAGGGCTCGCATGACGGTTCTCTACAAGGCCAACATGGTTCGCGGTGCCGAATGGGCGCGCTTCTTCGCGGAGCGCGCGCCCGACATCCCGTTCCGGCTCTGGCCTGACATCGGCGACCCCGCTGATATCCGATATCTCGTGGCGTGGGTGCCGCCCGACGACATCGCGACGACGTTCCCCAATCTCGAGCTGGTCTTCTCGGTCGGCGCGGGAGTGGATCAGTTCGACGCCACCAAAGTCCCGGCGCACATTCCACTGGTCCGCATGCTGGAGCCCGGCATCGCCGAGACCATGGTGGAGTACGTCACCATGGCCGTGCTCGGTCTGCATCGCGACCTCCTGCATTTCATCAATCAGCAGAAGCAGCAGGTCTGGCGCGAGATCCGGATCACGCCGGCGAAACGCCGGCGTGTCGGCGTGATGGGCCTTGGCCAGCTCGGCCAGGCCGTGCTTGAACGCCTCAAGGTGTTCGGCTTTCCTCTGTCGGGGTGGAATCGTTCGGAGCGGGAGATCGAGGGCGTGACCTGCTATGCAGGTGCGGATGCGCTGCCAGATTTCCTCGCACAGAGCGACATCCTCGTCTGCCTGCTGCCGCTGACCGACGAGACGCGCGGCATCCTCAACGCGGATTTGTTCGCGCGCCTGCCGCACGGTGCGTCCCTCGTCAATGTCGGACGCGGCCCGCATCTCGTTGAAGCCGACTTCCTCGCGGCGCTCGACAGCGGTGCGCTATCAGGCGCGGTGCTCGATGTCACCGAGCCCGAGCCGCTGCCTGAGGGACATCCGTTCTGGCGCCATCCCCGCATCTTGCTGACGCCGCACAATGCCAGCATGACGACGCCGGACACGGCCGTCGATTTCGTGCTCGATGTCATCGACCGTCACCGCCGCGGCGAGGAGTTGCCCGGGCGTGTCGATCGCCGCCGCGGTTACTGAGGTGGCCCCGGGGCTCCTCTTGCCTCTCCCGCTTGCGGGGGAGGTCGGCGCGAAGCGCCGGGTGGGGGCTTTCTCCTCTCGGGGGTTGCGGGGGGAGGTTGGCGCGACGATGAGGATTTGTCCTCCTGAAATCGTGACTGGATGGAGCGAGAGGGAACTGCGGCATGTGAACCGCCTCATATTCCATCGCTCTCTTTTCGAGCTATCACTCCCGCAAGAAATTGCCGCACCCGGAGCCAATTGACAGACACGGGTGAGATGCAATGCCTGCGAAGCCGCGTGCTCGCAGCTTTGGATTGGCCTCTCGTCCTGGTCACGAGCAAGCCAATCCCATCACTCAGCACAGATCTTTCAGAAATTGGAATCGAGGACATCGCGAAACGCGTCCACGCAGCTCCTATTCGGGGTCGGCCGGTAGGCTGCTACTTAGTAAGGAGTACCCAATGAAGACAAGCAACGCAGCACCCAGCGCATTTTCCCTGACAAGGTACGCCGGCCATCTTCGGATCGCCCGTTCCAGTCTGATCAAGTCGGCCCATCTTCTTGAAAGAATTGGGCTTGCAGCCGTCGGGGCCTCCTGCGGCCTCTATGTGGGTGCGGCCTTGTTGCGTCAGAAGGGCGGATTTTTTGAAAGCGGCTGGATTGTGCTGCTGACGATGTTCTATGGAGCTCTCAGCTATTATGTCGGAATTGATTTGTCTCGCACGACCGCTCGGAGGTCGATTTCGAGTACCTCCGAAGAATACGATGGCTCCGAGATGGTTGAGATCATGAGTGCGGCCGGAACGTTCGGCGCAGCGATTGCCGCAGCTCTGTCCGTCAGCATCCTTGTCCTTGATCAAACCCTCCCCAATGGCCTGGTGGCCTTTGTCGCCGGCTGCTGGGTGGTTGGCTCTTCGCTTCAAGTCGCGGCGGGAACGATGGCGCGCAACTACGAAGTGCCCGACAACAAGGACTAAAGACAATTGTGCTCACGGAAAAACGTCTGCTTGGCGTCGTGACGTGAGCACAAGCCCGGTACCGGGATTAGGCTTCAGGCCTGAAAGCGAGTGACTGACGACTCATCGCAACTTCTGTCGTCCAATGCGGCGTGCAGACGATTTTTGGTAGCGCAGCCGCTCGCATCAAACAATGTCGCTGCGTGGAAGCGGTATCGGTACCGAGCAACCTACGTGTCGCGCAACAAACAAGACGTGCCATCATGGTGGGGTTGGGATATTGTCCCTGCGCGCCGTGGTCCAAAATTCTGCTAACCGCCAACCACACGATCGGTGGAGCCAATGCAGATTGCGGAGTGGCTCGAGAAGCTGGGGCTTGGGCAATACGCAGAGCGTTTTGTCCAAAATGGGATCGACATGGGCGTCCTTCCCGAGCTGATGGTCGAGGACTTCGACAAGCTCGGAGTCCTGCTCGGGCATCGCCGCAAAATGCTGCGTGCGATTGCCGACCTTGATCCTGCCGCGCTGATCGCATCGCCGGCGCCTCCTCACGACGCCGAGCGTCGCCACCTCACTGTCATGTTTTGCGATCTGGTCGGCTCGACTGCGCTCTCGGCGCGTCTCGATCCCGAGGATCTGTGGGAAGTGATCCGGGCGTACCGCGCCGCCTGCGGGAGCGTCGTTGCCGCTTATGACGGCAGGATCGCCAGGTTCGTTGGTGACGGAATACTCGTCTATTTCGGCTATCCGCGCGCCCACGAAGATGATGCGGAGCGGGCAGTGCGAGCGGGCCTCGATATTGTCGCTGCGATTCGCCAGCTCAAGACAGGCGCCGGCGAACGGGTTGAATTGCGGATCGCAATTGCGACCGGACTTGTGGTGGTCGGCGACCTCATCAGCGGAGATGCGTCAGAGGAGCACGCAACCGTCGGCGATACGCCAAACCTCGCTGCTCGGCTTCAGAGCCTGGCGGAGCCGGGGGCGGTCGTCGTTGCCTCGTCGACGCGCCGGCTGCTTGGCGATCTCTTCACCTTTCGCAATCTCGGCCGCCGCGAGGTTAAGGGGATAGGCGAACCCATCGCGGTCTGGGCGGTGGAAGGAGCGACCTCATCGGAGAGTCGCTTCGAGGCGGTCCGCGCCGCGCGCTCGATCGGCTTTGTCGGTCGCAAGGACGAGATCGAATTCATTCTCTCGCGCCAGCGGGAGGCATGGCAGGGTCAGGGCCAGATCGTATTGATTTCCGGCGAAGCGGGCATCGGCAAGTCGCGCATCGTGGCAATGCTGTCCGAGAGCCCCTCGTTGGGGACGCATCGTCGCGTGCGATATCAGTGTTCGCCCTACCACACCAACAGCGCACTTCATCCCTTTGTCGCGCAGCTCGAGCGCGCCGCCGGAATCCGCTCCCACGACACGCCAGAACAAAAGCTCGACAAGCTCGAGGCGATGCTGGCAATAGGAACCCGGCAAGTCGCCCGGGCCACGCCGCTCATTGCGGCTCTGCTCTCGATTCCGACCGGCGACCATTGCCCGCCACTCGGCTTGAGCCCGGCGCAGCAGCGGCGACAGACATTTGCCGCCCTTCTCGATCAGCTCGAGGGATTGGCGCGAGACCAGCCTCTGCTCATCATCTGCGAGGATATGCATTGGGCCGATGCGACGACACTTGAACTGTTCGATCTCGCGGTCGATCGGATCAGGGGCCTGCAGATACTGGTGCTCTTGACGTCCCGGCCGGAGTTCGAGCCCTCCTGGTCGGGCCTTGCCAATGTCAGTCTGTTGCGGCTCGACCGGCTCGATCGGCAGGACACGCGCGCGCTGGTCGAGCAGGTGGTCGTCGGTCGCCAGCTGCCACGCGAGATGATGAAGCAGATCATCGACAAGACCGATGGCATACCGCTATTCGTCGAAGAGTTGACCAAGATGGTGCTGGAGTCCGGGCTGCTCGTCGAAGATGCCGGGCGCTACCGCCTGAATAGTCCGCTCCCGCCGCTTGCTATCCCCGCGACGCTGCAGGATTCGCTGATGGCGCGGCTCGACCGGCTCGCTCCGGTCAAGGAGGTGGCGCAGATAGGCGCTGCCATTGGCCGTGACTTCTCGTACGCGCTGCTGAAAACCGTGGCGGGACGCGACGATCTGACGCTGAACGCTGCGTTGGGACAACTTGAAGAGGCCGAACTGCTGTTGCGTCGTGGCACGCCGCCCGAAGCAAATTACAGTTTCAAGCACGCCCTTGTTCAGGAGGCGGCCTACGAGAGTCTGCTCAAGAGCAAACGGCAGCTGCTTCATACCCGCATTGGCGATGTCCTGCGCGAGAAGTTTCCAGCCGTCGCCGAGACCGAACCGGAAGTTCTGGCGCACCACTTCACTGAGGCGGGGCTGAGCGAGGCGGCTCTCGAATGGTGGCGCAAAGCGGGCCAGCAGGCGTTGAAACGCTCGGCCTATTCCGAGGCGATCGCGCATCTCGGCAAGGCCATTGCGACCGCCGATCAGTTGCCTGATGATTCCCGCCGGATCATGAGCAGGCTGCACCTCCAAATCGCATATGGCCGTGCCTTGCGGGGCAGCCTCGGCCACAGCGCTCCAGAGACGGTTGCGGCATGGACGCGTGCGCGCCAGTTCGCAGCCGACATCGATGATCCCGTTGAGCTTGCGCCGGTGCAGTCGGGGCTCTTCAATGCCTGCCTGACCCACGGCGAACTCGCTCCGATGCGGGAGCTGGCGGACGCCATCAGGAGCGCCGCTGACCGACGACCGGACTCGCCGGTGGCCGCCGTCGTCGCCCATTGGACGGGCGGCGTCACCTGCTGGTTCGAGGGCGATTACTTGAATGCGAGAACGCATCTCGAGCGGGCGCTGGGGATCTATGGTGCCGAACCGGATCCCGCGACCTTCAGGGCGTCTGCGCTGGATCTGCCGTTCGTGATCATGAGATTTCTTGCCCTGGTGCTCTGGCCGCTCGGTAGCACCGCTCGTGCGCGCAAGCTCGCCGCGGAAGCGGTGGGTGCTCCGGGCGAAAAACGGGCGTTGTCCCAGGCCAATGCGCTGGTTCATCGCGCTGTGTTCGACGGGGTATGCGGGGGCATGTTGCAGCAAACAGAGACGATCCTGGCGCTCGGTCTCGCGCGCGACCACACGATGCCGCTGTACGTGGCCGCGGGCACCTACCTGAATGGCCTCGCCAAGTGGCGTGCCGGCGACCGAATGGCCGGACTGGCGGACATGCGTCACGGCTGGGCCTTCCTGCACGAGAACGACTGCTACCTCTGCGAACCGTTCTGGGGGATGCATGTCGCCCTGGCGAATGCAGAGGTGGGCGAAGTCGGGACCGGGCTGGAAATCCTGGACGAATCGATCGCCGGGACGGGACAATCCGGCCAGCATTGGCTCGATGCCGAGCTGCATCGTGTCCGCGGTAAACTTGTATCGCGCCATGATCCTTCGGACGAATCCAGTGCCGAAGAAGCCTTCAAGCGAGCGCTGGACATCGCGCGACACCAGCAGACCAGGACTTTCGAGCTGCGCGGCGCCCTTGAACTTGCACGCCTGTACAAGACAAATGGCCGAGCTGGTGCGGTCTCTGAAGTGCTTGCTCCTGTGCTCGCCGAATTCGATGCGGAGCGAAATCTTCCCGAAGTCCTGGAAGCGAGAGAGCTGCTTGGGAATGGGCGTTAGCCGCGCCGTCATTCGATAGGCGCAACGCCGCGCCGACTTCAAGCCGGAATGGGCGATATCTCGATCCTCGATCCGGCAGCCGTAGTTATCCGGTTTTGACACGGCTTAACCTGTTGTGGTGAATCCTAGGTATGCTTCTCGTGGTTGCGAAGGCGAGTCTGCCGCGGCGGCGAATCCTGATTTCGGCTGGCGGCAATGTTGTTGGATTGCTCCTTGCCTCAAGGCGCAGACTTCATCCCAACGCCCGGCGATTGGCTTGCCTTCGCTGCGGCAGGCGCAGCGACCAAAGCCCATTGGAGATCCAGTCGTGGTTCGTTTGCACGTCGAACGTTTCATTCGCAGCCGGGTTGTTCGTCGAGCCCTGGCGCTAGGGATCATCGCGCTGAGCGGATGGGCCCTGTTGCCGTATGTGACCTACCGAATCGCTCCCTCCGCCTTTGTCAATGCCGAGCTCATGCGGGTGACTGCACCGTTCGCGGGTCAGCTCTCGCCTGATCTTCCACGCAAGGGCGAATATTTCCAGCAGAGCCGGGTGGTGCCGATGGTCGGGGCGCGTTCGCCGGACCGCCGACACCTCATGGACCTCGATCAGCAGCTTGCGGTGTCCACCAAACGCGCCGAGCTCGCACGTCGGCAACTCGAGGAAATCGCCGGGCTCGATCGCAAGCTCGGCGAGCGCAGCGAGGACTATCGTTTGGGGATGGTCGCGCGCCTGAGCCACGAAATCGGCGAAACGGAAGTTGAAAAAGGCGGCTGTCTCGCCGAGGCGCGGCAGCGGAACGATGTCGCGGGCCGGATGGAGAGGCTCGTGAAGCTCGGCATCAGTTCGCAGATCCGCTCCGGCGAGGCCCAAGCCTCGCAGGAGGCAACCGCAACGCGGTGCCGGATGGCCGATGAACGCCTGCAGCGCCTCAAGACCGAGTTGGGGGCGGCCGAGAAAGGTCTTTATCTTCGTGGCGATGCCAATGACGTGCCCTACTCCCAGCAGCAACGCGAGCGGCTTGTTCTCCGCCGCCAGGAGCTCGAGACGGACGAGTTGCAAAACAGCTCACGTTCTGCGCAACTGGCCGCGGAAATCGCCGAGGAGCGCGCTCGGCTTGATCGTCTCGATCACTACGATCTGTCGTTGCCGGCCGCCCATGTCGTCTGGTCGGTCGCGGCCAGCCCGGGCTCGATGGTCACGGAAGGGCAATCGGTCCTCGATTTTGCAGACTGCCAACGCCGATTCATTGTCGTTGAACTGCCCGAGCGCGATTTCGAGAAGATCAAGGCCGGAGATGCGGCTACCGTCCGCCTGATTGGGAGCGGCGAATGGAAGACCGGCCTGGTCCGGCAAGTCCGCGGATCGGCTGCTTACGCCGACGATCGACTGCTTGCGGCTCGGGTGCCGCGGCCTGATCCGGGCAACATTACCGTTGAGATATCGCTTCCCCCCAACGAAACGTGGGCTGACCGCAATGGCTCCTGCGATATCGGACGACTGGCCGAAGTGCGCTTCGAGCGCAGAGCGGACGGCTTGCTACGATTGGTCAGCTCGAAGTTGAAATGGCTGACGGCGCGCCTGGAGCTCGACCAGTCGTCCCTGTGAGCGAGGTGTTCCATGCCGGCCATGACTCTGTCTCTCTCTCAGCTGTTCGCGCCGATGGTGGGGATCTTTGCGGCGATGTACCTGTTGGCGCCGACCTTTCCGGTCGCGCGCCCTTGGGCACGTGTCGCGGTCTTTGTCGCGGTTTGGCTTGTCGTGGCTCGCTATCTCGAATGGCGTATTTTCACCACGGTGCTGCCTGCAACCGGGACTTGGTATCAGGTCTACTGGATCTGGTTCTGTCTCTTCGTCGAGCTACTGACCTTCACGGATCAGTTCATTCTTTATCTGATTTTCCTTCGCAGGACCGACCGCCGCAGCGAGGCAGATCAGCACGAGCGTCGGCTTCGCAGCCTGCCGCATGATGAGCTGCCATCGGTCGACGTCCTTATTCCGACCTTTGACGAGCCGTTCGAGGTGTTGGAAAAGACGATCACCGGCGCGTTGTGTCTGGACTATCCAAACTTCCAGGTCTGGGTTCTGGATGATGGTCGCCGGCCTTGGCTCAAGAAACTCTGCGAGGAAAAGGGTGCCGGGTATCTCACGCGCGCCGACAACTTGAATGCCAAGGCCGGCAATATCAATCATGCGCTGACGCAGACGAGCGGCGAGTTCTTTGCGATCTTCGACGCGGACTTCGTGCCGCAGTGCAAGTTCCTGATGCGCACGATCGGCTTCTTCGCGGATCCAAAGATCGGAATCATTCAGATCCCGCACACCTTTTACAACGAGGATCCGATGCAGGCGAATCTCGGCCTGCACAGGGGATTGCCGGACGAACAACGGTTCTTCTTCGATTCCATCATGCCCGCGCGCGACGGCTGGGATGGTGCCTTTTGTTGTGGTTCCAACTCCGTCACGCGTCGTGCAGCCCTTCGCGTGGTTGGGGATGCCTTGCCAACCCAGTCCATTACCGAAGACATTCTGCTGACGCTGGTCCTGCTGCGCAAAGGGTACATCACCCGTTATCTCAACGAGCCCATGGCGATTGGATTGGCGCCGGAAAGCCTTGACGCGTTTTTCGTGCAACGGCAACGCTGGGCGCGTGGCGCGATCCAGACTCTGTATCTCTCCGCCGGCCCGCTCGGCCCCGGACTGGGCTTGATGCATCGGCTCCTGTTCTTTCCGACTCATTGGCTCTCATTGGGATTGCGGGCGCTCATGGTCGTGGTGGTTCCGATCGTGTTCATGTGGACCGGTTTAGCGCCTGTCGTCGACGTCACCCCCGAGTCTGTCTTCTTTTACTTGTTCCCCGCGATCCTGGCGCTCAACGGCGGCATCTCTTGGTTTGCGCCGCACGTGCACTTTCCGCTCGCCGCTCAGGTGTCGGCGACGATCCAGAGCTTCAAGATTCTGCCGACGGTGCTCGGGACTCTCGTCAAGCCGATGGGACATGCGTTCAAGGTGACGCCCAAGGGAGCTGCTGCGCGGTGCGCAAGCTACGCCGCGGAGATATTCTGGCCGTCGGCGGCGCTGATGGCGTTGACGGTTGTCGGCCTGGTTCTGAACACCATCCCGGAATGGCGGATGATCGATCATCCGGCCGCTTTACCGATGGTCGCCTTCTGGTCGGTGGTGAACGTCGTCGTGCTCTTCTTCGTCTGCATGACCTCGCTGCAGGCTCGGATGGGACGCGCCGAGGAGCGTTTCGAAGTCGATGAATCGGTCTTGATCGAGACTGGGGCCGGCGAACGGCTTTCTGGGCGCGTGAGCAACATCTCCCTCTCTGGCGCTGGCGTTCTGCTCGGCTCCGGCATTGACTGTCCCGGCGCTGGAGAACCGCTGCGCGTGCACATCATGCAGGTGGGCTGGATCGACGCCATGGTTGTACAGCAACGAGGCCGCCTGGTCGGGATGCAGTTCCATTTGCCGCAATCGCTTGAACGGGACCTGCTGATTCGCAAGCTCTTTACCGTCGCCCGTCTGAAGGAGAACGGTGTCGTCGCATGCTCCGTGAACAGGGCGATGCTCAAGAACATCTGGTTGATGGCGGTGCCGTTGCCTCAAATTGTTACAACTGGCGCGAAGCCCGCATCGCTTTCGCCGTCGATGCGTTTGCCGGCAGAGAGCCTGGTCATTCGGCCTCAACCGCGGATCGACGATCTGGCACATCTTGCCGGAGTCCGAAGCCTGCATCCCGCCAGTTTCACTGAGCCTCACTTTGGCCGAGTGGCCGGCACGTTGAGCGAGGCCGTCAAGTCGGGCTGATTGCTGTGGTGTCCTTCTCGCCCGGCCGGTCGATGGGTTCTCGATCGATGGTCAAGCCCCTCATCGATGCCGTCAGTCTTTCGAAGCCCTGCCAGAAACTCAACCGGAACGAGCAACTATCTCTTAGCCCAAGGCGTTTACAGGGTTGGGGTGGAGGGAACATCTCTTGATCGATCACCGTAGTGATGTTCGCCAGGGGCGTCTGACGTTCTGGGTCTCGGCATTCGTGGCGGTCGCCTGTATGGCGATTGTCGCGCTCAGCGGCTGGCGGGAATGGTCCTCGCGACTGGCGGTGCTGAAGGGTTCCGAAACGGACATGGCCAATCTGGCCCGGTCGCTGACGCAACACGCGGACGACACGTTCGAACTCGCGGACACCGTTCTGAATGTGCTGGTTGGTCAACTCGAACTGGAGGGAACCGGGCCAACGGCAATCGCCAAGATTCAGACCTTTTTGACCCGGCGCAAAGCCGCGAACCGGATCCGCGCCGTATTTATCTACGACGAGACCGGCCGCTGGCTCGCAACCAGCGAGCCAGGGGATTTCGCCCGTCTCAACAACAGCGACCGGGATTATTTCCAGCATCATCGTGCCGTGGCGGACCGGGGGACCTTCATTGGGAATCCGGTGAAGAGTAGATCGGGCGGTCAATGGATCATCACCGCGTCAAGGCGCTTCAATCATCCTGACGGCAGTTTTGCCGGAGTTGCCCTTACGACGATCGATGTCGACTATTTTTTAAAATTTTATCGCGGGTTCGACGTTGGCCAGAACGGTTCAATCGCTCTGGCGACCGCGGGAGGCATTGTCCTCGCGCGTACCCCGGACAACGGATACACGGGCCGCGATCTGTCGAGTGCTCCGCTTTTCAAGACTATTCGCGAGCGGCCGGCGGCGGGCGTCTACTACTTCACGTCGCCTCTCGACGGCGTTCGGCGTCTGAGCTTCTATCAACTCAGCAGCCGCTATCCCGTTCTCCTCGTTGCTACGGAATCGGAAGATGACGTCTTGGCCCCCTGGCGCCGCGCCGCGCTGACGCGCATTGCCGCAGTCCTGGCGCTGACAGGTGGGCTCGGTGTTGCCGGGCTCTTTCTGGTGCGCCAGTTGCACCTGCGGCAGAAGATGGCCGCTGCCCTGGTCGCCAAGGAGGCGGATTTTCGCCTCCTTGCAGAGCAGTCGGGAGACATGGTCATGCGCGTCGCAGTCGATGGACGGATCCTCTATGCGTCGCCGTCCACCGCTCGAATCCTTGGCTGGGCTCCGAACGAATTGGTGGATACATCAGCCCTCGCCGGCATCAATCCCGCGGATCTGGCCCGGGTTGAGCAAACGCTCTCCGCATTGATGAACGGCGAAGCCGAGGAGGCGAGAATCACGTATCGCACCCGTCATCGTGAGAAGGAAGCGATCTGGGTCGAAACTGCACTGCGCGTCACGAGGAGTGCGCAGAGTGGACACATCAACGGCGTGGTGGCGATCTCGCGCGACATGACCGAACGCAAGGATCTGGAGGATAGGCTGGCGGCTCTCGCCCGTTCGGACGGCCTGACGGCCTTGGCAAACCGCCGACACTTCGACGAGCGGCTGGAGGCGGAATGGGACCGGGCCAGGCGGGAAGGAACGCCTCTGTCACTGCTGCTGATGGACGTCGATCATTTCAAGAGCTTCAACGACCGGTACGGGCATCAAGCGGGCGATTCATGTCTCCGCTCGATCGCGGGGGTCCTGGCGCAGCAGGCCAGACGGTCGGCAGACGTGGCGGCCCGGTACGGTGGTGAGGAATTCGCCTTGCTGCTGCCGAATACCGACGCAGGAGGTTGCGAGCAGGTCGGCGAGCGAGTCCGGCAGGCGATTGAGGACCTCGGCATCCTGCACGCGCTCAACCCGTCATCCAGGCAGGTCACCCTCAGTATTGGTGGCGCCACACATCATTCGTTCGGCGACAAGGCGGATTGCACGTCGCTGATAGCGGCTGCGGATAAGGCGCTTTACGCCGCCAAGGAGGGCGGACGCAACCGCCTGGTGATGTCAGGGCAAGTCGTCGCGTGGCCCGGCTCGATACGGGCTTGAAGAGCAATTCCAGCGCGCCGCGGCGTCGGTTCACGAATTCACGTGCACGAAATCCCGCAGCAGCGGATAGATCTCGTTGTTCCAGCGCCGGCCTGAGAATACGCCGTAATGGCCGACGCCGGCCTGCATGTGGTGGACGCGCCGATAGGCGCGCACGCCGGTGCAGAGATCCTGCGCGGCGAGCGTCTGGCCGATCGAGCAGATGTCATCCTTCTCGCCCTCGACCGTCATCAGCCCCATGCGGCCGACGGCCTTGGTGTTCACGGGGCGGCCGCGATGCATCAGTTTGCCTTGCGGCAGCAGGTGCTCCTGGAATACGTCGCGCACAGTCTCGATGTAGAACTCGGCCGGCAGGTCCATCACGGCGAAATATTCGTCGTAGAAGGTCTTGATGGTCGCGGCCTTGTCCTTCTCGCCCTTGGCGATGTGGTTGGCGAGATCCATGTGCTGCTTGATGTGGCGCTCGAGGTTCATCGAGACGAAGGCGGTGAGCTGCACGAAGCCGGGATAGACTTTCCGCAAGGCGCCGCGGCACTGCATTGGCACGTAGTTGATCAGGTTCTGCTCGAACCATTCGATCGGCTTGCTCTTGGCGAACTCGTTGACCCTGGTCGGCTGGATGCGGGTGTCGATCGGCCCCGCCATCAGCGTCAGCGTCGCCGGGCGCGACGGATGGTTGTCCTCGCACATGATCGCGGCGGCCGCGAGCGCCGACACCGACGGCTGGCAGATCGCCACCATGTGCGGGCGCGGGCCGAGCTGCCCTAAGAAGTCGATCAGATGCTCGGTGTAGTCGTCGAGCCCGAAGCGGCCCTCGCTACGCGGAATGTCGCGCGGATTGTGCCAGTCGGTGATGTAGACGTCGTGGTCCTGCAGCAGCGTCTGCACGGTGCCGCGCAGCAGCGTTGCGAAATGGCCGGACATCGGTGCCACTAGCAGCATGCGCGGCTGCTCCGTCACGCCGTCCTTCCTGAAGTGCAGCAGCGAGCCGAACGGTGTCGCGTAGGCGATCTCCTCGGTGACGGCGACTTCGCGATTGCCCACCATGACGCTGTCGATGCCGTAGGCCGGGCGATGATAGGTGAGGGTGGAGCGCGAGATCAGCTCCAGCGCCGCCGACAGCCGGCCGACGACCTGGTCCGACATGCCCTGCGGCACCAGATTGAGGAATCTGAGCGCGGACGAAGCCCCCGCGCGCCACGGCGCTGTCAGGTCCATCTGGTTCTGAAAGGCCTGATAATACATCGACATCATACTGAAGTGCCCACCTGTCCCCCCTCCTTGATGCAATATCGAAGCCAGATGGGGGCCGGACCGCCGGGAAAATTGGCACGTCGCTTGCTGCTCTTTGGGCGGGAAGGACGGGGCACGCACGCGCGGCAGTGCGCTCCCAGGCGTGAGGGAAGGGGCCATATGGCAAAGGCGACACTGACCATCAGCAGCAAGAACTACTCGTCCTGGTCGCTGCGCGGCTGGCTGCTGACGAAATTCTCCGGGCTCGATTTCGAGGAAATCGTCACCGCGCCGGACGATCCGTCGGCGCGCGCCGAAATCCTCTTGCTGTCGTCGTCGATCCTGGTGCCGTGCCTGCGGCACGACGGTGCCGTGGTGTGGGATACGCTGGCGATTGCCGAATACCTCAACGAGGCGATGCCGTCAGCCGGCCTGCTGCCTGATGACCGCGTGCAGCGCGCCCATTGCCGCTCGATCTGCGGCGAAATCCATTCCGGATTCACCACCTTGCGCGCCTCGCTGCCGGTGAATCTGAAAGGACATTTTCGCGGCTTCAAGATCTGGTCGCGTGCGCAGGCCGACATCGACCGGGTCTGGTCGATCTGGCGGGACTGCCTGGAGAAATCCGGCGGACCGTTCCTGTTCGGCGAGCGGCGCACCATGGCGGATGCGATGTACGCGCCCGTGGTGACGCGCTTCGTCACCTATGACGTCAAGCTCGAGCCGCAGCTGAAGGCCTATGCCGACACCATCATGGCGATGGATGAGATGAAGGAATGGATCGCAGCGGCGAGGGAGGAGCCGGCCGAGATCGAGGAGCTCGAGGTCGAATATTAGGCAGGCAGCGCGAAGCCCTGCTCGTTTCGAGGGCGGGGGCCGACCCGGGCGGCCCGCGAGCTATGTCCTTGTCGCGATTAACCTTTGGCGCCCGTGCGCGGCCCATGCCATCCACCGTGCTGCGCAGATATTGTACGCATCGGCCAAGCCGCATCGACATCTAGCCGTGAACAGCTGCGTACGCAGCCGTTCGGCCGATTCGGACGTGATTCGTTCGGGCCGCGTTCCGAAGGTTAAGACGGAGCGCGGCCCCGTTGCATTTTGGAACAAATATGGGCGTCAGGCGGCCCCGCGCTGCCTCACGCGCGGCAGGCGCCAGCCGATGACGGTCGCTTCGACCGCGATGCCGGCTTCGTTGTTCTGCCAGCGGCCCTCGACATAACGGCAGGCGAACGGCAGCTGGTACGTCCCGCTGTGATCCTCGCACAGCACCTCGAGCGCAAGGCCCGGCGGTGGTTCTCCGGCGCCGTCGAATTCCGCCAGTCGTCTATCGCGCGTTGCCATTCCAAAAATCTCCCCTAAACAAAGCCGCGGAACAGCGCCCACTTCTTCCGCGTGCGGATCATCGTTCCCCGTCCAAGGGAACGATGCAAGCTCAACGCGAGAATGCGGTGCGAGTGTGGTAGCCTTGAGTGGCTGTGCGCAAACAGCGCACATTGCCGTGATCGATTGGACGAGGAACCTTTCATGCTGCTTCGAAACGCCGGCGTTTGTTTCGGGATATTGCTGCTCGCAACGCTGGCGAATGCGCCGATGCACGCGCAGGACGTGCCCGGCATCGAGATCTGCACGGTCGAGAAGACCATGGAGCGGCGCACCAGCTGCCTGCAGAGCAATGTCGACTTTCTGCAGAAGACGATCACCAAGCTCACGCTCGACCAGCAGCAGAAGCTGGATGCAGCAAACCGCCAGATCGACGCGTTGAAGACGAACCTTGCAGGCTTGCAGAAGACGCTCGGCGATCTCCAGACCGCCCAGGTGAAGACGGCCGAGGATCTGAAGAAGAAGCAGGACGCGCCGCCGGCGAAGGACGCGAAATAAGCGCGCCGGTCACGTCACGCGATAGCGCTCCATCACGTCCCGATCGGGCTCATAGCCGAGGCCCACGCCCGAGGGCACCGCGACATGGCCGGTGGCATCGCTGTCCGCGCGGCCGCCCCAGAGGCAGGCCTCGCGCTTGAGATAGAACATCTCGACCAGCCCGTCGTCGCGTGTCGCCAGCAGATGCAGCGTCGCGAGCAGGCCCGGACCGAAATACGGCGAGTGCGGAACGATCTTGACGCCGAGTTGATCGGCGAGCGCCGCGACCTTCAGAAATTCCGTGATGCCGCCGACCTTGGTCACCGACGGCTGGGCGTGGCTCACCGCGCCCGCCTCCATCATCTGGCGGAACTGATATTCGGTGCAGGCATTCTCGCCGGCTGCGATGCCGAGCCCACCTTTGCTGCGGACCTCGGCGAGCGCGGCGAAATCCTCGGGCGGCCAGACCGGCTCCTCCAGAAACATCGGCCGCGCGTCCCGGCAGGTCGTTGCGAACGCGATCGCCTGCTCGGCCGTCAGCGGGCAGTTCATGTCGACCATCAGCGGAATGGTCGGCCCGATCGCCTCCCGCGCGGCATGCACCGCCGGCGTCGTGGTCTCATGCAGCTTGATTGCGCCATAGCCGAGCGCGAGCGCCTTCCTGCATTCGGCCGCGATGTTGTCGGGCGAGCCGATCCGCAGCAGGCTCGCATAGGCGGCGATGGCCGTGCGCCTGGTCTCGCCGAGCAGGCGATGCAGGGGCACGCCCTCGACCTTGGCAGCAAGATCCCAGAGCGCGATGTCGAGCCCTGAGATCGCGAACATGGTGATGCCGTAGCGGCCGAACAGATGAAGATTGCGCTGGATCTGCTCCATCACGGCGGGAATGCCGGCCGCATCGGGCACCTTCAGCCCGCGGGCCTGCGGTGCGATCATCTCCTCGACGGCGCTGCGCGTGGTGCGCGGGCAGACATAGGCGAAGGCGTCGCCCCAACCGGTCAGCCCGGCATCGGTGGTGACCTCGATCAGCACCATGTCGAGCGCGGTGATCGCGGATGCGCCCTGGCGGAAGCTCGCAACGCCGGCATCATAGGGGATGCGGATATGGTGCGCCCGCACATCGGTGATCTTCATGTGGCGGTTCCTCCTGCTTTCTTGTGAGCGGTTTTGAGTTGTCGAATGTAGCCACGAACGCCCGGACGTTGCCAGTGGCAGTTCCGGCGCTATCCTCCTAAAGGGGCCGCAACGCCGATCAAGCGAAGCCGGCGGCCTTCCGTGCATCATGGCCTTGCTTCGAACGAGGTCCGACCGTCATGAACCCAGCCCAGCGCGCGCTCTGGTACATCGAGAGCCATCTGGCCGAGCCGATGACGCTCGACGAGATCGCCGCGGTCGCCGGCGTGTCGCGGTTCCACCTGGTGCGGGCGTTTGCCGCAGCCACCGGCCTGCCGGCGATGCGCTACCTGCGCGCACGACGGCTGAGTGAGGCCGCGCGCAGTCTTGCGAACGGCGCGCCGGACATCCTCAGCATCGCGCTGGAGGCGGATTACGGCTCGCACGAAGCATTCACCCGCGCGTTCCGCGACCAATTCGGCACCACGCCCGAAGCGGTCAGGGCGGCGATGTGCGCCAATGACCTCAAGCTTCAGGAGCCGATCCTCATGGACTCCACCATGCTCGACCATCTCGCCCCGCCGCGCTTCGAGACCGCACGGGCGTTGCTCGTCGCCGGTCCCGGCGAGCGCATCTCCTGCGACAACGGCGCCGTCATCCCCGGCCTGTGGCACCGCTTTCATCAGGAGGTCGCCGACATTCCATCGAGGGTCGGACAGGTCGCCTACGGCGTCTGCTGCAACGGCGACGATTCCGGCAATTTCGACTACATCGCCGGCGTCGAGGTCGCCGAGTTCTCGGACCTGCCGCGACGCTTCGCCCGCATCCGCATCCCCGAGCAGCGCTATGCGGTGTTCACGCATACCGAGCACGTCGCCTCGATCCGCCGCACCGTCAACACGATCTGGAATCGATGGCTGCCCGCCTCGGGTTTGACGGCCGCGGACGCGCCGAGTTTCGAGCGCTACGACGAGGCGTTCGATCCCGTAACCGGCAATGGCGGCTTCGAGATCTGGCTGCCGGTGAAGCAGTAGGTCTTCCGCAACGCTGGCATACCATCCCGCTTGCTTGGCAAGCCGAGGCGACTTTGCCATAACCGCAGGCAAATCTTGCGTGTGGGGCCCGTGCCGGACATCCCGTGCAAGCCATAACAAGCAGCCGGGAGGGTCCCACATGTCCAACGTCCGCGTTCTCGCCACCGACCTCGAATTTCCCGAAGGGCCGGTCGTGATGCCGGACGGCTCGGTGGTGCTGGTGGAGATCCGCGGCCAGCGTCTGACCCGCGTCTATCCCGACGGCCGCAAGGAGATCGTGACGAAAGTGCCGGGCGGCCCGAACGGCGCCGCGCTCGGCCCCGACGGCAAGATCTACATCTGCAACAATGGCGGCTTCTCCTGGATCCCGACCCGCAACATGATCATGCCGGGCCCGCAGCCGGACGATTATCTCGGCGGCTCGATCCAGCGCGTCGATCTGCAATCCGGCAAGGTCGAGACCGTCGTCACCAGATGCGGCGAGCACGATCTGCGCGGGCCGAACGATCTGGTGTTCGACAAGCAGGGCGGCCTCTGGTTCTCCGATCTCGGCAAGCGCCGCGCGCGCGAGATGGACGTCGGCGGCATGTACTACCTCAAGCCTGGGATGACCGAGCTCGTCGAGATCGTGCACGGCATCCTGCCGGCCAACGGCATCGGGCTGTCGCCGGATGAGAATACCGTCTACATCGCGGAGACGCCGACCGGCCGGCTGTGGGCCTACGAGCTCTCCGCGCCCGGCACGCTGAAGCCGCGCGATGTGATCTATCGCGGCGAGCGCGGCAAGCCGATCTGCGGCCTCGGCGGCTACCAGATGTTCGACTCGCTTGCGGTGGAAGCAAACGGTAACATCTGCGTCGCCACCCTCGTCTCCGGCTGCATCTCGGTGATCGCGCCTGATGGCACCCTGGTCGAGCAGGTCCCGACCGGCGACCGCGTCACCACCAACATCGCCTTCGGCGGCCCTGAGCTGAAGACCGCCTACATCACGCTGTCAGGCAAGGGCGAGCTGGTCGCCATGGACTGGCCGCGCGGCGGATTGCCGTTGAATTTTTTGAACAAGTGAGCCAAGCCGTCATTGTGCGAGAGGCGAGGTAACTCTCAGACCCTCACCCTGAGGAGCGCGCCCTTCGCGCGCGTCTCGAAGGGCGAGGCCACCAGCCGGGCCTTCATCCTTCGAGACGCGCGTTCCGCGCTCCTCAGGATGAGGATCTGGCACCCGGAATGCCTCGCCGCACAGTGACGCAAGGAGAGACCCCAAATGCCCTGGCCCGATCCCATCACCCTGCGTGGACAGCACGCCCGTATCGAGCCGCTGTCGCATCAGCATCTCGATGGGCTGGTGACGGCCGTGAAGGACGGCGAGCTGTCGAAGCTCTGGTACACCGCGATCCCGCTGCCGGAGAACATGGCCAAGGAGATCGACCGGCGCCTCGGGCTGCAGGCCGCGGGCTCGATGCTGCCGTTCACCGTGTTCGACGCCGGCGGCAACGTCGTCGGCATGACCACCTACATGAACATCGATGCCGCCAACCGCCGCGTCGAGATCGGCTCGACCTGGTACGGCAAGAGCGCGCAGCGCGGCCCGCTCAACACGCAGTGCAAATTGCTGCTGCTGCGCCACGCCTTCGAGATGCTGAACTGCATCGCGGTGGAATTCCGCACCCACTTCTTCAACCACCAGAGCCGCCGCGCCATCGAGCGCCTCGGCGCCAAGCAGGACGGCATCCTGCGCAGCCACCAGGTCGCGCCGAACGGCACGCTGCGCGACACCGTGGTCTACAGCATCACCGCCGCCGAATGGCCGACGGTGCAGACGCATCTGGAATTTCAACTCAACGACAAGCCGCGCTAGGAGCGGCCGAGGCACCATGGACAGATTTGATTATGTGATCGTCGGCGCGGGCTCTGCCGGATGCGTGCTCACCAGCCGGCTGAGCGAAGACCCCAACGTCAGCGTCTGCGTGCTGGAAGCCGGCCCGTCCGACTGGCATCCCTACATCCATCTGCCGGCGGGCTTCATCAAGACCTTCCACATGAAGAGCATCAACTGGGCCTACCAGCAGGAGCCGGGGCCCTGGACCGGCGGCCGCAGCATCTACGCGCCGCGCGGCAAGACGCTCGGCGGCTCGTCCTCGATCAACGGCCACATCTACAATCGCGGCCAGCGCATGGATTTCGACACCTGGGCGCAGATGGGCAATCGCGGCTGGGGCTATGCCGACGTGCTGCCTTACTTCCGGCGGCTGGAGAAGCGCGTGGGCGAGGGCGAGGACACCTATCGCGGCCGCGACGGCAGCCTCACCGTCACCACGATGGAGTGGCGCGATCCGCTCTGCGAAGCCTTCATGGAAGGCGCGGTCTCGCTCGGCATTCCCCGCAACCCCGATTACAACGGCGCCAAGCAAGAGGGCGTCTCCTACTGCCAGCGCACCATCGACAAGGGCCTGCGCGTCTCCGGCTCGACCGCGTTCCTCAAGCCCGCGATGAAGCGGCCGAACGTGCATGTGCACACCCATGCGCACGCGACCGAGATCATCTTCGAGGGCAAGCGCGCCGTCGGCGTGCGCTACACCAAGGGGGGCCGCGGCGGCACACCGGTGGAGGTGCGCGCCAACAAGGAAGTGATCCTGTCCGGCGGCACCTATAATTCACCGCAGCTGCTCCAGCTCTCCGGCGTCGGTTCGCCCGATCTGTTGCAGCAGCACGGCATCGCTGTGCGTCATGCGCTGCCCGTCGGTGAAGGCCTCCAGGACCATTACGCCCCGAGAACGGTGGCGCGCGTAAAAGACATCAAGACCATCAACGAGCTTCGCCGCGGCTTCTCGCTGTGGATCGAGGCGCTGAAATGGGCGACCGCGCGCCGCGGCCTGCTCTCGCTGTCGCCGACCATGGTCTATTGCTTCTGGCATTCAGGTGAGAGCGCCGACAGTTCCGACCTGCAGCTTACCTTCACGCCGGCAAGCTACAAGGAAGGCGTGCAGGGTCAGCTCGAGGACGAGCCCGGCATGACGGTGGCGTCCTGGCAGCAGCGCCCGGAGAGCCGCGGCTATGTCCGCATCCGCTCCAACGATCCGTTCGCGCCGCCGATCATCCAGACCAATTATCTCGACGCCGAGCTCGACCGCCGCGTCATCGTCGGCGGCATGAAGCTCGCGCGGCGCCTTTTGAAGTCCGCGCCGCTCTCGCCCTATTACGCCTATGAGGATTTCCCCGGTCCCAACATCAATACCGACGACGAATTCCTCGCCGCCGCCACCGAGCGCGGCACCACCACCTTCCACCCCGGCTGCACCTGCCGCATGGGCCCTGCGGATTCGACCTGGGCGGTGGTCGACGACCAGCTCCGCGTCCACGGCCTCGAAGGCCTCCGCGTCATCGACGCCTCGGTGATGCCGCGCATGAT
The DNA here is from genome assembly GCF_054863005.1 of Bradyrhizobium sp. 25ACV. Lineage (NCBI taxonomy): Bacteria > Pseudomonadati > Pseudomonadota > Alphaproteobacteria > Hyphomicrobiales > Nitrobacteraceae > Bradyrhizobium > Bradyrhizobium sp. 25ACV. The sequence continues at coordinate 97,317 of NZ_JAVAYO010000010.1, forward strand.
CTCGGCCAACCTCAACGCCTCCACCATGATGATCGCCGACCGCGCCTCGGATCTGATCCGCGGCAAGACGCCGATGGAAGCCGCAAGGATTCCGGACGCGGCGGTGGCGTGAGGCAGTCTCGCGCCCCGGACGCAGCGCAGCGCTCTTGGCGGTGCGCTGCTGAGCCGGGGCCCATCTCACTACAATCTCCAGTGACTCCTGGGTCCCGGCTCTGCGCAGCAGCGTTGCACGCTGCAGCGCGTCCGGGACACGCACGCTCGTTTCTGGCTCGGAGCCCGGCTGTGTCGCCGCCCGTCAACCCCTCCTCGCAAATATATTCCGCTTTACCGAAATTCGGAATTGCGGCATACATCGACGCAGCCCGGCCCGACGAAGAGGGGCGGTTCGCGAGTCGTTCGAAACGCGGGCCGGGTTGCGGTGGACGCGGCAGCGTCGGCACGAGAGGTAGCGGGCAGGGCGGGTAGTCCCTGTGAGCCCGAGGCCGCGTGTAGACGAACGGCGCTGAGCGCGTACGGCAAAACCGTGTGGTCCTGGCCGTCGTTGCCACGGTCAAGCCTTTGCGGAGATGTGCGCGAGCCCAACCGGGTGGACGGCATTGTCAATTCGCAGGGGCGAGGGAGGCCAGAAGGAAAGTTCGGCTCCCGGGAGAGCACGGCATAAGCCGTCCGACCATCGCGCAGGGAAGGCCGTGTGTTCGGCCACACCTGTATGCTGCTGTGCGGTTTTCTGCGTGTGCCTTTTGCGCAGCAGACCGCGGGTGCGAGCCAGCACCCGGCCTTCCCTGCGCCCTCGTTCTTGGAGGGTGGAGCGATTGAAGCAAAGCTCGGGCGAGATGAGCCGCGAGGATGCGAAGGCGTGTCTGCGATTCAAAACGCGACTGAAATGGCGAAGCTGTTGCCACATGCGCGGACATCGTAGGGTGGGCAAAGCGTAGCGTGCCCACGATCTGCATCCATCACGCAGCAATGGTGGGCACGGCGCTTTGCGCCTTTCCCCACCCTACGGCATCTTGCGACGCGCTGCAGCGCGTCCGGGACACGAGAAGCTCACACTTCCCGTCGGCTCAAAAACGCCAGCCGCTCGAACAGATGCACATCCTGCTCGTTCTTGAGCAGCGCGCCGTGCAGCGGCGGGATCAGTTTGCGCGGGTCGCGTTCGCGCAGCTGCTCGACGCTCATGTCCTCGTTGAGCAGCAGCTTGAGCCAGTCGAGTAGCTCCGAGGTCGACGGCTTCTTCTTCAGCCCGGGCACCTCGCGCACCTCGAAGAAGATGCGCAGCGCCTCTTCCACCAGGCGCTTCTTGATGCCGGGGAAGTGGACGTCGACGATGCGATGCATGGTGTCGGCATCGGGGAACTTGATGTAGTGGAAGAAGCAGCGGCGCAGGAAGGCGTCCGGCAGCTCCTTCTCGTTGTTGGAGGTGATCATCATGATCGGGCGCTGCTTGGCCTTGATCGTCTCGCCGGTCTCGTAGACATGGAATTCCATGCGGTCGAGCTCGAGCAGCAAATCGTTCGGGAATTCGATGTCGGCCTTGTCGATCTCGTCGATCAAGAGCACCGGGCGCTGCTCGGCGGTGAAGGCTTCCCACAGCTTGCCGCGCTTGATGTAGTTCTTGATGTCGGACACGCGCGCGTCGCCGAGCTGGCTGTCGCGCAGGCGCGACACCGCGTCGTATTCGTAGAGGCCCTGCTGCGCCTTGGTGGTGGACTTGATGTGCCAGGTCAGAAGCGGGGCGTTCAGCGCCTTGGCGACTTCCTCCGCCAGCACGGTCTTGCCGGTGCCGGGCTCGCCCTTGATGAGCAGCGGGCGCTCCAGCACGATCGAGGCATTGACGGCGACCTTGAGATCGTCGGTCGCAACATAGTCCTTGGTGCCGGTAAATTTCATTGCGTGTCCTTGGGTAATCGTCGGCGCGAGGCGCGGGCCCCGGTCGCGACAAGGGAACGGCCGCTCGCGGCGGCCGTTCCTGGTTCGGTCAGGCTTTCAGACCCGTTTTATCAGCGAAAGGATGACGAGCACAATCACCGCGCCGATCGTGGCGTCCACGATGGCGCCGACCGTGCCTGTTGCCAGCTGAACGTGCAGCTGGGGCAACACCCAGCTTGCGACCAGCGCGCCGATGATGCCGACAACGATGTTGCCGATCAGTCCAAATCCCGCCCCGTGGACAATCTTGCCCGCAAGCCAGCCTGCGATCGCCCCGATGATGAGCGCTGCGACAATTCCCATTGCAAACGTCCCCAAAACAACCCCGTGAGAGCCCCAATTCTAGAGCAAAAAGCTTCCCGGTCCAGCACCCCGCGACGGTCTCCGCCCCTTGACGTCAGCCACCCGACGGGCAATCTGTCACCCATGTTCCTGCAATTCTTCACCTCTCTGCGCGACGCGCAGGTCCCCGTGACGCTGCGCGAATACCTCACGCTGATGGAGGCGCTCGACGCCGATCTGTCGGATTATTCTGTCGAGAATTTCTATTACCTCTCGCGCACCTCGCTGGTGAAGGACGAGCGTAACCTCGACAAGTTCGACCGCGTTTTCGGCACGGTGTTCAAGGGGCTGGAAAACCTGCTCGACGCCATGGAGAAGGCGGAGATCCCCGAGGAGTGGCTGAAGAAGCTCGCCGAGAAATACCTGACCGACGAAGAGAAGAAGCAGATCGAGGCCATGGGCTGGGACAAGCTCATGGAGACGCTGAAGAAGCGCCTCGAGGAGCAGAAGGGCCGCCACCAGGGCGGTTCGAAGTGGATCGGCACCGCCGGCACCTCGCCGTTCGGCGCCCACGGCTACAATCCCGAAGGCGTCCGCATCGGCCAGGAGAAGAACCGCAACAACCGCGCCGTGAAGGTGTGGGACAAGCGCGAGTTCAAGGATCTGGACGGCAATGTCGAGCTCGGCATCCGCAACATCAAGGTGGCGCTGCGCCGCCTGCGCAAATTCGCGCGCACCGGCGCGCCCGATGAGCTCGATCTCGACACCACGATCCGCGAGACCGCCAATCACGGCTATCTCGACGTGCACATGCGCCCCGAGCGGCGCAATGCGGTGAAGCTCCTGGTGTTCTTCGACATCGGCGGGTCCATGGACGCGCATATCGAGCAGGTCGAGGAGCTGTTCTCGGCGGCGAAGAGCGAGTTCAAGCACATGGAGTATTTCTACTTCCACAACTGCCTCTATGAAGGCGTGTGGAAGCAGAACAAGCGCCGCTTCACCGACCGCACGCCGACCTGGGACGTGCTGCACAAATACCCGCACGACTACAAGATCGTGTTCGTCGGCGACGCCTCGATGTCGCCTTACGAGATCATGGTGCCCGGCGGCTCGGTCGAGCACGTCAACGAGGAGCCCGGCTCGGTCTGGCTCGACCGCATCATCCGCACCTATCCGCATGCAGTGTGGCTGAACCCGGTCGCTCAGAAGCATTGGGATTATTCGGAATCGACCACCATCATCAAACGCATTTTTGCGAACCGCATGTACCCGATCACGATCGAGGGGCTTGAGGGTGCGATGAAGGAGTTGACGCACTAGCGCCATCCATCGTCATTCCGGGGCTCGCGCAGAGAGAACCCGGAATCTCGAGATGATCAACTGCCGCTCGAGATTCCGGGTTCGCGACTTCGTCGCGCCCCGGAATGACAGCAAAGAAGAGGGAGAACCACATGCCCCAAAACATCACCCGCGGCATCAAGGCGCTGATCGACGAGGCCAATGCCGAGATCGAGACGCTCAACGCCAAGGACGCCATCGAGATCTCCAAGAACGGCGATGTCGTCATCGTCGACATCCGCGACCCCCGCGAGATCGAGCGCGACGGCCGCATCCCCGGCGCGTTCGCCTGCACGCGCGGCATGCTGGAATTCTGGATCGACCCGCAGAGCCCCTACGCCAAGCCGGTCTTCCAGGAGGACAAGAAGTTCGTCTTCCACTGCGCCGGGGGCCTGCGCTCCGCACTCGCGGCCAAGACCGCGCAGGACATGGGCCTGAAGCCCGTCGCCCACATCGCCGGCGGCTACGCCGCCTGGCGCGATGCCGGCGGGCCGACCGAGCAGTGGGAGCCGAAGAAGAAGGGCTAAAACTTGTCACACGCGGGCTTGACCCGCGTGTCCATCATTTCAAGAAGGATGGATGGCCGGGTCGAGCCCGGCCATGACGATTGGAGAGTACAGAAAACATGACCACCGCCACCGACCCGCTCGTCTCCACTGAATGGCTCGCCGCCCATATCAACGATGCCAACGTCAAAGTGATCGACGCCAGCTTCAAGCTGCCGGGCGTGCTGCCGCTGCCGAAGGACGATTATCTCGCCGCGCACCTGCCGGGCGCTGCGTTCTTCGACGTCGATGCGGTGTCGGATCATTCCAACCCGCTGCCGCACATGTATCCGAGCGCCGAGCAGTTCGGCCGTGACATCGGCAATCTCGGCATCTCCAACGCCGACACCGTCGTGCTCTACGATGCCGGCGGCTGGGTCGCAGCGCCCCGCGCCTGGTGGATGTTCCTGGCCTTCGGCCATAACAACGTGCGCATCCTCAATGGCGGCTTGAAGAAGTGGCGCGCCGAGGGGCGAGCGGTCGAGAGCGGCGAGGTGAGGCCGAAGCCGGCGACGTTCAAGGCGAGCTACGATTCAAATCGCGTGCGCAGCATGCAGCAGCTGATCGCCAATGTCGAAAGCCGTGCCGAGCAGGTGATCGACGCGCGCGCCGCCGACCGCTTCGAGGGCCGCGCGCCCGAGCCGCGCGCAGGCATCCGCTCCGGCCACATCCCCGGCGCGCGCAACGTGCCCTACAATCTGCTGTTCGATGCGGCGACAGGCACGATGAAGCCGCTCGAGGATCTGCGCGCCGCCTTCACGAGCGCCGGCGTCAAGCTCGATGCGCCGATCGTGACAAGCTGCGGCTCCGGCGTCTCAGCCGGGGTGCTGACGCTCGCGCTCTATCGCCTGGGTATCACCGACACCGCGCTCTATGACGGCTCCTGGTCGGAATGGGGCCAGGAAAAAGGCCCGCCGATCGCGACCGGTCCGGCGTGAGTCATTCGGATATCGCCGCGCTGAAGGTGCGCTCCCTCCCCGCAAGCGGGGCGAGGTAAAGCAAGCGCATCAACGCGTGCGCGTGGTCGTCGTCGCGAAGGTCTGAGGCTGGCCGAACGGATCGAGCTGCTGCTGCAGCTGCTGAGGCGGCGGACGTCGCACCACGCGGTGTCGCTTCTTCGCCTTCGCCGCCTTGCGCTTGGTCGCCTTGTCGTCAGCCTTGGTATCTGCCTTGCTCTCGGTCTTGGGCTTCGCCGGCGTATCCTTCACGGCCGTCGTCGCCGGCTCGTTCAAAGCGGCCAGCTTGGCCGAGGCGGCATCGAGTGCGGAGGAGGCCAGGGCCGCGCTGGGATCGACCGGCGCCGGCTCGCTGGCGGTCGCGGCAGGCTCGGCCGCGGGGATCGACGCCGTGGTGTCGGCCGGGGTGAGCGTGTCGGCGGGCGCCGGCGCTGCGGCCTCCGTCGTCGTCTCGGCCTTGGCCGGTTCGGCGACCGGCACGTCAGCCGGAGGTGCCGCGACCTGGGACTCGGTCTCGGTCGTCAGCACGGCGACCTGGTCGGGCTCGCTTTCGGGCAGTCCAATGGTCGGCACCTTGTCGCGCAGCGACGGCTCGGGCTCAGCGGTCAGCTCCGGCTCGGCGCGGAGGACCGCGAGCACCGGCTGGGCCGGCTCGGGAGCCTGCGCGAACACCTGCTCCTGCGGGCCGTTCCGCCAGGAGGGGTTGCTGACATACTGCTCGTGGCTCGCCCGCAGCAGTGCGGCGGCGCCCAGGCCGAACACCAGGATGGAGACTGACAGCAGGATCGCGGCAAACAGGAAGCGAAAGCCGGGAAGCATCGAGCGGTTGCGAATTTCCGCCCCGGCGGCGAAGAGGCCAGGGCCCAAGAGCCATCTGAACGCGGTGACGGTACTGTTTGCCGCGTTCGCCACGCGGGGATCGGGAGCTCAAATGGGCGGCGAATCAGGCTGATTCGAACATACCGCAACGATTCCGACCCGTTCCGCAAAAAACGGGGCCGAAGACTCCGGCAATTGACGCCATGGGCTGATTTCCGCCCCGTGATGCAACGGAGCAACGGTAGTCTTGCGGATCACAAATCGGCAGGTCCGGCGCAAATAAGCCTGATATGTCTTGAATGTGCCGCTATCTTCGGCCATCTGGCCGTTAACGGTCCGATCGGGCTTGGGGACTATACAAGAGCGATGATGATCAAACACTTTCTGACGATATGCGCTGCCGCAACAGTCGCTGCGGCGGGAACCTCGCTCGCGCAGGCTCAGAGCTATCCGGTTCAGCAGGCACCGAGCTACGGCGCCCCGGCCGAATATCGGCCCGGCGACCGCACGCCGAATTTCGACGCGCTGGAAGATGACGACGACGCGATGCCGCAGGCATCGTTGCCGCCGCCCGGCCCGGCCGACGATCCGCGCTATGGCCGCCCGGTCGGCGCTCCCCCGGTCTACTCGACAGCGCCGCCGCAGGGTCCGGTGATGTCGCCGGATGATCCGCGTTATGGCCGCCCGGCTGGCGCTCCGCCGGTCTATTCGGCCGCCCCGTCGCAGGGCCCTGTGATGTCGCCCGACGATCCCCGCTACGGCCGCCCCGCCGGTCCGCCGCCGGTGATCTACGCCAATCGTCCGGGCCAGCAGGGGCAGGCTCCCGCCGGTGACGGCATGCGTCCGCCGGAGGCCGTTGGTGGTCCCGCCGCGACCGGAACGGTCCAGGCCGGACAGCCGCCGGTCGGCGCTGACGGAAGGCCGATGACGATGGCGGCGCTGCCGCCCGAGGAGCAGCCCGATGCTGCGCCGGTGCAGTTGCCGCAAAACCTGCGCCGCCAGGAGGTCTCGTTCCAGACCAAGGAGCCGGCCGGCACGCTCGTGGTCGATACGCCCAACACCTATCTCTACTACGTGCTCGGAGGCGGCCGTGCGATCCGCTACGGCGTCCGCGTCGGCCGCGACGGCTTCACCTGGACCGGCGTGCAGAAGATCACCCGCAAGGCCGAGTGGCCGGATTGGCATCCGCCGACCGAGATGATCGAGCGCCAGCCCTATCTGCCGCGCTTCATGGCCGGCGGCCCCGGCAATCCGCTCGGCGCCCGCGCGATGTATCTCGGCTCGACCGTCTACCGCATCCACGGCACCAACCAGCCCTCGACGATCGGCAAGTTCGTCTCGTCGGGCTGTATCGGCATGCTGAACGAGGACGTCTCCGACCTGTTCGATCGCGTCAAGGTCGGCACCCGCGTGGTGGTGATGCCGGGTGGCCCGCCGCCGGGAACGGCGACGGCGTCCGCTGCGCCCGCGCCCGGTCCTGCCGCAGGTCCGGCTCCGATGGCCGCCCAGGCCGGTCCGGTCCCCGGCACCCAGCCGACCGTGGTGCCGCCGCTGCCCGCGCCGGTCACCGTGCGCTAAGCGCTTTGCGAGAATTCAGATTGAGAAGGGCGTGCCATCGGCACGCCCTTCTTCGTTTCAGGCCAGCTTGCGCGGCAACTCGCTGCCTTTGGTGAAGGCGTCGATCGCCTCGACCATCTGGCCGTAATGGATGCGCAGGCCGTCCTCGGTGGCGTAGCCGAGATGCGGCGTCAGCACGAGGTTGTCGAGCTTGCGGAAGGGATGGTCGACCGGCAGCGGCTCGACCGCGAACACGTCGATGCCGGCGCCCGCGATCTTGCGCTGCTGCAATGCCTCAAGCAGCGCCTGCTCGTCCACGATCGGCCCGCGCGCGGTGTTGACGAGGAACGCCGTCGGCTTCATTCGCGCGAGATCGGCGGCGCCGACCAGCCCGCGCGAGCGCTCGCTCAGCACCACGTGGATGGTGACGATGTCGGCCTTGGCGAACAGCTCCTCCTTGGTGGCGTAGCCGACGCCGGCGCCTGCGCATTTCTCCGGCGTGAGGTTCGGGCTCCAGGCGATCACGTTCATGCCGAACGCCTTGGCGATCCCGGCCATCCTGCTGCCGAGCTTGCCGAGCCCGACAATGCCGAGCGTCATGCCCTCGATCTCGACGCCGGCAAAGGTCTGCCAGGGCTCGCCCGCATGCATGCGCGCGTTCTCGCGGCCGATGCCGCGGGTCAGCTCCAGGATCAGGCCCATGGTCAGCGGTGCCGTGGGATCGCGCGAATATTGCGTGCCGCCGACGGTGACGCCACGCGCCTTGGCGGCGTCCATGTCGATCGCGGCATTGCGCATGCCTGACGTCAGCAGCAGCTTCAGCTTCGGCAAGCTCTCGAACAGGCTCTTCGGGAAGGCCGTCCGCTCGCGCATTGCGCAGATGATCTCGAAATCGGCCAGTGCGCTGGCTGCGGCCTGTTCGGAAGCGAAGGGATGGCTGAACACGGTAACGTCGAGGCGGTCGGACAGTTTCTGCCAGTCGGCGACGTCGAGCGCGAGGTTGAAATAGTCGTCGAGAATTGCACAGCGCAGCCGGCTCATCAGCGTTCATCCAGGGCCAGAGTTGATGGCGAGAGGTGAGGGCGCTGGGCGAGCGCCGCCGTCGGAACCAGGCCATGGTTGCGCGCAATCAGGACGGCGCGCAAGCCGCTTGCGTCTTCAAAAGTCCGATAGGAAGGAGGCCCTCAGAGATCCCGAGGCTTCAGCCGGAACGGCGCATCCATGCCGTGCTTGGCGCGCCAGGCGGGACCGGGGCCACGCATGTAGTGCAGTTCGGGCCGGTAGGGATTGAAGGCGGTGGCGAAGAAGCGCTTCCAGAATCCCATGACCTCCGAGACGAGCCCGGAGACGTGGCCGGCTTCTGCCGGAACAGGAAGTGAGTTGGTCTCGATCAGAGCCATGATGCGGCCTCGCTGTGCTCCCGTTCGTTCTGAGCGGGTGGCGCTGTTTCCGCGCGAAACCGAGCTTTCGGCCTGATTTATTAAAAGATGGTTTCAATTGTCCGGATCGGTGGCCGGATGGTGTCCGTCCCGTATTCATCCGTGGTGAACGGACGGAAAACGTTGCCCTTTGGGGGCGGGATCGCTACATCGCAGGCTAAGCAAATTTCCTCAAATCGAAGGTTTTCGGGACCGATGGCGCGCCAGTTCATCTATTTCATGCAGGGCCTGACCAAGAGCTACCCGACCCGGAAGGTGCTCGATAACATCCATCTGTCGTTCTACCCGGACGCCAAGATCGGCGTGCTCGGCGTCAACGGTTCGGGCAAGTCGACGCTGCTCAAGATCATGGCTGGCCTCGACAAGGAGTATAACGGCGAGGCCTGGGTCGCGCAGGGCGCCCGTGTCGGCTATCTCGAGCAGGAGCCGCATCTCGATCCGGCACTCAACGTGCGCGAGAACGTCATGCTGGGCGTCGCCAAGCAGAAGGCCATCCTCGATCGCTACAATGAGCTGGCGATGAACTACTCCGAGGAAACCGCCGACGAGATGACCAAGCTGCAGGACGAGATCGAGGCCCAGGGCCTCTGGGATCTCGACAGCAAGGTCGACCAGGCCATGGACGCGCTGCGCTGCCCGCCCGACGATGCCGATGTCACCAAGCTCTCGGGCGGCGAGCGCCGCCGCGTCGCGCTGTGCAAGCTGCTGCTCGACCAGCCCGAGCTGCTGCTGCTGGACGAACCGACCAACCATCTCGATGCCGAATCGGTGTCGTGGCTGGAAGGCCATTTGCGCAACTATCCCGGCGCCATCCTGATCGTCACCCACGATCGCTACTTCCTCGACAACGTCACGAGCTGGATCCTCGAGCTCGATCGCGGCAAGGGCATTCCCTACGAGGGCAACTACTCATCCTGGCTGGTGCAGAAGCAGAAGCGGCTGGAGCAGGAGGGACGCGAGGACGCCGCGCACCAGAAGACGCTTGCCCGCGAGCAGGAATGGGTCGCCTCGTCGCCGAAGGCGCGCCAGGCCAAGTCCAAGGCGCGCTACCAGCGCTACGAAGACTTGCTCAAGCAGGCGAGTGAGAAGCAGACCCAGACCGCGCAGATCATCATTCCGGTTGCCGAGCGGCTCGGCGCCAACGTGGTCGACTTCGAGGGTCTCAGCAAAGGCTTTGGCGATCGCCTCCTGATCGACGATCTCACCTTCAAGCTGCCGCCCGGCGGCATCGTGGGCGTGATCGGCGCCAACGGCGCCGGCAAGACCACGCTGTTCAAGATGATCACCAAGCAGGACACGCCGGACAAGGGCACCATCACGGTCGGCGAGACCGTGCATCTCGGTTATGTCGACCAGTCCCGCGACGCGCTCGACGGCAACAAGAACGTGTGGGAGGAGATCTCCGGCGGCAACGAGCTGATCCTGCTCGGCAAGAAGGAAGTGAACTCGCGCGGCTACTGCTCGGCCTTCAACTTCAAGGGCGCCGACCAGCAGAAGAAGGTCGGTGCGCTCTCCGGCGGTGAGCGCAACCGCGTGCATCTCGCCAAGATGCTGAAGTCCGGCGCCAACGTCCTGCTGCTCGACGAGCCGACCAACGACCTCGACGTCGACACGCTGCGCGCGCTCGAAGAGGCGCTGGAGGATTTTGCCGGCTGCGCCGTCATCATCAGCCATGATCGCTGGTTCCTCGACCGCATCGCGACCCACATGCTGGCCTTCGAGGGCGACAGCCATGTCGAATGGTTCGAAGGCAACTTCCAGGACTACGAGAAGGACAAGATGCGCCGTCTCGGTCAGGACAGCATCATTCCGCACCGCGTGAAGTACAAGAAGCTGACGCGGTGATTTCGGCATGATGCGGCGGGCGCTCATTGCTGCGGTGATCGTTGTCACCTGCGGCTGGTCGTCCGCCCGCGCCGCCGACGCCGCCTTCACCCAGTTCATCGCCTCGCTGTGGCCGGAGGCGCAGGCAGAAGGCGTCTCGCGCAAGACGTTCGACGAGCAGACGCGCGGGCTCGAGCCCGATTACAAGCTGCCCGATCTGATCCTGCCGGGACGGCCCGCGCTAGGTGCGCCGTCGCAGGCCGAGTTCGTGCAGGTGCCGGCCGATTACGTCAAGGAAGCCTCGATCGCGCGGCTTGCGGGCGAGGGGCAGCGGCTGCTGCAGAAATATCGCGCTTCGCTGAGCGAGATCGAGAAGAAGTCCGGCGTGCCGGCAACCGTGATGCTCGCTATCTGGGGCCGCGAGACCGATTACGGCCGCTACACGCTGCCTTACGATCTCGTCCGCGTGCTGGCGACGCAGGCCTATGTCGGGCGCCGCAAGGATCAATACCGCACCGAGTTCATCCTTGCGCTGAAGATCCTCGGCGAAGGCGTGGTGACGCGCAAGGACATGCGCTCGTCTTGGGCCGGCGCCACCGGGCTGACGCAGTTCCTGCCGTCCGAATATTACAAGCACGGCGTCGATTTCGACGGCGACGGCCGCATCGACATCTGGCATTCGGTGCCGGACGCGCTGGCCTCGGCCGCGCAGCAGCTCGTCAACAAGGGTTGGCAGAGCGGCGTGCGCTGGGCCTACGAGGTGCAAGCGCCGGCCAAGGTCGATTGCACCACCGGTGTGCCCGAGGTGACGAAGCCGCTCGGCCAGTGGCTGCGTGAAGGTTTCGTGCCTGTGCGCGGGCAGAAGCTGAGTGCCATCGAACAGGCGCAGCCGGCCTCGCTGCTCCAGCCGGAAGGCATCTATGGCCCCTCGTTCCTGACCACGAAGAACTACTTCGTCATCAAGGAATACAATTTCTCCGATCTCTACGTGCTGTTCGTCGGGCACCTTGCCGACCGCATGACGAGCCCGCTTCCGTTCGCAACGCCATGGGCGGCCTCGAAGCAAATGCGCACCAAAGATGTCGAGACCATGCAGCGTGGGCTTACGCGCGTCGGGCTCTACAAGGACAAGATCGACGGCAAGGCCGGCATGCAGACGCGCGCCGCGCTCGGTGCCTATCAGAAGTCGGCCGGCCTCAAGGTCGATTGCTGGCCGAGCGAAGAGGTGCTGCGCTCGATCCAGGCGGCGCGATAGCGCGCGACCAAAGAAAAAGCCCGGCCGATGGTCTCGGCCGGGCTTCGATCGCGGCGCTCACGAGCGCCGGTGCGATCAGATCAGTAGCAGACGCGAACCGGGCGAACGACCCAGCCGTAACCGTCCCAATAACGCTGACGCTGCCAGTAGCAGGGCGGGGGCGGCGGGCCGGGCTCGGCGACGTAAACGGGGCCGCCATAGGCGGGACGGCTCGACGCGATGGCGCCGCCGACGATGGCACCGCCGATCAGGCCGGCCGCGATGCCGGCGCCAACGCCGTCATGGGCCTTGGCGGACGGAGTGGCGGTCACCAGCGAACCGGCGACCGTCGCAACCGTGAGGGCGGCAACTAAAGTCTTCTTCATGCTCTTGGCTCTCCTGGGAGATGGGTTCCTCTTGTTAGAGGCGCCCGGGTTTCAAAGGTTCACGCACACGCTGATGGAATTGGCCGTGCAGCTAGGAAGCGCGCAATTGGTCAACCCACGGTAAACGCGCACGGAGCTGTGACGAGAAAAAGCGGTCTTTTTCGGGCCCGGAGATGAACGGCGCATCCGTAGCGAACCGGTCAGCCGAAGCAGTCGCGATGGACCGGTTCGAGTCGCCTCAGCCGCAGACTCTGACGCGGCGGACGCGCCAGGCATAGCCGTCCCAGAAGCGCTGCTTCTGCCAGACGCAGCCGCCGCCATAATAGTCGTCGGAGACATAGCCCGGACCCGGCGCATAGTAACGGGGCGGGTAATAGCCGGGTTCGTAATAGCCGGGGCCGCGTCCGTAGTAATACGGAGAGGCCAGCGCGCCGCCGACAATGGCGCCGCCGATGATGCCGGCCGCTACGCCCGCCGCGACGCCGCGCTGTGCATGGGCCGGGGTTCCGGCCGCAACGGCCAGGGAGGCGACGGCGGCGACCGTCAGGAGCAACTTCTTCATCGGCTTGACCTTTCGTACCAACACGCGGGAACTCTTTGGGAGCAGAGTTCCATACTTCGTTTGAATGATCAATGAACGGCACCTTGGTGGCGGGCGACCAATTGATATGGACCGCAAGGCTCGGCCAGGAGGCGATGATGGGCAACGCGATGATCAATGCATTGATTGCCGCCGGGGTGGTGTCCGCGATCGGTTACGGCTGGATCACCCATCTCCAGAACCGCGGCCAGCGGCGCTCCCGCGCCGGGGCGGGCGGCGACGGCAGCAGCAGCAGCGATACCTATTCGGGCAGCAATAACGGCTTCTCGCTGGGAAGCTGGTTTTCCAGCGACAGTTCGGGCAGCTCGGCCGACGGCGGCAGCTGTTCCAGCAGTGACAGCGGCAGCAGTGGCGGCGATTGCGGGGGCGGCGGCGACGGTGGGGGAGGCGGTGGCGGCGATTAGATCCGCTCCAATCTTGATCCAGCGCAACGCTGAAATTTAGGACCGTTCTAGGCTGCTTTTGGGCCAGTTTGGAATAGCTTCAAATACCGCTTTTTCCTTTTGCATCCGGCGGGCCTGTTAAATATCGATGATGACGCATCACCGAAGGGCCTACCGCTTCCATGATCGTTTGTTCCTGTAACGTGCTGAGCGATGACGACATCCGCGCCGCCGTCGCCGAGTCCGACGACGCCGTGCGCCATGCCAAGCAGGTCTATGGATGCCTCGGCTGTAGCGCCGAATGCGGCCGCTGCGCCCGGACGATCAAGACCATCATCGACGAAGCCCTTGGCCCCTGCGCCCAGTCCTGCTGTGCCGGCTGCCCGCACAACCACACTGTGGCTGCCAATGACGAGGCGGCCGAGCCCGCCCAGTTTGCCCTCGCGGCCTGCTGAAAGCCTTCGCCAGCTCGGCTGAGCTTTTCCCCCGGCCGCGCCGCCGTAGCCAGTTGCCCTCATTCGTAAACTGACTTAGAAGCATTCTAAATTCGGTTTTGGGCCGATTTGGACTGCAAGAGCTGGAGTGAACCATGCAGGGCGACGCAAAAGTCATCGACTATCTCAACAAGGCGCTGCGTCACGAACTGACTGCGATCAACCAGTACTGGCTGCACTACCGCTTCCTCGACAATTGGGGCCTCCTCGACATGGCCAAGGTCTGGCGCAAGGAGTCCATCGAGGAGATGGAGCACGCCGACAAGCTCACCGCGCGTATCCTGTTCTTCGACGGCTTTCCGAACATGCAGGTGCTCGATCCCTTGCGCATCGGCCAGAACGTCAAGGAGATCATCGAGTGCGACCTCGCTGCCGAGATGAGCGCGCGTGCGCTCTACCAGGAAGCGGCGACCTACTGCCACGGCGTCAAGGACTACGTCACGCGTGACCTGTTCGAGAAGCTGATGAGCGACGAGGAGCACCACATCGACTTCCTCGAAACCCAGCTCGACCTGATCGGCCGCATCGGCCTCGAGCTCTACACCCAGAAGCACGTCGGTGGGCTCGAGGGCGAGGGGCATTAAGCTCCGGCGTCAGCCCCCTCCATTCGTCGTGGCCGGGCTTGTCCCGGCCATCTACGTTCTTGCCCACAGCACTGAGAACGTGGATGCCCGGGACAAGCCCGGGCATGACGGCTCGCTTGCGGACTGAGCTCCAACTACAACTGCGTCTTGTAGATCTCTTCCACGGTCTCCTGGCTCGCCGGTTCGCCGAGGCCGGTCTGGTCGTGAATGACCGTGACGATGCTGGGCATCACCGAGCGCTGCACTTTCTCGGGCGACCACAGCTTCGAGCGCATCAGCGCCTTGCCGCAATGGAAATAGACTTCGCTCACAGTGACGTTCAGCACCGCGCGCGGCGGCTTGCCGAATTCCACCATCGCGGCGAGCAGATCCGGATCGGCCGACAGCGTGCCGCGTCCGCCGACGCGTAGCGTCTCGTCGATGCCGGGCACGAAGAACAACAGATGCACGAAGCCCGAGCCTTCGACGACGTTGCGAAAACTGTCGATCCGGTTGTTGCCGGAGCGGTCAGGCATCAGCAATTGGTTGGGACCGGCGACGTGGACGAAGCCGGTGCCGCCGCCGCGTGGCGAGGCATCGACGCTGCCGTCCGCGCCCGACGTCGCGAGTACGCAGAACGGCGACATCTCGATGAACTTCTTCGCATGCGCATCGATCGCGGGACGCGCTTTCGCGATCACGCGCGGGCTCGGATTGGCATAGATGGTGGCGAGGTCTTCGGCGCAAAGATCGGTCAACGGCGGCCTCCGCTTCAGCTTGGCGGCAAGCTACCCGATCGGGCCGCCTCCAGCCAATGGAATCGATAAGACGTTTTATACGGCATCCGCCGGCACGAAGCAGCTGATGATGATAGCGCCGCGGTGGCGAACGTACCACACCACGGCCTGGCCGACCGGATTGCCCCGGTCGCGGATGATGGCGCGCTCGGGCACCTCCATCCATTGTCCTTCGATCGGCACCCAATAAGCACCGCTGCGCACATCGTAGTCGGTGCGATGGCCGTCCGAGACGTCGCAGCAGGGCACGCCGTTCGGCGCGATCACGCTCTTGAACCAGGCGCGGATATCGGGCGGGATGTGGTCATATTGCCCGTTGTCGAATGCGAGTGCGGCGCTGGTCAGCGCCGTCATCGCGACCAGCCAAACGCACAGTGCGAGCCTGTGCATGCGATCCCTCCTCGTCGCGTCCCGCTATTCGCGCGCGAGTCTTGCTCGCGTCGATTCCATTGGTGACGCGATTAAGCCCGAGCTGTCAGCGCATTGCATGCCCAAATAATATGCGGCTCCGAAGTGCCGCACATGATGCGCTGCAAAATCAGCGGCGCGCCGATTCGATCGTTTGTTGGGGCGTGCTCTCCAGCAATTGCCGCACCTGCTCGCTGTAGAATTTCGCATTGCCGGTGGTGCCGTGGCCGCGCGTCTCGGCGCTCGCCGGGATCAGATAGAGGCGGCCGTTTTTGACCCGCTTCATGGCCGCGTCCGTGATGCCGGTCTCGGGCGGGTTGCGCTCGTCGTCGGCGGAATTGATCAGCAGCAGGAATGCTTCGATGGCTTCCAGCTTCTCGCCGGCATTATAGTCGTGCGAGGACTCCCACTGGTAGACGAAGTCGTTGGCATCCGCCGTGATCGGCGTCGCCAGCCGGTCGTCGACGATCTTGTCGGCCTTGGCCGCGGTCGGTGCCTGCGATTGATAGGCGAGCGTGCCGCCGATGCTGGCGATGCCGTAGGCGGTGATGGCATATTTCATCATGCGCGGCAGGCTGGTGTAGTTGCCGCCATTGTAGTCGGGGTCGTTGCGGATGGTGTCGAGCATGATCCGCCGCAGCATCCAGTTGCGCGAAGCCATCTCGGTCGGTTGCGAGGCCATCGGGATCAGTGCGTCCATGGCGTTCGGATATTTCTCGCCCCACAGCCAGGTGTGCATGCCGCCCATCGAATTGCCGATGACGAGCCGCAAATGCTTGACGCCGAGGCCCTCCGTCACCAGGCGATGCTGCGCCACGACCATGTCGTCGTAATCGTATTTCGGGAAGCTCGTCTTCATCCCGTCGGAGGGCTTCGACGATTTGCCATGACCGATGCCGTCGGGAAGGATGATGTAATATTTGGAGGCGTCGAGCGGTTGCCCCGCGCCGAACAGCTCCCCGGCGAAGGCGGGTGACAGCATGCTTGCGCCGGATCCGCCGGTGCCGTGCAGCACCAGCACCGGTTGGCCCGAGGGCTCGCCGATTGTGGTGTAGTGTAGCTTCAGCTCCGTCATGGTCTCACCGGTATGGAACTTGAAGTCCCTGGCGATCCAGTCGCCCTGCTTGAGTGCCGGATAATCGGCGGCCAGGACCGGCATTGAAAAGGACAGCAGGGCAGCCGACAGCGCGGCGCAGGAAGCCTTCATGTTATGTTTCTCTCCCCATTGCGGCTCATGGTCGGCGGCCGCGTTGCGGTGGAACTTAGCAGAAGTGCACGGAAGGATGTAGGATTTCGGCTCCGCCGATCGTCTTCAAGGAAACATCCGGAAGAGGCCCCTGCATGTGCCGCAACATCAAGACGCTGTTCAACTTCGAGCCGCCGGCGACGGAGGATGAGATCCACGCCAGCGCGATCCAGTTCGTGCGAAAACTGTCCGGCTTCAACAAGCCGTCGCAGGCCAACGAGGCGGCGTTCGACCGCGCAGTAGCCGAGGTCTCCGAGGCTGCGCGAAATCTCCTGACCTCGCTGCACACCCATGCGCCGGCGCGCGACCGCGAAGTCGAGGCGGAAAGGGCCAGGGAGCGCTCGCGGCTGCGCTTCGGTTAGAGCATGATCCGGAAAAGTGCGATGACGATTCATCTAATCGCATCGCGCTTTAGAGGCGCCGGCAACGCGTTCCGTGATCTGGCTCACGGAATGGGGCGCCGCGTCCTGCAATGATGTCCGCCGGGATTTTGACAGCCCGGAGCAGGATCATGAGCCGCCCCCTTCTTCCGCTGAAAGCAGGTGCCATCGTCTTCACGCTGCTATGGACCGCGTGGATGATGTGGTGGAGCGGCTCGTTCTCGAGCGCCAGCGTGATCATCCTGGCCCTGTGCGGCGCGGCGGTCGGCTATCTCTGGTATCGCACCATGCGCTGGCAGTTCGAGCGCATGGGCATGCTGCCGCGCAAGGATGACGCTTCCGGCGCGTCTTGATGTAGCTCGTGTCCCGGACGCGGTGCGGCGCGAAGTGCCGCTCCGCAGGGTCGGGACCCAGACATCGTCGGCGCAGGTCTCGCGATATGAGCCCCGGCTCAGCAGCGCATCACTGCGTGCTGCGCTGGGTCCGGGGCACCGGCATCGCTAATCCCGGTACTTCTTCTTTTTCTTCTTCTTCCTGTGCTCGTCGCCTTCGCCGTCTTCGCTCTCGTCGTCGACGATGGCCTCATCGGGCTCCTGCACGGCGGCCTCGAGCGCTTCGCGCTCGGCGGCGTCGCGCTCGCGTTGGCGGCGGCGCTCGTCCCAGGCGTCAAACAGTTGCTCGAGCCACGGCAGCACCTGTTCGATCGAGGGCAGTTGACCGGCAGGCCCAGCCTCGCCGCGCGGGCCTTGCGGCCCCGCCGGCCCCTGCGGTCCGGCAGGCCCCTGCGCACCGGCGGTCCCACGCGGGCCGACCTCGCCCTGCTTGCCTTGCGGACCGGCCTTGCCCTGAGGTCCCGCCTTTCCGATCGGCCCCGGCTTGCCTTGCGGACCCGGCTTGCCGCGCGCGCCGTCGGGACCGCGCCGGCCGGGATGACCCTGCGGTCCCGGCCGTCCCGGCTCGCCCTGCCGTCCGCGCGGCCCTAGAGATCCCTGCCGTTTCTGTTCGTCTGCCACGCCGCTGCTCCCTTGACCGGAAGCAAGCTACTTAGCGGCGTTTGACGACAGCAGCAATTCCGCCGGAACAGCTCACCACGCTTGATCAACATCAATCGGCCGCACGCGGCGCTGACAGCCTCGGTCGTGATGATCGCGCTTGCGGTCATCATCGGCGGATTGATTCAGCGGCGCGTCCTCGGACGCTAATCCTGATAGGCGGGCACCTCGATGCCGGACGCCGCGTAGATCCTGATCTTGTTGCGCAGCGTACGCACCGACAGGCCGAGCACGCGCGATGCGCGGGTGCGGTTGCCGTCGCAGCGCGCCAGCGTCTGGAGCACGAGCTCGCGCTCGACCTCGTCGACGGTGGCGCCGATCAGAAGCGGAACGATCTGGTTAGGGGCAAGGAATTGCGCGCCCGACTCGGACGCAGCGACATGAACAGTGGTCATCAACACACCTCCCGATCAACGCCCGCTGCCATCTTTGGAAGCGGATCGAGAACCAACGACCCCCAAGCCGTAGATGTACGGTGGGCGGGTTTGGTTAATGAAAGGTTAATCGCGGACGAACGCACCAATTGACCCCAGGAATGCCGCTAAGCCGCCGCGATTGGCGCCAGATGCATCGTGATGCGGGACTATCTCTTCCACACAGCGGTGTCATCGTCCGGTCCAGTGGCGCAATTGCCTACAAGGCGGACGATGATCCCGTGCACGGGGATAGTGAGTCGCGCCTCACACCGTCCGGTAGCCGCCGTCCACCATCACGATCGTTCCCGTGACATAGGCCGACAGATCCGACGCGAGGAAGATCGCGGGCCCGACGATATCCTCGGGCTTGCCGGTGCGCGCCAGCGGGGTGTGGTCGACGAAGGCCTGCACCAGCGCCGGATTGGTCGCGCGCACATTGGCGTTGATGTTGGTCTCGATGAAGCCCGGCCCGATCGCGTTGACGCGCACACCTTCCTTGCCAAGCTCGACCGCGAGCGCCTTGGTGAAGCCGAGCACGCCGTGTTTCGAGGTCGTGTAGGCCGCCGAGCTCGGCGTGCGCAGATGCACGAAGGACTGGATCGAGCCGATATTGACGATGCGGCCTTTGCTCGCGCGCAAGGGTGCGAGGAAGGCCTGCGTCATGTTGAAGACGCCGTTGAGGTTGAGCGAGATGATGTCGTTCCAGTCCTTCGCCACCGTCTCGGTCTCCGCGGTGAAGGCGTTGCGGCGGGTGATGCCGGCATTGTTGACGAGGATCGAGACCTGCCCGACCTGGTCGGCGATCTGCTTGGCGAGCGCAAAACAGTCCTCGCGCCGGGTCACGTCGAGCGCAAAACTCTCGGCCTTGCCGCCCGCTTTGCGGATCTCCTGGGCGGCCTCCGCGACGGTGTCGGCGTTGACGTCGAGCAGCATCACTTGCGCGCCCTCGCGGGCGTAGCCGGCGGCGATGGCGCGGCCGATGCCGGAACCGGCGCCCGTGACGGCGGCGATGTGGTTCTGGAGAAGGGGCATAGGGTTTCCTCGGCTGCTTGTTTTTGAGTGTTGGCCAGGAGTCTATTTGAAAACCGACACGACGGAAACGTCGCGCGGCGCTCGCCGCTCATGCAATCGCGGCGCTCTGCCTGCCGTATGTGGCAAAGTTGCCACGGCATGAGCAGGAAGCTCGCCGGTTCGTTTTTGTCCAATCCGCGGTCGCTTGCATCCAAGAAGTCTGGAGCCGTTGGCTTCACATCTTCTCGAACAAGTGGGGCAGCGGCGATTCCGCCGACGGAGATTGGGCGCGTGAAGAAAGTGACATGCGGAAGCGCGGCGCTGATGGCGTTCGCGGTGGTGGGGCCTGCCTTGGCGGCGGATATGGGCGCCACGCCCGCCTACAAGATCCCGCCGGCGGCCGCGTCGCCCTGGAGCGGATTCTATGCTGGTGTCGGGCTCGGATCCCGTGCCTCGCGCACCGACGCCGTGACCACATCGGAGACGGTTGCCGGCCTCCCGCAAAATCTGGCGGACGGGCGGCCGACCGGCGCGTCCCTCGACGGACTGGGCTTCCGCACCAGTGCCTTTGCCGGATTCAACTGGCAATTCGCGCCGCAATGGGTTGCGGGCGTCGAAGGCGATGTCGGCTTCGCCGACCAATCCACCAAGCGCCCGTCGCTGGCTTTCTCGCCCGGCTTCGCCGGCTTTGCCCGGCCGGACGACAACCTGACCGTAAAGACCGATTGGGACATCGGCCTGCGTGCCCGTCTCGGGTTCCTGCTGACACCCGCGACGCTGGCCTACGCGACCGGTGGCATCGCCTGGCAGCACGCCGAGATCAGTTCGGCCTGCGTCAGCGGCGCTTGTGACTTCTTTTTTCTTTCGCCCGCCGTGATCTCCGCTTCGCGTATCCAGGCCGGCTGGACCATCGGCGGCGGCCTCGAGACCGCGCTCGGCGGCAACTGGTTTGCACGCGCCGAATATCGTTACGCCGATTTCGGCGCAACATCGTTCACCATTGCCCGAGGCGGCTCTACTGCTTCGCCCCTCAATCCGACGTCGGACATTTCCGATCTGAAGATGCAGACTCACAACGCCTCGTTCGGCGTGGCCTACAAGTTTGGCGATCCGATCGCGGCACGGGCGCAGGCCGGGTCGATCGCCAAGGCCGTGCCGATCGCTGTGTCATGGACCGGCCCCTATCTCGGTCTCGGTCTCGGTGCCCGCGCGCTGCAGGCGAACGCGGCGGCAAGATCGGAATTGTTTGGCGGTGCACCGGTCTCGGTCGCGGAGCATGTCGTGCCGTTCAACGGCACTGCGTTCCGCGCCAGCCCCTATGTTGGCATCAACTGGCAATTCGCCTCCCGTTGGGTCGCCGGTGTCGAGGGCGACGCCGGCTTTGCCGACCTGACCACCACGCTTGCCGGATTTCCGGTGTCGCCCGCCTTCGGCACTTTCCACGAGGCCGCAGATTCACTCGTGCTGAAGACGACGTGGGATGCGAGCCTGCGCGCGCGTGTCGGCTTCCTGGTGACGCCGGCGACGCTTCTGTTCCTGAGCGGCGGCGCGGCGTGGCAGCATGACGAGGTAATCTCGACCTGTGGGAGCGCACCCTGCCGGCGCACGTTCAACCTCTCGCCGTCCGTGATAGCGACCTCCGCAACCAAGGTCGGCTGGACAATTGGCGGCGGCCTGGAGACGGCGCTCGGCCATCACTGGCTGGCGCGCGCCGAATACCGCTTCGCCGATTTCGGCACGTCGACCCAAACGATTAGCCGAACGTCGACCTTCGCGCGGCAGAACACCGTCGACACTTTCGACGTCGCGCTACGCAGCCACGTTGCGACGTTCGGCCTCGCGTATCAATTCAACTGACCGGCGCCGGGTCCGGCCACGCATCTGCGCTTGGCCTGGTTTGTGACATTTTCCTCCCGATTTCGTTTCGAAGTTTCACGAAACGCTAACTCGAAATTAAGGGGTCGGAAACCGCAGCCTTGGCATACTGATCTTCATTGCTAAACGTTGCGCGCATGATGGAACGGCTCGACTCTCGACACGACTCCTGGAAACTCGCCCTCGAACGCCTGCGGTCGGCGCATTCGGCCGATTGGGCCGAGGCGGGCCGGCTCGTGGCCGAGATCGCGCGGATGAGCGTCGATGCCACGCTGCGCCAGGCCGCCGAGCAGGCGCTTCCGGTGCTGCGCCAGGCGGTCGACAATGACGATCACGGCGTCACGCTGGCGGCCCAGCGCCGCATCGGCGTCGTTCTCGAAGTCGTTCATGATCTGACCGCGCCGCGCTTCGGCCGTCGCAACGCCACGCCGAAACAGCTGTCCAGCGAGGATCGCGCCCGCAAGATGCTCGGCCTGCCGCTCGCGGTGCAGCTCACCTGCGAGGACATCAACCAGGCCTATCGCCGCGCCGCCAAGGGCATGCATCCCGACCACGGCGGCAGCACGCAAGCCTTCATCGACCTCGCCGCCGCGCGCGACGTCCTGATCCATCCCGGCGCGCACAAGGACGCGTGAGAGGTCCTGCCTCTGCTTGCGCAGGTCTCGTAGGGTGGGCAAAGGCGCATCGCGCCGTGCCCACCATTTGCCCGTCGTTGAAAGGCGTGGGCACGGCGCGCGAAGTGCGCGCCTTTGCCCACCCTACGGCATCTCGGAAATAGAAAGCGGGCAAGAACGCATGGTCCTTGCCCGCTCTTCGTCCGCCGATCGAAATCTTACCAGGTGCACTGACCATTCTTCAGCGCGGCATCCTTCACCGCGAGGGCGTCGATGAAGGTCGGCACGGTTGCGCTGGCGCGATGATAGCCGGCCGGCCACGGCGTGGTCGGGATGCTCTCGTCCCAGATCTGGCACAGGCCGGTGTCCTGCCAGCGGATCAGGTGATAGCTGGCTTCCGCAGGGCTCGCCGCGACGAAGGCGGTGACGGCAAGACCGGCGGCAGCGCACAGCACGGAAATACGACGCATGATCAGCTCCTCAAATGAATGATGTGATGTGCCTCCCGGCAATGACGGGGAAGGCTGGTGCGGGACGTCTTGGGGATGCGCCCCGGACAAGATGTGAGTAGTTCCGCAGGCCGGCCAGGTTCAAAGCGCGCGGGCGGGACATGGCCGATTTCGGCCGGAAAACGCGCGGGTCCCGCAAAAAGAAGAAGGCGGATCGCTCGCGCGACCCGCCCTCCAAATCCGGTCCGTTGCAAAAGCTCAGAGCATGCAGCGGCGCTCGGCGCGCATCTTGATCTGGACGTCGGAAGCAGCAGCGAAGGTCGGGAGCGGCTTGCTGACGACCTTGTAGGTCGACACGCCCCACTGGAACGGCTTGTACTTCAGGTCCTCGTTCCAGACCTGGCAGATGCCGGTGTTGTCCCAGCGGATCACGTAATAGCCGACCGCCGCCAAGGCCGGCACGGCAAAGACGGAGGTGGCGATGCCGGCAACGGCACAGAGGGCGAGAACGCGACGCATGAAATATCTCCTTGTGGGGAAGTAGGACGCAAAAATTCGTGCGGTAAAAGCAGGTCCTTTGCAAGCCGGGGAGCTGCCGTTCACGGACATGTCAGCTGTTCCCCAAGCATTTGGTTCGGCCGCGTGCCCGGCAAGCCACACGCTCAGTGGCTCACTTCGCCAGCGAGGCCACCGCCTCGATCTCGATCAGCATCCTCGGGTCGGGCAGGGCCTGCACCACGCAAGTGGTGCGGGCCGGATAGGGCGGCGGGCCGAAGGCGCCGGCATAGAGCGCGTTCATGGCGGCGACGTCGGAGGCGCGGGTCAAGAGCACGTTGACCTTGACGAGGTCGCGGACACCGGCGCCGGCCTCGTCCAGCACGCGCTTGATGTTGACGACGACATTGGCGAACTGCGCCTCGAAACCGTCGGGTAGCGCACCATTGGCATCGAAGCCCGGAATGCCCGAGACGAACAGGAGATCACCGACGCGCGTGGCAAAGGACAGCGGCGGCGCCTTCACATGCGGCGGGGGCGCGAAATGCTGGATCGGCATGGCATCACCTCGAATGTAGGAACGGGCGCGTAGCCCGCATGAGCGTAGCGACATGCGGGAGACTTGCAATTGGGTTGCGGAGACGGGCAAGAACAAAAACGAGAAAACAACCCCATGCACAGTAGAGATCATTTGGAGATCATTGAGTTTTTTTGTAATTCGGTAAAGGCGAAACAGTCAAGTTGCTCCGTCGGGCAAAACAAGGGCAGAATGGGATGATGGCGATGCGCGACCTTGTGCCCGAACCTCCGCCGTCATGCCCCGGCATTGACCGCGCGGCCTCTCGGCTCAATCACCGCCGCCTCTGGAATACTGGATCGCCCGGTTGAACCGGGCGATGACGGTTGAGTACGACGCTGCACCTTGCGTCTCAGGGCAGCCCCATCATTTTGCCGCCGCGATCGATCGGGTAGATTCGCTGCGTCTGATTCGATTCCCCCCTTGAAAAATAGCCCCCGGAGACCTCCATGAAGATCGCATCCACCTTCCGCGCCGCGCTGGTCGCCATTGCCGCCCTGGCCGGGCTGTCGACCGCGGCGCGGGCCGACGGCGGTTTCGTGACGCTGACGATCTACAAGGCGGGCTGGATCATCGGCGGCTCCGGCGGTTCGGGCGTGCTCAACTTCCGCGGCCGCTCCTATGGGCTCTCCACCGGCGGGCTCGACTACGGTCTCGTTTTCGGCGGTTCCAAGACGGTGCTGCGCGGCCGCGTCTCCAACATCAACCGTCCCTCCGATGTTGCCGGCGTCTACGGCGCCGCCGGTGCCGGCCTTGCCGTCGGCCGCGGCGCCCGCGCCATCGTGCTCACCAACCAGAAGGGCGCCGTGCTGGAGCTGACGGGCACGCAGGTCGGGTTGATGGCGAATGCGGATCTCAGCGGCCTCGCGATCACGATGCGGTAGGGACGGTTCCGTAGGGTGGGTTAGCCTCTTGGCGTAACCCACCACGTCTGTCACCGCGGAAAGAGAAGAGGTGGGTTACGCGCATCGGCCCGCGCATCGCGCAGCCGCTGCGCTAACCTACCCTACGATGTCCCGACCATCGCATGAATCCGCTCGCAATGCGCGACGAGATTATTCTGCGCGTCGACGAACGCCTTCAGCGGCGTCGGGATCGGAAAATAATAGATGTTGGCGATGAAGCCGTAGATGCCGGCATCGATGCTCGTTGGCGCCGCGCCGTGCACGAAGCCCGCGGCCGGCACGATCTCGGCCAGCACCTGCAAATCGGCGAGCCCGCGCGCGTAAGCCTGATCGGGCCTGTAGCGGCCGATGCCCTGGTAATGATAGCGCTGCGCATTATACGCCTTCGCCTTCTCGAACCCTTCCGCATTGATCTGCGGATGCTGCGCAATGAAGCCGTCGCGGAACGCCGGATAGAAGCGCTCGTCCTTCCAGCGCGAATACGACATCACCCAATAGAGATCGTCCAGCATGCGCGTGACGAGGAGATTGGTGCGGCGCTGCTCCGGTGAGAGTCCGGCATCGATGGTGAGACGATATTTCGCGATCGCATGCGCGATGATGGTCTCGCTGTCGCCGATGCTCTCGCCGTCGTCGACGACGTAAGGCAGCTGCCCGCGCGGTGCGGCCGAGGCATCGAAGATGTGCTCGTGCACGAACTCCAGGCCTGCGAGCTTGAAGAAGGCGTAGACTTTCAGACCGTAGCCATTGTTGTCGGCGACGCCGAACAGTTGCGGGTAGGAATAGAGGGTCAGCATGGGCGGCTCCCTTCCACCCGGAGTCGTATCGCCGCAGTGACAGGCTTGCAACAGTCCGGCGCCTTGTGGGCGGTGTCGTTCGATCGGAGGACGCGAAATATCGCCCGTTCGCAGTATGGATTCGGCCTGAAATGATTGCGCCAGGGCCCGCCATGCGATGTTCATCGACCCGCCGAAACATGCCGGCATTGTCTTGCGGCGGTGCGCTTCTGGTCGGGCTCGCCTTCGCAGCACCGGCACGGGCTGCGGACCTCGCGGCAAAGCCGTTCACCAAGGCGCCGCCGGTCGCGGTCTCGTCGTGGACCGGCTTCTATGCCGGCCTCGGCCTCGGCTTCCGATCGACCGCCGCCGACCTCACCACCACATCGGTGCTGGAGGACGGCGTTCCCCGTGACATCAGCGATGCCGTCGTCAGTCAGCCGTTCGACGGCCCGGGTCTTCGCGTCAATCCCTATGCCGGCTTCAATTCGCAGGTGGCACCGAGCTGGGTCGTCGGCGTCGAAGGCGATGTCGGTTTTTGTCGCCAGACCACCATCCTCCAGGGGTTTCGCGCCTCGCCGCGGGCCGGCTCGTCCACCTTCCTCGTCGACAGCCTCGCGCTCGAGGCCGGCTGGGATGCGAGCCTGCGCGGCCGCGCCGGCTATCTGCTGACGCCGGCGACACTGGTCTATGTGACGGGCGGACTTGCCTGGCAGCAGTTCCACGTCACCTCGGTCTGTGTCGGCGCCACCTGCAACAATGCGCTGCCCGCCGTGGTCTCGAACTCCGCCATCAAGACGGGGTGGACGCTCGGCGGCGGCCTCGAGACCGCGCTATGGGACAACTGGCTGCTGCGCGCCGATTATCGCTACGCCGATTTCGGAACCACGCCGTTCGCCCTCGCGCGCACCAGAAGCGGCGCGGGGCCCACGCTGACGGTCGACAATTTCGATACCAGGCTGCGGACCCACACGGCGAGCGTCGGCCTCGCCTACAAGTTCGGTGCTCCCGTCACCGGCGCCGGTTCGCATCCGCTGCAGGCGCAGGCCGCCATGCTGCCGTCCTGGACGGGTGCGTATCTCGGCCTTGGCCTCGGTGCGCGCGCCACGCGCACCGACCTGACCGCGACGTCGGAGACGATCGGCGGCTCTGCGTTCGACCTCGCCAAGCGCGCCAACAACCGCCCGATGGACAACACCGCGTTTCGCGCCAGCCCCTATGCGGGCTATCTCTGGCAGCTCGCCCCGCAATGGACCGCCGGCGTCGAGGGCGACGTCGGCTTCGCCGACCGCACCACCATGCGCGAAGGTTTTACCAGCATCCATCTCGCCGACTCCCAGGCGCCGGGCGAGAGCCTTTCGATCCGCAGCCGCTGGGACGCATCCTTGCGCGCGCGCGCCGGCTATCTCGTCAACCCCCACACCATGCTCTATGCCACAGCCGGCGCGGCGTGGCAGAACTTCGAATTGACCTCGACCTGCACCAGCCGCAATTGCAGCGGCTTCTTCGCGCTGTCGTCGCCGATCATCAATTCGTCGACCACGAAGATGGGCTGGACGCTCGGCGGCGGCCTGGAGACGGTGCTGTGGGGCAATTGGCTCGCGCGCGCCGAATACCGCTATGTCGACTACGGCAGCACCGGTTTCACCGTCGCACGGTCGAGCGGCCGACCCGAGTTCGACCCGTCCGTCAACACCTACGACGTCGCGATGCGAACGCATCTGGCGACGTTCGCCATGACGTATCGGTTTCAGTGAGGCGGCGGGACGCGATCGTAGGGTGGGTTAGCCGAGCGGCTGCGCGAAGCGCGGCCCGCGCGGCGTAACCCACCTCTTCTGTGTCCGCCGATATAGACAGAGGTGGATTACGCCGAGGGACTGCGCTTCGCGCAGCCCGGGCTAAATCCACCCTACGGCTGTGATACAGCCCTAAACACCGCAAGCTGCGCATCGAACGCTCGCTGGAACGCCGGCCGCGCTTCACCGCGCGCGACATAGGCGGCGATCTCAGGATATTCGTCGAGCAGGCCAGATGTGTTCAGCCGCCGCAGCACCGTCACCATCATGAGATCGCCGGCGCTGAAGGCGCCGTCGAGCCATTCGGCATCCCTGATGTGGCGGGACAATTCGCCGAGCCTGACGCGGACGTGATCCTGCAAGCCGGGCAGCCGCTCCGCGTACCAGCTCTTGTCGCGCTCGAACAGCATGGCCATGGTGAGCTCGACGATCGGCGGCTCCACCGTGCTCAGCGCGGCGAACATCCACGCGATCGCGCGGACGCGCGCATTGGCGTCCTTCGGCAGCAAGCCATCGTGGCGCTCGGCGATATGCAGCACGATCGCACCCGACTCGAACAGAGTGAGATCGCCATCCTCATAGGTCGGGATCTGCCCGAACGGATGCCGCGCGCGATGCGCCGGCTCCTTCATTTCTTTGAACGAGACGAGGCGAACGTCGTAGGGGTGCCCGACCTCCTCGAACGCCCAGCGAACCCGCATGTCGCGCGCCTGTCCCCGGCCGCGGTCGGGGGAGTTTTCGAAGGCGGTGAGGGTGGGGGGCATCTGGAGCTCCGGGTGATTGGCTTGCAGAGGACGAACGACGAGGGCGGATTCCGACAAAGATCTGATCTCGTCGCGCATGCGGCCAAACCAACGGTGTCGTCCCTGCGAAAGCAGGGACCCATACCGCGTGATCTATCGGTGGGTTGTTCTCAGTACCGAACCGCCGAGTCTCCGCCAAACTACTCCCTGGGGTTATGGGTCCCCGCGTTCGCGGGGACGACAGCGGAATGTGACGCGCTATTGTTGACCGATCTACACAGCAAACCACATCGTCGGTCTCGTAGGGTGGGCAAAGGCGCGCTCTTCGCGCGCCGTGCCCACGTCCTGCTCGACCGACGGAAAGATCGTGGGCACGGCGCTGACGCGCCTTTGCCCACCCTACGCACCGATCCAAGCCGCAAGCTCGCGCCACGGCTCAATCGTCCAATGCCCGGACGCCGCACCCGACGGCGAGGGCAGCACGAAGATCTCCGGCAGGCTCTCATCGCGCGCCTGCCGCCCCAGCGCTATCGCACTCGACGGCCTGCCATAAAACAAGCTCGCCGCCTTCTTGCTCGTGAACGCAATCGTCCGCGGCCGATACTTGTCCATCTTCGCCCTGAACCCCGGTACGTCGATCGCCTCCGCCGCGATCTGGTGATCCATCCCGGCACCCGATTTGGAGAGATCGGTGAAGCCGATCCCGAGTTCGATCAGCGAGGCAAACTCGCCCGGCTGATAGCGCCGCGGCGTGATCCCGGCCTCATGGATCGCGCGCCAGAAGCGGTTGCCGGGATGGGCGTAATAGTGCCCGAGCTCGGCCGAGCGCGTCGAGGCGGCGGTGCCGACGAAGACGAGACGGAGATTGGGACGGAGCTGGTCGGGGAGGCGGTGGGGAATCGTGTCAGGTGTCAATTTTCGCAATCCGGTCTACAGAATTCACCTAAGAGATGCGCATTGCGTGCATTGCTCGCAAAAGGTAAGGTCGATCGCGGCGGAAGCGAAAGGGATCGGTTCGTGAGGATTGACGTATTGGTTCTCTTGCTCTGCATGGTGCCCCTGCAATCGGCGAGCGCTAGCTGTTTGGGCGAAGCTAAGGAATTTGCGCAAGACATTTGTGGTGAGATTTCAACCAAAGGATCGTCCCGGCTGGTCACAAGCTCAGGGGAGCTCAATGCTGAGGCAAAAGGACTGCTTCGAAGGATGCTCGGCTCTGCGGGCGGTGAACTGAAGGCCGAAACTCAATTAACGGGATATGAGAACGTTTTACGCGAGCAACTTGGGTCCGAGCTGATTAACGTCAGGAATTGTCGGACGCGAATGGCTGAGGCCGCTATCAAGCAAACCTGTGAGAAATCGCAGAAGATTGAACAGAGATCATCTGGAGATAGCAGCCCGAATATTGTCACCAAAGGCGACGTGGTTATTCAGAGCAAATAGCGAGACGCGCCGAGTGGATCATTCAACGCGTCGTGTGTTGCTATTTGCGATAGCTCCGAGCATCGTTATCCTGTTCGCATTGGGAGCGGACTATGCGCGGGCGCAGACAGGGACCAGCCAAGAGTCGAAGGGAAGCTGCAGTCCGAACATTGTGACCCAGGGCAACGTGACGATCGTCTGTCCGAGCGGGGGAGGCTCGACATCCACGAAGTCCGGCAGCGGTCCATCGGGAGGTGAAATAGCTGCTTCAACCTGTCCAGCAGATATGACCTTTAGTCGCCAAGATGAGCGATGCATACCGTGCAGAAGATTTTTCAGGACGTTCATCCCTGAGACGCGAAAATGGGAGCGTTCCTGCAAGTGAATGGCGATTGGGGCCCGTCATCCCACGAGCTTCGATAGGCCGAATACTTGCTCGGCCTATCTCGCTCTTGGGCGCCCGAAGAGCGGGCGACGATGCTCCTCACAACACCCGATTACTCTCCTTCACCTTCTCCGCATCCAGATAAACGCTTGAGCCCATCTCCTTGAACTTCGCGCTCATCTTGGCCATGCCGTCCTCGGCGGTGCCGGCCATCGACATGCCGACCGAGTTCGGATCGTTCAGCGTCGCCGCGTAGTCCCGCACGTCCTGGGTGATCTTCATCGAGCAGAATTTTGGGCCGCACATCGAGCAGAAATGGGCGACCTTGTGGGCTTCCTTGGGCAGGGTCTCGTCGTGGAAGTTCTTGGCGGTGTCGGGGTCGAGGCCGAGGTTGAACTGGTCGCTCCAGCGGAAGTCGAAGCGGGCGCGGGAGAGGGCGTCGTCGCGCAGCTGGGCTGCGGGGTGGCCCTTGGCGAGATCGCTGGCGTGGGCGGCGATCTTGTAGGTGATGACGCCGACCTTGACGTCGTTGCGATCGGGCAGGCCGAGATGCTCTTTCGGCGTGACGTAGCAGAGCATGGCGCAGCCGAACCAGCCGATCATGGCGGCACCGATGCCCGAGGTGATGTGGTCATAGCCCGGCGCGATGTCGGTGGTCAGCGGTCCAAGCGTGTAGAACGGCGCTTCGCCGCACTCCTTGAGCTGCTTGTCCATGTTGATCTTGATCTTGTGCATCGGCACGTGGCCGGGGCCTTCGATCATGACCTGGCAACCCTTGTCCCACGCAATCTTGGTGAGCTCGCCGAGCGTCTCCAGCTCCGCGAACTGCGCGCGGTCGTTGGCGTCCGCGATCGAGCCGGGGCGCAGGCCGTCGCCGAGCGAGAACGAGACGTCATACTTGCGCATGAGGTCGCAGATCTCGTCGAAATGCGTATAGAGGAAGCTCTCCTTGTGATGCGCCAGGCACCACTTCGCCATGATCGAGCCGCCTCTGGAGACGATGCCGGTGACGCGGTTGGCGGTGAGGTGGATGTATTGCAGGCGGACGCCGGCGTGGATGGTGAAATAGTCGACGCCCTGCTCGCACTGCTCGATCAGCGTGTCCTTGTAGAGCTCCCAGGTCAGCTTCACCGGATCGCCGTTGCACTTCTCCAGCGCCTGGTAGATCGGCACGGTGCCGATCGGCACCGGCGAGTTGCGCAAGATCCATTCGCGCGTGGTGTGGATGTTGCGCCCCGTGGAGAGGTCCATCACGGTGTCGGCGCCCCAGCGGATCGCCCACACCATCTTCTCGACCTCTTCCTCGACTGAAGACGTCACCGCGGAGTTGCCGATATTGGCGTTGATCTTGGTCAGGAAGTTGCGGCCGATGATCATCGGCTCGAGTTCGGAATGGTTGATGTTGGAGGGGATGATGGCGCGGCCGCGCGCGATCTCGTCGCGAACGAACTCCGGGGTGATGAACGCGGGCACGGCGGCGCCGAAGCTCTCGCCGTCGGCGAGGGCTGCTTCCGCGCGCTCGAGCTGCTGCTTGCGGCCGAGGTTCTCGCGGGCGGCGACGTAGATCATCTCCTTGGTGATGATGCCGGCGCGGGCGAATTCGAGCTGCGTGATCTTGTGGCCGTCGAGGCCGCGCAGCGGCTGGTGATAGGCGCTGAACGCGCGCGCGGCGTTGTCGGTAGAGACGCTGCCATTGTCCTCCGGCTTGATCTGCCGGCCCTGATATTCCTCGACGCCGCCGCGCTCCAGCACCCAGGCTTTGCGATTGCGGGCAAGGCCAGCGTTGACGTCGATGGTCACGGACGGATCGGTGTAGGGGCCCGAGGTGTCGTACACCGGCAGGTTCGGCTCGCCGGCGCCTTCGGACAGGATGATCTCGCGCAAGGGCACGCGCAGATCGGGCGCGGCGTCCGGCGAGGCGAAGATTTTTCGCGAGGAGGGCAGGGGGCCGGTGGTGACGGCGGGGACGGTTTTTTCGGGGTTGGAGCGGATGTTCATGGGATCCTCCGGTTTAATTCTGTTGTGCAGTGTTTGATGTCGTCATCCTGAGGTGCTCGCGAAGCGAGCCTCGAAGGATGAAAGAGCCGGGCCGTCGCCCTTCGAGGGCCGCTGAAAAAGCGGCCACCTCCAGCGACAACGGCTGCGCCGTTGCGCGGGGGTGACGGGATGAAGAGGGGCGGACATGCATCACGCAGCCTCCGTGGACAGGCCGAGCCACTGACGCACGCGGGCATCGGGGTCGGCGTTTTGCGTGACGTCGGACACCACAGCGATCGAATCCGCGCCCGCCGCAAAGATCTCCGCGGCTTGCTCGAACTTGATGCCGCCGATCGCGACCAGCGGGATGGCGCCGATGCGCTTCTTCCATTCGGTGATCTTCGGAATGCCCTGCGGCTCGAAGCGCATCGATTTGAGCGTGGTGAAGAAGATCGGGCCCAGCGCGACGTAGTCGGGCTTGGCCGCGAGTGCGGTTTCAAGCTCGGCATCGTCATGGGTGGAGACGCCGAGCGAGAGGCCAGCCTCGCGGATGGCCTTGAGATCGGCTTCCGCCAGATCCTCCTGGCCGAGATGCAGATATTTCGCGCCGGCGACGACGGCGGCGCGCCAATAGTCGTTCACGACCAGCCTGGCTTGCGTGTCCTTGGTGATCGCCAGCGCATCGGTGACGATCTGCAGCGCGTCGGCGTCGTTGAGCTCCTTGGCGCGCAGCTGGATGATGCCCACGCCGAGCTTTGTCAGTCGCTCGACCCATTTGAGGCTGTCGACGACGGGATAAAATCGATCAGGATACGGCATGCCAGAACGGAGTCCCAACGACAGGGGTGGAGGGGGAGGCGAAGTCGCGGGCGTTCATCAGCCCGGCTTCATAAGCGGTGCGGCCGGCATCACAGCCGAGACGGAAGGCGTTCGCCATCGCGACGGGGTCGGCGGCTTTTGCGATCGCGGTGTTGAGCAGCACGGCGTCATAGCCGAGCTCCAGCGCCTGCGCGGCGTGGCTGGGAGCGCCGAGACCGGCGTCGACCACCAGCGTGATGTCGGGCAGGCGCTCGCGCATCAGCTTCAAGGCATCGCGATTGGTGATGCCCTTCGCGCTGCCGATTGGCGCGGCCCACGGCATCACCACCTTGCAGCCGGCATCGACCAGGCGGTTGGCGACCGAGAGATCCTCGGTGCAATAGGGGAACACTTCAAAGCCGTCCTTGATCAGGATGCCGGCGGCTTCGACGAGGCCAACGACATCGGGCTGCAGCGTGTCGTTGTCGGCGATGACTTCGAGCTTGATCCAGCTCGTGCCGAACAGTTCACGGGCGAGCTTTGCGGTGGTCACCGCCTCGCGCACGCTGCGGCATCCCGCGGTGTTCGGCAGCACGGTGACGTCGAGCTCGCGGATCAGATTCCAGAACGCGTCCCCGGTCTTGCCGCCGGCGGATTCGCGCCGCAGCGACACCGTGACGATGTTCGAGCCGGAGGCACGGATCGCGGACTGCATGATCGCAGGCGAGGGGTAGAGCGCGCTGCCGATCAGCAGGCGGGAGGCGAAGGATTTGCCGTAGAAGGTCACCATGGCTTCAATTTCCTTGCGGGCGACTTGCACAGACCGTCATCCTGAGGCGCGCGCACTTGCGCGCCTCGAAGGATGACAGCGCCGCTTGCGGCCATCCTTCGAGGCGAGCCGAAGACGGCTCGCACCTCAGGATGACGGCGTCGTTTGTGACGACAGGCATCTCCCTCACCCTCCCTGCCGCGGCGTGATGATCTCGATCTCGTCGCCGGCCTTCAAGCTCGTCTCGGCCCAGCGGCTCTTCGGCACGACGTCGTAGTTGAGCGCGATCGCGAAATGCGTGCCCTCGTAGTCGAGCTCCGAGAGCAGCGCATCGACGCTTCCCGAAGTCACCTCGCGCTGCTCGCCGTTGACGATCAAACGCATTGCATCACCTCATTGTCGATCTGGCCGCGCTCGACATAGGCAAGCGTCAGCTCGGCGAGCGCCGGCGCGATCAGGAAGCCGTGACGATAGAGGCCGTTGACGCTGATCCTGCGGCCGCGAATGCCGATGCGCGGCAGATTGTCGGGATAGGCGGGACGAAGCCCGGAGCCGAACTCCACGATGCGGGCCTCGCCGAACGCGGGGTGCACGGCGTAGGCGGCGCCCAGCAGCTCCAGCGCGGAGCGGACGCTGACGCCGGTGTCCTCGGCCTCGATCGAGGTCGCGCCCAGCATGAACAGATTGTCCTCGCGCGGGATCACGTAGAGCGGCCAGCGCGGATGCATCAGCCGCACCGGGCGCGCCAGCTGCACCTCGTCTGTCTCGATCAGGATCATCTCGCCCTTGACGCCGCGAAGCTCGCTCTGTTCGTCGCGGGCGCCAAGGCCGCGGCAGTCGATCACGATGCCGTCGAGATCCCCGGCTGCGACGTCGCTGGAGAACTTGATGGTGCCGCCGGCGGCGCGGATGCGATCGTGCAACTGCGGCAGCACGCGGCGCGGCTCGACATGGCCCTCGGCCGGGAAGAACAGCGCGTCGCGGAAGCGGCCCTCCAGCGACGGCTCGAGCGCGGCGAGGCCTGAGGCATCGAGCCGGCGGTGGTCCTCGGTCATGCGCGCAAAACGCTCGAAATCGTTGCGTTCGCGCGGATGGGCGACGACCAGCGAGCCGTTGAACGGCGTGTCCGGCAGCTCGCGCCGCCAAAGGTCGAGCGAGCGCAGCCCGAGGCGGCTGATGATGGGTTCGGCGACCTCGGCCTCGCAATAGGGTGCGAGCATGCCGCCGGCCCAATGGCTGGTGGCGTCCGTCATCGCCTCGTCACCGCGCTCGTGCAAGGTCACGGCATGGCCGGCCTGCGCGAACAGCAGGGCTTGCCAGGCTCCGGCGATGCCTGCGCCGATGATGGATACCGGTGAGTCCGGTCGCTTGGTCGTTTGCAACATCCCTGTCCCTTCGCCGGCATGACCCGGATCAGGTTCAAAGGGTCACCGCGGTCCTGGGCGTTATTGCCCATTTAGCGGTATCTCAGCTCCTCCTCGGAGCACCCCTCGGAACGGCTCTAATGTAGGACAGTGGGGCGGGGTGGTCAACGCGTCTTGACGGGAACCGCAGCCGTGCCCCGGACGCAGCGCATCACGCAGTGGTGCGCTGCTGAGCCGGGGCCCATGCTGATGCATGGGATGCTGGGTCCCGGCTCTGCGCAGCAACGCTTCGCGTCGCAGCGCGTCCGGGACACGGGAGTTATTTCAGGGCCTGCGCCCGCGCATTGCGGACGCGCTGGGCCAGCTTCTTATGCGGGACGTTCCCGAACATCGGCTGCGGATTGCCGTTCGGCTCGAGCCAGGGTTGGCCCATATTGCCCATATTGGTATCGCCCATATTGGCGAGCTGCACGGTCTCCTGCCGCTGGCGCTTGGCGGCGTAGTAATAGCCGCCGGCGAAATAACGAACGGCCCGGGCATGGTCGCCATTGGCGGCGCGATAGGCGCCCGCGAGGTATTTCACGGCATAGGTGAGGTTGGTGTTGGGATCGCGCAGGCCGGCGGCATCGCCGGTGTAGCCGACGCCGCGCGCGGTCGCGAGCTTGATCTGCATCAGCCCGATGGTGCCGCCATGGCCGACGAGGTGCGGCTGGTAGCGGCTCTCACGCATGATCACGCGGTGCACCAGCGCTTCCGGCACGCCGTTGGCGCGGGCATGGGCCGCGACCATCTCGGCATATTCAGCTTCACCCGCGATTGCGGCCTGCGGCAATGTCAATCCGGCCGCGAGCAGCGCGGCAATGCGTAAAATTTTCATCAGATATCCCTGAGGTCCCCTAGAGTGACCTGAGCCCAGTCGTCGTTAGGCCTTCCGAACGCGGCGATGATGTGACCAAACGCCGCCATCGCCCGTTTTTGCAGTGCCGAGCCGCTGTTACGACTCAAAGCTGGCGCAAGAGAGCTTCGGGGGCGGACGACCCCCGCTCGCGGCAGTACGCCTGTCTATTCGCGCGTGCCAGCGAAAGCGAGTAAGAAGACGCTGCAAATCGGGAGAGGTGCCATGACAAATTCAAACATGGCCAGGCTGTATGCCGGCAACATCCCCAGACAGAACCCGTGTGCCCAATGCGGCACGCCGATCCCGCAGCCTGACTGGATCGAGCCGGGCGAGGGGCGCGTCTCCTATCTCTGGAATTGCCAAGCCTGCAATTATCGCTTCGAGGCCGTGGCCATCTTCGACGAGACCGCCATCGTGCACCCGCCGCTCGCGGCTTGAGTTAGGCGGCGAGCCGCGGCTGCTGCCAGAGCGGCAATTGCATCCGTACGATTAGTCCATGTGGCGCGCGGTCGTGCAGCGACAGCTCGCCGCCATGGGCGAGTGCGATCGCGCGCGCGATCGACAGGCCGAGCCCGAAGCCGGTGGATTCGTCCATGGTGCGCGCATCGTCGCCGCGCACGAACGGCTCGAGCACCTCCTGCTTGCGCGCATCCGAAATGCCGGGGCCGTCGTCCTCGACGTCGATGACGAGCGTGGTGCCCGAGATGTCGAGGCGGATCATCACCTCGGCGCCGAAGCGCACGGCGTTCTCGACCAGGTTGGTGACGCCACGATGCAGATCGTCGGGCCGCGCGGCGGCGGTCGCGGACGCCGGCCCGTCATAATGCACGACATGGCCCATGTCGCTGAACTGGTCGGCGACGAGCTGCAGCGTGCTGGCGATGTCGACCAGCGTAACCGCCTCGACCTTGCGGTCGTTGCGCAGCAGCGACAGCACCGATTCCAGCATCGCGCGCATCTGGTCGAGGTCCATCAGCATGCGCTTGCGGTTGCCCTCGTCCTCGATGAACTCGGCGCGCAGGCGCAGCCGCGTGATCGGCGTGCGCAGATCGTGGCTGATCGCGGCGAGCATCCTGGTGCGATCCGACATCAGGCGTGCGATCCGCTCATGCATGCGGTTGAGCGCGCGCGCCACCGAGCGGATCTCTTCCGGGCCGCGCTCCGGCAGCGGCTCCGCCCCGCCATCGAGGCTGAAATTCTCGGCGGCCTTGGCGAAGGACGATAGCGGTGCTGCCAGCGCGCGCGCCGCCCACAGGCCGAGCACGCTGACGCAGATGAAGGCGGTCATCAGCGCCGTCAGCCAGGGGGCGCCCCAGAACCACGGGCGCGGGCCGCCATCGACATGTCCGGCGATCATGGTGCCGTCGCGCAACTCGACGCCGACGCGGGATTTTGTGCCGCCCGAGGTCAGCTGGACCGCCCTGTAGCCGCGTCCGAGATGACGGCGCATCCCGCGCAGGTGCTGATTGTCGCTCTCTTCGACGCTTGCGGTGCCGGGCGCGAGCATTTCGATGCCGAGCTTGGGGAAGGCGCGCGCGAGATCGGCGACGAGGCGCGGACGCTCGCTGGCCTCGGCCGAGCCGAGCAGCAGCGCGGCATCGGTCAGCTGATGCGCGCCGTCCGGCGGCGTGTCGGGGCGGTCGGGCCGGCTGATCAGGAAGGCGGTGGTGACGACGAGATGGAGCGCGACGGTCGAAGCCAGCACCAGCGCGGCGATCTGCCCGCCGATCCCCTTGAGGTGGAAGAATCCGAACGGCTTCATCGTCGGCGTCCGCTTCAATTGCTCAGGGGCGCCGCAACCGCTTCAGTGCTCGCTGCTTGAGCGCCTTGAGGACTCGCCACCTGCGTTCGCGGCGTGAACAGATAGCCGCCGGAGCGCACCGTCTTGATGAGGGTGGGATCGGCCGGATTGGGCTCGATCTTGCGGCGGATGCGGCTGACCAGCACATCGATGGACCGTTCGAACGATCCGGTGTTGCGGCCCTGCGTGAGGTCGAGCAGGCTGTCGCGTGACAGCACGCGGCCGGGCCGTTCGCAGAACGTGCGCAAGAGATCGAATTCGGCGCTGGTCACCGCGACGCGCGCGCCTTCCGGATTGCGCAGCTCGCGCAGCCGCAGGTCGATGTGCCAGCCCTCGAAGGTGAGCGCGCTCGCGCCTTCGATCGAGCTTGCCGCTTGAGCCGCGGCCTGGCGGCGCAGCACGGCGTTGATGCGGGCGAGCAGCTCGCGCGGGTTGAACGGTTTCGGCAGATAGTCGTCCGCGCCCATCTCGAGGCCGACGATGCGGTCGACATCCTCGCCGCGCGCGGTCAGCATGATGATCGGCGTCTGCGCCTCGGCACGCACCTTGCGGCACAGGCTGAGGCCATCCTCGCCCGGCAGCATGACATCGAGGATGATGAGGTCGACGCGGTGATCGGCCATGGCGCGCGACATCTCGCGGCCGTCGCTCACGGCGGTGACGTTGCAGGCGTTGTTGCGCAGGTACTTCGCAATCAACGTCCGGGTTTCGCGGTCGTCTTCGACGACCAGGATGTTGGGATTGGAAATGGCCATGCGCTTTGTTTGTCCAGGATTCGGGCCAAATGGCGAAGATTTTTGTTTCGGATTGTTTCTGCCGGGCTTCCCGCAACAGGCGGCAATCGCGCCGTCGCGAAAGGGCAAGGTCTCGTTAAGGTCGTTAACCATAGCGTGGCGTGGTCCGCGACGAAACCCCGCAAAATCCACGGAGCCATCATGACCTCGATTTCGGCGGCCTCCGCCAACAACCACCCCTCGCCGCTGCAGCGGCTGCAGCAGGAATTGCAATCGGAAGTGTCCGCCGGCACGATCTCGTCGTCGGATCAATCCGCGCTCTCGACGGCGCTGACCGACATCGATAAAGCGCTCCAGCAGAGCCGGTCGAGCG
The DNA here is from genome assembly GCF_054863005.1 of Bradyrhizobium sp. 25ACV. Classification (NCBI taxonomy): domain Bacteria; kingdom Pseudomonadati; phylum Pseudomonadota; class Alphaproteobacteria; order Hyphomicrobiales; family Nitrobacteraceae; genus Bradyrhizobium; species Bradyrhizobium sp. 25ACV. The sequence goes on from NZ_JAVAYO010000010.1 coordinate 135,725, forward strand.
ACCAGTCCAGCGGCACGCGGCCCTCCAAGGACGAGATGCAGTCGAAGATCGGCGACCTCATCTCGAACGAGGTGTCGAACGGCACGCTGACCTCGGACCAGGCCGAGGAGCTGAAGAACGTGTTTCAGTCCGCCTTCGCGAGCGGTCCGGGCGGGGCGGGCGGCGCCGGTGGCGCAGGCGGTCCTCCGCCCGGTCCGCCGCCGGACGACAGCTCTTCGGATTCGGCGTCGTCCACGGATTCGACCAGCAGTACGTCCAGCAACCAGACCACCGCCGAGATCCTCCAGCAGTTCCTGCAGGCGCTGCAGCAGTCGCAATCATCGAGCTCGTCCTACGGCGCCAACGGCGGCTCGTCCGGCAATTCCGACTTCTCCGCGCTTCTGATCGACTACAAGAGCTGACCCTGAGCGACGCGGGTCGGCGCGGGTCCTCGCCACGATCGTGCTTCACCCAGGGCGCACGATCGTCGGCGGGGAACCGTGCACCGCAAAATGTTCCTGGGTGACGCAGGAACAGTCCCCGCGAGGTTTTCGCGCTCGCGCATAGCGCGACGAAATTGCGGCGCGCACGGAACTGCGTGTGATCAGCGCTGTTTTCTCCACACGAGTTTTTTCTGTGAAGGAGAGGACAACATGCTGACGAAATTCATCGCCGCCGGCCTCGCCGGCACCGCACTACTTGCGACCGTTGCGTTCGCGCAATCGCCGACCGCCACCACCGACAAGGCGCCGACCGCGGCCACCGCGACGACGGCCACCACGACCGCTTCCGGCGAGTGGCGTACGTCGAAGATGTCGGGCCTGAAGGTCTATAACGAGGCCAACGAGAACATCGGCTCGATCAACGAGCTGCTGATGGACAAGAGCGGCAACGTCAAGATTGCCGTGATCGGCGTCGGCGGCTTCCTCGGCATGGGCGAGCATCTGGTCGCTGTGCCCTATGAGAAATTGAAGTTCGTCAATGAGGCTGTCGCCTATACCGGCACCGGCACGAACCCGGGCGCCAAGCCCGCCGCATCCACCACGACAGGCGCTGCGACCGGCACCGACAGGCCGGCTGCGACCACGACGTCGTCCACCTCGAAGTGGTATCCGGACCACGCTGTGTTCAATGCCAGCAAGGACGAGCTGAAGAACATGCCGGAGTTCAAGTACGCGGAGTAATGCAGCCCGCGTAACTGCCTAAACGAAGCGCGCCTGGTATTCGCCGGGCGCGCTGTCGTGTCTTTTCGGGCACCGTCATTGCAGGGAGCTTTTGCGACGAAGCAATCCAGGCTGTTGCCGCGGAGAGATTCTGGATTGCTTCGCTCCGCTCGCAATGACGGCGAATGCTCGCTCAGTGCGTCACCAGCGGGCAGCCGCCCTTGTCGAGGGGACGGAAGGCCTCGTCGCCGGGCACGGTGGCGATCAGCTTGTAGAGGTCCCACTCGCCCTTGGATTCCTCGGGCTTCTTGACCTCGAACAGATACATGTCGTGGACCATGCGGCCGTCGATGCGGATCTTGCCGTTCTTGGCGAAGAAGTCGTTGACCGGCGTCTTGCGCATCTGCTCCATCACCTTCGGCGCCTCGTCGCTCTTGATGGCGTCGATCGCCTTCAGATAGTGCATGGTCGCCGAATAGAGGCCGGCCTGGATCATGGTCGGCATGTGGCCGACCTTCTCGTTGAAGCGCTTGGAGAAGGCGCGGGTCTCCTCGTTCATGTCCCAGTAGAAGGCGTCGGTGACGATCAGGCCTTGGGTTGCCTTGATGCCGAGCGAATGCGTGTCGGTAATCTCCTGCAGGAGCGCGATCATCTTCTGGCCGCCCTGGGTCAGGCCGAACTCGGACGCCTGCTTCAGTGCGTTGGTGGTGTCGCCGCCGGCATTGGCCAATGCGACCACTTTGGCCTTGGAGGCCTGGGCCTGGAGCAGGAAGGAGGAGAAGTCCGACGAATTGAGCGGATGGCGGACCTCGCCGAGCACTTTGCCGCCGCTCTCCTTGACCACGTTGGCGGCGTCGCGCTGCAGCGCCATGCCGAAGGCGTAGTCGGCGGTGACGAAGAACCAGCTATCCTCGCCGCGCTTGACCATCGCCTTGCCGGCGACGTTTGATAGCGCATAGGTGTCGTAGGTCCAGTGCACGGTGTTGGGCGAGCAGGCGGTGCCGGTGATGTCGGACGAGCCGCCGCCGGAATTGATGTTGATCTTGTTCTTCTCGCGCGTCAGCGCCGAGATCGGCAGCGCCACTGACGACGTCGGAACGTCGAAGATCGCGTCGACCTTGTCGTTGTCGTACCAGTTGCGGGCGATGTTGACGCCGACGTCGGGCTTGTTCTGGTGATCGGCGGCGACCACCTGAACCGGCTTGCCCGCGACCTTGGCGCCGTAATCGGCGACCGCCATCTCGACGGCGGCGAGCGAACCCTTGCCGGTCGCGTCCGCATAGAGGCTCGACATATCCGTGAGCACGCCGATCTTGACGATGTCGTCGGAAATCTGCGCCTGCGCCGTGCCGGATGTTGCGGCGAGGGCGAGACCGGCCGCGACGGCGGCGATGAGTTTTTGCATGTTGTTCTCCCTGTGTGTTGTTGTTCGGGCTTTGTTGCGGGGACTGTTCTAACGACAATCGGCCGCGGCAGCTAAGCGATGCGCGCCATAGCGGAATGCAAAAAGAGAAGGGGCGCGCGGTGTTCCCTTCGCCTCTCCCCGCAGCTGATGAGGCCCAGCAGGATCAGCGAGCTCAGGATCGTAGGGTGGGCAAAGGCGCACTTGCGCCGTGCCCACCATCTCAGCATGATCGAGGGACATGGTGGGCACGCTTCCGCCTTCGCTCTTCGAGCTACGGCGGACAAGTCGCTTTGCCCACCCTACGATACTGCCGTCGTCCTTGCGAAGACTTCCCCTCAGCCTGCAATCGTGGAGAGGGAAGAAGCCGCTCAGCCGCCACCCTTAAGCCGCTCATTGCGGCGGCGCAGGCCTTCGAGGGTGGCGAGGAGCATCACCGAGACCGTCGTCAAAATGACCGCCGCTGCCGTGATCGTCGGGCTGATGTTCTCGCGGATGCCGCTGAACATTTCGCGCGGCAGGGTGCGCTGCTCGGGACCTGCCATGAACAGCACGATCACGACCTCGTCGAAGCTGGTCGCGAAGGCGAACAGTGCGCCCGAGGCGAGGCCGGGCAGGATCAGCGGCAGGATCACGCGGCGGAACGCCTGAAGCGGCGAGGCGCCGAGCGAGGCGGCGGCGCGCGAAAGATTGGTGTCGAAGCTCTGCAGCGTCGCGCCGACCGTGATGACCACGAAGGGCGTCGCCAGCGCGGTGTGGGCCAGGATCAAGCCGAGATAGCTGCCGGTCAGTCCGATCGGCGCGAAGAAGAAATATAGGCCGACCGCGGTGATGACGCCGGGAACGACGACCGGCGACAGCACGAAGGCCAGCACGAGCGGCTTGAGCCGGCTCTTCCACTGCGCCAGGCCGAGCGCCGCGAGCGTGCCGAGCACCATGGACAGCAGCGTCGAGGCTACGCCAATAATCATGCTGTTCTTCAGCGAATTCATCCAGCGCGGCGAACTGATGAAGTCGTCGTACCAGCGCAACGACAGGCCAGGAAGCGGATAGGTGAGGTACGAGCCCGAGCTGAAGGACAGCGGCATGATCGCCAGGATCGGCGCGATCAGGAAGATGAACACCAGCGTGGAGACAATGATGGTTGCAGTCCACGCAATGCGCTGGCTCGGCGTGCGAAGGGAAGCATTGTCGCTCAATTCTTCATGCCTCCCGTGACCTGCTGTCCCTGCACCAGCTTGCCGTAGACCAGTGCCAGCAGAAGGGTGGCGAGCAGCAGCACCGCACCGAGCGCCGAAGCAAGACCCCAATTGGCGGTTTCGGTGGTGTAGAGCGCGATGAAGTAGCTGATCATTTGATCGGCGGCGCCGCCGACGAGGGCCGGTGTGATGTAGTAGCCGAGCGCCAGGATGAAGACGAGCAGGCTTCCTGCGCCGATGCCGGGCAGGGTCTGCGGCAGGTAGATTCGCAGGAAGGCGGTGACCGGCGGCGCGCCGAGCGAGGCCGCGGCACGCATGTAGGCGGGGGAGATCGCCTTCATGCTGCTGTAGAGCGGCAGGATCATGAAGGGCAGGAGCACGTGGGTCATCGCCACGCAGACGCCGAAGCGGTTGTAGATCAGGCGCAACGGCTCGTCGATGATGCCGAGCCAGTGCAGGCTGTCGTTCACGACGCCCTTGCTTTGCAACAGCACGATCCAGGCGCAGGTGCGGACCAGGAGCGACGTCCAGAACGGCAGCAGCACGAAGATCATCAGCAGGTTTGATCGTCCCGGCGGCAGCGTCGCCAGGAGGTAGGCGACCGGGAAGCCGAGGATCAGGCAGAGCGCGGTGACGCTGAGGCTGATGATGAAGGTGCGGGTGAACAGGCTGCGGTAGATGGCCTGATCCGGCGGAGCGGCGACGATCGCGCCGTCAACGTTCCTGACAAGGTCGAGCGCCGCCAGAAGGTAGAAGCCCGTGACGGGCCCATTGGCATCCCTGATCGTCGTCCAGGTGGCGCGCTCGCGCCAAGCCGGATTGATCTTGCCCAGCGTCTCCTTGGCCGTGCCGGGCTCCGGCATCGTTTTCAGATTGCGTGCCGTGCTGGTCAGGATCGTGCGAAAACCGTTGAGTGCGTAGTTCAGCCGCTTGGCCGCAATCGCAATGGTGCCGGAGGTACGCGCCGCCAGGATGTCACTTGCCAGCGCAGCAAAGGTCTCCTCGTCCGGCAGGTCCTTGCCGTCCCAGCTGGCGAGAGCCGCGACGGTTTGAGGCAGAACCTGACGCACCTCCCGGTCATCGACCGCGCGCCACAGCATGCCGGCGATGGGGCCCGCGAAGGTGAAGAGCAGGAAGACGAGAAGCGGTAGGACCAGTGCCAACGCCTTGACCTGGCGTGTCCGCTCTGCGCGCCTCAATCGGCGCTTGAGCGGCACCTCGGTCGACGCATTGGCGCCGGTCAGGGACGCTTCCGTCATTGGTCGAGCCTTGAGCCGCGCGCTATTTCGCGGCCCATTTGTTGAAGCGCTCGGTCAGGCGGTCGATGTTCTCGAGCCAGAAGCCGACGTTGATCTCGACCGCGTTCTTGATGTTGTCGGGCGCCGTCGGCAGGTCCTTCAGAACGGCGGGCTGCAGCTTGCCGGCGGCGTCCTTGTTGGAGGTGCCATAGGAGATATTCTCCGACAGTTTCGACTGGTTCTCCGCCTTGCCTGCGAAGTCCAGGAACTTGTAGGCGGCGTCCTTGTTCGGGCTGCCCTTCAAGATGACCCAGCTGTCGAGGGTGAACAGCGCTCCGTCCCACACCATGCCGAAATTCTTCTTCTCGTTCTTGTTCGCGGTGTCGATGCGGCCATTATAGACCGAGGTCATCGCGACTTCGCCGGAGGCGAGCAGTTGCGGCGGCTGGGCACCGGCCTTCCACCAGACGATGTCGCCCTTGATGGTGTCGAGCTTCTTGAACGCGCGCTCGACGCCCTCGTCGGTCGCCAGCACCTTGTAGACGTCCTTCGGTGCGACGCCGTCGGCCATGAGTGCAATCTCCAGCGTGGTCTTCGGGCCCTGACGCAGGGCGCGCTTGCCCGGAATCTTTTTGGTATCGAAGAAATCGGCCCAGCCCTTCGGGGCCTCCTTCAGCTTGTCCTTGTCGTAACCGAGCACGAAATCGTAGAGGATGGCGCCGACGCCGCAGGGATTGACGGATGGCGGGATGTAGGCGGCCTCGCCGCCGATCTTGGAATAGTCCATCTTCTCGAACAGGCCTTCCTCGCAGCCGACCGCGAGCTCGTCGCTCTCGACCTGGACGACGTCCCAGGTGGCGGCGCCGCCCTGCACTTTGGCGCGCAGCACGCCGACGCCGCCGTCCCAGGATTCATCGTTCATGGCAATTCCGGCCGCCTTCTTGAACGGCTCGAAATAGGCCTTCTTCTGGGCATCCTGATACGCGCCGCCCCACGACACGACGGTGAGGTCACGCGCCTGCCCGACCGTGGCCAGCGCGGCGCTGGCGGTGAAGGCCGCGGCGAAACCCAGAGCAATCTTGCCAATCTTGCGCTTCAGCATGGTCATGGTTCCTTCTTCATGTGCATTGCATTGAGTTCGATCGCGGGATCAGACGGGATCGAGGGCGAGGCAGTCCTCGGGGTGAAAGGTGACGAACACGTTTGCACCGTGTGTCAGGCTGTCATGCGCGCCCGGCTGAAGCTTGACCATGAACTCGGCATTCCCTGAGACATCGAGCACGGCCAGCGCGTGGTCGCCGAGATAGATGGTGTTCTGCACCTTGGCCGGCAGCCGGTTCGGTCTGTCGCTGGAGGTGCCGTCCGGGATAATGGTGATCCGCTCCGGCCGCACCGACAGCGACGTCGATGCGCCCGCGCCTGATACATTGACCGCCCGTGCGGTGACAGCGCCGCCACCCGCCAGCGCGACGCGGCAATAATCCTTGTCGACCGTCTCGACTGTGCCGGCCAGCACATTGTTCTCGCCGATGAAATGGGCGACGAAGCTGTTCACCGGGTGCTCGTACAGCGCGTCGGGTCGGTCGATCTGCTGCACGATGCCGTCATTGAACACGGCGATGCGGTCCGACATGGTGAGCGCTTCGCTCTGATCGTGGGTGACGTAAACGACGGTAATGCCCATCGTCTCGTGCAGTTGCTTGATCTCCAGCTGCATCTGCTCCCGCAGGCGCTTGTCGAGAGCGCCCAGCGGCTCGTCCATCAGCACGAGCTGCGGATTGAAGACCAGCGCGCGGGCCAGCGCCACGCGCTGCTGCTGACCGCCCGACAGCTGTCCGGGCCGCCGGTGCGCCAGGGTTTCCATCTTGATCATGCGTAACGCCGCGTTGACGCGCTCCTGCACGTCCGCCTTGTTCGTCTTGCGAACGGACAGCGGGAAGGCGATATTCTCCGCGATCGTCAGGTGCGGAAACAAGGCATAGTTCTGGAACACCATGCCGATGTCGCGCTTGTGCGGCGGCATGTTCTTGATGGGCCGGCCTGCGAGGTAGATCTCGCCATGGGTCGGAACCTCGAAGCCGGCCAGCATCATCAGCGTGGTCGTCTTGCCCGAGCCCGACGGGCCAAGCAGCGTGATGAACTCGCCCTTCCTGATGTCGAGATCGAGGTTCTTCACCACGAGATGCTCGCCATCATAGGTCTTCTGAATGCCGGAAAAGCGCACCAGTGCCGGCGCAGGCGTGACCATGCCGGCTTCCATCTTGTCCCTCGCGTTACTCACTACAGTGCTGTCAGCACCTCATTCGAGGCTGCGAGGAACAGCTTAGCACCCTCCGATCAGAATGCCAGCGGCGCAACCGACGAAGAGGCGCCCAGGTACGGCGAGCGAAGCGAGCTACATCCCCGACAGCTTCGTCACCGACACATTCAGCGTGCCGCCGGCTTCCGCGACCACGCGCAGCGTCTTGGAATCGAAGGCGATGTCGGCCAGCGTCAGGCTGTCGATCTTGGCGTCGACCTTGACACCATCCTCGCTTTTCTGGAAGTCCGCGATGACGCCAGCGATCTTCTCGCGCGCGTTCGCCGCAATCGGCTTCAGGTCAAGCGTCGCCCTCTGCAGCAACGCCTGCTGCATCTGCGGCACCACCGCGCGCGCCGCGGCACCCAAGAGGCCAAAAGCGGCTTCCGACTCCACCGCGAGCTGGATGTCGGTGAGCCGCAGGGTCTGCTGGGCCTGGTCGAGCACCGGCCGGCCCCAGATGTGCACGGTCGCCTCGGCGCCGAGACCGAGCCAGCTCTTCTTTTCCTTGGCGCGCACCAAAAGCGAGATCAGCAGGCGCTCGCCCGACGGGACCACGTTGACGCTCTTGACGGTGACGTCGACGGGGCCGGAGCCGTCCTCGGGATAGGTGTGGCCAACCATCTGGGCGGCGATCAGCTTGTTGATCTCGGTGAAGGGCACGTCGATGGGAACGCCGATGTTCACGCCGGTGCCGGTCGGCGGCACGATCGAGATCTTGTCGGGGAACGGGCAGTCCGGCTTAGTCTGCGTCGACGTCACGCGCGTCTCCGCTTCCAGGCCCATCAGCAGCGTCACAGCCTGGGCATCGACGCGCGGCTGCGCGGCAATGGCGCGGATCGGCTTCATCTCCAGCCAGAGCGGCGGCAGTGCGCCCGAGGCGCCGGGGCCCTGCAGCGGGATCGAGCGGCAGGCCTTGGCCCATTGCAGCTTCGCATTCTCGCGCAGGCTCGGATCGTTGCGGATGCGTTCGGAGACGATGTTGATCTGCTCGCCGACATTCTTGTCGATCAGCGGCTTGACCTGCGCCGGCACGTTGACCTTGGCGCCGGCGACGTTGAGGTTGGTGTCGCCGAGATTGACCTGGGCGCCGAGATTGGGCTCCAGATGCCAGTTGGCCGCGAGCTTCGGGCGCGAGGTGACGACCACGTTGCCCTTGATCTCCGCGCTGGCGTTCAAATTCTTGATGTTGACGGCGCCGATCCGTTTCGCCGCGTCACCGCCGAGCACACTGCCGAGCGCGTCGCCGAGTGCGCCTGTGGCCTTCGAGGACAGCGAGCCCGTCACGTTCAGCTTGCCGCTGAGCGGTGTCGAGATCGTCAGCACGTCCTTGTCGCCGGCAGCTGCCATCGGCCCGCGCACGGCGGTCCAGCCGATGTCGGCGTTCTCCAGGATCTGCGAGATCGGGTTGTCGGCCTTGCCGGCGAAATTGCGCGGCGCGGCCTTCTCGGCCTGGTCGCGGATCGCCGACAGCCCGATGGCGACGGGCGCCACGACGATCGAGCTCTTCGCGACCGGCGGCAACGGCGGCAGTTGCGCCACCGGCGGCGCGGAATTCGTCGCGCGCGGCGACAGCCAGTCCATGGCCTTCAAGCTGATGAAGAACGACGCCGCGAGCACTACGACGGCGATCGTGATGGTCTTCAGATTCAACGTCAGTCGCATCGATCCCCCAAGCCGCCCCGGCAGGGATTCTACAGGGCAGGCGAGGAGGGCGCTAGAGCGCACCGATGGGGTGGAATTGGGGCGAATGGGTTAACGGCAGCGACCGCATCGCTGCCGTGCATTCCGACCATCGTCGGGGGCTAGCCGCGCCGGGGACGGCGGACCGCTCTCACATTGCCGTTAGGGCCACCGCCGCAGAAGAAGCGGTCGCCGCCGTCGGACTCCAGCCCTGACACCATCGTCCCCGCGGGGAGGTCGAGCTGCTCGAGCACCCTGCCCGTGGCAGGGTCGATCCGCCTGATATCGCTATCCTCGCCCTCCCAGGTGCCGTGCCAGAGCTCGCCGTCGACCCAGGTCACCCCGGTCACGAAGCGCTTGCTCTCGATGGTGCGAAGCACTTTCCCGGTGTCCGGATCGACCTGATGGATCTTGCGCTCGCGATATTGCCCGACCCACAGTGAGCCCTCGGCCCAGGCCAAGCCGGAGTCGCCACCGCCGCCGGGAGCCGGAATGCTGGCGACCACCTTGCCCGAGGCGGCATCGATCTTCTGGATGCGATCCTCGGCGATCTGGAACAGGTGCCTTCCGTCGAACGCCGTTCCCGCATGGGCCGCGACATCGAGGGAGCGCGCGACCTTGCCGCTATCAGGATCGACCGCGTTCAGCTTGTCGCCGGATGCGAACCAGACATGGGTGCCGTCATAGGTGACGCCGTGCACGGCTTCGACGCCGGCAAAAGGGCCGTACTCCCTGACGATCTCGGCGGCTGAACGCTTCATGTGCTCGCTCCCTGTGATGTGCTCCTACCTTACGTCTTCAGCAGCGGCGTGGGGAGTAACAAGCCTGTCGGGAAACCGGGGACGGGCGGCATCATCCAGCGCCGCGCCCGCCCATGTCCGAACGACTGCACCTTGTTCGATCGCGCCAGCTCGTCGAGCGCGCGTTGCACCGTGCGCGCACTGGTTCCCAGCGCCAGCGCGAGCGCAGAGCTCGACCACGGCTCGCCATCGGAGAGGAAGGCGAGGACAGCGGCGTGCTTCTCCTCGACGGGCCGCGCCAGCACCATGACCTGCCGCGTCTTGCGCGGCGTCAGTGCAAAGCCCTGCTTCGTCGCAGTCACATCGGCCACAGGCTTGAGCTTGGCGCGGAGGCGGCCGATCTCCACGCGCAAGCGGGCGCGATGCGATTCATCGACGTGCCTGGCGCCGAACGCCCCTGACATCAGCGCTTCGCGCGAGACGTCAGCGGGCCAGGCCTGCGCCAGGAGGCGGACGAGCGCGAACAGCACCGGGCGGGTCCCGAGAGATACGATCGTGCCTCGCCTGCGCACCGAATGATGGAAGGTGTCCACGACCAGCGCGTCCGAGGTCGCGAGCTCCTCGACCTGCTCCAGCAGCAACGGACGTTCGTCGCCGCGCGTGATCAGGCGTGCCGCGGGCGTATCGAGCACGCGGTTTGTGCTCTCGACCTCGGCTGTCAGCCCTGGGATGCCCGCCAGGCTCGCTGCGTCGGCCGCCCGGGTAAGCGCCGCGCGCGCGTCTTTGGTTCTGAGCCGCCGTATTGCGATGCCGGCGACCACGAGCTCGCGGACGACCTGCGGGGCAGGCGGGAGTAAGGAGGTGCCGAGCTCGGCGAGGATACGCTCGGCGTCGTCGAGCCGTCCGACGAGAAGAAGACGGCGGGCCTCGATGTGGCCTGCATGCGTGGCATTGGCGACATCGCCGTGCTTTTCGAGCGTCGTCCGCGCCGCCGCGAGCGTCTTCGTCGGCCAGCTCAGATCGCGCGAAACCAGCGCGATCTCGGCTTCGGCCACCACGCATCTGGCGCGCGCCACCGCCTCGCGCGGACCGAACGCGCGCGCCGCGCTTCGCAGCAGCGTCTTCGCCTTCGCGAGATCGCCGAGCTGCGCCATGGCGATGCCGCGCAGCGCCAGCGACGGCGCATCGTTGCGCAGCGCGACGCGGTTCAGCGCGCCGAGCGGATCGCCGGCCTCGAGCGCGCGCGCTGCGGCCGTGATCAGCGACTCCATGTCAATCCCGCCACACTTGTTACTCCCACCGCGCAACCGCGAGGTGCCAGAATTCGTTGACGGCCGACAAGGTGCAGTGAAGGGCGAGCGGTTCCGCGAGACGCGCGGTGATCGCCCAGGCAAGACGTCAAGCAAGGAATTCGGAGAGTCATGATGACATTAGCCCAAAACGAACGGAATAACGGACAGGCAGGCATGCAAACACCGCCGGTGGTGTCGCCGCAGGACTGGGAGGCCGCCCGTCAGCAACTGCTCGTGAAGGAAAAGGCGCATACCCGTGCCCGCGACGCCCTGGCCGCCGAGCGCCGGCGCATGCCGTGGATGGAAGTTTCCAAAACCTATGCGTTCGAGGGGCCCGGCGGCAAGGTCAGCCTGCTCGACCTGTTCCAGGGCCGGCGGCAGCTGATCGTCTACCGCGCCTTCTTCGAGCCCGGCGTGTTCGGCTGGCCTGATCACGCCTGCCGCGGCTGCTCCATGGTCGCCGACCAGGTCGCCCATGTCGCGCATCTCAACGCCCGCGATACCACGCTGGTGTTCGCCTCGCGGGCGCCGCAAGCCGACATCGTCAGGCTGAAGAAGCATATGGGCTGGACCATGCCGTGGGTCACCGTCACCGACAGCTTTGATGCCGATTTCGGCGTCGACGAATGGCATGGCACCAACGTGTTCTACCGCGACGGCAACCGCATCTTCCGCACCTATTTCGTCAAGAGCCGCGGCGACGAGCAGATGGGCGGCACCTGGAATTATCTCGACATCACGCCGCTCGGCCGCCAGGAGGTCTGGGAAGACTCGCCAAAAGGCTATCCGCAGACGCCAACCTACAAATGGTGGAACTGGCACGACAGCTACACCGAAGGCGCGGCGCCCGACAAGAAATGGGTCGAGATCTCGGACGCCGGCGAGAAGGCCTTTCGCGACGAGGCCGCGCAAGGACGTGACTAGTCCGCTCAACGCAACCGCCGGCGCCGGCCGCGATGGCGTGGTGGCTGCGCGCCATCTCGCCAAGTGGCTGGCCTTGGCGGCGACGCCAACCTTCGCGATCATGGCCGTGCTGACGACCGTGCGCGGCGCCGATGCGGCAGACCTGCTGTGCGCCGCCGGGCAGGGGTCTCTGCTCGGCGGAATGGTGCCGATGTATCTCTTGATGAGCGCGTTTCATTCAGCGGCGTGGCTGAGGTTGGTGTCGGAGCGGCGGGGTGGGTAACGGCTTCTCGTGCCCGCCTCGTCCTTCGAGACGCGCGCAAGGGCGCGCTCCTCACAGGATGACGGGATGGGCGCCAAGGTGTAGATTCATGGCAGGGCACAGGGCCCGTAGATCCAGACAGCCGGAAGGGAGGATGCCCATGTATGCCGCCATCCGTCAGGCCAAGGCGAAAAGCGGGAGCGCGGAAGAGCTGGCGCGCCGCATCAAGGACGGCGCCGTTCCGATCATCAGCGACGTCGACGGTTTCCGTGCCTATTACGTCGTCTATGCCGGCGACGACACGGTGACAGCGATCTCGATCTTCGACAAGTTCGAGCAGGCGGAGGAGGCGAACCGGCGCGCGATCGCCTGGATCGAGAAGGATCTGGGGCCGTTGCTTGCGGGGCATGCGAGCGCGGCTGCGGGGCCGGTGATCGTGCATACGCTGGCGTAGGGCCTTGTTTGCGATAGTGGCGAGCAGCGGCCGCATATTCGGTCGTCATGCCCGGGCTTGTCCCGGGCATCCACGTCTTTCCTCGCACGCTGAAGCGCGTGGATGGCCGGGTCAAGCCCGGCCATGACGGAGGAGAGAGTGCCCCTCACAACTCCCGCGCATTCGAGAACGCGAAGCTCGACACCCGCCGCGTCGTCTCGTCCAAAATCAGCGTGCGCGTGATCGGCGGCTCGGCGCGCTGGGCGCAGTTTTCGCGCTCGCAGAGGCGGCAGTTGACGCCGATCGGGGTGCCCTCGGTCTTCTCGAGGTCGATGCCGGCGGCGTAGGTCAGGCGCGCGGCGTGGCGGATCTCGCAGCCGAGACCGATGGCGAAGCGCGGTTGCGGCAGCGGGTGCGGCGCGACGGGGCGGCGCACCATCTGCGCGATCGAGAAATAGCGCGTGCCGTCGGAGAGCTCGATCACCTGCTTGAGCAGGCGATCGGGCGTGTCGAAGGTCGAGTGCACGTTCCACAGCGGGCAGGTGCCACCGAATTTCGAGAACGGAAAGGTGCCGGAGGAGAAGCGCTTGGAGACGTTGCCGGCATTGTCGACGCGCAAGAGGAAGAACGGAATGCCGCGCGCGTTCGGCCGCTGCAAAGTGGTGAGGCGGTGGCAGACCTGCTCGAAGCCGGAATTGAAGCGCTGCGCCAGCACGTGGATGTCGTAATTCAGCGCCTCGGCCGCGGCGAGGAACGCGGGGTAGGGCATCATCACGGCCGCTGCAAAGTAGTTGCCGAGCGTGATGCGGAACAGCCGGCGCGGCGCGTCGTCGAGCGGGCCGGCGCGGCCGATGATGCTCTCGAGATGCTGCGCGCATTCGCCGAGGCCGAGCTGGAAGGCGAGCTGGAAGGCGCGGCCGGGCGGATCGACCAGTTCGGAGATCAGCAACTGGCGGCGATGGCGGTCGAAACGCCGCAGCGTCTCGCGCATCACGTCGACCGGCATGACGCGGGTCTGGATCGAATGCTTTTCACGTAAGCGCGCCGCGAGCGCTGCATAGAGCCCCTCGGCCGGCACGTTCAGCTCATCGCGAAGAGCCTCCGCGGCCTGCTCGAGTTCCGGAAAATAGTTGCGGTTGGCCTCGATCAGCTCGCGCACGCGCTCGACCGGATTGGCCTCATAGCGCGTGCCGACGTCGCGGTCGGCCATCTGCGCCGCCGCCAGCGTCTCGCCCTGGCGCGCCTCGGTGTAGGCGGCGTAGAGCCGCTGCAGCGCATGGGTGACGCCGGGGCAGAGCTCGGCGAGGTCGCGCAGCTCCTGCTTGGGAACGTCGATCTGGCGGAACAGCGGGTCGGAGAAGATCTCGTTGAGCTCGGCGAAGAAGCGGTCCTCGTCGGCAGTGGCGAGGTCGCGCAAATCGAGGTCATAGGTCTCGGCCAGCCGGAGCAGGATCTGCGCCGTCACCGGGCGCTGGTTGCGCTCGATCAGGTTGACATAGCTCGGCGAGATCCCGAGCCCCTCGGCGATTTGGGTCTGCGACAGCCCCAATTGCTGCCGAATCCTGCGGAACCGCGGGCCGACGAAGAGTTTCTTGCCGGAATTGGCGGGCATGTCTCAGGACTCCGTGCGCATTAAGGACAGTCTAGCTGACCTATAATTTTTACAAACTTTACAAAATAACATCCGTTACATGTTCTGATGTTACATGACATCACCAATAAAAAACAAGCCATCTATACGAAGTTTCTGTTTTCGCGTTTAGCTCCTGACACGCATCTCGCAATGCACTGTCAAGAATGTCGATGGCAACCATCGCTATCGTCAGCGAAAGGATCAGGCACATGAACTACCAGCCGCGCGGCATCAGCACCCTTCAGGGCCCGGGTTCGTATCAGAACGAGGTCGAGGCGGCCCAGGCGCTCCTCAAGACCCAGCCGACCTGGAACGGAGTGACGGCCGAGGCCGTCGCACGCATGCGCCTGCAGAACCGCTTCAGGACCGGCCTCGACGTCGCCCGCTACACCGCGGCCTTGATGCGCGCCGACATGGCCGCCTATGACAACGACCCCACCAAGTACACCCAGTCGCTGGGCTGCTGGCACGGTTTCATCGCCCAGCAGAAGCTGATCTCGGTCAAGAAGCACTTCGGCGGCAAGACCGATCGCACCTATCTGTATCTCTCGGGCTGGATGATCGCGGCGCTGCGCTCCGAGTTCGGCCCGCTGCCCGACCAGTCGATGCACGAGAAGACTTCGGTGCCGGCGCTGATCGAGGAGCTCTACACCTTCCTGCGTCAGGCCGACTCGCGCGAGCTCAATGACATCTTCCGCCTGCTCGACAAGGCGCGCAAGGAAGGCGACAAGACCCGTGAGAAGGAGTTGATCGAGAAGATCGACAACTTCCAGACCCATGTCGTCCCCGTCATCGCCGACATCGACGCCGGCTTCGGCAACGCCGAGGCGACCTATCTGCTCGCCAAGAAGATGATCGAAGCGGGCGCCTGCGCGCTGCAGATCGAGAACCAGGTCTCGGACGAGAAGCAGTGCGGCCACCAGGACGGCAAGGTCACCGTGCCGCACGAAGTGTTCATCGCGAAGATCCGCGCCTGCCGCCACGCCTTCCTCGAGCTCGGCGTCGAAGACGGTGTCATCGTGACCCGCACCGATTCGCTCGGCGCCGGCCTGACGCAGCAGATCGCCGTCAGCCACAAGCCCGGTGACATCGGCGACCAGTACAACAGCTTCCTCGATTGCGAGGAAATCACCGCGGAGAACGCCCGCAATGGCGACGTCATCATCAACCGCAACGGCAAGATGATGCGTCCGAAGCGGCTGCCCTCGAACCTTTACCAGTTCCGTCCCGGCACTGGCGAAGACCGCTGCGTGCTGGACAGCATCACCTCGCTACAGAACGGCGCCGACCTGCTCTGGATCGAGACCGAGAAGCCGCATATCGAGCAGATCGCCAAGATGGTCGATCGCATCCGCAAGGTCGTCCCGAACGCGAAGCTGGCCTACAACAACTCGCCGTCCTTCAATTGGACGCTGAACTTCCGTTGGCAGGTCTACGACGCGATGAAGGAAGCCGGCAAGGACGTCAGCAAGTACAACCGTGCCGAGCTGATGAAGCCGGAATACGACGATACGCCGCTGGCGCAGGAAGCCGACGAGCGCATCCGCACCTTCCAGGCGGATTCGGCCAAGCGTGCCGGCATCTTCCATCACCTGATCACGTTGCCGACCTATCACACGGCGGCGCTCTCGACCGACAATCTGGCGAAGGAGTATTTCGGCGACCAGGGCATGCTCGGCTACGTCAAGAACGTCCAGCGCGCCGAGATCCGTCAGGGCATCGCCTGCGCCAAGCACCAGAACATGGCCGGCTCCGACATCGGCGACGACCACAAGGAATACTTCGCCGGCGAGGCAGCCCTGAAGGCGGGCGGCGCCCACAACACGATGAACCAGTTCGGCTAACGCAGCACGCTATTGGACAGGAGACTGACAATGACCAAAGGCAGCAATTTCTGGGTGATCGGCGGCGAGTTCGGTTCGATGAACTTCCACAAGCTCGTGGAAGGCTCTGCCCAGGTGCAGGGTCCGTTCAAGACCCGCAAGGAGGCCGAGGACGCCTGGCGCACGGTCTCGGAAGAGAACCGCCACAAGGCCGGCGTCCGCTTCTCCATCGTGGAAGAGCCGTCGCGCGTCTCGGCCTAAGGGCCTGGCTGCCGACCTGAATTAAGAAGACGTCCAAGGACGGATGGTCCCATCCAGGCGCTGCCTGGGTGGGATCGTCTGTTTTTGGCACAGGTCAATCGCCTGTGGGTGCCGTAAGTATCTGGAATTATGGACCCTTTGCGGGCCTCGTGGTTGCTGATAGGTTAATGGAGGAAAGTCGAGGACGAGGCCGACAATGTCAGAGCCCGAAACCAGCGGGACCCATCCCGGCCAGCCGCGCCCGGTGCGGCTGCGCGATGCGCTGCTGCGCGCGCGGATCGAGGCCGCCGACCGGACCGGCGTCGTCGTCGATCTCAGGGACGCCGAGGTGGCGCGGCTCGAGATTCTCAACGACGCGCTCGATCCCCTGTTCGCGCAGGTGCCCGACAGGATCGACCTGTTCGACCGCGGCATCAGCCAGGGCGATACGCCCAGACTCTGGATCGACGTCGTCGCCCACATCGTGATGGGGCGCGACAAGCGGATGTACCGCTTCGTCCAGGACACCCGCTTCGGCCGCATCGTGCTCGCCGAATCGCACGACACCACTGTGATCGTCGAGGCCGTCACCGACTATGTCGCGCGCCGCATGGTCGAGCGCGAGCATGCGATGGTGGTCCCGCCCGAACCGAAGCCCGAGGTCGCGCCGCCGCCGCGCCGCTCACGCCTGTGGCCGTTCGTGTTCGGCTTCGTGCTCGGCGCCGCCGCCTTGTTCGGTCTCGCCGTGCTGGCGGCCCTGCAGAGTTGGTGAAGACCACCGCTCGTAGCCCGGATGGAGCGCAGCGCAATCCGAGAAACCGGTCGCGAAAGATGCACTGTCCCGGATTACGCTGCGCTCCATCCGGGCTACGGATCTCTCCCGGGATGACGGCGAGCTAAATCAACCGCGTATGCTTGATCTGCCCCATCTGAAACCCAGCCCCAAGGCTCCGCACCGTCTGCTCGCAACGCCAGCCGGCATTGTCCTTCTCGATCGTGAAAAGGTTGTAGGCCGCGGCCGGGTAGCGCCCGTGCGCGAGCGCGGAAGCCGAGGGTACGCCGAGCGCGGGAATGTTGCCGTTGGGACCCTCGAACCACATCGTCGAATGAATGTGGTCGTGCCCGTGCAGGATCAGTTCGACGCCGTGGCGCTTGAGCAGCGCCAGCAGCGCGGCCGAATCTGTCATCCGCTTCTGCCGCGCATCGGACTTCAGGGGATGGTGCACCAGCAGCACGCGGAAGACGTCCTCGGCCGCGAGCCGTTCGAGCATTGCTGCAAGAGAGTCGAGCTGATCGCGCCCGAGCGTGCCCGTCGCCATCAGCGGCAGGGTCGGCACCGCCGTGGACAGGCTGATCAGCGCGAGCGGCCCGCGCCGGCGCACGGATGGAAAGCCGATGCCGCCGTCGTCGCCGGCAAGATAGGGCGCAAACGTTTCGCCGAAGCGATGCGAGGTGGCGCGGACATAGGCGTCGTGATTGCCGGGAATCGTGGTGACGCGGTCGGGCGGGCCGACGCCCTCGAGCCAGGCGCGGGCAGGGGCGAACTCGGCTTCCAGCGCGAGGTTGACGAGATCGCCCGTCACCGCGATGTGGTCGGGCGCCTGCGCCTTCATGTCGGCGACCAGCGCGTCGAGTACCTCGCGGCGCTGGTACTTGTGGCGGTTGCGCGTCCAGTTGACGTAGCCGAGCACACGCTTGCCGGCGAGCTCGATCAGTCGCGGTTTCGGCAAGGGCGCTAGATGCGGATCGGACAGATGGGCGAGCGTGAAGGGGGCCAGCGTGTTGTGAGTCATGGCGTGCGATTGCCTCGCTATTGCTACGTTGTAATGGCAAGGTCGCGGGGACTGTGCAAGCGGCGCCGGGACAGCGGCCTCAAAGGAAGCCTGATGGGAGATCGTCTGGACCGCATTCGACGAAAATTCGAGCCGCTGCTGCGGCGAGTCTTCCACGCCTATTTCCTCATCGTCCGCGGCATGACGCTCGGCGTCCGCGCCGTGGTGCTGGATGCCGAGAATCGGGTGTTTCTGGTCAGGCACAGCTACGTCAGCGGCTGGTACCTGCCCGGCGGCGGCGTCGACCACGGCGAGAGCATGGAGCAGGCGATGCGGCGCGAGCTCAAGGAGGAGGGCGACATCGACCTCACTGGCGAGGCCGTACTGCACGGCATCTTCCTCAACAGCCACGTTTCCCGCCGCGACCACGTCGCGGTCTACGTCGTCAAGCAGTTCAGGCAGGACCGCCAGCCCGAGCCCAACCGCGAGATCGTCGAATGCGGGTTCTTCGCGCTCACGGCGCTGCCCGACGGCACCACGCGAGGGACGCGGCTGCGGATCGCCGAAGTGCTGGACGGCAAGCCCCCGATTGCGACGTGGCGCTGAGGACGGCCTGATGCGTCAGGAGTTGGAGTTGAACGAATGCAAGCCGAGGGTTTCAGAACACCTCTCCCGTCGACCTTGAAAAGGAGCTGAGCGCCTTGTTGCCCGATGGACCGCGCTGCGTTCAGGTGCTATCCCGCGAATTGACATGACCGATCTTTCACTGACCATTCTCCCCGAGGCCGCTGGCGATGCCCAGTCGATCGAGCGGCTGCACGAACGTACCTTCGGTCCCGGCCGCTTCGTCCTCAGCGCCTACCGGATCCGCGAGCACGTCGACCATCTGCTCGAATTGTCCTTCACCGCCCGCATCGGCACGCTGCTGGTCGGCTCGGTCAGGCAATTGCCGGTGCTGGTCGGCGAGACGCCGGCGCTGCTGCTTGGCCCGCTCACGGTCGAGCCGCCGTTCCGCGGCCGCGGTGTCGGCCGTCTGCTGATGGAGCGGGCGCTAAAGGACGCGAAGGCGAAAGGTCACCGCCTCGTGCTGCTGGTCGGCGACGAGCCCTATTACAGCCGTGTCGGCTTCAAGCCGGTCCCGAAAGGCCGCGTCACCATGCCCGGCCCGGTCGACGCCGCCCGCATCCTGGTGTTCGAGCTCATCGACGGTGCCTTCGAAGGCGTATCGGGCCCGGTCGGCCCGGACTGGAGCAAGGCGCGGGCAGGATAGGCGTGAGCCTCGTAGCTTGTAGCCCGGATGAGCCAAGCGTTATCCGGGAAACCTGTCGATGCTGATGCAACGCCCCCGGATGTCGCTTCGCTCATCCAGGCTACGACGCTCATACGGAGTATCGCCAATGCAGGTGCGTCCAGCCGATCCCACGGAGATCGACCACCTCGCGCAGCTGTGGCACGATGCCTGGCACGGGTCGCATGCGCATCTTGCGCCGCCCGAACTGGTTCGCCTCCGCACGCTGGCGAGCTTTCGCGATCGCCTCGCGGTCAGGCTTGCCGACATCTGTGTCGTCGGCCCCTCCGGTGCGCCGCTCGGCTTGTGCGCCCTCAAGGGCGATGAACTGTACCAGCTCTTCGTGTCGCCAACCGCCCACGGGACGGGCGTGGCTGCGGCGCTGATCGCCGATGCGGAAGCACGGCTCGCCGCGCGTGGTGTGGAGCTGGCGTGGCTCGCCTGCGCGGTCGGCAACATGCGCGCCGCCCGATTCTACGAGAAGAGCGGCTGGCGCAACGCCGGCACCTTCGTGATGATGTCGGAAACCTCGAAGGGGCCTTTCCCCGTGGATCAGTGGCGCTTCGAGAAGCGGCTCGCACAGATTCCGTAGCCCGGATTTCGTTTCGCTCGCAGTGACGGTGTACCGGGGCCCGCGGGCCCCGGCTTGATTACCGTCAGAACTTGAAGTTCGCGAACGCGCGCACGCCGATGCCGGGCATCAATACCTCGTCCTTGGTGTAGGACACCGAGTTGCGGATGTTCTCGTTGAGGAGATTGTTGCCGACGATGCCGGCCATCATCTCGCGCGCGCCGAACCAGTTGCGGTCGAGCTTGGTCTTGTAGCTGACCTCGGCCTTCAACAGATTGTAGCCCGCCGTCGGCGTCTCCGCGATCACGGCGACATTGTTCTGCGCGAAGGCGTGCAAGAGGTTGACGCGCATCAGCCAGTTGTCGTCGCGCCAGAACACGCCGCCGCCCATCCGCACCGGCGGAATCCGCGGCACGTTGGTGCCGTCGCTGAAGGTGGCGCGGACCACGTCGAGCTGGTTCTCGATGCCCCAGATGCCGCCCTGGAACGCGCCGACGTCGAGCTGCGACTGGAATTCACCGCCGCGGAAGTTGGCATTGCGCTGCGAATACACCGCCTGGTTCAGCTCGGCGCCCGGCGCACCGCACGAGGCAAAGTCGTCATCGCAGGACACGCCGGTGAGGCGGCGATAGATGAAATTGTCGAAATGCGTGTAGTAGACCGTCGCCTCGAACCGGAACGGCCCCGTCGCCTTGCGCACGCCGAGCTCGACCGATTTCGCGGTCTCGATGGTGAGGTTGGGATTGCCGATGTCGAAGGTCGCAGTCGCGTCATGGCCGCCGCGCGAGAACAATTCGGCCGCCTTCGGCGCGCGCTCGACATATTGCGCGGTGATGCTGCCGACCATGCCGCCCGGCAGATCCTGCAGCAGGCCGATGCTGCCGCTCTTGGGCGTGAAGGACGGATTGCGCGCGATCGCCGCCTGCGGCGTGCCGTCGGGCAAATAATCGGCCGGGAAGTCCGGCGTCGTGCCGTGCAGCTCGACATGCTCGATGCGGCCGGCGATCTGTGCCCGCGTCGCCTCAGTGAACTTGAACTCGTTGAAGGCGTAACCGGCGACGCGCGTGCTGTTGTTGGGGTCCCACAGGCCGTTGAACAGCATGCCGGGATTATCCGGGCTCGGCGCGCTCAATTCCTGATGCCCGACCTGGAAACCCAGCGCCGTCGTCACTTCGGCGAAGCGCGCGTTGAACGGCATCAGCTGCACCTCGGTGCGGATTTCCTGCTCCTTGTTGGTGAAGGTCTGCCTGATGCCGTCGCTGTTGAGGTCGGCGGGATCGGCAAGTCCGATCTCATTGTGCCGATAGTCGGTCGCGCCGGCCCAGAAGCGGACGGCGTCGATCGCGGCGGCGTCGGGATGGTACTCGCCCTTGACGTTGATCTTGGTCTGGTGGCCGTCGATCCGCGTCTTGTGGTCGGCGCCGTCGATGCCGGGGATGTGGTAGAGCGAGTCGTTCTGCGTGATCGATGCGCCGATATAGCCGCCCTGGAAGAAGTAGGAGCCGCCGATCGAGGCGCCGTCCGAGCGCGTCGCCGAGTTCGGCTGGCGGCCGTTCACGGGGCGCGACTGATCGTTCAGATAGGGATAGCTCGGGATGGAATAGTCCGAGGTCGTGCGGCCATAGGCGTCGGCATGGAACGCAAAATTGCCGCCGCCGGTGTCGAGCAGTACGCCGCTTTCGACGCCGCGGTCGACCGAAGAGAACGCGGTGCGGGTCTCGGCGGTGACGCAAGGCGAGGTCGCGGCGGTCGCTAGCGGCGCCTTGGTCGGCAGGCCGTAAGCCTGAAATGACGGCGCGCAGGACGGCACCGCATCCGGAATCCGGTTGTTCGTGGCGCTGACGACGCCGCCGATCGAGGTCGAGCCGTAGCGCAGCGCGGCGGGCCCGCGCACCACTTCGATCTGGTTGGTCGCGAGCGGATCGATCGGCACGAAATGATCCTCGCCGAGATCGGACGCGCCGTTCGAATTGGTGCCATTCTCGACGATGCCGACGCGGTTGACGTCGAGACCCCGGATGATCGGCCGGCTGGATGCGCCGGGCGCGAAGCTCGAGCCGGTGATGCCCGGCTTGGAGAACAGGAGATCGCCGAGCTGGCCGCCGCCCTCGCGGCGGATCTCCTCGTTCGGCACCACCGTGACCGTCGCGAACTGGTTGGTCACGACAGGCAGCACGCCCTGCTGAGGCGCGGCGGGCACGGCGGCTGCCGGCTCTGCTTCCGCCGCTTGTTGGGGGCTGCGCACCCGCGCGGTGCGCGTGCCGCGGCCCGGATTGCGCGACGGCACCACCGCTCTGCGCACGATGGGGCTCGGCGCCGTCACGGTGACGGCGGGGATCTCGGTCGACGATTTGTCTTGCGCAGGCGTTTGGGCGAAAGCGGGCGTGGCGGCGGCGCCGAGCAGGAGCAGGCTTGCTCCGCCAAGACGCTGCGCGCGTCGCGATTGAAATGACATGGTCCTGATTCCAGTCAGGCGCCGTCCGCATGATTGTGTGCTGATCGGAGGCGGCCTGCCGTCGCGGCGCGACGGAATTCGACTTCAACGTCTCCCGGGCATTGCCGATGCGCGGCGAGCCCGGGCGTGATCAAGCGATGTTGAGAGTCAGGACGCGGGAGGGGCGCGCGGCTGGAACGCCGTGCCGGCCGATTTCAGATGGAGAAATTCGGCATCAGTGGTGCGGTGGAGCAACTCGATCGCCTGCGGCAGCAGCAGCACGGGCGGCGTTGCCGAAATGACAGTGCCCGCCATCGCGACGACGGCGCAGATCGCGCAATTGTCCTCGCCGGGATGCTCGCGGTCGGGAGCGGCGGGCGATTGCTTCTGGACCGCGGCGCGGTCGACCGCAGCAACGCCGTTGGCGCTATCGGTCTGCTGGAGCGAAGCCTGGGCAAGCGGCGCAGCCTGCGCGAACCAGTGGCTATGCCCGAACGTCAGCGCGAACTGCACCAGCATCGCGAACAACGCGAGCCGGGCGCCGTGCCTGATATTCGACCGGAACCACTTCATCTGGAAAAACCACCCCCACGTCGCGGCACATCAATTCCCTGACGTCGCGACGTTATAATGTAACATCGCGCGACAGGTCGGCGGATGTCAACGGCGGGGCAGGCCTGCCTGTGCAGGCAGCCGGCCCGATGTGTCGTTCGGGCAACTAGAGCACGATGGATTCAAGTCCAGTTCAGCGGACAGCGTTGCTCTCTCCGTTCCCTCCCCCCTTGTGGGGGAGGGGCAGGGAGGGGGGCCACACGGGGACTCTTACCGTCGCGCACCAGGCCCGATGCATCGTCAACAACCGGCCCCTTTTCCTGGGCTACCCCCTCCCTAGCCCTCCGCCACAAGGGGGGAGGGAGCGCACCGCCGTCGCGGCGCTACGCGAGTCTCGTCCAATCAAGCTTCGGGCAACTACCGCCCCTCGCGGACCCAGGTCACGGCAAACGCGCCGAGCAGCAGCAACAGGCCGATCAGGCCGGCGAAGATCGGCAGCACGCCGACGCCCTTGACGACGCTGGCGTCGCGCATCCGCACGCCCATCCAGCCGTCGCCGGCAAAGACGCTGGCCGAGCGCACCGGCAGGATGCGCGGCAGCTCGACGTCGGCGCCGCTGGCGACGCGCACGGCGTTGCCCCCGGTCGCCTGTGTCAGCGGCTTCAAGGTCTCGACGGTGGAGGTGACCTCCGAAAACTCCTTCGGATTGGTCGGGCCGACATTGATCAGCGCCTTCAGCGTGCCGTCGGTAGCCTGCCACAGGCCGAGCTCGCTCGCGGGAAGGCTGGCGCGCCATTCGCCGGGATCGCCGGGGCTCAGCGTCAGATCCTGCGCCACGCCGGACGGCGAGGTCACGCTCACCGGCTGGACGCTGTCGGCCATGGTCTGACGCACCACGACGAGGTTCTTGCCCTGCACCTGGAGGCGCAGTGCCTCTTCGTCGAGGTCCGGCTGCTTCATCAGCCAGTGGGACATCCGCCTGAGCAGGTCCAGATGCGGGCCGCCGCCCTCATAGCCGCGCGCCCACAGCCAGATGTGGTCGGAGAGCAGAAGCGCGACGCGGCCCTCGCCGAAGCGCGACAGGAATAGAAGCGGCTTGCCGTCGGCTCCCGTCATCACCGGCGGGTTGACGGAATTGCGGGTGTCGACGGTGCGGAAGAAACGGCTCCAGCGCGGCGGCTCGCTCGCGGAGCCCTCCAGGGCGCGCGTGACGGGGTGGCGCTTGCCGACGTCGGACAGGTGCGCATAGAACGGCTTTTCCGTCACGCCGACCGGCTCTGCCGGCAGCACCGAATCCAGCGGCGTGCGCCAGATGCTGGTGTTGGAGGCGTAGTCGGGGCCGGCCGAGACCAGCACCGCGCCGCCGCCGCGCACATAGCGCGCGATGTTGTCGAAATAGGCGATCGGCAGCACGCCCTGGCGGGCGTAGCGATCGAAGATGATCAGCTGGAATTCGTTGATCTTCTGCTGGAACAGCTCGCGGGTCGGAAACGCGATCAACGACAATTCGTTGATCGGCGTGCCGTCCTGCTTCTCCGGCGGACGCAGAATGGTGAAATGCACGAGGTCGACGCTGGCGTCGGACTTGAGCAGATTGCGCCAGGTGCGCTCGCCCGAATGCGGCTCGCCCGAGACCAGCAGCACGCGCAGCTTGTCGCGCACGCCGTCAATGGCGACGACGGCGCGGTTGTTCACCGGCGTCAGCTCTCTCTCCAGCGGCGAGGCCTCGATCTCGACGATGTTCGGGCCGGCATGCTTGATGTCGACGTCGACGCTCGCGGCCTGGCCGCTCGAGAGCGTGCGCTCGTTGATGACCTCGCCGTCCCTGCGGATCGTGACCTTGGCGCGCTCGCCCGTGACGCCCTGGTCGTCGAGGCGATAGCTGATGGTCTGCGTCTGGCCGACGATGCCGAAGCGCGGCGCCGCCGTGATCGCGATGCGGCGGTCGCGCTCGTCCTTCTGGCCGGTGATCAGCGCATGCACCGGCGCCTGGAAGCCGAGCGCGGCGGCGCTGGCCGGAATGTCGTGGACGCGGCCGTCGGTGATCAGGAACGCGCCGGCGACGCGGTCGACCGGCACGTCCGACAAGGCCGAGGCGAGGGCACCGAACAGCTTGGTGCCGTCGGTCTCGCCGTCGGCCTGTCCGGCCTCGACGACGCGGACCTCCAGCCCCTTGACCTTCTTCAGGCTGTCGACCAGCGCTTCCTGCGCTTGCGCAGCCTCGCGATTGCGGTTGCCGAAATTCTGGCTCGGGCTCTTGTCGACGACGACGGCCGCGACCGAGGTGAGGGGATCGCGGTCCTCGCGGGTGAAGGAGGGATTGGCGAGCGCCAGCAGGAACAGCGCCAGCGCGGCCACGCGCACGGCGGCGCCGCGCGCGCGCGCAACCAGCAGCAGAAGCGCGATGACGACGATCGCGGCGAGCGCGAGCCACAGCACGATCGCGGGGACAAGCGGCGTGAATGCGATGCCGTAATTCATCTCAATCCTATTGCCCCAGCCGTTCGATCAGGGCCGGTGCGTGCACCTGGTCGGCCTTGTAATTGCCGGTCAGCGTGTACATCACGATGTTGGCGCCGGCGCGGTAGGCGAATTCGCGCTGGCGGGTGTCGCCGCCGGTCACCGGCAGCATGGCCTGGCCGTCGGGCCGCACGGCCCAGGCGCCGGCAAGATCGTTCGAGGTGATGATGATCGGCGAGACGCCGTCGCCACCGCGCGCCGGCCGCTGCGCGCTGTCCTCGTCCTCGTCGCGCGGCAGGGTCTCGACCCAGGTCTGGCCGGTGACGAAGCGGCCGGGGAAGTCGCGCAGCAGATAGAAGGTCTTGGTCAGCACATGCTCGCGCGGCACCGGCTCGAGCTCGGGCACGTCGAGCGAGGACAGGATCTCGCGCAGCGTCTGCATGCCCGGGGTCTGCGCGGCGCCGTTGGCGCCGGGCGGCGCCTCGATCGCGTCGCGGGTGTCGAACAGCACGGTGCCGCCCTGCTTCATGTAGGCGTCGATCTTGTTGATGGCGTCCTGCGCCGGCTTCGGCGCGCCCGGCACGATCGGCCAGTAGATCAGCGGGAAGAAGGCGAGCTCGTCGCGCGCGGGATCGATGCCGACGGGATCGCCGGCCTCGAGCGCGGTGCGCTGCGCCAGGAACAGCGTCAGTCCGGACATGCCGGCCCTGACGATGGAATCGACATCGGCATTGCCCGTCACGACATAGGCGAGGCGGGTCTGCGACGTCGCCTTCATCGCGAACTCGTCGGCGGCGCTGTCGGCGCGCGAGGGCGTCGGCGAGAGCGCGGTAAGGCCTGCGAGCACAAAAGCGAGGATGATCATTGCGGGCGCTGCGCGTCGGCGCAGCAGCGCGGCGATGCCGCCGCCGAGCACCGCGACGATGATGGCGTCGACCAGGAACAGCGCCAGCGCCGTCGACAGCAGCCAGCCTCGCAAATCGCGCGGCTCGGCATTGGTGTAGGTGGCATGCCGGGCACGCAGGCCCGCGGTGTTCAGCGCGGCGATGCGGTCGGCGCTGGCAAGCGTGTTCACGGCGAGCGGTCCTTCGGCGGGACCATAGAAGCCCGGCGGATGATCGGATGTGGCGCGGTAGCGGTAATCCGCAGGCAACGGCTTTGCGGTGGCCGGCGGCGGACCGAAGGCGCCGAAGCCGTCGAGGATGTGCAGCGGCGCCACCGTCTCGGTGGTCGCTTCGCTGGCGACGCCGGCGCCGGGCTTGGACGTGTAGCCGGACATGTCGACGACCCGCCGCAGCATTTCGACGAAGGTGCCCGACATCGGCAGATCCGACCAGCGCATGTCGGCGCTCACGTGGAACAGGCTGACGAGGCCCTTGCCGCGATGCTCGCCGGTGACCAGCGGTGTGCCGTCTTCCAGCGAGGCCCAGCTCTTGGTGGCGAGCACCGCATCGGGCTCGGCCAGCACCTGGCGGCTCACGGTGACGTCCTTGGGAACGGCGACGCCGGCAAACGGGCCGTCGGCCGCGAAGGTCGCAAGATGCTGCGGCTTCTCCCAGGTCAGGCTGCCACCCAGCGTGCGGCCGCCCTTGCGCAGCTTGACCGGCACGAGATCGTCCTCGGCCTGCGCCAGGCGGGGACCGGCGAACCGCACCAGCACGCCGCCCTGGTCGACCCAGGCATTGAGGCGCTCGCGCAGCTCCGGCGCGATGGTGCCGACATCGGCGAGGATGATCATCGGCAGCTTCTGGTCCAAAAATTGTGTGATGCCCTGCTGCGGCGAGCCCTTGTCGGCGAGCCTGACGTCGGCGAACGGCGCCAGCGCGCGGGTGAGGTAGAAGGTCGGCGCCAGCAGCGGCTGCGCAGTCTCGCTGGTAGCACCCGAGACGATGCCGATGGCGCGGCGGCGCCAGCGCTTGTCGAGCAGTTGCACCGCGCCGGCGGAGCGCTCGCCCGATATCTCGAGCCGCGTGATGTCGTTGCGCAGCTCGACCGGCAGATCGAACGCGGCGTCGGTCTCCTTGTCCTGCGGACCGAACGTGTAGCGGGCCTCTCCGATCGGCGAGGCCTTCTGGTCCAGCGCGCGCACGGTGCCCATGGCGACGCCGCTGTCGGTGCGCAGCACCTTCACCGTCATCTTCGCCGCGGCGTTCTCGGCCGCGACCAGCGCCAGCGGCGCGGAGGTACCGCCTTCGAACACGGTCAGGCTGCGATCGCCGATGGTCTTGCCGAGGCCAGCCACGAAGTCCTCGCCGCGGCCGGTGTCGACGCCGTCGGACAGCCAGGCGATCTCGCAATCGCCGGTGGCTTTCAGGAAGCGGTCGACGGCAGCCAGCGTCTCGACGCGGTCGATCGAATAGGGCTTTGGCGCGAGCTGCCGCAGCGCGACGCGCGCGGCGCCCGCCGGCATCAGGGTGATGTCGCGGTTCGGCTCGGACAGCGGCACCAGCGCGATGGCGCGGCGGTCGTTGTCGGCATTGGCGATCAGCTCGTCGGCGGCCCTGATCCTGACGTCCCAGTGTGACGCCGCGCTCCAGCCGTCGTCGAGCATGATCATCAGCGGCGCCTTGCTGTCGGCTGCGCCTGTCTGCGGATTCCAGATCGGGCCGGCGGCCGCGAAAATGACGAGAGCCGCAGCCAGGAGACGCAACGCGGTCAGCCACCACGGCGTCCGCGAGGGCGTCTCCTCCCGCGGCGCGATGTCGAACAGCAGGCGCGTCGGCGGAAACTCGATGCGGCGCGGCCGCGGCGGCATCACGCGCAGCAGCCACCACAGCACGGGCAGGCTGACGAGGCCGATCAGGAGCAGCGGTTCGGTGAAGGCGAGCGGCAGTCCCATCATGCGGCCGGCCCCACCTTGATCGTCGTGGTGCGGGCGCCCGACTTGCTCACCTGCATGCCGGCATGCAGGAACAGCAGCAGCTCGGCGGCGGAGCGGTCGGTGGCGTGCGTGGTGAACAGCCAGTCCAGCTTGTTGGTCTCTGCGCGGATCTGGTCGCGGTGCAGCGCGAGCCGCGCGGTGTAATCCTGCGCCCAGCTCTCGGCACGGCCGGCGGTGATCACGCCGAAGCCTTCCGGCTCGACGAACTCGACGCGGCCGGAATAGGGGAACGATTCCTCGGCGGGATCGACGATTTGCACCATGGTGCCATGCGCGCCGGAGCCGGAGAGACCTGTGAGCGTCGTCTTGATCTCCGTGATCGGCGACCAGAAATCCGACAGCACGATGATCTCCGCCAGCGCCGCCGGCACGAAGGACGGCGGCAGGCTGAGGCGGTCGGCATCGTCATGCAGCATCGCCTGCGCCATCTTGTCGATCACGCTGCGGCTCGCGGTCGGCGCCATCAGGCCGGGAATGCCGACGCGCTCGCCGCCGGACACCAGCAGCTCGGCCAGCGCGAAGGCGACGATCAGCGTGCGCTCGAGCTTGGACTCGCGCGCGGTCTTCGAGGCGAACGCCATCGACGGCGAGCGATCCGGCCAGATCCACACCGTGTGCGAGGCTTCCCATTCGAGCTCGCGGACATAGAGATGGTCGTCGCGCGCCGAGCGGCGCCAGTCGACGTTCTGCGCCGGCTCGCCGGAGACGAAGCGGCGGTATTGCCAGAAATTCTCGCCGGAGCCGGCGCGGCGGCGGCCATGCAGGCCGTGGATGACGTTGGCGGCGATACGGCGGGCTTCGAGCACCAGGCGCGGCAAGGAAGCTGCGAGCGTGCGGCTTTCGCCATCGGCACGTCGGATCGCAATGATCTCCTTCGCTGTGTGCCCGTTCTCCGCTGCCATCAACCGATCCGTGTCTTCAATTGCCGGATCACGTCCGGAATCGTGCGGCCTTCGGCGCGCGCCTGGAACGTCAGCGCCATGCGGTGCTTCAGCACGGGCTCGGCGAGGTCGAGCACGTCGTCGACCGAGGGCGCCAGCCGTCCGTCGATCAGCGCACGCGCGCGCACCGCCAGCATCAGCGATTGGCTGGCGCGCGGGCCGGGGCCCCAGGCGATGAACTTGCCGGCTTCGCCGGCGTCCGGACCCGGGCGGGCCGAGCGCACCAGCGACAGGATCGCCTCCACGACGGAATCGCCGACCGGCAGGCGCCGGATCAGCCGCTGCGCCGTGATCAGCGCGTCCGCGGTCATCGAACCCCTCGCCAGCGTTTCCTCGGCGCCGGTGGTCTCGAACAGGATGCGGCGCTCGGCGTCGCGGTCGGGATAGTCGACGTCGATCTCCATCAGGAAACGGTCGAGCTGCGCTTCGGGCAGCGGATAGGTGCCTTCCTGCTCCAGCGGGTTCTGCGTCGCGAGCACGTGGAATGGCTTCGGCAGATCGTGGCGCGCGCCGGCGACGGTGATGTGCTGCTCCTGCATCGCCTGCAGCAGCGCCGATTGCGTGCGCGGGCTGGCGCGGTTGATCTCGTCGGCCATCAAGAGCTGCGCGAACACCGGACCTGCGATAAAGCGGAAGGCGCGCCTCCCTGCGGTGCTCTCATCCAGCACCTCGGCGCCGAGAATGTCCGACGGCATCAGATCGGGCGTGAACTGGATGCGCTTGGCATCGAGGCCGAGCGTCACGCCGAGCGTCTCGACCAGCTTGGTCTTGGCAAGGCCGGGCACGCCGATCAGCAGCGCATGGCCGCCGGAGAGAATGGTGACAAGCGTGTTCTCGATCACGCGATCCTGGCCGAAGATGACCGACGCGATCGCATCCTTCGCCGCGCGAATCTGGCTCGACACCTGCTCGGCCGAACGAACGATCCCGTCCTCGAGTTTCTCGACACTCTCCGCCATCCGTTTAGCTCCTTCAGCCTGCCACGCGGCTTGCTTACGTCGTCACGTCACCACATCACGGATCATCACGTCAGATCATCGCGTCAATTCATGGGCCTATGCTAGACTTGCAGGAAGGCCATGTATTCGTTGAATTAACCTATCCCCACCTTATCGGCTTCGGGTTATGTACGGCATCACGAAGTGGCGACCTCCCCCACTGGACTAATCCGGGGTGGAACCGTGCACCCGATCACAACGTAGACCTGCACCAATCGTGCCAAAGGACAAAGTCAGGGCAAACCATGGCGAACCAAGGGCAGAGCGCCGATCGCGGTCTTGAGGGGCTGACTGCCGCCGCCAAAAGTGCTGCCAATGCCGAAGGCCCCAAGAAGGGCTTGCCTCCGGTGCATCTGTGGAATCCACCGTTTTGCGGCGATCTCGACATCCGAATCGCCTCCGATGGTACTTGGTTCTACTTGGGGACGCCAATCGGGCGCCCCGCTCTGGTGCGGCTGTTCTCGACTATCCTGAAGCGCGAGGGCGACAAGCATTTCCTGGTCACGCCGGTGGAGAAGGTCGGCATCCGCGTCGACGACGCGCCCTTCATGGCGGTCGAGATGCAGAAGGACGGCGAGGGCAACCATCGCGTGCTGCGCTTCCGCACCAATGTCGACGACTGGGTCACCTGCGATGCCGCGCACCGGCTGCGTTTCGAGCAGGCCAGGGACGGCGGGCTGACGCCATATCTGCACGTTCGCGCCGAGCTCTGGGCCAAGGTCACAAGGGCGCTCTATTACGATCTGGTTGACATGGGTGAGGAGCGGATGGTCGATGGCCAGCCGATGTTCGGCGTCGAATCATCAGGCGAATTCTTCCCCATGGCCGATGCGGAGCAGGTGAGGGCCGCGCTTTGAACAAGCCTATTCTAACGACCGATCCGGTCCCGCTCGGCGCGGCGGATTTCTTCGCCCGCTCCAGGGCGAAGCTCGGCTTCGACGTTCCGCTCGGCCTCTACGATCCGAACATCATTCCCGCTTCGGGCGATCCCGGCACCGACAAGATGCTCGAGATCGTCGCGCGCGAGCAGCCGGTGCGCCCCGCGGCGGTCCTGATCGCGGTGGTCGATCATCCCGAGCCGACCATCTTGCTGACGCAGCGCTCGGCGCATCTCAACGACCATGCCGGCCAGATCGCTTTCCCCGGCGGCAAGATCGACGCCACCGATTCCTCGCCGCTGGATGCGGCGCTGCGCGAGGCCGAGGAGGAGGTCGGGCTGTCCAGAGACTTCGTCGAGCCGATCGGTTATCTCGATCTCTACGGCACCGCCTTCGGCTTCCGCATCCTGCCGACGGTCGCCAGGGTCAGGCCCGGCTTCGAGCTCACCATCAACCATTCCGAGGTTGATGATGCGTTCGAGGTGCCGCTATCCTTCCTGATGAACCCGGTGAACCATCAGGTGCACAGCAAGGAATTCCGCGGCATGGAGCGGTTCTACTACGCGATGCCGTTCGCGGAACGCTACATCTGGGGTGCGACGGCGGGCATGCTGCGTGTGCTGTATGAGCGGATCTATTCATCATGATCCGGACGGTTCTGACCGAGATCGGAATCTTCCTCATTCCCTTTGCCGTCTACGCGTTGTTCCTGGCCGCGACGCGGTCCGGCCTGTTCGCGCGTTCCTCCTGGCCGGTCGCGGTCGTCGCGCGCCTTGCGCTGGCGGCGATCGTGCTGGTGATCGCGGGCCTGATCGGACTTGCGCATTTCTCCGGCGCCGCCCCGGATTCGACCTACGTTCCCGCCCATATCGAGAATGGCCGGCTGGTGCCGGGCGTGGAAAAATAGGGGCCGCACGATGAGCGCGGAGCCGATATTTGCGCCGATTCTTGCCGATGCGCCCTGGCTGACCGCAGGCGGGACCGCGCGTGTCCTGCAATTGCTCAACTGTGACGGCGAGGAGGCGCGGGTGGTCGGCGGCGCCGTACGCAACGCGCTGCTCGGTCTTGTGCCCGGCGACATCGACATCGCGACCACCGCGCGGCCGGAGGAGGTGATCCGGCGCGCCAAGGCCGCCGGCATCAAGAGCGTACCGACCGGCATCGACCACGGCACCGTCACGCTGGTGATCGACAGCCACCCCTATGAAGTCACGACGCTGCGCGAGGACACCGAAACCTTCGGCCGCAAGGCCAAGGTCGCGTTCGGCCGCGACTGGGTCAAGGACGCCGAGCGGCGTGATTTCACCATGAACGGCCTGTCGGTTGATGCGCGCGGCGTCGTGTACGACCATGTCGGCGGCATCGCGGATGCCAAGGCGCGTCGCGTGCGCTTCATCGGCGATCCCGACCAGCGCATTGCCGAGGATTATTTGCGCATCCTGCGCTTCTTCCGCATTCACGCCGCCTTTGGTGCCGGCGATCCCGACCGCGACGGCTATCTCGCCTGCATCCGGGGGCGTGCTGGTCTTGCCAGCCTCTCGGCCGAGCGGGTGCGCATGGAGATGCTGAAGCTGCTGGTGGCCGGCGGCGCATCCGCGGCCGTGCTGGCCATGGCCGAGGGCGGATTGCTGCAAGCGCTGATCGGCGGCGTTGCTTATACCGGGCCGCTGTCGGCGATGATCGCGATCGAGCGCGAACTCGGCCTCGCTGCAAGCAGCACGCGGCGCCTCGCCGCGCTGACCGTCGCCGTGACCGAGGATGCCAAGCGCGTCGCCGCGCGCCTGCGGCTCTCCAATGCCGAGACCAAGGCACTGGATTCGATGGGCCACCGCTGGTGGCGCTTCGCCACCAAGGATGAGGCCAATGCACGGCGGCTGCTCTATCGGCTCGGCCCCGAGCGCTATCACGATCGCGTGTTGCTCGGCTGGGCGCGTGCTGGCGGCGACGTCACCTCGATGCGGTGGCGCGCGCTCGCCGAACTGCCGCAGCGCTGGACTGCGCCGAAATTTCCGCTGAAGGCCGCCGACTTCATCGCGCGTGGTCTGGCCGAAGGACCCGCGCTCGGACATGTGTTGACGCTCGCCGAGGACGCTTGGCTTGCGGCGGATTTTCCCCTAGAGGAAGCCGCACTCGCCTCCATCGCCGATCAAGCTGCGGCACGCATCAGCCGCGACGAGAGAACGTGACCATCGTCTCAGGCTTCGCCGACATCTCGATCTTTCAGCTCCTGCTGGTCGCGTTGATGGCGTTGTTTGCTTCGATCATCGGTGGTCTCGCCGGCTACGGCACCGGCGCCCTGATGCCGCTGGTGCTGGTGCCGCTGGTCGGCGCCGAGCCCGTGGTGCCGATCATCGCGATCTCCGCACTCTTCACCAATTCCAGCCGAGCCGTTGCCTATCTGCGCTACGCCGACCGCCGCCGCGCGCTGATCGTGCTCGCCTGCGCCGCGCTGACGACCGCACTCGGCGCCTACGGCTACACGCGCCTCACCAATGCGGGCGCTGCGCTCGTGATCGGCTCCATGCTGATCCTGAGCGTGCCGCTGGGCCGCGTGCTCCGCCGCCGAAAGGTCAAGATCGGCGACAGCGGCCTTGCCGCCGGCTCGGTCGGCTATGGCGTGCTGGTCGGCGGCACCTCGGGCTCCGGCGTGATCCTGCTGTCGCTGCTGATGGCCGCAGGCCTCGAGGGCGCGGCCGTGATCGCGACCGACGCGATGATCTCGCTCGGCACCGGCCTCATCAAGATCTCGGTGTTTGGTCTTGCCGGCGCAGTCACCGCGCAGGTGCTCGCCTTCGCGCTGCTGATCGGCGCGATCGCAATCCCCGGCGCGTTCCTCGCAAAGGCCTTCGTCGAGCGGATGCCGCTGCACATCCACGCCGCGATCCTCGACGTCGCGGTGATCACGGGCGGGCTGGTGATGATCTCGGCGGCTGCGAGGCAGCTGATCGGGTAGCCGCCTCCTTCAGGGCCGAGTACGCGTCTGAATATCGTTGACGCTTGAACTCAACGACCTTCGCTTCGTCGCATTGACTTTGGACTTTGACGTCACAATCTTGGTGGCAGACCCGGTTGGTAGCCAAGCGCCAGACGTGGAGATCAGGCTATGCCCAAGCAGTACGAGACGCCGGAGCAGCGGGAGAAGCGTGAACTCGACGAGGAACTCGATCGACAATTGCAGCAAACGTTTCCAGCCAGCGATCCGCCGAAAATCACGCGCGGGCCGATCAAACGAACCTCACCAAGGTCGGCTACCCGCGACGCCGAACGAAGACGCCGCTAGGTTCGGCGCCCCTCTCGGCCCTGTGGACTGCACGATGGATGAGCGACGGCACGTCTCACGCCTTCGGTTCGGGCGCGACTGCCTCCTTCGCCATCCCGAGCTTGGGGCTGGCGGGGGGCACCACCAGGACGTCCACGTTCAGCGAGCGCAGGACTTCCTCCGTTACGCTCCCGATCAACGCCCGAAGCAATCCGGATCGGCCGTGCGTACCCATCACGAGCATGTCGGGCCGCTTCTCCTCGACGGCATGGGTGATGACCTGCATGGGTCCGCCTTCGCCGACCCGAAGCGACCATCGCCGCGTGCCGAACTCGTTGGTCACCAGAAAACTGGTCAGTTCCTCCATGGCCCTGTGGCGCTCGCTCTCGACATATCCGGTGATGACGGCCGAGCTAGCCCCAGAGCTGATCAATCGCGTCTTTGCCATCGGCGAGAAGGCGTGAAGAAGCGTCGCTCCGTCTTCTTCCAGAAGTCCGGTGGACAGGCCGATGCGGATTGCTTCAGCCGATGTTTCTGACATGTCGACCGGCACCAGAACCCGTTCATAGCGCCGCTGGGCCTCGTTGTTCACCATCAGCACGGGATATTTTCCTCCGCGAATGACACGTTCGATGGTGGTCCCTGTAAAGATATCGCGCAGAAATTGCTTGCGATGGCCGCCCATCACGATGAGATCTGCGCCGACTGCCGCGGCCGCGCGCAGTATCCCGTCGAAGGGATGGCCCTTGACGACGGTTGGATGGCAGCGAGCGTCATGCAGCTCGGGCATGGACCCGATCTGCTCCACCAACACCCGTTGTGCCTCCCGCTCTTCCATGCGCACCAGATCGGCCGGCTGGTCTTCGTCAACGACGTGAACGAGGTGCAGCTCGGCACGGCGCGAGCGAGCCAGAAGGCCGGCTTGCCGGAGAGCGCGATGGGAGCGCGTAGAGAAATCCGTCGCAGCGACGATGATCATGTCAGGACCCTCATATTGGCCAACGATGGCGCGCCGAATTCGCGCCTTCGATGGCAACCGGATTGCTTTGGGAGCAGCTCATGACCCGGAACGCGCGGGCGCGCCGCAAGCTGCGGAGCGCTGCAACGCGTCACGGTCAAAAGCTTATGGTGTGCACGGCGGCGGGAGGGGACAAAGCACCCTCCAACGTCACCTTTTCGGATCGCGAGGGATCGGCGGCGGACGGCGCGCAAATGCCGCGCGGAATCCGTCGGGATCACAAATCCAGATGAACATCATCCACGAGGTCAGGACGAGCAGCGCTGAAAATACCGACATGAGGAACTCCCGGCTTGGTTTGGAATCGTCGAGTTGCCGCACCCGGGCGATCCGCAATCGCCCGGGTCACCGGCCGATCTGCAGCCGGTTCCCTTGAATTCGATCTCGTCGCACTTTGGTCATCACGGCCTCTGTTGAGAATGTCGCCGATTGCCGAGCGGCATCCTGCATTGCTGGCGTGTCGTGCAGCTCAGCATCATCCACGCACTAGACGTAGGCATTCGCCGCGAGAATTGAATGCGACATTTAGCCGGCCTTGGCCGATCCGCCTGCAATCAGCGCGTGGTCGTGTGCGGGGCCGTGCGCTTCGTCCTAATTATTCTCTCGTTCGCGCGCCGGCGCACTTTGTTCGGCGGTGTCGCGGAATCGGGCTGCGCCGACCAGCACAGTCAACGCGATAGGAGTGGTCACGACGCCAAGCCCTACAATCAGGATTTCGTGCAACACCGGCCTGCTCTGCAGCACCGAGAAGTAGACCATCGAAGCGGCCGCGATGAAGACGGTGCCGAGCGTCGTCCCGAGCGTCGGCGCATGGACTCGCTGGTAAAATGTGCCGAGCCGCAACAGACCGAGCGAACCGACAAGCGTGACGCCCGCGCCGATGAGCAGAAGAGCTGCCGTGAGAACCGCAGCCCAGGGCGGCAATTGTTCGATGCCGTTCATTCGATCACCTCGCCGCGGAGCAAAAACTTGGCCAGGGCAACCGTCCCGACGAAACCGAACAGGGCCATGGCCAGGGCCGCCTCGAAATAAAGCGCTTCGCCGGATCGAATCCCGATCGTCAGAAGCAACAACATCGCGTTCACGGACAAGGTGTCGAAGCCCAGGACGCGATCCTGTGCCCGCGGCCCTAAGAAGATGCGGAAAGCGCCGCAGCCGATCGCCAATCCCAGCAGCACTTGCGCGACAACGAGCGAGTAGGTCAGCATGAGCTGGCTCATTCGAATATCTCCAGCAGATGGCGTTCGTAGCGGTCCTTAATTGTGCGGATCCACTCGTCTTCATCGAC
Organism: Bradyrhizobium sp. 25ACV; assembly: GCF_054863005.1. Lineage (NCBI taxonomy): Bacteria > Pseudomonadati > Pseudomonadota > Alphaproteobacteria > Hyphomicrobiales > Nitrobacteraceae > Bradyrhizobium > Bradyrhizobium sp. 25ACV. Next base: position 172,354 of record NZ_JAVAYO010000010.1, read on the forward strand.
GAGGTCCAGAACATGGATCATCAACGAACCCTTCTGAGCGTCGAAATTCACCCACAGCGTTCCTGGGGTCGAAGTGATGATGCAAGCCAACGAGGCCAGCCCGTAGGGGTTGCGCATGTCGAGGGGAATGTTCACGAACCCCGACCTTCGCTGTCGCCGTCCAAAACCGAGAACGATCTGTCCAACCGCCAGATTGGAGCGGACGATGTCGAGCGTTACCAGTCCCAACAGTCGCAGGATGACGCGGGGGCGTCTGACCCGCATGCTCGGTAACTCCAGCACGGTGAGGATCCGCCCGCCGACGAGCGCGATAATGCAGCCAAGGAGGATGTGCCCGAGCGTGGCTGCTTGATTGAGCAGCAGCCACAATGCGAGAAGGCAGAAGCTCGCGATCGGAAAAGGCAGAAAGCGTGTCATTTGCCCTCCGCTTTTCGGCTGCCTTGGGGGGCCGCCTCCAGGACGTCGTCGACGTAGCCTGCCGGCGCGTGCAGAGATTGTGCCGTAGCCTGCATGAAACGGATGACGGGACCGGCCAGGACCGTTTGGGCGGCGCAGATGATCAGCAGGAACATGATCGGCGCCATCTCGATCACGCGCACGCGCGGCACAGTGCGATCGGGCGAGGCCCAGAAGATGCGGATTCCCGCGCGGGCCATCGCGATCAACGTCGCGAAACCAGAGAAGATCAGCACGACGAGAAGCGCCCATCCGCTGCCGGGAACGGCGCCGTTTTGCTGCGTTTCTGCCGGATTGAGCGCCGCCGCGAGCAGCGCGAATTTAGCGATGAAGCCGGACAGCGGAGGCAGCCCGGCGATGACCAGCGCACAGCCGATGAATGCGATGCCGAGTAAGCCCATCGTGGCTACGATGGCGGTGCCGACATCCTCTTCCGCTTCGTCTGTCTCGTCCTCTTCTCCATAGGCTTCCCGGGTGACGGCGATCATGTCCGCTCCAGGTTCGCGGCCGCGCTCGATGAGCTCGACGAGAAGGAAGAAGGCGCTGATGCCGAGCGTCGAGCTGACCAGGTAAAAGAGCGCTGCACTGGTGATGCCGACCTGTCCCATCCCCGTGGCGGCCAGCACCGTTCCGGAGGATACGAGCACCGAGAAACCGCCGAGGCGTGCGGTATCCTGCGATGCCAGCGTGCCGATCGCTCCGAAGAGGGTCGTCGCCAAGCCGCCCCACAACAACCACTCGCTGCCGAAGCCGGCCGATGCGCCGGCGCCTTCGCCGAAAAGCAAAAGCGACAGACGCAGCAAAATATACACCCCGACCTTCGTCATGATCGCAAAGATCGACGCCACCGGCGGACTTGCGGCTGCGTAGGCCGTCGGCAGCCAGAAGCTCAGAGGCCACATGCCGGCCTTGAGCAGGAAGGCGACCGCCAGCACGCCGGCACCTGCTTCCAGCAAGCCCCGGTTCTCGGCGGCGATGGCGGGCACTCTTGCCGCGAGATCAGCCATGTTGAGCGTCCCGGTGACGCCGTAGATCAGGCTGACCCCGATCAGAAACAACAGCGACGCCGCCAGGTTCACGACGATGTAATGCAGCCCCGCCTTCACCCGTGCAAGGCCGGAACCGTGCAGCAGAAGGCCGTATGATGCCGCCAGCAACAGCTCGAAGAACACGAACAGGTTGAAAAGATCGCCCGTGAGGAAGGCACCGTTGAGGCCCATCAGCAGGAATTGAAACAGAGAATGGAAATGCGCGCCTGCCCGGTGCCAACGGGCAAGAGAGAACACGGCCGAGGCCAGCGCCAGGACATTGGTCAGGAGCAGCATGAGAGCGGACAGCCGATCGAGAACGAGGACGATTCCGAACGGAGCCGGCCAATTGCCCAGACGATAGACTTCCCTGGTTCCTGCATCGGACATTCCGAGCAAGATCACCGCGATGCAAACGAGTGCGACGGTTCCGGCGACGTTGAGGGCAGCGACGATGGCCCGGTGTCTTTCTCCGTTGAACAGCAGCATGCCGGCACCTGCCAGCAAAGGCAGGAGGATTGGCGCGATGACCAGACTTGCAGCGCCGCTCACGCTTCCGGCTCCTGGCCGTCCACATGATCGGTCCGTGCAAGGCCGCGCGATGCGAGCAGGACCACCAGGAACAGCGCGGTGGTCGCGAAACTGATGACGATTGCAGTCAGCACGAGCGCCTGCGGGAGCGGATCGGCATGCTTGGCGACATCGCCGATCTCCTTTGCGATGAGCACCGGAGCCCCGCTTCGCACCCGCCCCATGGCCACGATGAAGAGATTGACGGCGTAAGAGAGTAACGACAGCCCGATGATGACTTGAAACGTGCGCGGCCGGAGGATCAGCCACACGCCGGATGCCGCAAGTGTACCGATACCGATCGCCAGCACGAGCTCCATCAGACCAGTTCCTCCTTCGACCGCTCGCCCGGCAGGCGCTGGCCGGTCTGGAGTGGACCTCCGTAGCGACGCAGCGATTGATGCGCGAGTGCGATGAGCATCAGCACCGTGGCACCGACCACGAGCGAGAACACGCCGATGTCGAAAAGGAAGGCGCTGGCCATCGGGACGCGGCCGACCAGAGGCAGCTCGGCATACGCAAAGTACGAGGTCAGGAAGGGGTATCCGACGACGCAGGCGGCGGCTCCCGTGCACCCCGCCAGCAGGAGCCCGAAGCCCATCCAGCGCACGGGCATGACGTGAAGACGAGCTTCCACCCATGCCGTGCCGCGAGCCATGTACTGCAGGATGAATGCGGTCGCCATTGCGACGCCTGCCACGAAGCCTCCGCCCGGAAGGTCATGCCCGCGCAACAGGAGGAAGATCGCCACGACGCCGATCACCGGAAACAGCAGCCCCATCATCAGCGCCGCAGTCTCCGTCGTATCCTTGGCCGTGTCTCCCTTCTGTCGATCGGGATGCGCCTCGTCGTGGCTATCCTGGGCGTGCTGCTGTTCCGGAACGGGAATGCTCTCGGGCGCCGGACGGAAGCGGCGCAACAGCGCGTAGACGGTCAGTGCAACGACCGCGAGCACCGTGATCTCACCCAGCGTATCGAATCCGCGGAAGTCCACCAGGATGACGTTGACCACGTTGGTTCCGCCACCTTTCGTGTATGCGTTTTCGACGAAGTATCGCGAGATGCTGTCAGTATCCGGGCGCTGCATGACCGCCAGCGCGAGCGCGGCAAGCCCGACGCCGGCGAAGAGCGCGATGGCGAAGTCACGCACGCGGTGCCATCGAAGCCTGCCGGAGGCCTGGCTCGCGCCGACCGGTGCGACGCGTTTCGGCAACCATCGCAAGCCGAGCAGCAGGAGGACCGTCGTCACCGTCTCGACGACGATCTGCGTCAGTGCGACATCGGGAGCGGACAGCCACACGAAGCTGACGCAGGTCACGAGACCGGCGGTCCCGAGCAGGATCAGCGCGACGACGCGATGGAATTTGGCCTGGACCGCCGCGCCGATGGCGCAGGCAGCGCCCACCGACCAGAGCAGTGCAAAGGCGAGGTCAAACTTGGCCCCTAGGGGATTCGTCAGCATGATGCCACGTGAATAGAGTGGCAGCAGGGCAGCGACGAATGCTACGCCGGCCAGGATCCTCAACTGTGGCTGGAGGCGTCGCGTCCCGAGCTTACTCGCCAGCCAGCGTGCAAGCCGCCAGGATAACGTCACCATCATCCAGTCAAAAATCTGCTTGCCGCTGATACGGCCGAGCAAGGGCGGCCCTTCGTTGACGAGGAGGTAGGAGCGCAGCATCATATAGACGCCCACCCCACCCACCATCGCCAGGATGCTCATCAGCAGCTCGGGGGTAAAGCCATGCCATATTCTCAGGCTGTACTCCGGCATCTGGGAACCGAGAACTGCTCCAGCAGCGGTATCGAGGATAGGTGCAACGGTTAACGCGGGGGCGATGCCCACGACGATACATGCAAGCACGAGAAGCTCGGCCGGAAGTCGCATCAGGAGCGGGGGCTCGTGAGGCGTGCGCGGAAGGCCGACGGGGGCCGGGCCGAAGAACACGTCGCGAATGAACCGGAGCGAATAGGCCACGCTGAAAGTGCTCGCGGCGGTGACGATATAGGGAAGCGCGCGATCGACCAGCGAGTTGTCATGAATCTCGATCGTTTCGGCGAAAAACATCTCTTTCGACAGGAATCCGTTCAGCAGCGGCACACCGGCCATCGACCCGGCGGCGACCATGGCCAGAGTCGCCGTGATCGGCATGAACGCCCAGAGACCGCTCAAGCGGCGAATGTCGCGCGTGCCCGTTTCGTGATCGATGATGCCCGCGGCCATGAACAGCGACGCCTTGAACGTGGCATGGTTCATGATGTGGAAGATCGCTGCGATCTGCCCGAACGGCGTATCCAGTCCGGTCAGGAGCGTGATCAAGCCGAGATGGCTGATCGTCGAGTAGGCCAGCAGCCCCTTCAAATCCTGCTGGAACACCGCGAGAAATGCGCCCAAGAGAAAGGTGATCAAACCAGCCGAGCCCACCAGCCATAACCATTCGTTCGATCCGCCCAGGGCCGGCCAGAGCCTGACCAAAAGAAACACGCCGGCCTTCACCATCGTTGCCGAATGGAGATAGGCGGATACGGGCGTCGGAGCCGCCATCGCGTGTGGCAGCCAAAAATGAAACGGAAATTGGGCGCTCTTGGTCAGCGCGCCTAGCAGGATCAGCACGAGTGCAGGGACATAGAGCGCGTGCGAACGGATCGCGTCTCCGGAAGCGAGCACCTTGTCCAGGTCATAGCTGCCTACGATGTGACCGATCAGCAGCACGCCGGCGAAGAGGCAAAGTCCGCCGCTCGAAGTGATCACCAGCGCCATTCTTGCGCCGTCCCTTGCAGCCGAATTGTGATGCCAGTAGCTGATCAGCAAAAACGAAAACAGGCTGGTCAGTTCCCAGAAGAAAACCAGTTGCAACAGGTTGCCGGAAAATACGATCCCCAGCATTGCGCCCATGAACGCGAGCAGGAAGGAAAAGAAGCGCGGAACGGGATCGCTGGGCGACATATAGTAGCGGGCATACAGCACCACCAGAAAGCCAATCCCGGTGACCAGCATTGCGAAGGCCCATGCGAAGCCATCAAGTCTCAGCGCAAACGCGAGTCCCAGTTCGGCGACCCACTCCGTCCGCCATACGATAACGCCACCATTCGCGACATCGGGATAAGCCGTGGCAGTGAGGCCGAACGCGGCGAGTGCGACTCCCCCGGCAAGCCATGCCTCGGCGTTGCGCGCATTGACCTGCAAGAGGGCGGCAACGAAGCTTCCGGCGAAAGGAAGGACGAGAACGGCAAGGAGGAACATTTGCGTTCATTGCCCCAAACTGCGAGGTGGAGAGAGGTCGTCCGCTGGTTCTCAATTGCTTAGCCGACGCAGGCGGATATCTCCACTGCTAGATTTTCGCGATGGTGCCGACTTGAGCGGGGAGCGGCAATCGCGAGCGCCGCGCAAGGCAAAGCATAGAAGCCCCGGAGCGCGATGTGCGCCAGCCACTCATCGCGTTGTGGCGGAAATTCGGAGCGGTGTGACGCGATGTGGCGGAACGTTTCGATTGTTCCATCGCAGGTGCGTGCATGCTGTGTTCGACTATATCCACCGCGGTCCGAAATTGCGGCTCACAGTCGCGTCAAACTGTCGCCCTTGTCTGCCGAAGAGAGCGAATGATCGCTTTAGCGACACGCGCTCCAGCATGATTTGGAATCAGACGAGCTGTTGACAGAGGCCTTCATCGCCAGTCCCGCAATGATGCCATCATAGCCCTGCTTTGCCTGATGGACCGGAGGCGTTCGTAAAATCCGTAAGCCCTTGTTTTTGCAAGGGCCGTCTACTGTGCATGGGGTTGTTTTTCGATATTTTGCTTCGGGCCCGGGTTACGGCCGGCCCGGCACCAGCTCGGTCAGCGAGCGGATGATGCGGTCGGGCCTGACCGTCGAGCTTTCGGGCAGGCCGTCGCCGTGCACGTCGATCCAGATCGAATAGATGCCGAGGCGCTGCGGCGTCACCACTTCCCATTCCAGATTGTCGCCGATCATCCAGGTGTCCTTTGCGGCAACGCCCAGCGCCTCCATCGCATGCAGATAGGCGCGCTCCTCCGGCTTGCCGAAACCGTGCTCACCCTCGATCTGGATATGGTCGAAGCGATGGGTCAACTCGAACCGCTCGACCTTGGCACGCTGCATGTCGGCGGCGCCGTTGGTGACCAGCGCGAGCTTGATGCCGCGTGCCCTGAACGCGTCGATCGCATCGTGCGCGCCGGGGAAGACGAAGATTGCTTCCTCGCGATAGGTGGTGAAGCGGTCGGCGATGCGATCGGCGAGATCGTCGGGCAGGGCGCGATGGCCGCTTGCGGCGAGCGCGGCGAAGCCGCCGCGCACCGTGAGCCGCCGCGCCTCGCCGAGCTTCATCCGCCAGATCGGCTCCGCAGTCGACCAGAACTGCCGCGCAAAGGCGAGCACTGCGGTTGCGACTTGCGGCGGCGGCAGCGGCGCCAGCTCTTCGGCGAACTCGTTCGCGATCGTGTTCCAGGCGATCTCGGGCCGGCCATAGGCCGACAGGATGGTGTCATCCATGTCGATCAGCATGGCGCGCGGCAGCGGCCTCGAAACAGTCATGGCCACTTCACCTCCGGCGGCATCGACGACAGGATCGAATCCACATTGCCGCCGGTCTTCAGCCCGAAGATGGTGCCGCGATCGTAGAGCAGGTTGAATTCGACATAGCGGCCGCGCCGGATCAGTTGCTCCTCGCGGTCTGCGGCGGTCCAGCCTGCCGCGAAATTGCGCCTGACGATGTCAGGGTAGATCTTGAGGAAAGCGCGGCCGACGTCCTTGGTGAAGGCGAGATCGGCGTCCCAGTCACCACTGTCGTGCCAGTCGTAGAAGATGCCGCCGATGCCGCGCGCCTCCTTGCGGTGCGGCAGGTAGAAATATTCGTCGCACCATTTCTTGTACTTGTCGTAGTCGGCAACGCCGTTCGGCTGATTGCAGGCTTGCTTCATCGCGGCGTGGAAGGCGATGCTGTCGGCATCGTCCTGGTTGCGCCTTCGATCGAGCACCGGTGTGAGATCGGCGCCGCCGCCGAACCAGGCCTTGGTGGTGACCACGAAGCGGGTGTTCATGTGCACGGCGGGCACGTTCGGATTGCGCATATGTGCGATCAGCGAAATGCCGGAGGCCCAGAATTTTGGATCGTCCGCGGCGCCGGGGATCTGGGCGCGAAATTCGGGCGCGAACTCACCGTGTACGGTCGAGCAGTGCACGCCGACTTTCTCGAACAGGCGGCCATGCATCATCGACATCACGCCGCCACCGCCAGCCGCGCCGGTATGGTCGGTGCGCTGCCAGGGCGTGCGCTTGAAGCGGCCGGCCTCGCCCGGATAGAGACTTTGCGGCGCGTCATCTTCCAGCCGCTCGAAGCTGGCGCAGATGTCGTCGCGCAAGGCCTCGAACCAGGTGCGGGCGCGGCCCTTGCGGTCGTCGATCGTTGACATATCCATCTGCATTCCCGGTCGCGTTCTATCTGATGCCGAGCGATTTATGCGTCTGCACGCTGAGCCGCCATTGCGGATGATGCAGGCAGTAGTCGATCGCGCGCGCGGTGTTCTCGATGACCTCCGGTCCGTCCATCGGCTGCAGCGAGAAGCGCTCGAAGGCGAGGTGCTCGAAGGTCTCGGGCGCGGCGAGGGCCTGCGGATAGACCAGCTTCAGCTCGTGGCCCTCGCGCTGCACCAGCTCGCTGCCGCCCTTGGGGCTGACGCAGATCCAGTCCAGCCCCTCCGGCGCTGCGATGGTGCCGTTGGTCTCGACGCCGATCTCGAAGCCGCGGGCGTGGAGCGCCTCGATCAGCGCGGCGTCGACCTGGAGCAGCGGCTCGCCGCCGGTCAGCACCACGTAGCGGTTGGCGGCGGCCGCAGTCCATTGCGCGGCGATGGTATCGGCGAGGTCCGCGGCCGAGCCGTAGCGGCCGCCGAGGGTGCCGTCGGTTCCAACGAAATCCGTGTCGCAGAACTTGCAGGTGGCCTCAAGGCGGTCCGCCTCGCGGCCGCTCCAGAGGTTGCATCCGGCAAAACGGCAGAACACGGACGCGCGCCCGGCATGGGCGCCTTCGCCTTGCAGGGTCAGGAAGATTTCCTTGACCGCGTAACTCAATCGTCTCTCCTCAATCTGTCAGACTTGCGGGTTCCGGATCTGCCGCAGCGCCTCGCCGGCGGCCATGGCCGCAGTCATGGCGACATTGAGCGACCGCAGCCCCGCCTTGATCGGGATCACCAGCCGCGCATCCGCGGCCTCGACCACCGCGTCGGTGACACCGGCGCTCTCGCGCCCGAATAGCAGGATGTCCGACGTCTGGTAACGGAAATCGCGGTAGTCGGTGGCAGCTTTCGTGGTGAACAGCAGCAGGCGGTAGCCATGTGCCGCACGCCAGTCCTCGAATTTCGACCAGGAGTCATGGCGGGTCAGGCTGACATGGTCGAGGTAGTCCATTCCCGCCCGGCGGAACAAGCGGTCGGAGACCGGGAAACCCGCCGGTTCGATGATATGGGCGGCGACGCCCAGGCAGGCGCAAAGCCTGAGAATCGTGCCGGTGTTCTGGGCGATGTCGGGTTGGAAAAGCGCTATCTGCATGGGCTGTGCGAGGGCTGTATCGAGGGCGATGCGGACCGGAAATGTCTCAATAAAACATCGCTGGCCGCGGAATTCGTGCATTGCACGCTCCCGCGCCGATAGCGGGCTTGCGCTCGCCCGGCAAGGGTGCCAATAGAACGATTCTGGACTGCTGTTTCACCCGTTTAGAGGTGAATGGGCGAAGTTCTGCCGCCGCGGGGGGCCGCGGGCGCTGGCAGACTGTTCCGGGGACCTTGGGGGCTCCTGGAGCGGTTCCACCGGTGGCATAAGAAGAAAGGGTTGGAATCGTGACGACAGCGTCTTCGGCGGACCATCCGACACGCCGTGATTTCTTATTCGTTGCAACGGGGGCAGCTGCAGCAGTAGGGGGCGCAGCTGCGCTCTGGCCCTTCATCTCCCAAATGAATCCTGACGCTTCGACCATCGCCGCCGGTGCGCCGATCGAGGTCGATCTCAGCCCGGTCGCCGAGGGGCAGGACATCAAGGTGTTCTGGCGCGGCAAGCCGATCTACATCAGCCACCGCACCAAGAAGCAGATCGACGAGGCGCGCGCCGTCAACGTGGCGAGCCTGCCTGATCCGCAGTCCGACGAGGCCCGGGTCAAGTCCGGCCATGAGCAGTGGCTGGTCGTGATCGGCATCTGCACCCATCTCGGCTGCATCCCGATCGCTCATGAGGGCAATTACGACGGGTTCTTCTGCCCCTGCCATGGTTCGCAGTACGATTCGTCCGGCCGCATCCGCCAGGGGCCCGCGCCCGCGAACCTGCCGGTGCCGCCGTACCAGTTCGTTTCCGACACCAAAATCCAGATCGGCTGAGCCTCGGACCCTCGTCCGAAGCTTCGCGCCGTCTCGTCGTATTATTTCCTCAGGATCGCATCATGAGCGGACCATCCGACTACCAGCCGAGCAATCCGGCCCTGCAATGGATCGAGCGGCGCCTGCCGATCCTCGGCCTCATGCACTCCTCGTTCGTTGCCTATCCCACCCCGCGTAACCTGAACTATTGGTGGACCTTCGGCGCCATCCTTTCCTTCATGCTGGGGATGCAGATTCTGACCGGCGTGATCCTGGCGATGCACTATACGCCGCATGCCGATCTCGCCTTCAAGTCGGTCGAGCTGATCGTCCGCGACGTGAACTACGGCTGGCTGCTGCGCAACATGCATGCGGTCGGCGCATCGATGTTCTTTGTCGCCGTCTACGTTCACATGTTCCGCGGCCTCTATTACGGGTCCTACAAGGAGCCGCGCGAGGTGCTGTGGATCCTCGGCGTCATCATCTACCTCTTGATGATGGCGACCGGCTTCATGGGCTACGTGCTGCCCTGGGGCCAGATGAGTTTCTGGGGCGCCACGGTCATCACCAACCTGTTCTCCGCCATACCCTATGTCGGCGAGAGCATCGTGACGCTGCTGTGGGGCGGCTATTCGGTCGGCAATCCGACGCTGAACCGCTTCTTCTCGCTGCATTACCTGCTGCCGTTCCTGATCGCGGGCGTCGTCGTGCTCCACGTCTGGGCGCTGCACGTCGCCGGTCAGAACAACCCCGACGGTGTCGAGCCGAAGACGGAAAAGGATACGGTGCCGTTTACGCCGCATGCCACCATCAAGGACATGTTCGGCGTCGCCTGCTTCATGCTGCTCTACGCCTGGTTCATCTTCTACATGCCGAACTATCTCGGCGACGCCGACAACTACATTCCGGCGAACCCGGGCGTGACCCCGCCACACATCGTGCCGGAATGGTATTACCTGCCGTTCTACGCGATCCTGCGCTCGATCCCGAACAAGCTCGCCGGCGTCATCGGGATGTTCGGTGCGATCATCATCCTGTGCTTCCTGCCCTGGCTGGACGCCGCGAAGACGAGGTCGTCGAAGTATCGCCCGCTGGCCAAGCAGTTCTTCTGGATCTTCGTCGTGGTTTGCATCCTGCTCGGCTATCTCGGGGCGCAGCCGCCGGAAGGCATCTACGTCATTGCCGGCCGGGTCCTGACGGTCTGCTACTTCGCCTACTTCCTGATCGTGCTGCCGCTGCTCTCGCGCATCGAGAAGCCGCGGCCGGTGCCGAACTCGATCTCGGATGCGGTGCTGGCCAAGACCGGCAGCCGATCGACGCCGATGGTCTCGACCGCGATCATGCTGGCGCTCGCCGGTTCGTTGTTCGCAGGCTCGGTCGACAGCGCGAAGGCGTCTGAAGGCAGCGATACGCCTCCGGGCAACAAATGGTCGTTCTCCGGCCCTTTCGGTAAGTTCGACCGCGGCGCGCTGCAGCGCGGCTTGAAGGTCTACAAGGAGGTCTGCGCCAGCTGCCACGGCCTGTCCTATGTGGCCTTCCGCAACCTCGCCGAGCCCGGTGGGCCCAGCTATTCGGTGGCGCAGGCGGCGGCCTTCGCGTCGGAATACAAGGTCAAGGACGGTCCGAACGATGCCGGCGACATGTTCGAGCGTGCGGGGCGTCCGGCGGATTATTTCCCCTCGCCGTTCCCGAACGAGCAGGCCGCTCGCGCGGCGAACGGCGGCGCGGCGCCGCCCGATTTGTCCCTGATCACCAAGGCGCGCTCCTATAAGCGCGGCTTTCCCTGGTTCATCTTCGACTTCTTCACCCAGTTCCAGGAGCAGGGCCCGGATTACGTCTCGGCATTGCTGCAGGGTTTCGAGGACAAGGTGCCGGAAGGCGTCACCATTCCGGAGGGCTCGTACTACAACAAGTACTTCCCGGGCCACGCCATCAAGATGCCGAAGCCGCTCAGCGACGGCCAGGTGACCTATGACGACGGCTCGCCGACCACGGTCGCGCAATATTCCAAGGACGTCACCACCTTCCTGATGTGGACCGCAGAGCCGCACATGGAAGCGCGCAAGCGCCTCGGATTCCAGGTCTTCGTGTTCCTGATCCTGTTCGCGGGGCTGATGTACTTCACCAAGAAGAAGGTCTGGGCCAGCTCCCACTGAGCGCTCTGATGCGACGAGAAATGAAGAAGCCCCCGCAAGGGGGCTTTTTTGTTGGGTCCGTGTCCCGGACGCGCGAAGCGCGAGCCGGGACCCGGAATGCTCGTAGCTGCGCCCCGGATCAGCAGCGCATCACGCCGCAGGGGCGGCGCGCTGCGCAGCATCCGGGGCACGAGAGTTTGTTTGCGCGGTGATTGCGTCATTCGCATGCACCCGCCAAAATGCCACCAACCGCTCCCCCAAGAACTCATCGGAGGACACCATGGGAACCGCCATCACCTTCAAGCGTCCGGACGGCAAGGACGCCTCGGGCTATCTTGCCAACGCCGCGCGCGGCAACGCGCCGGGCGTGGTCGTGATCCAGGAATGGTGGGGCCTGTCGGACCAGATCAAGGGCCTGTGCGACCGCTTCGCGCTGGCCGGTTTCGATGCGCTGGCGCCTGATCTCTACAAGGGCAAGGTGGTGCCGTATCACGACACGGACAGCGCCAACAAGGAGATGAACTCGCTCGACTTCATGGACGCCACCACGCAGACCGTGCGCGGCGCGGCGCAATATCTGTCGCGTAACGGCGCCAAGGTCGGGCTGACCGGCTTCTGTCTCGGCGGCGCCGTCACCATCATCGGCTCGGTGCATGTGCCGGAGCTCGCGGCCGGCGTCGTGTTCTACGGCATCCCGCCGGAGCAGGCGGCCAAGCCCGCCGACGTCAAGATCCCGCTCCAGGCCCATTTCGCCAACAAGGACGATTGGTGCACGCCTGAGCTGGTGGGCGGCTTCGAGAAGGCCATGAAGGCCGCCGGGAAGTCGCTGGAGCTGTTCCGCTATGACGCCGAGCACGCCTTCGTCAACGAGCAGCGCCAGGCCGTACACGACCGCGAGGCCGCCGAGCTCGCCTGGGGCAGGGCGACGGAGTTTTTCCGGAAGCATTTGGGGTAACTAGGAGCGCAAGGAGCGCTGCAATTTCGGTGTCGTCCCTGCGAAAGCAGGGACCCATACCCCCAGGGAAAAGTGATGGTTCGGGCTCGGAGCCACGAGTCTTCGTCAAACCGCTTCCTGTGGTGATGGGTCCCGGATCTGCGGTCCGGGACGACGACTTTTGGCTGGGACGCGCACCCTTGACGCCGCCCCCGCGCCATGGTGAGTATCCGCCCCATGAGCACCGCCGTCCGCCCAGCCCGTCTTTGGTGGCGCACCTCCTAACGAGGTGGCCGGTGCGATTTTCCTTTCCCAAATCGTCTGAGGTCGCCAACGCAGTGCGGCGGCCCGATCGTTTGTCCTGTGTGGCGTTTCCTCGGCAAGTCTCGTAAGAGGACCCCAAGAGGATCACATGAACAGGACAGTCTTTGCCCTCCCGGCCAGAAGCGATTACGTGACCCGCGCGGGTCTCGCGATCACGCGCGTGGCCGAGCAATTCACCGGCGGCGCCAGCCGGCTCGACGACCTCATCAATCTGCTCGACCGCCGCCGCGGCGTGGTGCTGTCCTCGGGCACGACTGTACCCGGCCGCTACGAGAGCTTCGACCTCGGCTTCTCCGATCCACCGCTCAAGCTCGAAACATCAGGCGTCAATTTCAAGCTGGAAGCGCTGAACGAGCGTGGGCAGGTGCTGATCGCCTTCCTGACTGATGTGTTGCGCGAGCCCTGCGTCGTGATCTCCGAGAAGACCGCGACGCGCTTGGCCGGCCACATCATCCGCGGCGATGCACCGGTCGAGGAAGATCAACGCACGCGGCGTGCCAGCGTGATGTCGCTGGTCCGAGATCTCGTCGCCGCCTTCTCGGCCAATGACGACGGGCTGCTCGGCCTGTTCGGCGCCTTCGCCTACGACCTCGTGTTCCAGATCGAGGACCTCGTGCAGAAGCGCGCGCGCGAGCAGGACCAGCGCGACATCGTGCTCTACGTGCCCGATCGCCTGCTGGCCTATGACCGGGCCACCGGCCGCGGCGTCGTGCTGAGCTATGACTTTGCCTGGAAGGGCAAGTCCACCGAGGGCCTGCCGCGCGAGACCGCCGATAGTCCTTACCTGAAGACGCCGCGGCAGGGTTTTGCCGATCACGCGCCCGGCGAATATCAGGCGACGGTGGAGACCGCACGCGCGGCCTTTGCCCGCGGTGATCTCTTTGAAGCGGTGCCGGGGCAGCTGTTCGCCGAGCCCTGCGACCGCTCGCCGGCCGAAGTCTTCCAGCGCCTCTGCGTCATCAACCCGTCGCCCTACGGCGCGCTGATGAATCTGGGTGAGGGCGAATTTCTCGTCTCCGCCTCGCCGGAAATGTTCGTGCGCTCGGACGGGCGCCGGGTCGAGACCTGCCCGATCTCGGGCACGATCGCGCGCGGCACCGATGCGATCGGCGACGCCGAGCAGATCCGCCAGCTCCTGAACTCGGAAAAGGACGAGTTCGAGCTCAACATGTGCACCGACGTCGACCGCAACGACAAGGCGCGCGTCTGCGTGCCCGGCACGATCAAGGTGCTGGCGCGGCGCCAGATCGAGACCTATTCAAAACTGTTTCACACCGTCGATCATGTCGAGGGCATGCTGCGTCCCGGCTTCGACGCGCTCGACGCCTTCCTCACCCACGCCTGGGCCGTCACCGTGACCGGTGCGCCAAAGCTGTGGGCGATGCAGTTCGTCGAGGACCATGAGCGCTCGCCGCGGCGCTGGTATGCCGGCGCGATCGGCGCGGTGAATTTCGACGGCAGCATCAACACTGGCCTCACCATCCGCACCATCCGCATGAAGGATGGTCTGGCCGAAGTGCGCGTCGGCGCCACCTGCCTGTTCGATTCCGATCCGGCCGCAGAAGACCGCGAATGCCAGGTCAAGGCCGCCGCGCTGTTCCAGGCGCTGCGCGGCGATCCGCCGAAGCCGTTGTCGACCTTTGCCCCCGATGCGACCGGCTCGGGCAAGCGAGTGCTGCTGATCGACCACGACGACAGCTTTGTCCATATGCTCGCGGACTATTTCCGCCAGGTCGGCGCCGACGTCACCGTTGTCCGGCATGTGCATGCACTCGACATGCTCAAGCGGAAGACATGGGATTTGCTGGTGCTGTCGCCGGGCCCCGGCAGACCGGAAGATTTCGGGATCAAGAAGACCATCGATGCGGCGCTGGAGAAGAAGCTGCCGATGTTCGGCGTTTGCCTCGGCGTGCAGGCGATCGGCGAATATTTCGGCGGCGAGCTCGGCCAGCTCACCCATCCTGCGCACGGCCGTCCCTCGCGGGTGCAGGTGCGCGGCGGACGCTTGATGCGCAATTTGCCGAACGAGATCGTCATCGGCCGCTATCATTCGCTCTTCGTCGAGCGCGACAGCATGCCGGAGGTGTTGTCCGTCACCGCCAGCACCGAGGACGGCGTCGCCATGGCGCTGGAGCACAAGACCCTGCCGGTCGCCGGCGTGCAATTCCACCCGGAATCGCTGATGTCGCTCGGCAATGAGGTGGGCTTGCGTATTGTTGAAAACGCGTTCCGGTTGGATGCGCGTGTCGATTGAGAGGCACCAATGACCTTTGACCACGACATCAAGGCGAGCGTCCGGACCATCCCCGACTACCCCAAGCCGGGGATCATGTTCCGCGACATCACGACCCTGCTCGCGGACGCGCGCGCCTTCCGCCGCGCGGTTGACGAGCTCGTCAATCCCTGGGCCGGCAACAAGATCGACAAGGTCGCCGGCATGGAAGCGCGCGGCTTCATCATCGGCGGCGCGGTGGCGCACCAGCTCTCGGCCGGCTTCGTGCCGATCCGCAAGAAGGGCAAGCTGCCGCACACCACCGTGCGCATCGCCTATTCGCTCGAATACGGCATCGACGAGATGGAGATGCATGTCGACGCCATCCATCCCGGCGAGCGCGTTATCCTGGTCGACGACCTCATCGCCACCGGCGGCACCGCGGAAGGCGCGGTGAAGCTGCTGCGCCAGATCGGCGCCAACGTCGTCGCCGCCTGCTTCATCATCGATCTGCCTGAGCTCGGCGGCGCCGCCAAGCTGCGCGCCATGGACGTGCCTGTGCGCACGCTGATGACGTTCGGGGGACACTGAGAGGTCGCCGCGATCTTCAGATCGCCTCGGCCTTCAGTTCATCCCGCCAATGCAGCAGGCGCTCCTTCAGGAGCGCGTTCCTGACATAGGCGGTTTCCTCATCCTCCAGGCGCTCGCATTCGCCAAAGGTCAGGCCGGCCTCGCCATGCGCATTCCAGGCAGCCTGAAGGCTGCGGCAGGTGTGGCTGCCCTGGCGTAGCGAGAACCAGATGCGGTTCTGGATCGTCTCCAGGTTCGGCGCCTGGCCGACCCAGGCCTCGCCCGAGACCGCGCAACGCACGACGAAGATGCCCGCGATGGTCTTTCGCTCCTTGTAGGCGGCGATCGCTGCTTTCCGGTCGATGCTCACGGTGACGGGCCTTGCTGAGGGGATACCGATGCCCGCCTCAATAAGCTCGCTTCAGCCCCCAGTCAATATTATCCGGGTGAAATTATCTAGGATCGCTGAAGGATCAGGCTGAGCTCGAGCTCGCGGAAGGCAAAATAATTCCGCCGGGTCCACTGGTGCAGCTCGGTCGAGGCGTCCTTCTCCTGGCGCAGATAGCCGGTGAAGGAGAAGTTCAGCCGGTCGACATAGGTCTTGAGGAAGCCGGGCAAGGCAGGCAGGCGGAACAGCCGGCCGCCGGCCATCGCGGCCGGCAGCTCGCCGCGCACGACATACTCATTGTCCACGGTGATCAGGTTCATCCGCGGGATCTGCCCGCGCAGCATCTCGTGGGCGCGGGCCGAGGCGCGGTCGGTGTCGGCGACGAACAGGATCTGCGGTGCGACATGGCGGCGGGCGGCCTCCTTCAAGAGGCCGATCTCGTCGGTCATCTTGAAGAACTCGTCGAAGGCGTGGAAGCCGAGGTCGATCACCTTGGCCATGCCGTCATCGACGATGACGCGGTCCATCAGCTGCATCTTGCCGTAGGTATCGATCACGTCGGCGGTCTCCGTGATCTTTGGCAGGTAGTCGAGCAGCGACGGTTCCTTCAGATTGACGTCGAAGGCCGCGACATTGCCGTTCTTGAGCAGCAGAAATTCGGCAAGCAGCCGCGCCAGCAGTGTCTTGCCGACCTGCGGGCGGGGCGAGCAGATGATGTAGACGGGCGTTGCGGGCATCGGCAGCTATATCAGTCGAACCTGGCGACCAATCCAGCCGTATCAGCCCTGCTTGCGCAACTATTTTTCGCTGTTGCGGGTGACGGGCTTCGAGCCGACGATATCGGTCAGCCGGATCCGGTCGAACTCGCTCCAGACATTCGCCAGCCAGTGCCGGACATAGCCGCGCAGCACGAACGAATAGTTCGCGGCTTCGTCGCTGATGCCCTTGTTGGCGACGAATTTCAGGAACGGGACGGACGAAACCTCGACCTGCTCATAGGCCATTTCGTTGAGCTTGGGGATGGTCAGCTCGGTCGCGTCCTTGATGCGGTGGAAGTAGGAATTGTAGGTCGCCTGGTCCCATTGGAAAAACTGGGTGTCGTTGATGAAGTTCTTCACCAGGAAATATTTTGCGCCGGTCATGAAGCCGGCGGTCTCGGCGATCTCCTCCAGCGAGGCGATCGAGGGTCCGAGGATGTGGAACACTGCGAAGGTGATCTGGCCGGCCTTGGCGGCGTCGAGGAAGCCGATGTCGCGCAGCGAAGCCAGCGCAGGCGAGAGCAGGCCGGCGCGAACGTCGATCACGGTCACCGACGGGCTCACCGCGTTGAGCGTGTCGAAGATCTTCATCTGGTCCGATGTCGTCGTCATGTCGACGATCTCGGTGATGTCGGGGTGGAAGCGCTTCAGGGTTCCGCGCGGCGATTCCGTGTCGAAGGCGCGCGTCGGCACGTTGTTGGCGGAAAAATAATCGAGCAAGGTGCGCGATACCGTGGTCTTGCCGACCCCGCCCTTGTCCGCGCCCACCACAACCACTGCCGGCTTTGCCATTGCTGTCCCCTAACGCGCGCCCCCGATCGCGAGGTCGCAATCGGCCGGGCCCCAAATCGATGTCCCAAGGATGCCCCAAGGATGTCCCAAGTCTGCTGTTGGGCGCGAACATGGCAGAAACAAGGGAGAATTCAAATCCTCGGCATGTCGATACGGCAATTCCCGAAGTTTTTCCCAATCGCGGTGAAACGCGCCGCGCATGGCGGGACATTGCGTGCTTAATGACGGCCCCAGGGACCCATGAGATCGCCTGTAGGCTTGCTGCTCGCGGTCTCCGAGGAGCCGGGTGCGGGCAGGGGCGGCGGAGGAGCGGCCGGGCCGCTGGCGTCGTCCCACGGGCCATGACGCAGCGGCGGTGGGGTGTCCTGCTGGTCTGCTTGCGCCTCGGGCTCGTCCGTTTCCTCGGTCGGCGGCAGCGGGCCCGGATCGTGGCCGCCGGCAAACTTGACCAGCGCGTCGACTCGGGACTGCACGGATGGATGGGTCGCGAACAGATCGGCAAAGCCCTCGCGGGGATTGTCGACGCAGAGCTCCATCACGGCCGAGGTTGCGCCGGGCAGCTCGCCGCGATTCTCGATCTTACGCAGCGCCGAGATCATCGCATCGGGATCTTTCGTCAGCTCGACGGAGCCTGCGTCGGCGAGATATTCGCGCGAACGTGACAGTGCGAGCTTGACCACCTGGGACAGCAGCCAGGCCACAACGATCAGCACGATCGCGATGATGATCACGATTACCGCGCCGCCGCCGGAACTCTTGTTGTCGCTCGACGAGGAGGACGACCGCGACGACGAGGAGGAGCCCGAGGACCATGAGCCGCCGGAGCCGGAGCTCCAATTGAAATTGGTGAACAGGCGGAAGAACAATTCACCGAAGAAGCCGACCACGCCGGCGATGATGACGGCGACCACCATCAGCTGCACGTCGCCGTTCTTGATGTGGGTCAGCTCGTGTCCCAGCACCGCCTCGATCTCCTTGTCGTTCAGCGCGTTGAGGAGACCCGTGGTGACGGTGATGGAATATTGCCTGGGATTGAGGCCGGTCGCGAACGCGTTCAGCGCCGGGCTCTCCATGATCTTCAGCTTCGGCATGGTGATGCCGCGCGAGATGCAGAGGTTTTCCAGCAGATTGTAGAGCCGGGGCTCCTCCTGCCTCGTGACGTCGTGGCCGCCGGTCACCGCGTCGATCATCGACTGGTGGAAGAAATAGGCGATCACGACCCAAACCGCCGCCACGATCGTCGCAACCGGTGCGGCCACGATCAGATCGTGGAGGGCGCGCCTCAGGTAAAAGACGACGGTCTCATTGCCGTTGATGACGACTTCGGCGACCAACGCGCCAGCATAGACCAGCACGTAGACCAGCATGAACAGGCCGGCGAGCAGCAGCATCGAACGAAACTTGTTCGAGGCGATGTGCGTGTAGAGACCATACGCGGCCATGACGCGGGTGCCCTGCCGGCCTATCGGCTCAAGATCAGAACTTCACCTGCGGCGCGGCCTCGACCTCTGTGCGGCTGGCGCCGAGATCGAAGAAGTCCTTCCTGGTGAAGCCGAACATGCCGGCGAACAAAGCGGCGGGCAGCTGCTGGATGCCGGTGTTGTATTCCTGGACCGCGTTGTTGAAGAAGCGGCGGCTCGCCGCGATCTTGTTCTCGAGGTCGGAAAGCTCGGATGCGAGTTGCTGGAAATTGGCGTTGGCCTTGAGGTCGGGATAGGCCTCCGACAGCGCGATCAGCCGGCCGAGCGCGCCGGACAGCTGGTTCTCGGCCGCGGATACCTGCGCCGGCCCCTGCGCCGACATCGCCGAATTGCGTGCCTTGATGACGTCGTCGAGCGTGCCGCGCTCATGCGAGGCGTAGCCCTTCACCGTCTCGACCAGGTTCGGGATCAGGTCGTGGCGCTGCTTGAGCTGCACGTCGATATCGGCAAAGGCCTGGCCGACGCGCTGGCTCAGCGCCACCAGGCGGTTGTAGGCGCTGAAGGCGAATAGCGCGAGGACGACGATGACGCCGAGAACGATCCAGCCGGTCGACATGGAGAACTCCTGAAGGGGGGAAGAAGCAGGGCGCTAGGGTAGACCAAATCGGCGCGAGATGAGAGCCCGGCGCAGAGGGAAGGTAAGACTTGGTCGAATGAGGAACCGCCCGAGTTCAAGGCGAAAGTCCGGAACGAGGTTAACTTTCGGACAGAATGGCGTCGCCCCAGCGCCAGCGCCGTGCCCCAGCATAGGCGGTCTTGTCGCGACGAGGCACCCTCGTGATGGCGACGCCATCCTCGGTGCAGAGCTTGGCCGCGATCTCGGCCTTGGCGACATCCGGCGGGGCCAGCACGCGCGCGGCGCGGGTAGTCGGCGGCGCGCGGGTCAGCGCGACGTAAATAAAACGTTCGTCCTCGAATGGCACGTCGGCGCCCTTGATCTGGCGATGGGCCTGCGAGCGCGGCAGGCGCTGGCTGAAATGGCACCAGTCGGGGGCGGTGAGCGGGCAGGGCTTTTCGTGCGGGCAGGGGGCGACGACGTAAGCGCCAGCCGCGATCAGCTGCTGCCGCAGCGCGAGGATGCGCGCGGTGCCGGCGGGCGTACCGGGCTCGATCACGACCAGCGCGTGACGCGCTTTGGTCCACATGGCTTCTGCGAGCTTGCGTTGATCGGCTTCGCTCAATTCGCCGATGACGTAGCTCGCGACGACGAGATCGGCTTCGGAAACTTCAGCGAGATTCGCGCCTGCATCGCCCGGCAAATAACGGCACTCCGCCAATCGCGAGCTGTCGCGCGCCAGCTCGAGCGCGAGCCGGCTGAGCGTGGCGTTGGCGTCGAGCAGGGTGAAATCTTGCAGCGAGGAAAACGCCTCCGCGGCGGCCCAGCTCGCGGTGCCCGGGCCCGCGCCGATATCGAGTAACGTTTCGGGGGCGAGATCGGGCGCAATCTCGGTGAGCGCATTGAGGCTGGCGGCCACGGCCGCGTAGGTCGCCGGCATGCGCGCGAGCGCATAGGCAAGCGCATCGGCGTCCGACTTGATCGTGCCGGAGCCGCCGCCGGCGCGATAGGCGGTCGAGATTTTCTGCGACCGTTGTGCAGCGTCGGTGCGGGAGAAGCCCTGCAGCTTGCCGTCGAGGGCGGCCTTGAGTTCAGGAGGGAGCGTGGGCGAGATCATCGTCAACCTCACGTCATTCCGGGTTCTCGCTTCGCGAGCCCCGGAATGACGCCAAGGATATCACGCCACGTTCTGGTCGAGAATGTCCACCGCCTCTGACAGGCTGACCGACACCAGCTGCGAGACGCCGCGCTCGGCCATGGTGACGCCGAACAGGCGGTTCATCCGCGCCATCGTGATCGGATTGTGCGTGATGATGATGAAGCGCGTGTCGGTCGAGCCGGTCATCTCGTGCAACAGGTTGCAGTACCGTTCGACGTTGTGGTCGTCGAGCGGCGCGTCGACTTCGTCCAGCACGCAGATCGGCGAAGGGTTGGTGAGGAACACCGCGAAGATCAGCGCCATCGCGGTCAGCGCCTGCTCACCGCCCGAGAGAAGCGACAGCGTCTGCGGCTTCTTGCCCGGCGGTTTGGCAATGATTTCGAGGCCGGCTTCCAGCGGGTCGTCGCTCTCGATCAGGTGCAGCGCCGCTTCGCCGCCGCCGAACAGCTCGACGAACAGGCGCTTGAAGTGGTTGTTGACCACCTCGAACGAGGTCAGAAGCCGCTCGCGCGCCTCCTTGTTGAGGCTCTGGATGCCCTGGCGCAGCCGCTTGATGGCTTCGACCAGGTCGTCGCGCTCGGTGACGAGACCCGTGTGCTGGGTCTCGACCTCGCGCAGCTCTTCCTCGGCGCGCAGATTGACGGCGCCGAGGCGCTCGCGGTCGCGGCGCATCTTTTCGAGGTCTTCCTCGATGTCGTGCAGCGGCGGCAGCTCTGCGCCGGGCTCGATCTCGGCGAGGCCGGCAACGGCCTGCGGCTCGACTTCCAGCATGTCGCGGATCTCGCGCTCGATGTCCTCGAGCCGGCGCCGCGCGCCTTCCATGCGCTCCTCGGCGCGGGCGGTAGCCTCGCGCGAGCTGGAGAGTGCCTCCAAGGTCAGCTTGGCGACCCGATCGGTCTCTGCCATCGCGGTCTCCGCGGTGGCGAGCGCATCGGCGGCCATGCGGCGATCGTTCTCGGCGTATTCGATCTCGGTGATCAGCGCGCTGCGCTTTTCCGCGAATACTTGCGGCGCGTTTTCGAGCTCGCTGCGCTCGATCGTGAGCTCGGCGATACGGGCCTGGATGGTGTCGATGTGGGAGGCCGCGCTCTCCTTGCGGTTCTGCCACTCGGTGCGTTCGGCCAGGATTGCCTGCACGCGGCGGTCGGCGAGCTCGGCCTCGCGCGCCAGCGCCTGCGCCTCGGCGCGGACCTGGGCGGCCATGCGGCGATGGCCTTCGATGTCGCTGCGGACCGCGGCGAGACGGGTCTCGGTGTCCTCGCTCGACGGCAGCTCGGAGATGCCGGCTTCGGCATATTCATACGCAGCTTCGGCCTCGGCGCGGTCGGCGGCGAGACGGCTATGGGCTTCCGACAGCGTCGCCTTGCGCGCGGCGTGACGGCTGATCTCGCGTTCGGCGGTGGCATGACGCTCGCGCGCGACGTTCAGCTCGCGCTGCGCGGCGCGCCAGGCTTCGCGGCTGGCGCCTTCGGTGCTGGCCGCCATCTGCAGCTCGGACTCGGCGTTCTCCAGCGCCTGGCGCTTGATCTGCGCGTCGATGCGGGCCTGTTCCAGCTCGTTCTCGATGTCGACGAGGCGGGCGCGCTCGGCCAAGCGTCTCGCTGCGCCGGTCGGGGCGTGAGCGGCCGCGACAAAACCGTCCCAGCGCCAGACGTCGCCCTCGGGCGAAACCAGCCGCTGGCCGGTCTTGAGCTGAGAGACCAGCTCGGCACCGCGCTCGCGCGGCACCACGCCGATCTGGGCCAGACGGCGCGTCAGCTCGGCCGGCGCCTGCACATGATTGGCGAGCGGCACGGCGCCTTCGGGCAGCTCCGGATCGCCGTCGGTCTGTCCGACATTGGTCCAGCGCATCGGCGCCGACGGGTCGATCGGGGCATCGAGATCGTCGCCGAGCGCGGCGCCGATCGCCTTTTCAAAGCCCTTGTCGACGGTGATGCCGTCGATGATCGGCGGCCACAGATTCTTGGTCTCGCCGTTGAGGATCTTGGAAATCGTGCGCGCCTCGGTTTCGAGCCGCTGTGCGCGCTTGTCGGCCTCGACCAGCGGTGAGCGCGAGGATTCCAGCGTCTGGCGTGCCGCGACGTGGGCGGCTTCGCTCGCTTGCGCTGCGGCTTCCGAGGCGGCCAGCGTTTGCTCCGCGGTCTCGACCGTCGCGGTCAGCTCGTCGAGATCGCCGAAGCCGCCGGTCTCGGCGGCAAGCTTCTGCTCTTCCGCTGCGACGTTCGCGATCTCCTGGTCGAGCCGGGCGAGCTTGTCGCGGTGGGTGCGGACGTTGGCCTCGAGCTGGTTGCGCTTGGCGGTGAGGTCGGCGAGCGCGGTGGTGAGCTCGGCGAACTGCTGCTCGGTTTCGGTCAGCACCGCCTCGGCTTCGCCGACGCGCTCGTCGACACCGGAGCGCTTCTCGACGCGCGACTTGATCTCTTCTTTCAGCGCGGAATCTTCGGTGTCGAGCCGCTGCAGCGCGACGTCGGCGTCCATGGTTTGCTGCTGGGCGCGCGAGATATCGCCTTCGAACTGGGCGAGGCGGCGCTCGAGCTCGGCGACGCGCTCCTTGGCGCGCTCTTCCTCGCGGTCGAGCAGCTCGCGGGCATTAGTCAGGCGCTGCAAGCCTGCGGCGGCGCGCGCCTCGGCATCGCGCAGCGCCGGCATTTCGGCGGCGCGGATCGCCTGGATGCGGGCGGCTTCGGCCTGGTGCTGGGTGCGCTCGGCCATCTCGCGGACGGCGATGTCATGGGTCTGGCCGGATTCGTTGACGTCGGCATGCGCGCCGATCCAGCGCAGATGAAAGAGCGTAGCTTCGGCCTTGCGGACCTTGGCCGCGACCTCGCGGTAGCGCACGGCCTGGCGGGCCTGCTTCTTCAGGCCTTCCATTTGTCCTGCGAGCTGGCCGATCACGTCCTCGACGCGGGTCAGGTTGGTTTCGGCCGCCTTCAGCCGCAGCTCGGCCTCGTGGCGGCGGGCGTGCAGACCGGCGACGCCGGCAGCGTCTTCCAGCACGCGACGGCGCTGCTCGGGCTTGGCCTGGATGATCTCGCCGATCTTGCCTTGGTGGACGAGAGCCGGCGAACGCGCGCCGGTGGCGGCATCCGCAAACAGGATCTGCACGTCGCGGGCGCGTACGTCGCGGCCGTTGATGCGATAGACCGACCCCGCCTCGCGCTCGATGCGGCGGGAGATTTCGAGCAGCTGGCTGTCGTTCATCGCCGCCGGCGCGGTGCGATCGGCATTGTCGATCGTCATCGTCACTTCGGCGTGGTTGCGCGCGGGACGGTTGCCGGAGCCGGCGAAGATCACCGCGTCCATGTCGGCGGCGCGCAGCGACTTATACGAGGTCTCACCCATCGCCCAGCGCAGCGCTTCGACGAGATTCGACTTGCCGCAGCCGTTGGGTCCGACCACGCCGGTCAGGCCGGGCTCGATGACGAAGTCCGTGGGCTCAACGAAGGACTTGAAGCCGTGAAGGCGCAGGCGGGTGATTTTCATAAGCACGCATCTCTGTTGGCAGGCGCGAATCCCCCTGCCGGGACACTACCATGGAAGACAGTGTCGCTATCCGGGGTGAGTCGCGCGAGGCGCCTCATGCGGCTGGACAATGGCCGCGGTGCCCCGCGAGGGCAACCGGCCAAAGCCGCTTTTCCCAAGGGATTTATGCCGGGAAAGATACGGCTTTCGAGATGCGAATCAGGATCTTGACGAGCGAATCAGCTCTTCAGCAGCGGATTGATCTTCTTGGCGAACTCCTCGAACGAGGCCTCGCCCTTGATCTTCTCGCCGTTGATGAAGAAGGTCGGCGTCGAATCCACCTTCAGAACGTCGCTGGCATATTTCTGGTCGGCGGCGATCTTGTCGAGCAGCGCCTGGTCCTTCAGGCAGGCCTCGACCTGCTGCTGGGTGAGGCCGGCCTGCTTGCCGATCCGCGTCAGGGTCTCGGTGGTGTTCTTCACCACCCAGTCGTTCTGCTGGCGGAACAGCATGTCGGTGACGGCGAAGTATTTCGGCCCATCACCATTGGCGATGCAGCGCGACAGCATCGAGCCCGCGGCGGCTTTGATGTCGAGCGGGAACTCGCGGAAGATGTACTTCACCTTGCCGGTGTCGATGTATTCCTTCTTGATCTTCGGGAACACCTGCTCGTTGAAGGCGGCGCAGTGCGGGCAGGTCATCGAGGCGTATTCGGTGATGGTGACGGCGGCATCGTTGGGCCCGAGCGCCATGTCGGGCAGCGACACGGGCTTGGCGACGTCGGCAGCCGACTGCGCCATGGCGTCGGAGATGAGCCGCAGCGGCGAGAACCCGGCGACGGCGGCAAGCCCGGTCAGCGACAGCATCGTGGTGAAGGCGCGGCGGGTGATGATCAAGGTCGGCTCCCGAATTGGCAAAAATGTCGCCCCAGGGTCTATGAAGTTCCCGCCCGGGCGGCCTGTCGCTAGCTTGAAACGTAGCTTGAGGCAATGGCGAGCGGTAGAGACGGGTTCAGATTGACCGCGAAATAAGGCTCAATTTCGCTTGATGGCGGCCCCCAGCCGCGCCAGCGCCGTCTTCAGTTGTTCATCTTCGATGTCACCAAGGCTCTCCGCCACCTTGGCCACCGATTTAGGATCGGGCGGGCCGGGTCGCACCGGCCGGCGCGCGCGCGACAGCGGAGCCTGGCGGAAGGCGAGCTTGCCGACCGCGCTCCAGCCGAAGAAGCGGTTGACGCGCTCCAGGATGATGTCGGCGGAATGCTGGATCTCCAGCGCCATCGGCCCCTCGACCCGCAGCACCAGGGTCGCCGGCTCCTGCGGCTGGCCCTCCACCGGGCGCGGCCATTGCATCTTCAGCGGCTCGGCATGGGCCGCGATCTCGGGGCCTGCAATCTGCGCCCACCGCGTCACCAGCTCGCGTGCGGCAAAGCCCTGCTTGGCATAGGCCTCGGCAAAGACGTCGTTGAGCAGGACGCCCAGCGGCTTGGCGCTGATGGGACCCGGTTTGGGAGGGAATTTGGACATGGGTCCTTATAGCACTTCTGACGCGCCGGCCGCAGAGACTTCGTCGTCATGGCCGGGCATAGCCGTCCGAAGGACGGCGTCGCTTCCGTCCGCCTATGTCCCCGCCATCCACGTTCCCCTGCGAAGAAAGACGTGGATGCCCGCGACAAGCGCGGGCATGACGTGGAGAGATTGAGGTCACACCGCTACAGTGGGAGCATGAGCCCTAAATCGGCGCTGAAGGCGAAATCGGAACCCAGTCAGGCGGAGACCTCGTCGCGCCCGGTGGCGTTGCTCGCTTGGTACGACCGCCACCGGCGCCGGTTGCCGTGGCGGGCCGCGCCCGGCGAGACCTCGGACCCATACCGCGTCTGGCTGTCGGAGATCATGCTGCAGCAGACCACGGTGAAGGCGGTCGGGCCCTATTTCGAAAAATTCGTCGCGCGCTGGCCGGATGTCACTGCGCTCGGACGGGCCTCGCAGGATGATGTGCTGCGGATGTGGGCCGGGCTCGGCTATTACTCGCGCGCGCGTAACCTGTACGCCTGCGCGGTCGCGGTGACGCGCGAGCATGGCGGCATCTTTCCCGACACCGAGGAGGGGCTGCGTGCGCTACCGGGCATCGGGCCGTACACGGCGGCGGCGATCGCTGCGATCGCCTTCGATCGCCACACCATGCCGGTCGACGGCAATATCGAGCGCGTGGTGTCGCGGCTCTTTGCAGTTGAAGATGAGCTCCCGCAGGCGAAACCTCTGATCCAGCAATTGGCGGCGACGCTGCTTGCAAACTCCCGCGCCGGCGACAGTGCGCAGGCGCTGATGGATTTGGGCGCCTCGATCTGCACGCCGAAAAAGCCGGCCTGCTCGCTGTGTCCGCTGAACGAGGATTGCACGGCGCGCCACCAAGGCACGCAGGAGACCTTTCCGCGCAAGGCGCCGAAGAAGAGCGGAACGTTGCGGCGCGGAGCGGCCTTCGTCGTCACACGCGGTGAGGAGCTGCTGGTCCGCAGCCGGCCCGAAAAGGGCCTGCTCGGCGGCATGACCGAAGTGCCCGGCTCGGACTGGCTCGCCGGCCAGGACGACGCGGCGGCGAAGCTGCAGGCGCCGGCGCTGAAGGGGCTGTCGCGCTGGCAGCGCAAAATGGGCGTCGTCACCCACGTCTTCACACATTTTCCGCTGGAGCTGGTGGTCTACACGGCGAAGGCCGCAGCCCGTACCCGTGCGCCCGAGGGTATGCGCTGGGTGCCGCTCGCCACCCTTGCGGACGAGGCGCTGCCCAATGTCATGCGCAAGGTCATTGCGCACGCGCTCAACCTTTCAGCGGGCTCGTCCTCCTGACAGCACGCTGGCAGCAGGGCTACGCTATCGGGGTGCGAAACGGAGGCTGCCAATGGTCAAGACCGCGCTCGACAATTTTCCAAGGCCACCCTGTGCGGAGCTCTTGGGATGGCGCCTGCTCGATGCCCGCCCCGAGGAGGGCTGGATCAAGCTCGGCTTCGAGGGCAAGCCGGAGTTCTGCAATCCGGCGGGCTTCATCCAGGGCGGCATGCTCTCGGCCATGCTCGACGACACCATGGGCCCGGCGGTGCTGGTGATGAGTGAGGGCCGGTTCTACACCACCACCATCAGCATGACCGTGAATTTCCTCAGCCCCGCCAAGCCCGGTCCGATCATCGGGGAGGCGAAGGTGACGCAGCTCGGCAAGACGATTGCGTTCGTCGAGGCCAAGTTGATGGCGGAGA
Organism: Bradyrhizobium sp. 25ACV; assembly: GCF_054863005.1. NCBI lineage: Bacteria > Pseudomonadati > Pseudomonadota > Alphaproteobacteria > Hyphomicrobiales > Nitrobacteraceae > Bradyrhizobium > Bradyrhizobium sp. 25ACV. The sequence continues at coordinate 199,784 of NZ_JAVAYO010000010.1, forward strand.
ACGGCACGGTGCTGGCAACGGCAAGCGCGACCGAGCGGCTGCTGGAAGCGGCAAGGGTGGTGCGGTAGTCGTTACCGTCGGGGCCGTGTCGCGGAGTGCTGCGCGCAAGGCTTATACAGCGCCTGAAGTGCTTTGCCGCGCAGCAAGATGAGTTGCCGCCTCAACCCGCCGCGCGCCGCGATCCAACGCTGCACCGGCCCGGGATACATGGAGTATAGGTAATTGGTAGCGTCATGGTCGGTAATCGTCCTTCCCTTCCGACCGAAATCCCAAGCAGCGTGGAAGCCGAGAGCGGCCTTCGAGGTCACACAGATTTTGTCAGCGGCAACTGCACCGAGAACGATGGTGCACGATGAGGCACAAAGTCCATCGATGATGACGGTCTCGCCGGAAGTGCGCAGGCGTTCATATCTGTCAACATAGGTGTCGATTAGCCCGCCACGATCGCCGGCGATCCGTATCGCCGCATGACTTGCGTGCATTTCGGCCAGCAAGATAGCCGCCGCAAGCAACTCCGCCCGGAACTTCATGATCGCAGCCTCGGTTATTCGCGTCTATCGAATGGACAAATTTCTCTCGCATCCAAGGATTGGCTTAGATCGAAGCGCACCAGCGGGCGGTTGCGGCCGCTCATGGTCTTCAGCCTCGGCCTGAAAGCGCTGGACCAATTCGGGTCTTTGAAACAGACAGGCGTTGATCTAGGTCAATTGGACATGCAGGGCGCGCCAAATGATGGGGCAAGTGCCTGTCCCGTTGACGGCATCACCCTGCGGATAGAACCGGCACTCCAATGACGGGAGAACGCCCATGTTTCGATATGCTCTGGTTGGCTTGGCCGCAGCCGCTCTTGTCGGCGCAAGCCTTGTTCCCGATGACGCACTCGCCCGCGGCGGCCGCGGAGGAGGTGGCGCCTATCGGGGAGGGGGGTTTCACGGAGGAGGCGCGCACTACAGAGGCGGTGCCGTTCACGCTGGTCGCTACGGCCGCGCTCACGTCTCCCGGCCGATAGCAGGTTACCCCGTAGCACGTACTGCGGCGCGTAGAGGCGTCTACCGGGGAGCCGCATACGGAGCCGCGGCAGTCGGAGTTGGAGCGGCGGCGGCTGGTGCATACGGCTACTACAATAACCGTTGCTACGATGCCTACGGCAATTGGGTGTGTTCCGGACAGTATGGATATTGATGGGCCGTGACGGACGCGGGGCGGTTGGACAACTCTTACCGCCCCGCCTTCAGGCGCTCGCGCGCTTCGCATCTCCACTGACGATCGGCGGCTTCGCGTTCAGCGCCTCGACCTGGAAGCCCGCAACGCGCTTGTAGTTGGCGGCGATGTCTTCCAGTTCCTTCTGCGACAGCACGTCGGTGACGACCTCAAAGCCGTCGGGCGCGCGCTCCTCGACCAGTTGCATGACCTGCTCGGGTCCGTTCCTGCGGTTGAGCAGGACGAGGTCGGTGGTCGCGGGCCGGCGCTCGGCCTCATAGGCGAGCAGCGCCGCGGTCGTCGGTCCATGCGCGAGAATCTCGCGGGTGATGGTGCGGGCATCGAGGATGGCCTGCGAGGCGCCGTTCGAGCCGATCGGATACATCGGATGCGCGGCATCGCCCATCAGCGTGACTTTGCCGAAGGTCCATTGCGAGACCGGATCGCGGTCGACCAGCGGATATTCATAGGCGTGCGGGCAGTTCTTGATCAGGCCGGGCACATCGAGCCAGTCGAATTGCCAACTCTCGAACCAGGGCAGAAATTCCTCCAGCCGCGCGGTGCGATTATAGTCCTCGCGCCGCCACTGATAGGTCGGCGGCATGTGGCGCTCGGCGACCCAGTTGATTAGATGGTTGCCCGCCGCGTCCGGCGCCTTGCTGATCGGATAGCAGACGAATTTCAGGATCTCATGGCCGGCCATGATCATGGTGCGGCCGGTCAGGAAGGCCTTGGACGGCGTGACGCCGCGCCAGAGGATGCGGCCGTTCCAGATCGGCGGACCTTCATTGGGATAGAGCTTTTCGCGCGCGGCGGAATGGATGCCGTCGGCGGCGATCAGGATCGCGCCGTCGTAAGTCCCGGCGGCCTTGCCGGTTGCCCGGTCGATGAAGTCGGCGCGCACGCCGTCTGCCGTCTCGGTCCAGCCGGTCAGATGGTGGCTGGTGAGGATGTTGTCGCGGCCGAGCCGCTCGATCGCGGTGTCGAGCAGGAGCTGTTGCAGCGTGCCGCGATGGATCGAGAATTGCGGCCATTTGTAGCCGGCCTCCAGCCCGCGCGGCTCGCTCCAGATCGGCTTGCCGTGCTTGGAGAAATAGGCGAGCTCGCGCGTCCGCACCCCGCTGGCGTCCAGTCTGTCCATCAGCCCGAGCTCGATCAGCTCGCGCACCGCATGCGGCAGCACGTTGATGCCGACGCCGAGCGGCTTCAGTTCCGCGACGCTCTCGAACACTTTTACGGGAACGCCGATCTGGTGCAGGCTGAGCGCAAGCGTCAGCCCGCCGATGCCGCCACCGGCGATGAGTACGGTCATGACAAAATCCCCTCCGATTGACGGCGTCTTCGCACGGCCGGGCGGCCGTGGGCAACTGCGAAGAGGTCCCCTATGGACGGGGCGGCGGAGGGCCGTTAACCTCGGGCTTTCCCATGAGGTCCGACATGCTCAAGCTCTACTACGCCACCGGCACCTGCGCGCTCGCCACCTACATCACCCTGGAGGAGGCCGGCGCCGACTACGCGGCTGAACGGCTGAGCTTCAAGGACAACCAGCAGAACAGCCCGGACTATCTCAAGATCAACCCGAAGGGCCGCGTGCCGGCGCTGGTGACCGATCGCGGCGTCCTCACCGAGACGCCGGCAATGCTGGCCTATCTCGCGCAGACGTTTCCCAAGGCGAAGCTCGCACCGCTCGATGATCCCTTCGACTTCGCCCAGGTGCAGTCGTTCAACTCCTACCTCTGCTCGACCGTGCACATCAATCATGCCCACAAGATGCGCGGTCCGCGCTGGGCGACGCAGGAGAGCTCGTTCGCCGACATGAAGGCGATGGTCCCGAAGACCATGGCCGCCTGCTTCGCCCTGATCGAGCAGAAGATGTTTCGGGGGCCCTGGGTGATGGGCGATCAGTTCACGATCTGCGATCCGTATCTCTACACACTCTCGACCTGGCTCGAAGGCGACAGCGTCGACATCAACGCAACGCCGAAGATCGCCGACCATTTCAAGCGCATGTCGGATCGTCCCGCGGTGCGCAAGGTGATGGACGCGCAGAAGGCGTGACAAATACGCGGTGTCGTCCCGGGCAAGCGCAAGCGCAGACCCGGGACCCATACCGCGGAATCTATCGATTGCGATCGGTAGCAATCCCGAACGACCAGTCTTCGCTAAACCGCATCCTGTGGTTATGGGTCCCGGATCGGCGCTCCGCTTCGCTGCGCTTGTCCGGGACGACGCCGTGTTTGGTGAAGCAGCATCCTACCCAGCCTTCCGCTTCTCCAATTCCCGCCCCGTCTCCAGCATCAGCCGCCGCAGCCAGATCGAGCCGGGGTCCATCTGCGCGCGAGTCGGGTAGAACATGAACTGCTCGTCGATCCCGGGGTCGAGCGGCGGCGTCACTGTGACGAGGCCGAGCTGCTTCGACAGCGCAGCGATCAGCCGGCTCGGCACGAAGGCGACGAGATCGGTGCGGGCGGCGACGTGCAGCGCTTCGAGATAGCCTGACACGACAAGCGAGATGTGCCGCTCGATGCCCTTGGCGCGCAGCCAGGTGTCGATCAGATCCTCGTTGCTGCCACGGATGATCACGCCGACATGGCGCGCGGCCAGGAACGTCTCGCGCCGCTTCAGCTTCGCGGCCAAGGGGTGGCCGCGCCGCACCGCCAGCGCGTCGCTGTCGACGTAGAGTAGCTGGCGGTGAAAGCCCTTGAAGGCGTTTCCGATCGAGATCACGAGGTCGATGGTGCGGGCGAACTCGGCGTGGAAAATCGCCGATCCCCGCCATGGCACGATGTCGATGCGGACGTTGGGCGCGGCCCGCGTCACCTTCTCCATCAGCGGCGGCATCAGCAGCTCGACTGCGAGATCCGGCATCATCAGGCGGAATTGCCGTTCGCTGCGTGCGGCATCGAAGTCATCGGGCACGAACAGGCCGCGCACCTGATCGAGCGCCTGCGCCAGCGGCGCGCGCAGGGCCTGCGCCCGCGGCGTCAGCTCCATCCGTGCACCGGTGCGCACCAGCAGCGGATCTCCAAGGATGTCGCGCAGGCGCTGCAGTGCGTGGCTGGCCGCCGGCTGCGACAGGCCCATCCGAAGCGCGGCGCGGCTGACACTGGCCTCGCGCAGCAGGGCGTCGAGCGCGGTCAGCAGGTTGAGGTCAAGCGAATTCAAATTCATCGGGCGAATAGATATCATATTCTCTATCGATTTGAAGAATTCTGATGCTGCGGCGATGATCTCCGCGTTCCCACCAAACGGAGATGCCGCCATGAACGCGAGCGCCAACAAGAAGCTGATGCAGGATATTTTCGCCGCCGCCGCCAATCCAGATCCGGCTGCGCGCGATCGCGCCCTGTTCGCTGCAAGCCTTGCCGAAGATGCCAAATGGGTCGTGACCGGCCAGTATTCCTGGTCGCGCACCTTCTCAGGCAGGGAGTCGATCCTCAACGATCTGCACGGCTATGTGCGCACCCGCCTGCGCGACCGCACGCGCACGGTCGCGCACCGCTTCATCGCCGACGGCGATGTGGTCGTCGTGGAGGCCAAGGGCGACAACGTCACGCCCGAAGGCGTGCGCTACGACAATGACTATTGCCTGGTGTTTCGTCTCGAGGACGGCAAGATCAAGGAGATCCGCGAGTACTGCGACTCGATCCTGACCGAGCGGGCGCTCGGTTCTTTTCCGCAGGCGCCGGTGAGGGCCGCGAGCTGAGCGGATTGCACGTCACGTCCACCGGCCGATTTCATCAGGCGGAGCCGGCGATGGTCGTGCGGGCGTGGCGGGCGCTGGTCGAGATGGTCCGTATCAGGCGCGAACGGTCCCGGGCTCGGGATCAACTCGCCGCCATGAGCGCGCGGGAGCTTCTGGACTGCGGCATGACCAGGGCGGAGATCACGTACGAGCTGCACAAGCCCCGTCGATGGAGATAGAAGGTCGACGGCCCGCGCTTCTCCAGATTTTCCAGAGCCGGCGGAACCTTCGTGTTCCGCCGGCGTTTTTCTCGCTTCCGGGGCAATCGCGCCCCTACATTGCGTGCACTTGGAAATTTCATGCTGGCTGGGGTTTCGGACGTCTCGACACAGGTGAACCCCGGCTTCCATGGACTGCGTGAGCGACTGAGAGATGCGACTGCGGCTGCGCACCGGGAGCTCGATGCGCAACTTTCGTCTTTCGATCTCACTGTCTTGGCGGGCTATCGCCGCTTTCTGCAAGCCAGCGCCGGAGCGCTTCTTCCGCTCGAGGCCGCGCTTGTCGCGGCAGGCGTCGCCAGGATATTCCCGGACTGGCCGGAGCGGTCGCGCAGCGCCGCGATCGCGGCCGACCTCGGGCGGCTCGGCAGCGCCGCGCAATCCACCGTATCGGTGCCGCCGCTGACGCCCAGCGGTGTGCTCGGTACGATGTACGTGCTGGAGGGCTCTCGGCTCGGGGCCAAGTTCCTGCTGAAAGAGGTCGCAGAGGCCGCCGACCTGCGCATGACGGAGGCCACCAGCTATCTCAGTCATGGTGCAGGCAAGCGCCTGTGGCAGAGTTTCCTGTCGAAGCTTCAAAGCGAAGAGGCCTGCGATGAGGTCGAGGTGATCGCGGCGGCACGTAATGCCTTTGCCGCATTCGAGCAGGCGGCGGACCGGGCATGAACGAGGTGGTCAATCTCACCAATTGCGATCGCGAGCCGATCCACGTTCCCGGCAGCGTGCAGCCGTTTGGCTTCATGCTCGCTGTGCTCTCGGATTTCACGATCTGCATGGCCTCGGACAATGTCGGTAGCTTCCTCGGAAGCGACATCGCCGATCTCCTCCAGCAGCCGTTGACGAGCGTCATCTCCGAAGCCGCTGTCGAGACCATCCGCGGCCGCGTCGACTATTTGAGTGGGCCGGATGCGACCGAGCGCCTGTTCGGCGTCGAGCTCCAGGCGGGCAAGCCGCTTTACGATCTCTCGATCCATTTCTCCGGCGTCTACCTCATCGTCGAGGCGGAGCCGAGCGTCCACGAGCCCGGGGTCAATTCCGGCGAGCTCGTCCGCCTGATGCTCGAACGGATCCGCAAGACACGCGGCATGACCGAGCTCGCGCGGGAGGCCGCGCGCCAGCTCAAGGTGCTGACCGGATTCGATCGCGTCATGGTCTACCAGTTTCACCCGGATGGATCGGGCGAGGTGATCGCGGAGACCGCAGAAGCAGGGCTCGAATCCTTCCTCGGCCTGCGTTATCCTGCATCGGATATCCCAAGGCAGGCGCGCGCCCTCTACCAGCGCAACTGGCTGCGCATCATCGCCGACGTCAATGCCAGGCCGGCCGCCCTGATGTCGACCGCCACGCACAATGCGGGATTGCTCGACCTTTCGATGAGCGTGCTGCGCTCGGTCTCGCCGATCCATATCGAATATCTGCGCAACATGGGGGTGGCGGCCTCGATGTCGGTATCGATCCTGCGCGATGGCAAGCTGTGGGGTCTGTTCGCCTGTCATCATTATTCGCCGCGGTACATTTCGTTCGACAAGCGTACAGCCTCCGAGCTGTTCGGGCAGATGTTCTCCTGGATCGTCGAGGGACGCGAGCGCGAGGGCGATGTCGCCTATGAGACGCGAGCCCACCAGGTCCAGGAGCGCTTGATCGAGATCGCGGCCTCGCACGAGCACAGCCGGCGCGCGATCGTCGACTTTCTCGGCGACTACCGCAAGATGATCGGGTGCGACGGCGTCGCGGTCTGGTCTGACAACAAGATCGCGCTTGAGGGCGACACGCCGACCGAAGACGAGGTGAAGGACCTCGTCGCCTTCATCAACCGGACCTCGCCCGGCCGGATCTTCGCCAGCGCCGAGATCGGCAAGGTCTATGCCGCCGGCCAGGCCTTTCGCGACCGCGCGGCGGGTTTTCTGGCCATCCCGATCTCGCGGACCCCGCGCGACTGCCTGATCTTCTTCCGGCGCGAGGTCACGCGTTCCGTGAACTGGGCCGGCGCTCCCGACAAGGTCTACGACGAAGGTCCGAACGGGCCGCGCCTGACGCCGCGCAAGAGCTTCGAGCTCTGGCAGGAGACGGTTGCGGGCCAGTCGAAACCGTGGTCGGCAGCCGACATCCGCATCGCCGAGAGCCTGCGCGTCACACTGCTGGAAGTGATCCTGCAATTGTCCGATCTCGCCGCGCGCGAGCGCCGCGGCGCGCAGGAGCGGCAGGAGCTGATGATCGCCGAGCTCAATCACCGCGTCCGCAACATCCTGAGCCTGGTCCGCGCGCTGGTGGCGCAGAGCAAGGACACGGCGACGAGCGTGGAGGAGTTTGCGAGCGTTCTCGGCGGCCGCATCCAGGCCCTGGCTCGCGCCCATGACCAGATCACCAACCTGAACTGGGCGCCGGTGGCGCTGCGGACCCTCCTCGAATCCGAAGCCGGCGCCTATCTCGGGGCGCGCGCAGGCCGGATCAAGATGGGCGGCCCGGACGTCGCGCTCGATCCCAAGGCGTTTGCCACGCTAGCTCTCGTCGTCCACGAGATGATGACCAATTCCGCCAAATATGGCGCGCTCGCCGATTCCACAGGGAGCGTCGAGGTGATCTGGCGCCTCGATCCCTCGTCGAGCCTCGTGATCGAATGGAAGGAAAGCGGCGGGCCACCGGTGCAACCACCGTCGCGGCGCGGCTTCGGCACCACGATCATCGAGCGCTCGGTGCCGTTCGATCTCAAAGGCGATGCGGAAATCCGCTTCGACCTTCTGGGCGTGCAGGCGACCTTCGTCATTCCCCCCAATTTCGTCGAGCTGGTGCCGTCGATAGCAGGAGCCGCCATGCGTCTTGAGGAACAACAGTCCAGCCGGCCCCGGATCTCCGAGACCGCGCTGATCGTCGAGGACAATCTGATCATCGCAATGGCGGCGGAGGTCATCCTGCTCGATCTCGGCGCGCGTCATGTCGACATCGCCGCGACCGTCGACCAGGCGCTGCGCTCGATCGAGCGCAGCCGGCCGAGCTTTGCCCTGCTCGATCTCAACCTCGGCAGCGAGAGCAGCATCAAGGTGGCGCAGAAGCTGAAGGAGATTGGTGTGCCCTTCATCTTCGCAACCGGCTATGGCGATCGCGCGCCGCTTCCGGTGGAGTTGGCCTCCGCGCCGGTGGTTCAGAAGCCGTACACGCTGGAAGTCGTCGAGAACGCGCTCGGCAAGTTGCAACAGGCCGGCGCCCCATAGTCGTTCGTCCTGTGAACGCATGCAGCGCTCTGCATGTCGCTCGGGATTCGTACGCGAACTTTGCATAGCTGCTGACAAAAGCAGCAGTTTTCGCGCCCGCAGATCCAGATCGCGCGAAAAATTTGAAGGTTCAATTAACGAGTGTCCCCCATTGTGTCGCGGTGCAGCGTGGGTCGCAAAGACGCGCGGCTGCCAGGGTGGTCGTGACGATTTGCCGGACTTGTTCGGCCGCTCGAAGTGAAATGCATCTGGGTGGACAGTGGGAATGCCGAAGTTTCGTTTGCGGATCGGGGGACGCCTGTACGCAGGCTTCATGGCCTTGGTGGCGGTTGGTCTCGCGATGGCGGTGGTTGCCGTCTGGAATTTGCGGGCGGTGCAGGATCAGGTCGCGAGACAATCCGCACTTTCGGACAGCACGGCGCGGGTTTTGGAAATATCGACCCATCTTCAGGCGATCCAGCGGGCCAATCTGCGTTACGTCTACGACGCCAACGAGCCCGCGATGAAGGAGGCGCAAGAGCGGGAAACCGCGGCGACCGAGCTGTTGCGGGTCGGCGCCAAGGGGACGCTCTCGGAGGATCGGCGAGCGCTCTATAGCGGCCTCATCGACGACATTGCCAAGATGCGACGCTTGCGTGACAACCTCGGCGACGCCGTCAACGAGGCGAGGACGGGCAAGGCCACGTTGCTGCCGAGCGGCGAAGAGCTGGCCGTCAAGATGGGCAAGCTGGTCGATGCGGCGCGCGCAGCCGTCGACGAAGACACCGCGGCCCTCGTCGCTGACCTCGAATCCAGGATCCTCCTTGTTCGGGTCGCAAACTGGCGTTTCCTGGCCTTGCGCGACGCGCAGGGACCCGCGAATTTCAGGGCGAGCGTAGACAGGGCGGCGCAACGGCTCGCGGCTCTCGAAAAGAGCCCGCAGGCAGCGGAATTGCGATCCACGCTCGCGCCGGTGAAGACCTCGCTTGGAATCTACAAATCGGCGTTCGAGACGACATCCGCCGCGATGCTTCAGGCCGACGAGATCTACCACAAGAGCCTCGCGCCCCTCATCGTCGACAGCGTCGGCAGGCTCAAGGCCGCGGAAACGACCCTGAAGAAGGACTACCAGGAATCGCGTATGACCGCCGAAGCCGTGATCGCCGGTACGACGACCATTCAGGAGATCGCCGGCGGCCTCGCCATCCTCTTCGGCGGCATCGTCGCCTTCCTGATCGCCCGCAGCATCGTCGGTCCCCTGACCTCGATGACGCGCGCGATGGGACTGATCGCGGGCGGCAATCTCGAGGTCGAGATCCCCGGACGCGGCAAGGCCGACGAGATCGGCGACATGGCCAAGGCGATCCAGGTGTTTAGGGACAACATGGTCGAGACCGAGCGCCTGCGCGCCGAGCAGACCGAGGTCGAGGCGCGGCAGGAGGAAAGCCGCAAGGCTGACATGGTCAGGCTCGCCGATCAGTTCGAGCAGGCGGTCGGCGAGATCGTGAACACCGTGTCGTCGGCATCGAACGAGCTCGAAGCCTCCGCCGGCACCTTGACCACGACCGCCTCGCGGGCCCAGGACCTGTCGACGGAGGTCGCCAGCGCCTCGCAGGAGGCCTCGGCCAATGTGCAGGCGGTTGCCTCGGCGACCGAAGAGCTGTCCTCCTCGGTGTCCGAGATCGCCCGCCAGGTGCAGGAATCCGCCCGTATCGCGGTCGAGGCCGTCGGTCAGGCGAGCAGGACCAATGACCGGGTCGGCGCGCTCTCCAAGGCGGCCGCGCGGATCGGCGACGTCGTCGAGCTGATCAGCACCATCGCCGGCCAGACCAATCTCCTGGCGCTGAACGCCACCATCGAGGCGGCGCGCGCGGGCGAAGCCGGCCGCGGCTTCGCCGTGGTCGCCTCCGAGGTCAAGGCGCTCGCCGAGCAGACTGCGAAGGCCACCGGCGAGATCGCCCAGCAGGTGTCCGGCATCCAGGCCGCGACGGAGGAATCGGTCGGTTCCATCAGGGAGATCAGCGGCACCATCGAGCGGCTGTCGGAGATTTCGTCGACGGTCGCGGCCGCCGTGGAGCAGCAGGGCGCGGCAACGCAGGAGATTTCCCGCAACGTCCAGCAGGCGGCTCATGGCACGCAGAGGGTGTCGTCCAACATCGGCGACGTGCAGCGCGGCGCCTCCGAAACCGGGTCGGCCTCATCGCAGGTGCTGTCGGCAGCGCGCTCGCTGTCGGCCGACAGCAACCGCCTCAAGCTCGAAGTGGCCAAGTTCCTGAACTCGGTCCACGCCGCCTGAATCTCAAACGCAAAAGGCCACGCGCATGCGCGTGGCCTCGAAGAACGGCGGGGCGCGATCAGGCGACCTTGGTCGCCATGTGCCTGAACATGTTGGCGCGCGCCTCGTCGTCCATCTCGGCCTTGAAGGTGAACTTGTCCTTCAGGGCGATCGCGCGCGCAGCCGCCGGGCGGGCCGAGATCTCGTCGACCAGCCGCTTCACGTTCGGGTAGCGCGCAAAGGCGTCGTCGCCGAGCTTGAACGGCAGCATCCGTGCCCAGCCCCACAGCGCCATGTCGACGATGGAATAGCTGTCGCCGACCATGTAGCTGCGCCCTTTGAGGTGAGCGTCGAGAATCTTGTAGTGGCGATCGGTCTCGTACTGGTAGCGGTTATGGGCGTAATCGTGGTTCTGGTCCTTCGGCGCGAAATGCTTGAAGTGCACGGCCTGACCCGAATACGGCCCGACGCCGGTGGCGATGAACATCAGCCATGACAGCGTCTCGCCGCGCACGCTCGCGGCGGGCAGGAACTTGCCGGTCTTCTCGGCGAGATAGAGCAAGATGGCGTTGCTGTCGAACACGATGGTGCCGCCATCGTCGATCGCCGGCACCTTGGCATTCGGATTGATCTTGAGGAATTCCGCCGTGAACTGCTCGCCCTTGCGGGTGTCGATCTTCACCGGCTCGAAGGCCAAGCCGGACTCCTCCAGATAAAGCGCGACCTTGGTCGGGTTCGGCGATCCGTTGAAATAGAATTTGAGCATCGATCTCCCCAATGTTTGTTGCAAGGCGCGAACGCAGCGTCATGGCCGCGCCGCCTGTCTTGCCTGAACCCGTTGCGGGTGGGCAACCGGCGAGTTTGCCGGGCGGTATCTGCGCGCCACGCAGATCAGCCGGCGTAACAAAGGCCGATTGCCGCCGTAATGACCATCGCGGCGCCGACCGCCTCAAGCCGCAGGCCGAGCCGCGTGGCCAGATGCATGTCGGAGGCCCGCGCCGCGCGCTCCGATCCGCGCGCATAGCCGTGAACGATGACGTCGTGATTGAAATTGTCGTGAGCCTCGTTGCTGCTGGCGAGCCCGACGCAGATCACCAGCACGCCGAACAGCGCGAGGCCGAAGAATCCGAGCAGGGCGATCAGGAACATCGGAAACATGCCGAGCAGGAAGATCGGCAGCAGCGGCACCAACAGCAATGTCTCGGACTGTCGTCGCATGGGAGCCGGACCGGTCTGGACGGGGGCTGACCGGGGAAGTTTAGTCCTGGCTGCGACGGCATTCAACCACTGCCGCCGTCATTCCGGGGCGCGCCTTTTGGCGCGAACCCGGAATCCATTGGGCGGCATTGGACGCGGTTGGGTGGATTCCGGGTTCTCGCTTCGCGAGCCCAGGAATGACGGAGAGAGGAACCTACTCCGCCGCCATTCCGGCGCGGATTTCGGCGCGGAGCTCGTCGATCAGCTTGAGACCCTTCTTGGTCTCGACGTGCCAGAAGGTCCAGCCGTTGCAGGCTTGCGCACCTTGCGCCACCGCGCCGATGCGGTGGATCGAGCCGACCTTGTCGCCGAACATGATGGCGCCGTCGGCTCGCACCAGCGCGCCGAGCTTCTTCTTGGCGTCGAACAGCTTCGTGCCGGGCATGATCATGCCGCGCTCGATCAGCTCGGAGAACGCGACCCGCGGCGCTTCGCGCGCGGTCATGAACGGGGCGAGGCTCTCCTCCGGCAGCGGCTCGACTTTGGCGATGCGGACTTCCGCGGCCTTCGCATAAGTCCTGTCGCGCTCGAAGCCGATATAGGAGCGGCCGAGGCGTTTTGCGACCGCGCCGGTGGTGCCGGTGCCGTTGAAGGGATCGATCACGAGATCGCCGGGCTTGGACGAGGACAGCAGCACGCGCGCGAGCAGGCCTTCCGGCTTCTGCGTCGGATGCACCTTCTTGCCGTCGGCGCCCTTGAGGCGCTCCTCGCCGGTGCAGAGCGGGATCAGCCAGTCAGAACGTGCCTGCACGTCCTCGTTCGCGGCCTTCAGCACCTCGTAATTGAACGTGTAGCCCTTGGCCTTTTCGTCGCGCGCGGCCCAAATCATGGTCTCGTGCGCGTTGGTGAAGCGACGGCCGCGGAAATTCGGCATCGGGTTCGACTTGCGCCAGACGATGTCGTTCAGGAGCCAGAAGCCGAGGTCCTGCATGATCGCGCCGACGCGGAAGATGTTGTGATAGGAGCCGATCACCCAGATCGTCGCCGACGGCTTCATCGCGCGGCGCGCGGCAAGCAGCCAGGCGCGGGTGAAGTCGTCATAGGCGGAGAACGAATCGAACTTGTCCCAGTCGTCGTCGACGGCGTCGACATGGGATTCGTCGGGGCGCTTGAGATCGCCCTTGAGCTGGAGATTGTAGGGCGGATCGGCGAACACGAGATCGACCGAACCAGCCTGAAGCTTCGACATCTCGGCGACGCAATCGCCCAGAATGATACGATGCGACGGAGACTCAAAATTTGTGCGGGGCGCCCTTGCAGACGCCCCGCGACGCGACTCTACCATGACTCAAGAACTCTGACTCAGGCGACGCTGTCGGCGACGCGGGACCAAACAACCGACTGACCGTTACATTGAAGCGGCAAAGTAAAAATCGACTTAACCCGCCGCTTTCGTGAGCAGTCCCCGCATCGCGTCCGGCGCGCCGATCGTCGCGCGCGTTTATCGTGTTTTGCAGTGTATTTCGCAATTCTTCGCGTTGCGGGATCAGCCCGGGCGCCAAAAAAGGTCCAAATTTCTCTCGGAAAAAATTGCTCGACCCTCGGAAAAAATTGCTGGCATCGGCATGTTGCCGCACTAGGCAATTTTTGCCGGCCACGATATTGATAAAGGCAACGGAAATTTTACGTGTGTGGCGCGTTGAGCTTTCGCGCTCCTGCGCGCCGACGAAGCCGACGACACTGAATCAGAGGCCCCGGGGATCGGGGGCTCCAAAGGGAAGGCCGCCATGCGTTACGATGACTTCCGCCGCAGCGACGACATCGAGGATCGTCGCGACGAAGGTGGTGGCGGCGGTGGAGGCGGCGGGTTCGGCCTGCCCATGGGCGGCGGCGGGCTCGGTATCGGCACCATCATCGTGCTCGGCCTCGTCGGCTATGCCTTCGGCATCGATCCGCGCATCCTGATCGGCGGCGCCGAGATTCTCACCGGCGGCGGCCAGGCGCCGAGCTACCAGACCGACCGCCAGTCGTCCTCGACCGCCAAGCGTGGCGCGCCGACGGACGAGATGGGCAGCATGATTTCGGGCATTCTCGGCGAGATCGACGATCGCTGGAGCGAGATCTTCCAGGCCTCGGGCCAGTCCTACACCGGTCCGAAGGTCGTGCTGTTCCGCAACGTCACCAATGGCGGCCGCTGCGGCCGGGCAGAGTCGGCGATGGGGCCGTTCTATTGTCCGCCGGATCGCACCATCTTCCTCGACACCTCGTTCTTCCGCGAGGTCGAGACGCGCTTCCGCGGCTGCTCCGGCAAGTCCGCCTGCAATTTCACCACCGCCTACATCATCGCGCACGAAGCCGGCCATCACATCCAGAACCTGCTCGGCATCATTCCGCGCGTGACGCGGCTGCAGCAGCAGGCGGGCTCGAAGGCGGAGGCCAACGCGCTCCAGGTGAAGGTCGAATTGCAGGCCGATTGCCTGTCCGGCGTCTGGGTCAATCGCGAGTCGAAGAAGCGTCCGAACTTCCTCGAGCCCGGCGACATCGACGCCGCGCTGACCACGGCGAGCGCGATCGGCGACGACACGCTGCAGCGCCAGGCCACGGGACGCGTCGTGCCTGACTCCTTCACCCACGGCTCGGCCGCGCAACGCAAGCAGTGGTTCATGACCGGCTATCAGCAAGGCACGGTCCAGGCCTGCAACACGTTCGGCGGCGGGCAGTAGTTGCCACAAGCGTCCGCGCCCCGGGCGCAGCGTGAATTATGATGCGCCATTGCGCATCATGGGATTCAGAAGTAGTGGCGTCATCCTGAGGTGCTCGTCTCTTCGGCGAGCCCTGGAGGAGGACGAGGCCCAGGCCCATCCTTCGAGGCTCGCCGACCGGTGCGCTTGCACCGCACGGCGCGCACCTCAGGATGACGGCGGTGATTGGGGAAATAGGAGCGAGCAATGGCCTCCATCGACGAAGCAAAACAGTTCATCCCGCTCGACATCGCAGTGCTCACCGTGTCCGACACCCGTGCGCTCGCGGATGACAAGTCCGGCCAGACGCTCGCCGACCGCCTTGCCGCGGCCGGCCATCGCCTCGCCGCCCGCGAGATCGTCACCGATGATGTCGAAGCGATCCGCGCCGTCGTTCGCCGCTGGATCGCGGATGCCGGCATCGACGTCGTCATCACCACCGGCGGCACGGGCTTCACCGGGCGCGACGTCACGCCGGAGGCGATCGAGCCGCTGTTCGAAAAGCGCATGGACGGTTTCTCGATCGCGTTCCACTTGCTGAGCCACGCCAAGATCGGCACGTCGACGATCCAGAGCCGCGCCACCGCCGGCGTCGCGGGTGCGACCTACATCTTCTGTCTGCCAGGCTCGCCCGGCGCCTGCCGCGACGGCTGGGACGGCATCCTGGCCGCTCAGCTCGACTACCGCACGCGCCCCTGCAATTTTGTCGAGATCATGCCGCGGCTGGACGAGCATCTGCGAAGGCCGAAGGCGCAAGGCGCGACGGTGTGATTGCTTTCTCCCTTCTCCCCTTGTGGGAGAAGGTGGCGCGAAGCGCCGGATGAGGGGTATCTATCCGCACGGAATACGCTGAGACACACCCCTCACCCAAGTGAGCCTGTGTCTGCCGGCGTCGCTGCCCTCTCCCACAAGGGGCGAGGGCACATTCATGCGCATCGCGCTCGACGCAAAATCAGAGATCCCGCTCCCAGGTCTCGCCGACCAGATCGGCACCGAAGCTATGGTGCTTCTCTTCCTTCACGAGCTTGAAGCCCGCACTTTGATAGATGCCGCGTGCGGCAACCAGGATGCTTTGCGTCCACAGCGTCATCCTGCTGTAGCCGCGCTCGCGTGCACCCTGGATGCATTGCTCGACCAGCGCGCGGCCGACACCGAGCCCGCGCGCTTTCTTCTCCACCTGCAACAGGCGCAGCTTGGCGATCTCGTCGGTGGCCTTGACCAGGAAGATCGAGCCGACCGGCTCGCCGCCCACTTCCGCGATCCAGCAGTGTTCGCGCGCGGCATCGTAGTTCTTGATGAACTGTGCGCAGATCTCGGCGACCAGCGCTTCGTAGCTGATGTCCCAGTTGTAGTCCGCGGCATAGGCGGCGGCCTGCTTGGAGATGACCCAGCCCATGTCGCCGACGCGATGGCTGCGCAGCATGAAGGCCGCAGGCTGGGTTCGACGTTGCTCCAGCACGGCCTCGATGGTCGCCATGGCCTGCGTGAGCTGCGTTGCATCGCTGGCCGAAAGCTGGGCCAGCATTGCGGCGACCTCGTTTTGCGAGCTCAGGTTTAGCTTGGCGTAGGTCTGGCGGCCCTTGGCGGTGAGGCTGAGCTGGTATTGCCTGCGATCTGCCGGCAGGGGCCTTCGCGTGATCAGCCCCTTTTCGTCGAAGCTTTGCACGATGCGGCTGAGATAGCCGGGGTCGAGGCCAAGCTCGTTTCCGATCTCCTTTGCCGCGAGCTCGTCGCGATGCGCGAGTTCGTAGAGGACCCGGGCCTCGCTGAGCGAGAACGGGCTCTTGCCAAGATGTTGGTCGAGCACACCGAGCTTGCGGGTATAGAAGCGGTTGAAGGCGCGGACCGCTGCGATGCGATCGTCGGCGACCTGTTCGATCGCAAGGGCTGATGGGGGAGAGCTTGATGGCATGACGGCACCTCGATGTTTGCCATTGTCAAATAATTATTTGACTTTGGCAAGTATCAGGTGGCTTCAGCCGACCATGACGATCTGGCTGCGCAGCACGGTCCGGGACGAGCGGCCGAGCCGGCGGAGCAGCCGAGCCTCGGACCGGCGGGCCTGCGGCGGGTAGCCGCCGATCCGGTCGTAATGATCGCGCGCAATCAAAAGGCCCTGATCGCCGAGCGGGCCGATCAGCCGGCGCACCACGGCCCGGAGGACGTCGCGCAATCCGGTATCGGCGTAAGGCGAGCGCGCATAGCGGAACACAGCAGCACGGTCCCGTCCGCTGGTCGCGACCGCCTGGATGAACTGGGTGGTTTCCTCGATCCAGCCGGTTTCGAGCACGGCGCCTGCGGGCAGGAACATCAGCCACGGCGAGCGGGCCTGGAGCGCGCCGGCCGCGAGCGCGGCGCCTTGCGAGGATCCTTCGAAGCCGACGAAACGGCAGCCTGCGACGTCCGCAACGCGCTCGATGACGCCGTTGCGGGTGCCGTCGACCAGAAGCACCTCGCGGATGACGCCGGCGGCGGCCCCGGGGACCAGCGCGGACAGAGTCGCCACCGCGGTCTGCTCGACGCCTTCGGTCGGAATGATGACGCTCAGCATGATTGAGGCTTCAATGTCTGCACTTCGGGAGAAGCGTAGCTTGTTATGATGTTGTCATAAACACGTGGCGTTGCCGAGTGCAACTTTCCGGCCGCGCTTCGGCGTGCGATGGTAAACTGCAGCCAGTCCTCGCAGCCAAATGTGTCGCGCGCGGGTTGGCAATGTTGCCGAATGTTTCGGCACAAGCTCGTCCCGGGGGTAATAATCCGGAGTTTTACGGCGACATTGCGCGGCGCGCGGGTAGTCGGCTCCTGCAGGGATGGGGCGCCCTGCAAGAAAGGTTCGAACGCGAAATGTGTGACTTTGGTGCCGGCGGAGGCTTCCTGTGAACGCCGATCAACTCGCTGTTGGCACGGCGTCGACATCGCCGAAGCCGGAGGCAGTGCCGACCTTGCGGATCCGTGCGCTGATGCTGGGCGACCGCATCAACGCCGCCGGTCTCGAGATCGGCGCGCTGGTCTCGTCGACGCCCGCCGCCTTCCGCGTCCATGCCGGCCTTGCCGTGATCTTCCGTTACGGCGTCGTGGTGCTGATCGGTCTGCTCCCGTCCGAGGAGAAGGTGCTGATCGACAGCCTGAAGCCGCGGGTGATCGGCGAGCTTAGCCCGTACGAGGAAGAGATTGCGCAGGCACAGCTCTGCAAGGATGAAAGCGCCGAGGCCATCCAGCCGGGCGGGCCGATCTGCCTCGCAAAGTTCTCGGACGACCGGCTGCTGCTGGTTGCGGATGCGCTCGCCAAGAGCACGTCGCTGGCGCGCGACGAGCGCCGCGTCGCCGCGGTCTTCGATGTGATCGAGCCGTTTGCGCGGGAGCTCGCCGAGCACGGCCGCACGCCGCGCCGTCGCAAGGGCATCCTGCAACTGATCGGCAATGCGTTGCTGGTGCAGCAGCGCGTCGCCGGGCGTGTCGCGATCGCCGAGAAGCCCGACGTGCTCTGGGAGAAGCCCGAGCTCGACCGGCTCTATTCCCGCCTCGAGGACGAGTACGAGCTGAAAGAACGCCTCGACACGCTGGAGCGCAAGCTCACCGCGGTGTCGGAGACCGCCAACGCGCTGACCGACATCATCGACACCCAGCGCTCGCTCCGCCTGGAGATCGCGGTCGTGGTCCTGATCGTGATCGAGGTCGCGATCGGGTGTTTTCAGATATGGTCGGGAACGCATTGAGCGCTTTTTTCCGCGCGCTGTTGTGCCTCGCATCTCCACGAGTCGGGTGTCGTAGGGTGGGCACGGCGCTTTGCGCCTTTGCCCACCCTACGATATTGTCCCTTGAGTTCGCAGCACCGCTGCACAGTGGCGCGCGATCGCCAGTTCCTCGTTCGTCGGAATGACGAACACCTCCACCGCACCGTCGCCAGCGCTGATCCGCTCACGTGCCTCCTCGTTCGCCGCCGCATCGATGCGCACGCCCATCCATGCGAGACGTTCGCCGATCGCGCTGCGGATCTCCTTGGCGTGCTCGCCGATGCCGCCGGTGAAGACCAGGCAGTCGAGGCCGCCAAGCGTGGTCGCCATCATCGCGACCTGCTGCGCCGCGCGTAAGGTGAAGAGATCGACCGCGTCTCGCGCGGCAATCTCGCCGCTCGCAAGCAGCGTGCGCATGTCCGCGGAGATGCCGGAGACGCCGAGCAGGCCCGACTGGTGATAGAGCAGGTGCTGGACATCCTCGATCGACATCTTTTCGTGTTGTTGCAGATAGAGCATCACGCCGGGATCGATCGTGCCGCAGCGCGTGCCCATCACGAGGCCGTCGAGCGGCGTCAGTCCCATGGTGGTGTCGACGCTGCGGCCGTTGCGCAACGCGCACAGGCTGGCGCCGTTGCCCAGATGCGCGATGACGGTGCGCTTGGCGACGACCTCCGGCGCAATCTCGGCGAGGCGTCCCGCGACATATTCGAAGGAGAGGCCGTGAAATCCGTAGCGTCGCACGCCTCGTTCCTCGTAGCGCCTCGGAATCGCGAAGCGGCTCGCGGGCGGCGTCAGGCCGTGGTGGAACGCGGTATCGAAGCACGCGATCTGCCTCAGCGCTGGCCGGATCGCCGCGAGCGCGCGAATTGGCGCGAGGCACCGCGGCTGGTGCAACGGCGCCAGCGGCGTCAATGCCTCCAGCTTCGCGGTGACGTCGTCCGTCAGCGCGACCGGGCCTGAATAGTCCGGCCCGCCATGAACGATGCGATGGCCGACGGCGCGCAGATGATGTCCGACAAACCGGTCCTCGATGAAGGCGAGCACATCGGCGAACAGATGGCCGCCATCGGCATCCGCCGCTTCTCTTCGTGTCTCGAACAGGTCTTCGCCAGCGGGGCTCTTCACCACCAGCCGGGGTTTTGCCTCATGCTCGTCGAGCAGCCCCTTGCAGAGCAGGCTGGGTTCAACAGCCGAGATCTCGAACAGGCCGAACTTGATGCTCGACGATCCCGAGTTGAGGACGAGGATCGTGTCCGGCATGGCTAATCGCCGGCTTCGGCGGGGGTGTTGCCGCCGGAGCTGTTGGGCCAGACCCATCCCTGGACATCGGGCATGTCCTCGCCGTGCTCGCGCACGTAGCGCGAATGCTCGATCAACTTGTCGCGGAATTGCTGCTTGGCCTGCGCAGCCTTGGCCGCGAGCCCGGGCACGCGTTCGATCGCCTCGATCGCGAGGTGGTAGCGGTCGAGCTCGTTGAGCACGACCATGTCGAATGGCGTCGTCGTGGTGCCTTCCTCGGCAAAGCCGCGCACATGCATGCCGGCATGGTTGGTGCGGTTATAGGTCAGCCGATGGATCAGATAGGGATAGCCGTGATAGGCGAAGATGACGGGCTTGTCCGTCGTGAACAGGCTGTCGAAGTCGCGGTCCGAAAGCCCATGAGGATGCTGATCCCTGGGTTGCAGCGTCATGAGGTCGACGACGTTGACGACGCGGATCTTTAGGTCCGGCAGCGCCTTGCGCAAGAGGTCGACGGCGGCGAGCGTCTCCAGCGTCGGTACATCGCCGGCGCAGGCCATCACCACGTCGGGCTCACCCGTTGCATCTTCCGTTCCCGCCCAGGTCCAGATGCCGATGCCGGCATCGCAATGCGTGGCTGCTTCCTGCATCGAGAGCCATTGCGGCGCCGGCTGCTTGCCGGCGACGATGACGTTGATGCGGTTATAGGTCCGCAGGCAGTGATCGGCGATCCACAGCAGCGTGTTGGCATCGGGCGGGAAATAGATACGAACGATATCGGCCTTCTTGTTGGCGACGAGGTCGACGAAGCCGGGATCCTGATGGCTGAAGCCATTATGGTCCTGCCGCCAGACATGCGAGGTCAGGAGATAATTGAGCGAGGCGATCGGGCGCCGCCATGGCAGATGCCGCGTCACCTTCAGCCATTTGGCGTGCTGGTTGAACATGGAATCCACGATGTGGATGAAGGCCTCGTAGCAGGAGAAGAAGCCGTGGCGTCCGGTGAGCAGATAGCCCTCGAGCCAGCCCTGGCAAAGATGCTCGCTCAAGACTTCCATCACGCGGCCGTCCTGCGCGAGATGCACGTCATAGGGCTCGATCGGCTCCATCCAGACCCGCTCGGTCGCCTCGAACACCGCATCGAGCCGATTTGACGCGGTCTCGTCCGGTCCCATGATGCGGAAATTGCGCTCCTTCGCATTGAGGCGGATGACGTCGCGCAGGAATTTGCCGAGCTCGCGCGTCGCTTCCCCGATGGCGCCGCCGGGCCGCGGCACCTCGATGGCGAAGCTGCGGAAGTCCGGCAGTTTCAGCTCCTTCTTGAGCAGGCCGCCATTGGCATGCGGATTGGCGCCCATGCGGCGAATGCCTTCGGGCGCGAGCGCCTGAAGTTCTGGAATGAGCGCGCCGCTCTGGTCGAACAGCTTTTCGGGCTCGTAGCTGCGCATCCAGTCTTCGAGCACTTTGAGATGCGCCGGGTTCTCGCGGCAGCCCGCCACCGGCACCTGATGCGCGCGCCAAAAACCCTCGACTTTCTTGCCGTCGACCTCTTTCGGGCCGGTCCAGCCTTTCGGGCTGCGCAGTACGATCATCGGCCAGCGCTGCCGCTCGACTGCCTTGCGCCCGTCCCGTGCGTGCTGCTGGATCGAGCGGATGCTGGCGAGCGCGACGTCGAGCGCGTCCGCCATGGCCTGGTGCATCAATTTGGGATCATCACCCTCGACGAACAGCGGCTCGTGGCCGAACCCGCGGAAGAGCTCGCGGATCTCCTCGTTCCGCATCCGCCCGAGCACGGTCGGGTTGGCGATCTTATAGCCGTTCAGATGCAGGATAGGCAGCACCGCGCCGTCATGGGCGGGGTTCAGGAACTTGTTGGAGTGCCAGGAGGCCGCGAGCGGGCCGGTTTCCGCTTCGCCGTCGCCGACGACGCAGGCGACGACCAGGTCGGGATTGTCGAATGCCGCACCATAGGCGTGCACCAGCGCGTAGCCGAGTTCGCCACCCTCGTGGATCGAGCCCGGCGTTTCCGGCGCCGCGTGGCTCGGAATGCCGCCTGGGAAGGAGAACTGCCTGAACAGCTTGCGCAGTCCGTCCGTGTCGCGCGCGATGTCGGGATAGATCTCGCTGTAGCTGCCTTCCAGATAGGTGTTGGCGACCATGCCTGGCCCGCCATGGCCGGGACCGCAGATATAGAGCACGCTGATATCGAGCGCGCGGATGACGCGGTTGAGATGGGCGTAGATGAAATTCAGGCCGGGCGTTGTGCCCCAATGGCCGAGCAGGCGCGGCTTGATGTGCTCGGGCCGCAAGGGCTCGCGCAGCAGCGGATTGTCGAGCAGGTAGATTTGCCCGACAGAGAGGTAGTTCGCGGCGCGCCAGTAGCGATCGAGCAGGTCGAGGTTGCTGCTTGCCGCGGCCGATTGTTGTTGATTTGTCATGTTCCTGCTGACCTTCACCCGCCGATCGTCACCAACATTGTTCCACGACGATTGATCCCTGGCCGGCATCAAACGAAATCGTTGCGACCGGCGTGTTGCGTGAGGTCAAAGGACCGCGCTCGAAATTTGGGCGGCTACTGTGCATGGGATTGTTTTCCCATTTTTTGTTTGTGTTCTTGATTTGTTCCGGTGTCGTGCTATCTTGGCTTCATGAGTCCAGCAGCATCCTCTCATGCTCTCAAGCACCCGCCGGTCACGGCGCCCTCCGAGCCGGCGGGTGTGGACTCTGACTTTCCGGAGCTGGGCGTCGCCATCGACCGCGCGCGCAGGCGAGGGCGGGGTGCACAGTCGAATGCCAGCGGCCGCTATGAGGCCGAGGCGCGCGTCGCCTTCGATGACGGCTGGCAGAGCCTGGAAGAGCTGCCGCCGTTCAAGACCAGTGTCGGCGTCGACACCTCGCGCAAGGTGATCACCCGCAACGATTCCCCCGATATCGGCTTCGATCGCTCGATCAATCCCTATCGCGGCTGTGAGCATGGCTGCGTTTATTGCTTCGCGCGCCCGACACATGCCTATCTCGGCCTGTCGCCAGGGCTCGACTTCGAGTCGAAACTGTTCGTGAAGCCCGAGGCGCCGGCGCTGCTGGAGAAAGAGCTCGCCGCGACCGGCTATGAGCCCCGGATGATCGCGATCGGCACCAACACCGATCCCTATCAGCCGATCGAGCGCGAGCGCAAAATCATGCGCGGCATCCTCGAGGTTCTCGAGGGTGCCGGCCATCCCGTCGGCATCGTCACCAAGTCGGCGCTGGTGGTGCGCGACATCGACATTCTCGCGCGCATGGCCAAGCGCAACCTCGCCAAGGTCGCGATATCGGTCACCTCGCTCGATCCGAAGCTCGCGCGCACCATGGAGCCCCGCGCCTCGACGCCGCCGAAGCGGCTGGAGGCGCTGAAGCAGCTCTCGGATGCCGGCATCCCGACTACCGTGATGGTCGCGCCCGTGATCCCCGCACTGAACGATTCCGAGATCGAGCGCATCCTCGATGCCGCCGCCCATGCCGGCGTCAAGGAAGCCTCCTATGTGCTGCTGCGGCTGCCGCTGGAGGTGCGCGATCTCTTCCGCGAATGGCTGATGGCAAACTATCCGGACCGCTATCGCCACGTTTTCACGCTGATCCGCGACATGCGCGGCGGCCGCGACTACGATGCGAAATGGGGCGAGCGGATGAAGGGCACCGGACCAATGGCCTGGACCATCGGCCGCCGCTTCGAGATCGCCTGTGACAGGCTCGGCCTCAACAAGCGGCGCTCCAAGCTGACGACCGATCACTTTGCCCGGCCGAAGCGGAACGGCGATCAGCTCAGCCTGTTCTGATCGGGAAGCGGAAGAGGCATCGCATGGTCAAGGAACTTCACCCGCCGGTGCCGCGGCTCACTGTCATCACGCTCGGCGTGAGCGATATCCGTGCCAGCATCGCTTTTTACGACGCGCTCGGTTTTTCGCGCCGGCTAAAGGCGACCGGCGAGGCCGTCGCTTTCTACGATACCGGTGGTCCGGTGCTCGCGCTGTATCCCTGGGATCAGCTCTCGGCCGACGCGGCGTTGCCGGATCAGCCGAGGCCATCGACCTTCCGCGGCATCACGATCGCCTGGAACTGCCGGACCCGAGAGGAGGTCGATGCAGTGCTGGCCTTTGCCCTCGGCAAGGGGGCAAAGCTGGTGAAGGCCGCGCACGAGACCGATTACGGCGGCTATTCCGGTTATTTTGCCGATCCCGACGGCCATCCCTGGGAGGTCGTGGTCGCACCCGGTATCGGGGTCGGCGAGGACCGGCGGGTGCACCTGGCGGAATAGGGCGGCCTGAATAACGGGAATTGCGCGGGGTTCCCGGTTGCGCCGGCCGGGCCGCTTGCGCACGATCTCCGCCATGATTCGGGACAAGTCCGCCAAGACATCCGCCAAGACACCGGCCAAAGACGCGCCAAAGAAGGACGCTGCGAAGAAGGCAGCGCCCGCCAAGGCCGGCAAAGCGCCTGCGGCCAAAACAACGACCGTTCCCGCAGGCAAGAAAGGCATCATCGCGGTCGCACCGCCGAGCTTCCGGCGCGAGCGCGCGCTGATCAAGCGCGGCGTCTGGCCGGTCGCCGGCTGCGACGAGGCCGGCCGCGGGCCGCTCGCCGGCCCCGTGGTAGCCGCGGCCGTGATTCTCGACCCCGACCGGATTCCGCGCGGCATTGACGATTCCAAGCGCCTGACCGCCGAGGAACGCGAAAAACTGTTCGACAAGATCTGCGCCACTGCCCAGGTCTCGGTCGCCGTCGCTTCGCCCTCGCGAATCGACCGCGACAATATATTGCGCGCCTCATTGTGGGCGCTGAAGCGCGCCGTCGTGGCGCTGCCGGAGGCGCCGAGGCACGTCTTCGTCGACGGCCGCGACCGGCTCGACACTCCTTGCAATTGCGAAGCCGTGATCGGCGGCGATGGCATCGTGCTGTCGATCGCCGCGGCCTCCATCATCGCCAAGGTGACGCGCGACCGCTTGATGTGCGCGCTGGCGCAGGACTGCCCCGGCTACGGCTTCGAGCAGCACAAGGGCTACGCCGTCCCCGAGCACCTCGACGCGCTCGACCGCCTCGGCCCCTCCGTCCATCACCGCCGCTTCTTCGCCCCGGTCGCCGCAGCGCGTGCCAAGCACATGCCCTGGACCGTCGAGCCGGTGCAGGATCTGTTTACGGTCACCGAGATCGAGGTGCAGGTGGAAGCGAGCGTCGGGGTCGACCTCTCGGCGAATCTCTAGGGTTGGTCCCACAGCTTCTCCATCCGTCATGGCCGGGCTTGACCCGTCCATCCACGTCTTTCCCGCGGCACGACGAGCGTGGATGCCCGGGCCTTCGCCGCGCCGAAGCGGCTTCGGCCGCGCAGGCGGGACAAGCCGGGCATGACGAGCAAACCGTCGTTGCCACGACGCGCAGTGCCCCTTATCAAAGTGTTTGTGAGCGAATACGGCCGGCTGGACGGGTTGGCTGCATCTTTCGGGCGTTGCATGCGGTTTACCTCCCTGGTCATCGAGCTCATTCGCGCCCGGCCGCGGCTGATCGTCTGGATCGCCGTGCTGCTGCAGGCCGCGATGTGGCTGTTTGTGGCGCTGGTGTTCTACCGCAGCCCGCCCGGCACGCTGGCGACGCTCCTGGCTTTCGGACGCGAATACCAGGTCGGCACCGATCTCGGTCCGCCCTTGCCGATCTGGCTCGCCGACATCGCCTATCGCGCCGCCGGCGGCCACATGTTCGGCGTCTATGTGCTCGCCGAGCTCTGCGAGATCGCGACTTTCATTGCGCTCTATCATCTCTCCCGCGCCGTGGTCGGCTCGCAGCAGGCGGTGCTCGCCGTGCTCTTGACCATGACGGTGCTCGCCTTCTCCTCGTCGGCGCTCGACTTCGGCCCGCTTGTCCTGGCCCGGCCGCTCTGGGCGCTGCTGCTGCTGCACTCCTGGCAGATCATCGGCCAGCGCCGCGGCAATGCCTGGTTCGCCTGGTCGATCGAGGCCGGTCTCCTGCTTCTGACGACGCCTGCGGCGATCTTCCTGCTGCTGCTGCTCGTCGTCTTCGCGGTCTCGACCGCCGGCGGCCGCCGGACGTTGCGCGCGCTCGATCCGCTGTTCGCGCTTGTTGTCGTCGCGGTGCTGGCGCTGCCCTATGCGGTCTGGCTGATGCGTGCCGAGACACTGGTGATGCCGGCCTTGCCGCAAGTTGCGGAGCTGAATGCCCGCGCCCTGCATGCGGCCTGGCTGTTCGGCGGCCTTGTGCTCGGGGCCGCCGCGATCCCGGCGCTGACCTTCCTCAACACCGGGCTGTTCGCCGGCAAGGGCGAAGAGCCGCCGATCATCTATCGGCCGCCGGTCGAGCCGCTGGCGCGCAACTTCGTCTATTTCTTCGCGCTGGCGCCGGCGCTGGGCGCGGTGCTCATCTCCGGCCTGCTCGGGCTCGAATCCGTGGTCGGCGGCGCCGGCGTCGTGCTGGTTGTGTCCGGGCTTGCCGTGGTGGTCGCAGCCGGCGATCTCATCGCGATGCGCCGTGCGCGGATGCTGCGGACGGTATGGGCCGCCGCCATCGTGGCGCCGGCCGTGGGCGTCGTGCTCGCCGTCCTGCTGCTGCCCTGGACCGGCACTAACGAGATCGCGACCTCGATGCCGGCGCGTGCGATCTCGGACTTCTTCGACGAGAGCTTTGCCCGCCGCACCAACCATCGCCTGCGTGCGGTGGCCGGTGAGGCATCGCTTGCGAGCCTGATCACGCTGCATTCCGGCCGGCCGCATCTCTTCATCGACGCCGACCCCGCGCGCACGCCGTGGATCAATCAGGCAAAATTCAGCGAGACCGGCGGCGTCGTGGTCTGGCGCGCCTCCGATACCGCCGGCACGCCGCCGCCGGACATCCTCAAGCGCTTTCCCGGCATCGTGCCGGAGGTGCCGCGCGCCTTCGAGTGGCTGGTGACCGGTCGTCAGCAGCTCCTGCGCGTCGGCTGGGCCATCGTGCGGCCGAAGGGGACGTAGGATAGGTCTCGTGCCCCGGACGCTGCGCGGCGCCTCTTCGGCGGTGCGCTGCAGAGCCGGGGCCCATCTCTCCGCATTGTACCGTGTTGCCCTCTGGATCCCGGCTCTGCGGAGCGTCACTGCGTGCCGCACCGCGTCCAGGACACGAGAGGATCAGCCCGCCAGCACCTTGGCGATCGCGCGCAGATCCTGCCAGGCTAGGCGCTTGTAGGACGGCGAGCGGAGCAGATAGGCCGGATGGAACGTCGGCAGCGCGCGGATGGTGCGCGCGCCCGTCTCGTAGTCGAACCAGCGCCCGCGGGTGCGCATGATGCCGTCGCGCGTTCCGAGCAGCGTCTGCGTCGAGGGATTGCCGAGCGTCACCAGCACGTCGGGATTCACCAGCTCGATCTGGCGCTGGATGAAGGGCAGGCAGATTTGCGTTTCCTGCGGCGTCGGCGTGCGATTGCCGGGTGGCCGCCACGGAATCACGTTGGCGATGTAGGCCGTGCCGCGGTTGAGGCCGATCGCGCCGATCATCAGATCGAGCAGCTTGCCGCTGCGCCCGACGAAGGGCAGACCCTCGATGTCCTCGTCGCGGCCCGGCGCCTCGCCGACGAACATGATGCGCGCCTGCGGATTGCCGTCGGCAAATACCAATCGCGTCGCGGTGTGCTTCAGCGCGCAGCCCTCGAAGCTCTGCATCAGCTCGCGCAGCGCTTCCAGCGTCGGCGCCGTGCGTGCAGCCTCGCGCGCCGAGGCGATCGCGATGTCGGGCGCGGGTGCGGCCTCGCCGCGCATCACCGCCGGCGCGGCGACCGGCCGCGGTGCCTCGATCGGAGGTGCCGCGCGCGGGGCAGGCGGCGGGGCATCCAATTCCGCCAGGCGGTCGATCGGTTCCTCCGCGAGCGCGCAATCGACACCGGCCTCCAGATAGAAGGCAAGAAGCTCGCGGACGGTGGGTGCGGGTTCGGGTATCATGGGAAAGTCTGACTATTATAGCATAGCGTTTTCGAGCGAAGTGGGCACCCGGTTCGCGTGAAGAAAACGCGTCAAAAAAGATGGGACTTCCCCGGTTCTGGCCTACCAGAACCGGAGAGGTCCCGTTTAGGGCGCCTTGCACCCCGGCGAAACGCATTTCCGTGGTTGTCCTACCCGGAAAAATCGGAAACAAGAGGGCGCAAATGACCAAGGACCGTCTCAAGGGCTGAGATCAGATGAGCACCGAAGAACTTCCCCCGCGCGAATCCATGGAATTCGACGTCGTCATCGTCGGCGCCGGCCCCTCGGGCCTGTCGGCCGCGATCCGGCTGAAGCAGCTCAATGCCGATCTCAACGTCGTCGTGGTGGAGAAGGGCTCGGAGGTCGGCGCGCACATTCTCTCCGGCGCCGTGATCGACCCCGCCGGGCTCGACAAGCTCGTTCCGGACTGGCGCGAGGATTCCGACTGCCCGCTGAAAACGCAGGTGAAGGACGACCGCTTCTACTGGATGACGGCTGGCGGCGCGATCAAGCTGCCGAACTTCATGATGCCGCCGCTGATGGACAATCATCACTGCTACATCGGCTCGCTCGGCAATGTCTGCCGCTGGCTGGCACGCAAGGCCGAAGCGCTCGGCGTCGAGATTTATCCGGGCTTCGCCGCGGCCGAGGTACTCTATGACGACGCCGGCAACGTCAAGGGCATTGCCACTGGCGACATGGGCATCGGTCGGGACGGCAAGCCGAAGGACTCCTTTACCCGCGGCATGGAATTGCTCGGCAAGTACACGCTGTTCGCCGAAGGCGCCCGCGGCAGCCTGACCAAGCAGCTCATCGCCAAGTTCGCGCTCGACTCCAAGAGCGAGCCGGCGAAGTTCGGCATCGGCCTCAAGGAAGTCTGGCAGATCGATCCCGCCAAACACCAGAAGGGGTTGATCCAGCATTCCTTCGGCTGGCCACTCGACCTGAAGACCGGCGGCGGTTCGTTCCTTTATCACTATGACGACAATCTCGTCGCCGTCGGCTTCGTCGTGCATCTGAACTACGACGATCCGTACCTGTCGCCGTTCGACGAATTCCAGCGCTTCAAGACCCATCCTTCGATCCGCGGCACCTTTGAAGGCGGCAAGCGTCTCGCCTATGGCGCGCGCGCCATTACCGAGGGCGGCTACCAGTCGGTGCCGAGGCTGAGCTTCCCTGGCGGCGCGCTGATCGGCTGCGCGGCCGGCTTCGTCAACGTGCCGCGCATCAAGGGCGTGCACAATGCGATGGGCACCGGCATGCTCGCGGCTGAACATGTCGCGGCGGCGCTGGCCGCCGATCGCGCCAATGACGAACTCGTCGAATACGAAAATGCGTGGCGCTCCTCGTCGGTCGGCAAGGATCTGTTCCTGGTCCGCAACGTCAAGCCGCTGTGGTCGAAGTTCGGTACCTTGCTCGGCGTCGCACTCGGCGGCATCGACATGTGGTGCAACACGCTGTTTGGCGCCTCGCTGTTCGGCACCCAGGCGCACGCCAAGCCCGATCGCGCCACGCTCGATCCGGCCAAGAGCCACGCGCCCAAGAACTATCCGAAGCCGGACGGCAAGATCTCCTTCGACAAGCTGTCCTCGGTGTTCCTGTCCAACACCAACCATGAGGAGGACCAGCCGGTCCATCTCAAGGTCACCGACATGAACCTGCAAAAGACCTCCGAGCACGACGTGTTCGCCGGTCCCTCGAATCGCTATTGCCCGGCCGGCGTCTATGAATGGGTCGAGGAGGGCACGAGCCCGCGCTTCCAGATCAACGCCCAGAACTGCGTCCACTGCAAAACCTGCGACGTGAAGGATCCCAACGGTAACATCACCTGGGTTCCCCCCGAGGGCGGCGGCGGTCCGAACTATGAGGCGATGTAGAGCCGGCCAAGCAAAATGACCTGATCACGAGGGTGATCCGGCGCACGTTCGCGTGAGGACACCGCTGCGGCCACCGGTCGCGGCCACGATAAGGCCATACTGGCAGCGTCTTGGGACCGCTCTTGGCTGATTTAAGGCGTGCGGAGGGGATCGCCCGGCCCGAATCCTTGCGGCGAAGCGCCAAAAGCGGCATTGTCCGCCGGACGGTTCCGGGTCCCGATGCCACCGGCCGCGTTCGCATGCGATACGGCCCTCTGCTGCAAACCCAGGCACTACCAACTCAAGGCGAGCCCTGATGTTTTCAAATCGTTTCAACCGCTGGACTGTTGCCGCCATCGCCCTCATGGGCACAGCGATCGCGACCGTCCCCGGCAGGGTCCTGGCGCAGACGCCGGATCACCCCGAGAACACGGCGGCGCAGTTTCCGACCCGAAACGATCTGAAGTCGCTCACCGGTGCCGGTAGCTATCTCGCCGCCCGCCATGCCAGCGTCGAGCGCGACGCGGCCTCCGCCGCTGCGTTCTACCGCTCGGCGCTGCGCACCGATCCCAAGAACAACGAGCTGCTCGACCGCGCCTTCATCTCGTCGGTCGCCGACGGCGACATCGACGAAGCGGTCAAGCTCGCCGAACGCGTCCTCACCATCGACAAGACCAACCGCGTCGCGCGTCTCGTCGTCGGCGTGCATGATCTCAAGGTGAAGAAGTACGCGGCCGCGCAGACCAACATCAACCAGTCGATCCGCGGTCCAATCACCGATCTCGTCGCCACGCTGCTGTCGGGTTGGGCTGCCTATGGTGCGGGCGATGCCAAGGGCGGTGTCGCCACCATCGACAAGCTGGCAGGTCCCGAATGGTACCCGCTGTTCAAGGACCTTCACGCCGGCATGATCCTCGAGCTCTCCGGCAAGGAGAAGGACGCCGGTACCCGCTTCGAGCGCGCCTACAAGCTCGACGATTCCATGCTACGCGTGACCGAGGCCTATGCGCGCTGGCTGTCGCGCAACAAGGATTCCGCCGCCGCGACCACCGTCTATCAGGCCTTCGACAAGAAGCTCGCGCGCCATCCGCTGATCCAGGAAGGCCTGCGCGAGACCAAGGCCGGCAAGAAAATGCCGCCGCTGGTCGATTCCGCCCAGGCCGGCGCCGCCGAAGCGCTCTACGGCATCGGTGCCACGCTGACCCGCCGCGGCGGCGAGGACCTGGCGCTGGTCTATCTCCAGCTCTCGCTCTACCTCCAGCCGACCCATCCGCTGGCGCTGCTCTCGCTGGCCGATCTCTACGAGTCCGTGAAGCGGCCGCAGATGGCGATCAAGGTCTATGAGCGCGTGCCGTCGACCTCGCCGCTCAAGCGCAACGCGCAGATCCAGCTTGCCATCGATCTGGATTCCGCCGACCGCACCGACGAGGCGATCAAGATCCTCAAGGGCGTGACATCGGAGGATGCCAAAGACCTCGAAGCGATCATGGCGCTCGGCAACATCGAGCGCGGCCGCAAGAGGTTCGGCGACTGCGGCGCGACCTATTCGCAAGGCGTCGACGTGCTGCCGCCCGGCAACGACAAGGCCAACAGCGTCTGGTACTATTATCGTGGTATCTGCGAGGAGCGCTCCAAGCAGTGGGCCAAGGCCGAAGCCGACATGAAGAAGGCGCTCGAGCTCCAGCCCGACCAGCCGCATGTCCTCAACTATCTCGGCTATTCCTGGATCGACCAGGGCGTGAACCTCGACGAAGGCATGAAGATGATCAAGCGCGCCGTCGAGCAGCGTCCCGACGACGGCTACATCGTCGATTCCCTGGGCTGGGCCTATTACCGCATCGGCAACTACGAAGAAGCGGTGAAGAACCTCGAGCGCGCGATCGACCTCAAGCCCGAGGATCCCACCATCAACGACCATCTCGGCGACGCCTATTGGCGCGTCGGCCGCACGCTGGAAGCCAAATTCCAGTGGTCGCACGCCCGCGATCTCAAGCCCGAGCCGGAAGAGCTGCCGAAGATCGAGGCCAAGATCGCCAATGGCCTCGCCGACGACAATTCGAACTCTTCGGCCGCGCAGGCGGACAAGAGGAAGGACGACGGCAAGGGCGGCTAGTCTAACTGAAGTTGGGGGCGTGTCGCCGATGCCTGCGTTGATTGAAGAAGGACGGGCGAAGGTCAATCTTAGCCTTCGCGTCGTGGGCCGTCGTGCCGACGGCTATCATGATCTCGAAAGTGTGGTCGCGTTCGCCGATTGCGCCGATCGGCTGACGCTGGAGCCGGGCGGCGAGCTGAAGCTCGCCACCACCGGACCGCTTGCCGCGGCTTGCGGCGATACCGCGGACAATCTCGTCTTCAAGGCGGCCAGGCTGTTGGCCGATGCTGTGCCGAACCTGAAGCTCGGCGCCTTCGCGCTCGACAAGGTGCTGCCGGTTGCCGCCGGCATCGGTGGCGGCTCGGCTGATGCGGCAGCGGCACTGCGGCTGTTGGCGCGTCTGAATAATTTGTCGCTCGACGATCCGCGCCTGCAGAAGGTCGCGCTCGCGACCGGCGCCGATGTGCCGGTGTGCCTGCTCTCGCGCGCCTGCGACATGACCGGCGTCGGCGAGCAGCTGCTGCCGCTCGCATTGCCGAGCATGCCTTGCGTGATGGTCAATCCGCGCGTGCCTGTGGCGACCAAGGATGTTTTCCAGGAGCTGGGCCTGCGCAACGGCGAGCTCCTGGTCGGCGCCACCTCGGTTCTGGGAGCTCCGGCCTGGCCGGAGGAGGGCGGATCGATTGCCGATTGGGTCGACGTTCTCGAAACCGTTGCCAACGATCTCGAAAAGCCTGCGCTGCGTATCGAACCTGTCATCGGCGACGTGCTGGAGTCCTTGCGCGGCTCCGCCGGCGTCAAGCTCGCCCGCATGTCCGGCTCAGGCGCGACGTGCTTTGCGATCTACGGCTCGCCCGCAGATACGCATGCCGCGGCCGAAAAGATCCGGCGCGACCACCCCGGCTGGTGGGTGCATGCGGGGACGTTGAGCTAGATATTTCCCCGGCGACAGTGCCGTAGGGTGGGCAAAGTGACTTGTCCGCCGTAGCTCGAAGAGCGAAGGCGGAAGCGTGCCCACCACTTTCAAGAACGTGGGCACGGCGCTGACGCGCCTTTGCCCACCCTACGGCAGTCGAGCTAGTCGCCGCAGTCCTCGGTCAGCCCGAGAAACTTTCGGATCTGGCCCAACACCTCCTGCGGCTTGTCATGCTGCAGCCAGTGTCCCGCTCCGGCAATGGTCTCGACGCGCGCGTTCTGGAAATACCGCTCCAGGCCTGCTGCCCTGGCACCGGCGAGAAAACTCTCGCCGGCGTTCAAGAGCAGCGTCGGGCAGGTGATGTGCGACCATAGCGCGACGTGATCGTCCGGCCAGAGCCGGTGCGGCGCGGAGGCGCGCTGATAGGGATCGAACTTCCAGCTATAGGTGCCGTCCTCGTTCTGCCGTGCGCCGTGGGTGGCGAGATGCAGCGCGAGGTCACGGGACAGGCGCCTGTTGTGAAGCACCATCTGTGCGGCCGCGTCTTCGAGGGTCGCATAGCGGCGCGGCGAGCGGTCGTGCAACTTGTCGAGCTGGGCCACCCATTTGCCGATGCGCTCATGCGCCGGCGGTTTTGGCGTGTCCGGCAGCATGGTCACGCCGTCGAGCACGACCAGCTTCGAGACCTGCTCGGGGAATGACCCTGAAAAGATCAGGCTCACCATGCCGCCCATCGAATGGCCGACGAGGGTCACCTGAGGCGCTGCGATGGTGCGGATGAGCTGGGTGAGATCGTAGACATATTCGGTCAGCGCGTAGCTGCCGCCCCTGGTCCAGTCGGAATCGCCATGGCCGCGCAGGTCGGGCGCCACCACATGAAAATGCGGCCGTAACGACCGGGCGATGACGTCCCAGCTCCGGCAGTGATCGCGGCCGCCATGGACCAGGATGAGAGGCGGCGCGCCCTCATTGCCCCAATCGGCATAATGCAGCCGCAGGCCATGAGACTCGTAGAAGCGGCTTTGCGGGGCGAGCACCGGGGCACTATCCATTCGCCGGCCGCCGCACCAGTGCCAGCGACAGGCCGAGGCCTGCAATGAAGACGCCGGAGCCCTGGGTGAGACGCCGCATCAGATGCGGCCGTCCAATCAGCTGCGTGCGTGTCGCGGAGGCCATCAGCACCACGACGACGTCGGCGAGCGTGTTCAACGCCACCGAGATCGCGCCGAGCATGATGAATTGCAGCGTGGGGCTCGATCCCGCGGGATCGAGGAATTGCGGAATGAAGGCGAGGAAGAACGCGGCGGTCTTCGGGTTCAGCGCCTCGACCAGCACGCCGTCGCGGAACGCGCGCTTGTCGCCGAAGGCTTCTCCCTCGAGCGACAGTGCGCGGCCGGCGCTCCGAAAAGTCTTGATGCCGAGCCAGACCAGATAGAGCGCGCCGACGAATTTGACGGCGGCGAACAATTCGGCGCTGGCGAGGATGATTGCGGAGATGCCGAGGCTGCCCGCAACGACATGAACCAGCCCGCCCAGCGCCGTGCCTGCGGTCGATGCAAAGCCGCTGGCGCGTCCCTCCGACAAGGTCCGTGCCGCGACGTAGAAGATGCCGGGGCCGGGAACAGCGGCGATGAGACAGGCTGCGGCCAGGAACAGCCAGAAATTCGTTTCGATCATCCTGTTTTGGTAACGGAGCGGGCTGCGATTGCAAGGCTCTCGTTTAGCCCGAGCGGCGGAAGATCACGCTGGCATTGACCCCGCCGAAGCCAAAGCCGTTTGAGATCGCGTGCTGCATCGGCATCGGCCGCGCGCTGCCGGCGACGATGTCGATGCCTTCAGCGCTCGCATCGGGGTTTTCGAGATTGAGCGTCGGCGGCGCGATCTGGTCGCGCAAAGCGAGCACGGTGAAGATCGCCTCGAGGCCGCCGGCGGCGCCGAGCAGATGGCCGGTGGCCGATTTGGTCGCGCTGACCGCGACGCCGCGGTTACGGCCGAACAGCGCAGCGATGGCGCCAAGCTCGCTCTCGTCGCCGGCGGGCGTCGATGTTGCGTGGGCGTTGAGGTGCTGCAGATCCGCCGGCGCAAGGCCCGCCTGCCGGAGCGCGATCTCCATGGCGCGACGCGCGCCGTCGCCGTCGGGCGGGCCTGATGTCATGTGGTAGGCGTCCGCCGTCGTGCCGTATCCGATCACCTCTGCGATCGGCGTGGCGCCGCGCGCGAGCGCATGTTCGAGTTCCTCGATGACAAGAATGCCGGCGCCTTCGCCCATCACAAAGCCGTCGCGGTCCCGATCGAACGGGCGCGAGGCGCGCGTCGGCTCCTCGTTGAACCCGCTCGACAGCGCGCGCGCTGCCGCAAAGCCGCCGAGGCTGACGATGTCGATGCAGGCTTCCGCGCCGCCGCAGATCGCGATGTCGACTTCGCCTGATCGGATCATGCGCGCGGCGTCGCCGATCGCCTGCACGCCGGCCGCGCACGCGGTGACCGGTGTGCCCAGCGCGCCCTTGTAGCCGTATTTGATCGAGACGTGGCCGGCGGCGAGGTTGGCCAGGAACGAGGGGATCGTGAATGGCGACAGCCGGCGCACGCCGCGCTGCTCGGTGATGCGCACCGCCTCCGCCATCGCCGGGAAACCGCCGACGCCGGAGGCGATGATCGTCGCGGTGCGTTCCAGCGCGGCAGCATCCTGCGGCGTCCATTTCGCCTGCGCGATCGCCTCGGCGGCCGCGAGCAGCGCGAACAGGATGAAGCGATCCATCTTGCGCTGGTCTTTTGGTGCGGCGGCCTGCGCGGGATCGAAGCCGCCATCGGCATCGTCGGCCTTGTCTGGCACGAGCCCGGCAATGCGCGCCGGCAGCGCCTGCGCCCATTCGGGCAGAGGGCGCAGGCCGCTTTGGCCGGCGAGCAGCCGGCGCCATGAGGTTTCGACACCGCAGCCGAGCGGCGACACCGCGCCCATTCCCGTCACGACGATCCGACGCATATTACTCTCCAGCCGGCGCGACGGCCGGGTTCATGGCCTTGAGTGAAGCGAGCCGTGCGCGCATCCCGCGGCTGGCGCGGCGACCGGCGACGACGACCGTATTGGCGAGCGTGATCGGCTGCATGTCGGTCGCGTCGACCACGACCGGATCGAACGGGCGAGCGTCGCTCCGGTTCGCCAGCAGAATGGATTCGCCTTTGGGCGCGAGATGCTTGTTGCCGAAGGCGAGCAGCGTAGCGATCACAGGAAAGAAATCCCGCGCCTTGTCGGTCAGAACGTATTCGTAACGCGGCGGCCGCTCCTGATAGCGGCGGCGCACGAACATGCCTGATGCGGTGAGATGGGCGAGCCGCCGCGACAGGATGTTCGGCGCGATGCCGAGGCTTTGCGAGAACTCGTCGAACTTCGTCGCGCCCTGAAACGCATCCCGCAGGATCAGGATGCTCCACCATTCGCCGACCGTCTCCACGGCACGGCCGACCGGGCATTCCAGGATCGATGGGGATTTGGGCTGCATGGCGGGAAGGTAGGGTAGTAACTTGCAAAAAGCAAGTAACTGGGTAGGCAGGGGCCGCCTGGATGGAAGGTGCGGTCAAAATATGGAGATGAGGCTGGCAGTCAGGTGCGCAGCGGAGTGCGTGCTGAATCGCTCTCGTGCCCCGGACACAGCGCAGCGCTCCTTCAGCGGTGCGCTGCAGAGCCGGGGCCCAGATTGCTGACAGTTGGGTGTCGCGTGGGTCCCGGCTCTGCGCAGCAGCGTTGCACGCTGGCGCGTCCGCGACACGAGAGAGGGGTGCGCGGTCTCGCGCCACACCCGTCATTGCGAGCGCAGCGAAGCAATCCAGACTGTTTCCGCGGAGGGATTCTGGATTGCTTCGCTGCGCTCGCAATGACGATGTGGAGACAGTCGGGGCCTAACTCACCGCTGTCGTCCCGGCGAACGCCGGGACCCATAACCACAGGGAATGGTTTGGCGAAGACTGGTTGTTACCGGTACTAGCACCAGTGACCTATCGATAGATCACGCGGTATGTGTCCCGGCGTTCGCCGGGACGACACCGGTGGTGTGACGAGCGTGCGCCTAAGCGCAAAAGCTTAATGCGATCGTGCCAGACAGAACGCCACCACCTGCTCCAGCGCGCTTTTCATCGGCGAGGAGGGGAACAGCGCCAGCGCGTCCACCGCCATGGCGCCGTAGTGCTGGGCACGGCTGAGCGTGTCCTCGAGCGCGCGGTGCTTGTTCATGAGCCCGATGGCGTGATCGAGGTCGCTATCGCCGATCTCGCCGCGCTCGAGCGCCCGGATCCAGAACGCGCGCTCGGTGTCGTTGCCGCGGCGGAAGGCGAGCACGACGGGCAGGGTGATCTTGCCCTCGCGGAAGTCGTCGCCGGTGTTCTTGCCGAGCTTTGCGCTCTTGCCGCCATAGTCGAGCACGTCGTCGACGAGCTGGAAGGCGATGCCGAGATTCATGCCGACCGAGCGGCACGCGGTCTGCTCGGCCTTGGGACGGTTGGCGATCACGGGGCCGACCTCACAGGCGGCGGCGAACAGCTCGGCGGTCTTGCCGCGGATCACGGCGAGATATTCGTCCTCGGTGGTCGCGGTGTTCTTGGCGGCGGCCAGCTGCATCACCTCGCCTTCCGCGATGGTGGCGGCGGCCGCAGAGAGGATGTCGAGCGCGCGGAGCGAGCCGACCTCGACCATCATGCGGAAGGCCTGGCCGAGCAGGAAGTCGCCGACCAGCACGCTCGCCTCGTTGCCCCAGAGCATGCGCGCCGACAGCTTGCCGCGGCGCATCTCGCTCTCGTCGACGACGTCGTCGTGCAGCAGCGTGGCGGTATGCATGAACTCGACCGAGGCGGCGAGCTTGATATGGCCGTCGCCGGTGTAGCCGGCGAGGTTGGCCATGGCGAGCGTCAGCATCGGCCGCAGCCGCTTGCCGCCGGAGGAGATCAGATGGTTGGCGACCTCTGGGATCATGGTCACGTCCGAACCGGTCCGCGACAGGATCGTGGCGTTGACGCGCTCCATATCAGGGGCGACAAGGGCAACCAGCTCTTCGATCGACGCGCCGGGAGTTTCGAAAGGTACGATGACGGCCACGCCGGTCTCCAATATTTGCCCCGGAGGGGCTATTCTGACGGAAAGACAATAGAAACTGGCGGCGGATGCGGCAAGGCCCGCGGAACCATTGACATTTGCCGCTTTAGCCCCCTCTCAGGCAAGGAAACCTGCGTTTTGCGTGAACTGGTTCGGACCAACGATATGGTGCTGGTGTCGGCGATCGGCGCGCTGCTCGACGGCGCCAACATCCATCACCTGGTGCTGGACCAGAACATGAGCATCATCGAGGGCTCGCTCGGCATTTTGCCGCGGCGGATCCTTGTTCATGAGGACGACGCCCAGGAGGCCAGGGAGCTCCTCACCGAAGCCGGCCTCAGCCACGAACTGCGCGGCGATGAGTGAGGCCGCAGATATTACCGAGGACGCCTTTCTCGGCGGGCAATTGCGCCTGAGGCAGAAGCGGAGTGGCCACAGAGCCGGGCACGACGCCATTCTGCTTGCGGCGGCGACGGAGGCCCGTCCTGGGGACCGCGTGGTCGATTTCGGCGCCGGCATCGGCACGGCCGGGCTGGCGCTGGCCCGGCGCGTCGCTGGTATCGGGCTGAGCCTGGTCGAGATCGATCCGGAGCTGGCCGAGCTCGCTCGCGCCAATGCGGCCGCGAATGCGCTTGCCGCCGAGACCATCCTGCTCGATGTCACTGCCGACGCCACGGCCTTTGCGGCAAACGGGCTGTCGCCCGACAGCGTCGACGCGGTGCTGATGAATCCGCCCTTCAACGATCCGGCCCGGCATCGCGGCTCGCCGGATCAGGCGCGTCACACCGCGCATGTGGCGACGGAGGAGACCCTGCATGCCTGGGTGCATGCAGCGCGACGCATCCTCCGATCGAATGGTGTGCTGACATTGATCTGGCGCGCAGATGGCATCGTCGATGTCCTGGCGGCGCTGTCACGCGGCTTCGGTAGCCTTTCGATCCTGCCGGTTCACGGTGAGGCGGGGCGGCCCGCGATCCGCGTGCTGGTGCGTGCGGTCAAAGGTGGCCGGGCTCCGACGCGATTGCTGCCGGGCCTCATGCTGAACGACGAGTCGGGCGCGTCCAAAAAAGAGGTGACGGAGATTCTGGAGGGGAGAGCGGTCTTGCCGCTGGTGGAACCGTGACGGCCTACTGCGGAAGCGATTCCGGCTGCTGCTCTTGCGGGGACGTCAAGCGGATCGCCATGAACAGCGCACCGACCAGCAGCATCAGCAGATAGATTTTCATGGTGTTCTCCGCTGCCTCATTGCAGCCTCCCGACGGGAAATCTGCAAAACACGTTCCAGGCACTTCCAATGACAGTCGCGTGATAAGAAATGGTTAATCAGAGGTAACGGCATGGCCGAACAATTGAAAGATCGTGAGAGTTCCGGCCTGGCCGACAAGCTCATGCAATATCTGCCGGCGCGCTTCCGCCCCGGTACCGCGGTCGTGCCGGTGGTGCGGCTGTCCGGTGTGATCGGTGCGGTGACGCCGCTGCGCCCGGGCATGACGCTGGCGGGCGTTGCGCGGGTGCTGGAGCGCGCATTCTCGTATCGGCACGCCAAGGCGGTGGCGCTGGTGATCAACTCGCCCGGCGGCTCGCCGGTGCAGTCGCGCCAGATCTATCTGCGCATCAAGCAGCTCGCGGCGGAGAAGAAGCTGCCGGTGCTGGTGTTCGTCGAGGACGTTGCAGCCTCCGGCGGCTACATGATCGCCTGCGCCGGCGACGAGATCATCTGCGATCCCTCTTCGATCCTCGGCTCGATCGGCGTGGTCGGCGGCAGCTTTGGTTTCCAGGAGGCGATCAAGCGGCTCGGCATCGAGCGGCGCCTCTATACGGCCGGCGCGCACAAGGCGATGCTCGACCCGTTCCTGCCCGAGAACCCCGACGACGTCGCCAAGCTGAAGGCGCTCCAGCGCGAAATCCATCAGATCTTCATTTCCCTGGTGAAGGAGAGCCGCGGCGCGCGCCTCAAGGGCGCGGACGACACGCTGTTCACGGGCGAATACTGGGCCGGCGAGAGTTCGATCGAGCTCGGGCTCGCCGACAGCATCGGCGATCTCCGCTCAACTCTTCGTGCCCGCTATGGCGAGAAGGTTCTCACCCCCGTGATCGCGCAGCCGACCGGGCTACTCTCCGGCTTTCTGGGCCGGAAATCGCCCGGCGCGGGGCAGCTTTCGGCCATGGAATCAATGGCCGGCCTGCCGGACGATCTGATCTCGGCGCTTGAGACGCGGGCGATCTGGGCGAAATTCGGGTTCTAGGCCGAGCCCTCCCGCGCCATTTGGCCTCTTGGCCTGCCGATTGCGGCGCAGCCCCGACTGCGCAACAATGTGCGTGGGGGCTGAGCACTAGACGAGGATCGACAGATGCCGCCGTTCGTCGCTTTCGCGGGCGTCCTGGGTGGGCTTGCCGTGGTCCGCTGGGCCTACAAGACCGCTGTCCGGATCAACCAGGAGCTGGAGGAGATGCGCTTGTCGCGTGTCGCCGAGGCCGCCCATATGGGGAACATCCAGACGCTGAAACGTGACCCCGTGACCGGAGCCTACCGGCCGGGTTAGCCGCCTGGCTGCGGCTCTCTCCGCACGCTCGGTGGTTGGGGAGGGGTCTTGCCACAAGCGAGAACCCCCGAGAGGAGAAAGCCCTCACCCGGCGCTTCGCGCCGACCTCTCCCGCAAGCGGGAGAGGTAAGAAAGCCCCCTTTGCCTTGATTCCCACTGCCGCCGTCGATACGGTCCCGCGCGATTCAAAACCCCCCGCGAGAGCCTGATCTGACGATGGACGCCTCATTGCCCGCCCATATGCGCCCGGAACGCTCGTTCCAGGGCTTCATCCTCGCGCTCCAGCGGTTCTGGGCCGAGCAGGGCTGCGTGATCCTGCAACCCTACGACATGGAGATGGGCGCGGGCACCTTCCATCCGGCGACCACGCTGCGCGCGCTCGGGCCAAAGCCCTGGAACGCCGCCTATGTGCAGCCCTCGCGCCGGCCCAAGGACGGCCGCTACGGCGAGAATCCGAACCGGATGCAGCATTATTACCAGTTCCAGGTGATCATGAAGCCGTCGCCGCCGAACCTTCAGGAGCTGTACCTGAAGTCGCTCGCCGCGATCGGCATCGATTCCGCCGTGCACGACATCCGCTTCGTCGAGGACGATTGGGAGAGCCCGACGCTGGGCGCCTGGGGCCTCGGGTGGGAGTGCTGGTGCGACGGCATGGAAGTCAGCCAGTTCACTTACTTCCAGCAGGTCGCCGGCTTCGAGTGCGCGCCGGTCGCGGGCGAGCTCACCTACGGGCTCGAGCGCCTCGCGATGTATGTGCAGGGCGTCGACCGCGTCTACGACCTCAACTTCAACGGCCGCGACGGCGATGCCAAGGTCACCTATGGCGACGTCTTCCTGCAGGCCGAGCGGGAATATTCGAAGCACAACTTTGAAGTTGCCGACACCGCGATGCTGTTCGAGCAGTTCAAGATGGCGGAAGCGGCCTGCCGAAAGTACCTCGATGCAGGTTGGAAGGACGACAAGCGCGAGGCGCATCTGATGGCGCTGCCGGCCTACGACCAGTGCATCAAGGCCAGCCACGTCTTCAACCTGCTGGATGCGCGCGGCGTGATTTCGGTGACGGAGCGGCAGAGCTACATTCTGCGTGTACGCGAATTGGCAAAAGCCTGCGGCGAGGCCTGGATCCATACTGAAGCGGGCGGAGCGGCCTGATGCCCGAACTTTTGCTTGAACTGTTCTCGGAAGAAATCCCAGCGCGCATGCAAGGGAAGGCGGCCGACGATCTGCGCCGCATGGTCACCGACAAGCTCGTCGCCGAAGGCCTGGTTTATGAGGGCGCCAAGGCGTTCGCGACGCCGCGCCGCCTCGCGCTCACCGTGCACGGCATCCCCGCGCGCCAGCCTGACCTCAAGACCGAACGCCGCGGACCCAAAGTCGGCGCGCCCGACGCGGCCGTGCAGGGCTTCCTGAAGGCGACGGGATTGAAGTCGCTGGATGAAGCAAAAATCCAGCGCGACCCCAAGGGTGATTTCTACATCGGCTTGATCGAGAAGCCCGGCCGCGATGCGATCGACGTGCTCGCGGAAATCCTGCCCGTCATCATCCGCACCTTCCCCTGGCCGAAATCGATGCGCTGGGGCGCGCGCTCGGGCAAGCCGGGATCGCTGAGCTGGGTGCGCCCGCTGCACGCGATCACCGCGACGTTCGGGCTCGAGACGGAAGAGCCTGATGTCGTGAAGTTCGAGGTCGACGGCATCGCGACCGGCCAGACCACCTACGGCCATCGCTTCATGGCGCCGGACGCGATTTCCGTGCGCCGTTTCGAGGACTATGAGGCGAAGCTGAAAGCCGCCAAGGTCATTCTAGATCCGCAGGCGCGCAAGGACATCATCTTCGCCGACGCCAAGGAGCTGACCTTCGCACAAGGCTTCGAACTGGTCGAAGATCAGGTGCTGCTGGACGAGGTCTCGGGCCTCGTCGAATGGCCCGTTGTCATGATGGGCTCGTTCGAAGCGGAATATCTCGCGATCCCGGACGAAGTGATCCGCGCCACCATCCGCAACAACCAGAAGTGCTTTGTGGTCAAGGATAC
The DNA here is from genome assembly GCF_054863005.1 of Bradyrhizobium sp. 25ACV. Taxonomy (NCBI): domain Bacteria; kingdom Pseudomonadati; phylum Pseudomonadota; class Alphaproteobacteria; order Hyphomicrobiales; family Nitrobacteraceae; genus Bradyrhizobium; species Bradyrhizobium sp. 25ACV. The sequence goes on from NZ_JAVAYO010000010.1 coordinate 241,819, forward strand.
AAAGACCGGGAAGCTGACCAACAAGTTCGTCCTCACCGCCAATATCGAGGCGACCGACGGCGGCAAGGTCATCGTATCAGGCAACGAGCGCGTGATCCGTCCGCGCCTGTCGGATGCGAAATTCTTCTACGAGACGGACCTGAAGACGAAGCTGGAAGATCGTCTGCCGAAGTTCGAGCAGATCGTGTTCCACGAGAAGCTCGGCACGCAGGCCGCGCGTATCAAGCGCATTGAGCGGCTCGCCGCCGAGATCGCGCCGCTGGTCGGTGCCGATGTCGCCAAGGCGACGCGCGCCGCGCATCTGGCCAAGGCGGATCTGCTCACCGAAGTCGTCGGCGAATTCCCTGAAGTGCAGGGCCTGATGGGCAAGTACTACGCGCTGGCGCAGGGCGAGGATGCCTCCGTCGCCGCGGCGTGCGAGGAGCACTACAAGCCGCAAGGGCCTGCAGATCGCGTGCCGACCGATCCGGTGAGTGTTGCGGTGGCTTTGGCGGACAAGATTGATACGCTTGTTGGCTTCTGGGCGATCGAGGAAAAGCCGACGGGCAGCAAGGACCCGTATGCGTTGCGCCGTGCGGCGCTGGGCGTGATCAGGCTGATCGCCGAAAACGGCCTGCGGCTCTCGCTCACGAAAGTCGCGGCTTCCGCACTTGCGGGCTTGTTGGTGAAGCCTGCCGATGCGCAGAGGCTCCCAAGCGACCTGCTCGCCTTCTTCGCCGACCGCCTGAAGGTCCAGCTTCGCGAGCAGGGCGCGCGTCACGATCTCGTCGACGCCGTGTTCGCGCTCGGCGGCCAGGATGATCTGCTGATGATCGTCCGCCGCGTCGAGGCGCTCGGCAAATTCCTCGACACCGACGACGGCAAGAACCTGCTCGCCGGGACCAAGCGCGCCAGCAACATCCTCTCGATCGAGGAGAAGAAGGACAAGCGCAGCTTCGACGGTGCGCCGGATGCTGCGCTTTACAGCCTGGCCGAGGAAAAGGCGCTGGCGAAGGCGATCGGCGAGGTGCAGGCGGAAGCGAGCGCCGCCGTCGCCAGGGAAGACTTCGCCGCCGCGATGAGCGCGATGGCCAAGTTGCGTCCGCCGGTCGATGCGTTCTTCGACAAGGTTCGCGTCAACGACGACGATGCGAAGGTGCGCGAGAACCGCCTCAAGCTGCTGAACGAGATCCGCAGCGCCACGCGTGCGGTGGCCGATTTCTCGAAGATCCAGGATTGAGGTCGCGACGATTGCGCTCTCGTGCCCCGGACGCAGCGCAGCGCCACTTGGCGGTGCGCTGCAGAGCCGGGGCCCATGCCGGCCGCGTACGCGGAGCTTCTGGGTCCCGGCTCTGCGCCGCATCGCTTGCGCGTTGCGCCTTGTCCGGGACACGAGCGTCAACACGAACGCCTGCCCAAAAAGAGCCCCGCCCGGCGGGGGGAAGACCGGGCGGGGCCTGATGTCCGATTTAACACTGCTCGCGCCAGCCTGATGTGACGCGCCGGACATCTAGTCGATGTCAGCCAGTCGGCGTCAGTCCAGCACCTCGACGATGCGGCGCGAGCGCGGCTCGACCAGCACGGTTTCGCCGTTCACGACGGTGTAGCGATAGGTGGTGGCACCGAAGCGTTGCGGCACGTCATAATAAGTGACGCCGCTTTCGGGTAGGGTGGCGCCGACCACGATGCGATCCGGGATGCGGAAGGCTGGCACACGTTGCTCGACGACATAGTCGCGGAAGGCCGGCCGCTGATCGGCCGCAATGGTCGGCGCGCTGTCGACCACGGCGGGCGCGCGTCCGACGGTGACACCGCTTTGCGCCTGCGCCGCAAGTGGCGAGCCGATCGCGGCCGCGAGCGCTGCAAGAGCGAGAATCCTGTTCCGCATGGACAACTCCTTCGACGTGATTTTATTTTCGGACGCGTCAATGGCGCGACCGGTTGGCCAATGCATGCACCCTTGGCAATGTTCCGGGAAAAGGCCTGCCGCATTCGCGGCAATTTCAGGCAGTTTTCGTGGGTGCCGGAACTCGCAACGCGTCTTGCGCGTCTCTACTCGCGGAACCGGGAGGGCTATGATCCGCCCGCGATTCGCCCCACCTCCACAGAAAGATAGTTCATGCACATCACCGTCGCCCACATTTCGCCGATCCTGTCGTTGATTGCGGGCGTGCTCATCCTGATCATGCCGCGACTCCTCAACCTGATCGTCGCGATCTTCCTTATTGTGAACGGTGCGATCGGGCTCGGGCTCCTGAAATGGCTCCGCCTCTAGGGGTTCATTTTCCGGAACTGTCCGACTTGCGCGGGCCCGCCCAAAATGGTGTAAGGCCCGCGAATTCCCATTCCTCTCGCAGGTTGTGTGCAAGCTATGGCCAAAGCCGCCTCGAAGCCCAATAAAACTCCAGCGAAATCAAAGTCTTCCGCCAAGGCGAAAGCCGCGCCGGCAGCCCGCAAGACGCTTGCCAAGAGCGCACCCAAGCCTGTCGCCAAAGCTGCGGCAAAGCCGGTCGCCAAAACGGCCGCAAAAGCTGCTGCCAAGCCGGCTGCGAAGGCTGTGACCAAGGCGGCTCTGCCGAAGGTCGCCGCGAAGCCTGCAGCGAAGAAGGCTGCACCAGCCAAGGCGGCGCCAGCCGCGGGCAAGGCCGGCAAATGGGTCTACACGTTCGGTGACGGCAAGGCCGAAGGCCGCACGGAGATGCGCGACCTGCTCGGCGGCAAGGGCGCGAACCTTGCCGAGATGGCCAATCTCGGCCTGCCGGTGCCTCCGGGCTTCACTCTACCGACCTCGGTCTGCACCTATTTCTACGCCCACGACAAATCCTATCCGAAGGAGTTGCAGTCGCAGGTTGAGAAGGCGCTCGACTATGTCGGCAAGTTGACCGGCAAGATCTTCGGCGATGCCAAGAACCCGCTCCTCGTCTCCGTGCGCTCCGGCGCGCGCGCCTCGATGCCGGGCATGATGGACACCGTTCTCAACCTCGGCCTCAACGACCAGACCGTGGAAGCGCTGTCGGAATTGTCGGGTGACCGCCGCTTCGCCTATGACAGCTATCGCCGCTTCATCACCATGTACTCGGACGTGGTGCTCGGTTTCGAGCATCATCACTTCGAGGAAATCCTCGACACCTTCAAGGACGGCCAGGGCTACACCCTCGATACCGACCTCTCCGCCGAGGACTGGGTCGAGCTGGTCGGCAAGTACAAGGACGCCGTCGCGCGCGAAACCGGCAAGGACTTCCCGCAGGACCCGCACGATCAGCTCTGGGGCGCGATCGGCGCGGTGTTCTCATCCTGGATGAACGCGCGCGCGGTGACTTATCGCAAGCTGCACGACATTCCGGAATCCTGGGGCACCGCGGTCAACGTGCAGGCCATGGTGTTCGGCAACATGGGCGAGACCTCGGCGACCGGCGTCGCCTTCACCCGCAATCCCTCGACCGGCGAGAGCAAGCTCTACGGCGAGTTCCTGATCAACGCGCAAGGCGAGGACGTGGTGGCGGGCATCCGCACGCCGCAGGACATCACCGAGGAAGCGCGCCAGGAATCGGGCTCCGACAAGGCGTCGATGGAAGCGGCGATGCCGGAGGCCTTCAAGGAGCTGACCCGGATCTACACGCAGCTCGAGAAGCACTACCGCGACATGCAGGACATGGAGTTCACCGTCGAGCGCGGCAAGCTCTGGATGCTGCAGACCCGCGGCGGCAAGCGCACCGCGAAAGCAGCGCTGCGCATCGCGGTCGAGCTCGCCAATGAAGGCCTGATCTCGAAGAAGGAAGCGGTGACGCGGATTGATCCGGCTTCGCTCGATCAGCTGCTGCATCCGACCATCGATCCCAACGCCAAGCGCGACGTGATCGCGACCGGCCTGCCGGCATCCCCGGGTGCTGCTTCCGGCGAGATCGTGTTCTCCTCGGACGAGGCCGCCAAGCTTCAGGCCGACGGGCGCAAGGTCATTCTGGTCCGCATCGAGACCAGCCCGGAAGACATCCACGGCATGCACGCCGCCGAAGGCATTTTGACCACGCGTGGCGGCATGACCTCGCACGCGGCGGTGGTCGCGCGCGGCATGGGCAAGCCCTGCGTCTCCGGCTGCGGCACCATCCGTGTCGATTACGGCCGCGGCACCATGAGCATCGGTTCGCGCACCTTCAAGACCGGCGACGTCATCACCATCGACGGCTCGCTCGGCCAGGTGCTGGCCGGCCGCATGCCGATGATCGAGCCGGAGCTGTCCGGTGAGTTCGGCACGCTGATGGCCTGGGCCGACCAGGTTCGCAAGATCGGCGTCCGCGTCAACGGCGACACGCCCGACGACGCGCGCACCGCGATCAAGTTCGGCGCCGAAGGCATCGGCCTGTGCCGCACCGAGCACATGTTTTTCGAAGAGACCCGCATCCGCACGGTGCGCGAGATGATCCTCTCCGAGGACGAGCAGTCCCGCCGCGCGGCGCTCGCAAAACTGCTGCCGATGCAGCGCGCCGACTTCGTCGAGCTGTTCGAGATCATGAAGGGCCTGCCCGTCACGATTCGTCTGCTCGATCCGCCGCTGCACGAGTTCCTGCCGCACACCCACGCCGAGGTCGAGGAAGTGGCACGCGCCATGAATACCGACCCGCGGCGCCTGGCTGACCGCGCGCGCGAGCTCTCGGAGTTCAATCCGATGCTCGGCTTCCGCGGCTGCCGCATCGCGATCGCCTATCCGGAGATCGCCGAGATGCAGGCGCGTGCGATCTTCGAGGCGGCGGTCGAAGCCGAGAAGCGCACCGGCAAGGCCGTCGGCCTCGAGGTGATGGTGCCGCTGATCGCGACCAAGATGGAGCTCGACCTCGTCAAGGCGCGGATCGATGCGACCGCGCAGGCGGTGATGCGCGACACCAACACCAAGCTGACCTATCAGGTCGGCACCATGATCGAGCTGCCGCGCGCCTGTCTGCTCGCGGCCGAGATCGCAGAGTCGGCCGAGTTCTTCTCGTTCGGCACCAACGACCTCACGCAGACCACCTACGGCATCAGCCGCGACGATGCGGCGAGCTTCCTCGGTCCCTATGTGGCGAAGGGCATCCTGTCGGTCGATCCCTTCGTCGCGCTGGACCAGGAAGGCGTCGGCGAGCTCGTCAAGATTGGCGTCGCGCGCGGCCGCAAGACGCGGGCGAAGCTCAAGGTCGGCATCTGCGGCGAGCACGGCGGCGATCCCGCTTCCGTCGCCTTCTGCCACAACATCGGCCTCGACTACGTCTCCTGCTCGCCCTACCGCGTGCCGATCGCCCGGCTCGCAGCGGCGCAAGCCGCACTCGGCAAGGCGATCGCCAGCCAGGCGTAAGCAGAACTAGAATGCTGGGATGAAAGAGGCGGGGCCAAAACCCCGCCTCTTTTTGTTTTCGCGATGCTCTCGCCAACCCGTCATGGCGAGCGCAGCGAAGCAACCCAGAATCTCTCCACGGCGGCAGCCTCGATTGCCTCGTCGCAAGAGCTCCTTGCAATGACGAGGTGGAACTAAGAACCACGCGCGCGTCCCGTAATGATACGCGCCAGCAAGAGTTCCTTCACCATTCGCGTTGACTGGTTGTTTACCGCTTCGCGTGACGACGCATTTACCACCGTGCGCGATCACCCCGTGAAAACACCTGCAATCGCTTGAGTGTGCCGCACGCGCAACGCCGATTAACGCCCCGGCAACCTAAATTGGATACTTACGATAAAGATCGAATTGCACGGATGTACTGCGTTTCGATTTTTCTGGCGTAAGCGTAGCGTGAGCGTATCGATGTCTGTGTTGCGTAACCATCCGAAGGGCGCGCGGTTCGCGTCCTTCGGCATCGGTCTCTGCATCTTCGCATTGATGCCGAGAGAGACCGGCTATCAGGATATTGCCTCTTTGCTGGCGCGCCAACCCGGCGTCGCCGAGCGTTGGCAGAAGCAGGTGTTCTCCGCGGCGTCCTCGATCCAGCTCGCGACCTACAGTTTTTCCCGCCCCATCGGCACCTCGGTTCCGCAGAGCGCGATGGTTCGCCTGGCGAGCCTCGATGGTCGCGACGTCACCGGCGCGATCAGCCGCAATCCGGCGCTGCAGGCTGCGCCGCGCTACCAGGCTTCCGACTTTCCCAAGGTCGATCGCTCCATGAAGGGTGATCGCCTCGCCACCGTGACACCGACCGAGACTCTCGAAGCGCCCGCTGCGGCACCGGCGCAGCAAGATCCCGCGACGTCGAACAGCTCGGTGTTCGGCGCCAAGACCGCCGCGCTGCCGCAGGCGATGTCGCCGGAATCCGCGGCCGCGCTCGATCCCGAGCTCCAGGAAGCGCTCCGCGCGCCACCGCTGCCGCAATATTCCAATCCACCGCGCGCCAGCGACGCCGCGCGCGCGTTCGCGGTGCAGCCGCTCGAGGCGCTTAAGCGGACCACTGCGCCGACGACGCCGGTGCGGGATCCCTTCAGCGTCAAGACCTCCAACCTGTTCTTCGGCAGCTCCTCGCTCGGCGGCAATCTCGAAAGTATCGAGAGCTGGCAGCCCGGCGCCGAGCCGCTGATCGTGATGCCCGATCCCGACATGAAGGTGACGGCCTCGCTGTCGCCGCCGACGGTGGACATCGCCAAGGATATCGAGAGCGGCGAGAGCGTCGCGCCGAAGGGCGAGGTCAACGCCGACAACCAGCGCGCCCGATCGCCGGCGGAGCGTCTCGCGCTCGACGACAAGTCGCGCGCGAAGTCCGAGAAGTGCCTTGCGGAAGCCGTCTATTTCGAATCGCGCGGCGAGGCCGTGCGCGGCCAGATGGCCGTCGCGCAAGTCGTGATGAACCGTGTGTTCTCCGGCAAATATCCCGACACCGTGTGCGGAGCGGTCTATCAGAACAAGCACCGCCATCTCGCCTGCCAGTTCACCTTCGCCTGCGACAACAATGCCGACGTGATCCGCGAGCCCGAGATGTGGGAGCGCGCCAAGAAGATCGCGAAGGCGATGCTCGACGGCCAGATCTGGTTGCCCGAGGTCGGCAAGTCCACGCACTATCATGCCTACTGGGTGCGTCCGTCCTGGGTCGCCGAGATGAAGAAGATGTACAAGACCGGCGTGCACACCTTCTATCGGCCACGCGCCTGGGGCGACGGCAGCGAGGAACCAAGCTGGGGCACCCCGGCCCAGACCGCCGCGCTGTCAGCCGAGCTCGCGCAGGAAGCCAAGAGTTCTGCCGAGATGGGCGCGAGCGAGCGGCGCTGAGGCAATCAATCGTCGCGGCAGTGAAGGTGCGCTCCCTCTCCCGCTTGCGGGGAGGGGGTGTTTCCACAGGCGAGAACCCAGTGTGGAGAGAGCCCCCACCCGGCGCTTCGCGCCGACCTCCCCCGCAAGCGGGAGAGGTGCAGCCAGCCCTGGGCTCAGAGCGGTGATCTCACATCTCAATATCCAGCGCGCAATCAAAGTTCGGCGCCGAATGCGTCAGCGCGCCCGCCGAAGCGTAGTCGACGCCGGTCGCCGCGATGGCCGCGATCGAGTCCAGGGTCACGCCGCCGGACGCCTCCAGCTCGAGACGGCCCTCGTTGATCCGCACGGCCTCGCGCAATGTTGCAAGGTCCATGTTGTCGAGCAGAACGGCGTCAGCAAGTCCGGTATCGAGCACCTCGCGCAATTGCGCCAGCGTATCGACCTCGATCTCGATCTTGACGAGATGGCCGGCATGGGTGCGGGCGCGCTCCAGCACCGCACCAACGCCGCCGGCGACCGCGATGTGGTTGTCCTTGATCAGGATCGCATCGTCGAGGCCGAAGCGGTGGTTGAAGCCGCCGCCGCAGCGCACGGCGTATTTCTCCAGCGCGCGCAGCCCCGGCGTGGTCTTGCGCGTGCAGCAGATGCGCATCTTCGTGCCTTCGGTGCGGGCGACATAGTCGGCCGTGAGCGTCGCGACGCCCGACAGGCGGCCGACGAAATTCAGCGCCGTCCGCTCCGCTGTGAGAATGGCGCGCGCAGGGCCGGAGATCGTCAGCACCTGCTGTCCCCGGGCAACGCGTGCGGCGTCACGGACATGCGCGCGCACCTCGATGTCGGAGGAGAGCTTTTGCAATGTCGCGAGTGCCAGCGGCAGGCCTGCGATTACGCCGGACTGGCGGGCGACCAGGATCGCCTGTGCCCTGGTCGCTTCCGGGATCGTCGCCAGCGAGGTGATGTCGCCGGCGCGGCCGAGGTCCTCGTCGAGCGCGCGCTGCACCGCTTCGTCGATCGCAAGCGGCGAGAGAAAGGCGTCGGGGTTGAGCAGTGAGGTCGGGGTGATCATGGGGACTCCATCAAGCGATCATGGGTTGCGCAACGCGCGGCAGGAAGTTCAGGCTTTCCGCGATCTCGCACGCCGCCGTGAGCGTCGTCATCGTTCGCTGCGCCCGCGCAGGAACCTCAGCCGGATGGTCGGAGCGGAAATGCGCGCCGCGGCTCTCGTGGCGGCTCCACGCCGAGGCGGCCACGAGCAGGGCGGACGTCGCCATATTGCGCAGCGCGATGCTGGTTGCCTCGCGTTCGAGCGCGGCGAAGTGGTGCACGGCCTCGGTGAGGCCATCGCCCTCGCGGATTACGCCGACATGGGCGCTCATCATCGCCCGCAGTTGCTTCACGGCCGCAGCTGACGATGCGCCGCCGCGCAGTGTCACCAATGCGTCGGGGAGGCGGGCAGGCGCGGGGATCGAGCGGCCGGCGATGTCGTCGGCGATGCGCGCGGCGTAGACCACCGCCTCCAGCAGCGAATTCGAGGCGAGCCGGTTGGCGCCGTGCGCGCCGGTCGACGACACTTCGCCGCCAGCCCAGAGTCCGTCGATCGAGCTGCGGCCGCGTCCGTCCACCGCGATGCCGCCCATGTGATAGTGCGCGGCCGGGGCAATTGGGATGATCTGCGCCGCCGGATCGATGCCGGCGGCGATGCAGCTCGCATGCACGGTCGGAAATTTGTCGGCGAAGCGCGCGCCCAGCGCCTGCCGCGCATCGAGGAAGGCGCCGCGACCGGCCGCGATCTCGGCGAATACGCCGCGCGCCACGATGTCGCGTGGCGCAAGCTCCGCGAGCGGGTGACGCGCAATCATGAAACGCTCGCCATTGCCGTTGATCAGCGTCGCGCCTTCGCCACGCAGTGCTTCGGTCGCGAGCGGTGCCGGATCGCGGCCGACCATGATGGCGGTTGGATGGAACTGCACGAATTCCGGATCGGCGATCACGGCACCGGCACGCGCGGCGATGGCGAGGCCGGAGCCGCTGGCTTCCATTGGATTGGTCGTGACGGCGTAGAGATGCCCGATGCCGCCGGTGGCAAGCACCACCGCGCGCGCAGCGAGCAGGAACGGCCGTGCCGCGGGATTGTCGGCTTCGCGCAATTGTAGACCGGCGACGGTACCGCTCTCGGTCAAGAGGGCTTCGGCGACGAGCCCTTCGATGATGCGGATCGACGGCGTACGGCGCACCGCTTCGCTCAAGGCCGCGATGATCGCAGCGCCCGCGCCATCGCCGCGCACATGCACGATGCGGCGTGCGGAGTGTGCCGCTTCGCGTCCCACGGCGAGCCTGCCTTCGAGATCGCGATCGAAGGGGACGCCATAGCTCAAGAGATCGTGGATGCGCGGCGCGGCCTCGCGCGCGATCCCAAGTGCAACCGCCTCGTCGACGAGGCCGCCGCCGACCGCGATGGTGTCGGCGGCGTGGGCTTCGGGCGTGTCGCTCTCGGCGACCGCCGCGGCGATGCCGCCTTGCGCCCATGCGGATGATGCGCCCTGTCCGAGCGGCGCGGCCGAGATCAAGGTCACCGGCCGCGGCGCCAGCTTCAGCGCGCAGAACAGTCCGGCAAGGCCGCCGCCGACGATGACGATGTCATCGGTGCGGGTGAGTTTGCGGATGGTGTTGGTCATGGCTTTATCCTTTCACTCCACTGTCGTCCCTGCGAAAGCAGGGACCCATACGCCGCGGCGGATGTTGTGATGCGAAGCTGCGCGTTGGCTTTCTTCGCAGCGCATTTCCCTGTGGTCAGCGCGACGAGCGCGAGCGCTCGCGCGGGGGTCCCGGATCTGCGCTTCGCTTGTCCGGGGCGACAGCTGTGTGTGACGCTGCATGTGTCGCTAGTTCTTCAGATTGATCATCCGCTCGACCGAGCGCCTTGCGCGATCCGCAAGCGCGGGATCGATCGTCACCTCCTCGCGGAGCGTCAGCAGGCTGTCCAAAATGTTCGCGAGCGTGATGCGCTTCATGTGCGGGCAGAGATTGCAGGGGCGCAGCATCTCGACGTCGGGCAGCTCGGCGCGCACATTGTCGGCCATCGAGCATTCCGTGATCATCACCAGCCGCCGTGGCCGCTTTTCGCGCACCCAGTTGATCATGTGCGCGGTCGAGCCGGTGAAGTCGGCTTCCGCCAGCACGTCCGGCGGACATTCCGGATGCGCGATGATCTGGACGGACGGATCGGCCTCGCGAAAGGCGCGCAGCTCTTCGCCCTTGAAGCGCTCGTGCACCTCGCAGGCGCCCTTCCAGGCGATGATCTTCACGTCGGTCTTCGAGGCCACGTAAGTGGCGAGATAGCGATCGGGCAGGAAGATCACGGTTGGCGCGTTCAGGCTCTCGACCACCTGCACCGCGTTCGACGAGGTGCAGCAGATATCGACCTCGGCCTTCACCTCTGCGGACGTATTGACATAGGCGACGACAGGCACGCCCGGAAATTTTTCGCGGAGCAGCCGAACGTCGGCGCCGGTGATGCTGGCGGCCAGCGAGCAGCCGGCGCGCGAGTCCGGGATCAGCACCGTCTTGTCCGGGTTGAGCAGTTTTGATGTCTCCGCCATGAAGTGCACGCCGCACTGGACGATGACATTGGCCTCCACCTTGGTGGCTTCCACCGCGAGCTGCAGCGAGTCGCCACCGATGTCGGCGACGCAGTGGAAGATCTCCGGCGCCTGGTAGTTGTGCGCGAGGATCACCGCACCCCGCGCGCGCTTCAGCTCGATGATCGCCAGGATCGTCGGTGCCATCAGCGGCCACTCGATCGGGGGGATGACGTGCTTCACGCGCTCATAGAGCGGGGCGGTGGCGCGTTCGACCTCCGCCGTCCATTCCAGCGAGGGCGTCGGCAGCGCGCGCGCTGTGGGCGCCGGTGCGGGGCGGGGAGAGGACGCGAGATGGCCCTGCGGCCGGTTGGCAAAATCGTCTGGACCGTAGATTTCAGTGATCGGCATCAAAGCATCCCTCGCATGTCATTTATACTCAATATGAGTATATGTAGAGCCTGAGTAATCCGGCCGAGGGGCCGGAGCGGGTTTCATCGATCCTCATATATGCTCAATATGAGTAAATCAGAAATAGCACGCTCTGCCGAGGACGGCTAGGCCCTGCCGCACACAATCTCGTCAGATCGTCGTCCGACGCGTCGGGCGAGGCCAGATTGAAATGCAATGCTCCCGCGGCAGCTCCCCGTGGAATGCAATCGTTTTTGATTTGGGGTTTTCATGCAAATGCATTAAATGACGCGTTCGCGGTCGGCTCTTTGCAGTCCGCCAATGACAGACGGGGACTACCATGTCGACATCAGTGGGCGAACTCGCGCCGGCCTCACGGTCCTCCAGCTGGCGTACCCCCGCCGTCATCATTCTCTGCGGCTGTGCGATCGGTATGCTCGGCTTCGGTCCGCGCTCGGCGCTCGGTTTCTTCGTGCAGCCGATGAGCCATGAATTCTCCTGGGGCCGCGACGTATTTGGCCTCGCCATCGCCTTTCAGAATTTGCTGTGGGGACTGGGCCAGCCCATCGCCGGCGCGGTCGCCGATCGCTTCGGCCTGTTCCGGGTGATGTGCGTCGGCGCGCTGCTCTATGCCGGCGGCCTCTTGCTGATGCGCTATTCCTCGACGCCGCTGTCGCTCAACATCGGCGCTGGCGTCATGGTCGGCTTCGGACTCGCCGGCTGCTCGTTCAATCTGGTGCTGTCGGCATTCACCAAGCTGCTGCCCGCCGAGAAGCGCGGCCTCGCGCTTGGCGCCGGCACGGCGGCTGGATCGTTCGGGCAGTTTTTGTTCGCACCGATCGGCGTCGCGTTGATCGACAATTTCGGCTGGCAGCAGGCGCTCTCCGTGTTCGGCTTCCTGATGCTGCTGATCATCCCGCTGTCACTTGCGCTCTCGACGCCGCCGGCCGCAACGACGGCCAATGCGACGCCGGCGGATGAGCAGACCATCACCAGGGCGCTCGCCGAAGCCTTCGGTCACCGCTCCTATGTGCTGCTGGTGCTCGGCTTCTTCACCTGCGGATTCCAACTCGCCTTCATCACCGTGCATCTGCCGGCCTTCCTGGTCGATCGCGGCATCTCGACGCAAATCGGAGGCTGGGTGATCGCGGCGATCGGCCTGTTCAACATCATCGGCTCGCTCAGCGTCGGCTATCTCCAGAACTCGCTGCCCAAGCGCTACATCCTCTCGGCCATCTACTTCACGCGTGCGCTCGCGACCCTCGCCTTCATCTCGTTCCCCATCACGCCGTTCTCGGCGATCGCTTTCGGTGCGGTCTCCGGCCTGACCTGGCTGTCCACGGTGCCCCCGACCTCGGCGCTGGTGGCGCTGATGTTCGGCACGCGCTGGCTTGCGACGCTGTATGGCTTTGCCTTCGTCAGCCATCAGGTCGGCGGCTTCCTCGGCGTCTGGTTAGGGGGAATCGTGTTCGAGCGCTTCGGTTCCTATACGCCGATCTGGTGGCTCTCGATCCTGTTCGGCGTGCTTTCCGCGCTGATCAATCTTCCGATCGTGGAGAAACCTGTCGTTCGGGCGGTTGCGCAGCCTGTGTGATCGGCTAAACATCCCCGACAAACAAAGTCAGGGAGTTCAGTCGTGGCCACATTTAAGGCGATCCGGATCGACAAGGCGGACAAGGGCACCACCGCCGCGCTGACGCAGTTCGATGAAGCCGAGCTGATGGACGGCGACGTCACCGTCCGCGTGGAATGGTCGACGCTGAACTACAAGGACGGCCTCGCGCTCACCGGCAAGGCGCCGGTGGTGCGCCGCTTCCCGATGATCGCTGGCATCGACTTCGCCGGCACGGTCGAGCAATCCTCGCATCCGCAATGGAAGGCCGGCGACAAGGTCGTCTGCACCGGCTGGGGCATGGGCGAGACCCATCTCGGCGCCTATGCCGAGAAGGCGCGGGTGAAGGGCGACTGGCTGGTGGCCTTGCCGCAAGGCCTGTCGGCACGCGATGCCATGGCGATCGGCACCGCCGGCTTCACTGCGATGCTGTCGGTGCTGGCACTGGAGAAGCACGGTCTCTCGCCGAAGAGCGGCCCTGTGGTGGTGACGGGCGCCGCGGGCGGCGTCGGCTCGGTCGCGATCGCCGTGCTTTCGAAGCTCGGCTACCACGTCATCGCTTCAACCGGCCGCGCCTCGGAGGCTGACTATCTGAAGCATCTCGGAGCAGCCGAAATCATCGACCGCAATGAATTGTCGGCGCCGGCCAAGCCGATCGCAAAGGAGCGCTGGGCGGGTGGCGTCGACAGCGTCGGCTCGACCACACTGGCGAATCTGCTGTCGATGACGAAATACGGCGGGGCGATCGCGGCCTGCGGCTTGGCCGCCGGCCTGGACCTGCCGTCGTCTGTCGCACCTTTCATTTTGCGCGGGGTGTGCCTTCTCGGCATCGATTCCGTGATGTGCCCGATCGAGCCGCGGAAAGCCGCGTGGCAGCGCCTGGCGTCAGATCTGGATCGGACCAAACTAACTGAAATCACTCACGAAATCCCTCTTGATGAGGTGCCGGAGTGGGGCGCTAAAATCCTGGCGGGCCAGGTCCGCGGCCGCACCGTGGTAAAAATTGTCTAACGGCGTTCAGACTTTACCAACCAAGCTGCTTCAATGTCGCCATGGTTAGTATGGTAAGCAGCGGGTAAAGAGATAAGGCATCGCCCGCTGCGGGGGTTGGTTCGGAGTTGAGCATGCTTGCGCGTATTGTGTTGGGGGCTGTCACGGCGGCAGCAACGTTTGCGCCGGCCCTTGCCGGAGGCATGAACGCCGACGAGGCGCGTCGCTTCGTGGCGGGCAAGGTGTTTGCCTTCACCTGTTTCGACGGCACCCGCGGCGCGGGCCGCATCCTGGACGATCTCGGCGCGGCCGGCGCGGTGCAGTTCTCCGGCGCGGGCCCGGTCAAACATCTCCGCCTGCCCGGCAATACGCTCCAAATCCGTGGCCAGAACGTCTGCGCCTCGATCAAGGGCATTCCGTTCGAGCCGTGTTTCAACCTGGAAAAGACCGACGATCGCAGCTTCCGCGGCTCGGTGTCGGGGATGGGCTTCGCCTATTGCGACTTCCATCACCAGGGTGGCAACCAGATGCTGATGGCGCGCGCTGCGGCGCGTCCGCGCTCGCTGCACAGGACAGAGCACACCGGTTCCGTCGGCGCGACCAACACCGAAGTCGCCGCGCGCGTCGAGACGCCGCGTGTCGAGAGCAGCCGGCTCGAGCCGGTGAAGTCGGAGATCAAGTCGGAGCCCGCCAGGAACGAGGGCCCGCTGGAGCTGCGCCGTTCCACCCAGTGAGAGGGCTGCGCGGGACGGTCCGCGCACTTTGTCGTTGAAGACGTCCATCGAACGCCAAGCCGCCGCGCCGTAGTCCTACGGACGGCGGCTTTCATGCGTTGGTAGCTGTTCGCGCCCCAGTTTGCGGACGGCCGGGGGGCGCGGCCCGATAAAAGGGTTCAACGATGTCACTGTACTTCTTCCGCATCAGCACCGGTCGCTATTCCGGCGCCGCCGACCAGCCGTACGAGTTCGAGGATCGCACAGCCGCCTGGACCGAGATGACCGAGGTCTGCGCCAATCTGCTCGGCGGCATCGCGCGAGGCCTGAAGCCGAACGCAGAGTGGTGCATGGAGCTGCTCGACGAGGACAAGAAGCCGGTCTTTCGCATCAGCCTCGTCGGCGAGAGCGTAACGCAGCAGAGCGGGGCTCCTATCACTGCGTGTGATTAACCTGTTAAGCGCGCATACCGTGCTGAAATTCAAGGGGTTTTCCTACCGATCCAGTATTTGCCCGGAGGTCGCGTTAACCAAATTGGAATGGCGAACGCATACTTTTCGGACAAGGGCGATCAACGCCGAGGGCGGCTGGCAATGACTCGGCCGCGCATTCCCTAGGGGGAAGCATGCCCATGTTGAGCCTCGTTCAGAATTTGCGGATTGGGACCAAGCTGGCGATCTCATCGGCGCTCGGCATCCTCCTGGTCCTCGCGATGATCGCGGGTCAGGTGATCGGAAACGGCAACGTGCGCCGGTCCAGCCAGACGGCGTCCGAGCAGCAGGAGCTGGCGCGCGAGGCAGTCGAATCCAAGCTCGCGGCGCGCACCATGCAGCTCGCCGCACGCGACATCCGCCTCGCCAACAATTCAGATGAACTGCAGAAGGCGCGCGACGCGCTGGCCGAACGCGCCGGTCATTTGGTGAAGGTTGCCGACGCAATGCTCACGCTCTCGCGCGTGCCGGAAAACCGCGCGAGGATCGAGAAGCTCAAGGTGCTCACGGCGAACTATCTCAAGGGAGCTCAGCAGCTCGCATCCGTGCGCGGTGCCGCCCTGGCTCTCACGGGCGAGGATGCCGCTGCTCGCCTCGCCAAGCTCGTCGATGAGGGGACGCGTCTTGCCCGCGAGGTCACCTTGCCGATCGCAGGCGAGATGGACCAGGCTGCCAATCAGATTGCCGACGTCGCCAGGCACAGAAGCGAAGAGGAGGTTGCGGCCTCCGCGCGGGAGATGGCGTCCAGCGAGCATATCGCAATGGTCATCGGCGCTTTCACGGCGCTCGTCCTCCTCGGCTCCTGGCTGCTGTCGTTCCTGACCATCGCACGGCCGATCCGCGCGCTCACGGTGGCCATGGACAAGCTCGCCGGCGGCGACTTTTCCGTGGTGCTGCCCGGTCTCGGCCGCAAGGACGAGGTCGGTGGTGTCGCGGCGGCTGTCGAGAAGTTCAAGATCGTGTCCGAACAGAAGGCGCGCGAGGAGGCCGAGGCCAAGATCAGGCAGGATCAGGCTGCAGCCGCGCAACGCAAGGCCGAGATGTCCAAGCTGGCCGATGGCTTCGAGGCGGCGATCGGCGAGATCGTCGATACCGTGTCATCGGCCGCGACTGAACTGGAAGCGTCTGCGTCGACGCTCACGTCGACTGCGGCGCGCGGACAGGAGCTCACCATCATGGTTGCTGCCGCCTCCGAAGAGGCGTCCACCAACGTGCAGTCGGTGGCGTCGGCGACCGAGGAGCTGTCGTCGTCGATCACCGAGATCAGCCGCCAGGTGCAGGAATCCGCTCGCGTCGCAAGCGAAGCGGTCAGCCAGGCCCGCACCACGACCGACCGCGTCGGCGAATTGTCGAAGGCGGCGGCGCGGATCGGCGACGTGGTCGAGCTGATCAACACCATCGCCGGCCAGACCAATCTCCTGGCGCTCAATGCGACCATCGAAGCCGCGCGCGCCGGCGAGGCGGGCCGCGGCTTTGCCGTTGTCGCCTCCGAGGTCAAGGCGCTCGCCGAGCAGACTGCGAAGGCGACCGGCGAGATCGGCCAGCAGATCGCCAGCATCCAGACTGCGACCGAGTATTCAGTCGGCGCCATCAGGGACATCAGCGACACCATCGAGAAGCTGTCGGAGATCTCCTCGACCATCGCAGCTGCCGTCGAAGAGCAGGGCGCGGCGACGCAGGAGATTTCCCGCAACGTGCAGCAGGCGGCGGAGGGCACTCATCAGGTGTCGTCCAACATCACCGACGTGCAGCACGGCGCGAGCGAGACCGGCTCGGCGTCCTCGCAGGTGCTGGCGGCGGCGCAATCGCTGTCCGGCGACAGCAACCGCCTCAAGCTCGAGGTCGGCAAGTTTCTCGGCACCGTGCGCGCCGCCTGACGGTGGCGTCTTTCGGCAAGTCATGCTTGCAACCATCGCGCGTGAATGCGTGGCGGCTGCTCGCGCGCGTATCTCGTCGCCGCGACCGTCGCGCGCAGGGTTAACCTTCCGGAAAAGCGGCGCAGTCATGATTGCCGCAATTTCCCGGATGCTGAGTCGTCCTTCGCGTACTGCGTCTCAATCGTTGGAGCACATTCATGAGTGGCATTTCCATTCGCCTCACTCACAAGGTCATGGCGATCGGACTGTTCGGCCTCATCGGGCTCGTCGCCTTCGGCACGATCTACCAGATTGGCAGCCTCTCCCAGGACACGTCCCGAGACGCTGCTGAAGACGCGCGCCGGCTGTCCGATCTGAACCAGCGGATCTCGCAGCAATTGCTCGAAGCGCGCCGGGCCGAGAAGGATTTCCAGCTCCGCCGCGATCAGTCTTTTGCGAAGCGTCATGCCGAACTTGCTTCCGACATTACCCGCAATCTTGATCGCCTCGGCAGCGCGGCGCGTGCGGCAGGATACGCGGCGGTCGGGGAAAAGGCGTCACTGGTCCGCACCGGATTCGAGAGATATGTGAGCGAATTCGCGGCCGTCGAACGGGCCGAGGTCAAGCTTGGATTGAACGAAACCCTGGAGTTGTCAGGCTCGTTGCGCACGGCGGTGCACGACATCGAGACCAAGCTCAAGGAGGTCGACGATCCCAGGCTCACCAGCGGCATGCTGACGATGCGTCGTCACGAGAAAGACTTCATGTTGCGCCGCGACCCGAAATATCTCGACGCCCTGAAGAAGACGGCGACGGAATTCTCCGGGCAAGTCGAGGCTTCGGCGATCCTGCCGGCGCTCAAGACCGATATCGGCAAGAAGCTCTCCAAATACAGGGATGACTTCGTGGCGTGGGCAGCCGGCGCGCAGGATCTGGCCGCGCACGGCTCGGCGATGTCCAAGGAGTTCCGCACCATCGAGCCCGTCCTCGACGAGATCGAAAAGACCGTCAGTCAGCGATACGACGCGGCGAAGGCCGCCGAAGAGTCGATGCGGGCCTCGATCAAGCTGTGGATGTGGGTCGCACTCGGATGCTCGATCCTGCTGGTGGGGAGCGTGTCCTTCTTCACCGGCCGCTCGATCTCGACCGCGCTGATCGCCATGGTTCGGTCGATGACCGGTCTGGCAAGCGGTGACACCTCAGTCGCAATCCCAGGCGTCGGCCGCAAGGACGAGATCGGCGAGATGGCTGGCGCGGTCGCGGTCTTCAAGACCAACATGGCGGAAGCCGAGCGGCTGCGCGCCGAGCAGGCCGAAGCGGACGCGCGTCGGCGCGAGCAGCGCAAGCTCGACATGCAGCGGCTCGCCGATACGTTCGAAGGCGCCGTCGGCGAGATCATCGAGACGGTGTCGTCGGCGGCAACCGAGCTCGAAGCGTCGTCGAACACGTTGACCCACGCCGCCGAGCGCGGCAACGGGCTTGCCACCGCCGTGGCGGCGGCCTCGGAGGAGGCGTCCGCCAATGTGCAGTCGGTGTCGGCCGCGAGCGAGGAGATGACGTCATCGATCACCGAGATCAGCCGCCAGGTGCAGGAATCGGCGCGTGTCGCCGACGTCGCCGTCGGGCAGGCCCAGCGCACCAATGCGCGCGTCGCCGAGCTGACCAAGGCCGCTTCCCGCATCGGCGACGTCGTCGAGCTGATCAACACCATCGCCGCCCAGACCAACCTCCTGGCGCTGAACGCGACGATCGAAGCGGCGCGGGCGGGGGAGGCCGGCAAGGGCTTTGCGGTGGTCGCGACCGAAGTGAAGGCGCTTGCCGAGCAGACCGCGAAAGCCACCGGCGAGATCGGTCAGCACATCGGCGCGATCCAGTCCGCGACAGACGAATCCGTCGGCGCGATCAAGGAGATCGGCGACACCATCGCGCGGATGTCGGAGATCTCGTCGACCATCGCCGCTGCGGTGGAGGAACAGGGTGCCGCCACGCAGGAGATCTCCCGCAACATCCAGCACGCCGCGCAAGGTACTTCCGCAGTCTCGTCGAACATCGCCGACGTCCAGCGCGGCTCCGGCGAGACCGGGGCTGCCTCGGCGCAGGTGCATTCGGCCGCGCAGTCGCTGTCGCAGGAGAGCAACCGGCTCAAGAGCGAGGTCGCGCGCTTCCTGGAGTCGGTGCGGGCGGCATAACGGCGCAAACTGCGTCGGTCGAATGCTGCAACGCATCAAGCGCGGTACGCCTGGGCTGCAGCGCAGAGGCCCGTGCAGCCGCAGGAGGTTGCAACCATAATAGCGACCGCGCGGGCCATGCCGTAGTTTTACGTAGGTTCCTGTTAACGCGTGTTTGCAATCATGGGCCTAGTCTCACGGAATAAGAACCAGCCAGCATTGTTGAACTGACTTCCGCCCTCTCGTCCGTCGCGACGACAGCGGCGCAGGTCATTTGCGCGTTGCTAGGTATCATCGGGATTTGTGTGATGTCGAAGTTGTCAATCGTCTTCAAGCTTCTGGCCGTGTTATCGGTCCTCGTGCTGTCACTCGCCGGCGTCGGCGTGACGGCGATCGGCACCATGCAGAACATCAATGCTCATACCGTCGAGATCGCGGAGAGCTGGCTGCCGAGCGTGCGTGCGCTCGGCTCAATGCGCGCCGACATCAACGAGCTGCGCGTCGCGCTCCGTTTGCACCTGATGCAGGACACCGCCGAAGGCAAGGAAGCCGCCGAGAAGCGCCTCGGCTCGTTGCGTGAGCGCATCGAGAAGACGCGCAAGGTCTACGAGCCGCTGATCACTGCCGCCGAAGAGCGCGCGCTCTATGAGCAATGGAGCAAGGCGTGGGGCGAATATCTGAACGGCGTGCAGGAGACCATGGCGCTGTCGCGCAAGAGCGTCGGCCGCTTCCCGACCGACGCCAACGAGATGTTGCAGACCAAGGTCGCCAAGATGGCCCAGGCCGCCGATCCCCTGCTTCAGAAGGGCATCGAGCTCAATAACCAGGGCGCCGAGCTGGAGACCAAGCAGGCGGCCGACAGTTACGCCACGATCTTCCGCGTCCTGGTCGGCATCATCGTGCTCTCGGTCGTGATCGCGATCGGCGCCGCCTATTATCTCGTGC
Source organism: Bradyrhizobium sp. 25ACV (assembly GCF_054863005.1). Classification (NCBI taxonomy): domain Bacteria; kingdom Pseudomonadati; phylum Pseudomonadota; class Alphaproteobacteria; order Hyphomicrobiales; family Nitrobacteraceae; genus Bradyrhizobium; species Bradyrhizobium sp. 25ACV. The sequence continues at coordinate 261,760 of NZ_JAVAYO010000010.1, forward strand.
GCGACGTCTCTCGCGGCATCGCCTCGATCATTCGTCCGATGCAGTCGCTCGGCCAGGGAGACCTCTCGGCCGAAGTGCCGCATCGCGGCGAGAAGACCGAGATCGGCTCGATGGCGGATGCGCTCCAGATCTTCAAGGAGGCACTGATCGCCAAGAAAGCCGCCGATGAGGCGGCCGCACGCGACGCCGAAGCCAAGATCGAACGCGGCCGCCGCGTCGATGCCATCACGCGCAATTTCGAGGCCATGATCGGTGAGGTCGTCGAGACCGTGTCGTCGGCCTCGACCGAGCTCGAGGCCTCCGCGGCCACGCTGAGCGGCACGGCGCAGCGCGGCCAGGAACTCGCAACCGTCGTTGCCGCTGCGTCCGAGGAAGCCTCCACCAACGTCCAGGCGGTGGCGTCCGCCTCGGAGGAGCTGTCGTCCTCGATCACCGAGATCAGCCGCCGCGTGCAGGATTCGGCGCGGATGGCCGCGGAAGCCGTCGAGCAGGCGGCGCGGACCAACGACCGCGTCAACGCGCTGTCGCAGGCGGCCTCCCGCATCGGCGACGTCGTCGAGCTCATCAACACCATCGCGGGCCAGACCAACCTCCTGGCGCTGAATGCGACCATCGAAGCGGCGCGCGCCGGCGAAGCCGGTCGCGGCTTTGCCGTGGTCGCCTCCGAGGTCAAGGCGTTGGCCGAGCAGACCGCGAAGGCCACCGGCGAGATCGGGGCGCAGGTCTCGGGCATCCAGGCTGCGACGCAGGAATCGGTCAGTGCCATCCAGGAGATCGGCGGCACCATCGAGCGGTTGTCCGAGGTGTCCTCGGCCATCGCCGCCGCTGTCGAGGAGCAGGGCGCCGCGACGCAGGAGATCTCGCGCAACGTCCAGCAGGCCTCGCTCGGCACGCAGGAAGTCTCCTCCAACATCACCGACGTGCAGCGCGGCGCGATCGACACCGGCTCGGCCTCAGGCGAAGTTCTCTCGGCGGCGAAATCGCTGGCGACCGACAGCACCCGCCTGAAGGTTGAGGTCGCGCAGTTCCTGGAATCGGTCCGCGCGGCCTGATCTTTACGCGCTCGCCTGCGGAGCCGGCGGCGGTGCGACCTGCCGCCGGAACAGGATGCGCTGGTAGAGCCAGCCGATGGCGACCAGCACGACGCCGAGGCACATGAACGACAGCGCACGGTAGACGCCTGTCAGCGTCGACATGTCGATGACGAAGGCCTTCAGGATCGTCAGTGCGATGACGGCAGCCGAGGCCAGCCGTGCACGCTCCGAGTTGACGAGAATGCCGACGCCCAGCAACACCACGCCGAAGGCGAGCCAGCCGATCGAATAAGTGTATTGCTCGGCGCCCGTCGTCGCGCCGGTGGAGAGGATCGGGCCGTGATAGAAGCGGCGAATCTCCAGCGTGACATAGGCAAGCGCGAACACGAGCGCGCCGCCGACGATGGTGTTGGCGTAGACCTTGCCGCGCATCCCGACCACCGCGTAGGACAGCAGCAGCATCAGCACCGCCGGCAGCGCATAGCCGAGCAGCAGCAGGTTGAACACGGCGCCGCCGACGTCGACGCGCCAGATCAGCGGGTTCTCCAGGATCAGGAGGCCGAACACGCTGATGAGCCCGCCGATCGCCGTCAGCACGACCGCGCCGACATTGTGCACGATGCTGCGGCTGCGCAGCCGCAAGCGCTCCAGCCCGATCGCCATCGCGAGCGTGACGCAGACCTGCAGCGCGAATTCGAGCAGCGACGGCGGCGAGGTCATCCGGCCATTGGTCGCAAAGTGTCGGATCTCCATGAAGGCGAGCAGCGCGGTGAACAGGATCGCCGCGGTCTCGACCATGCGCAGCGGCGCATCGTCGGCGCGGCGGCGCAGGAAGATGCTCGCGGCCCAGAACGAGGCCGCAGGCAGGCCGTAACCCCAGAGCAGCCAGTTGAAAATCGGCGTGGTGCCGACGGCGTCGCCGACGATGCGCGGATCATAGCCGATGCGCGCGGTGACGATGCCGGCGAAGATGGCGGCGAGCCAGCGCAGGAACGGGATCGGCCGCTGCATCGAGATCCAGGCGGTGCCGAGCGACATCAGCGCGAGGGCAATCGTGAGCCAGCCCTTCTCCAGCGCGAAGGTCAGCGCCAGCGCCATCGCGCCGAGCGTGCCGGTCGCGAACAGGGCGGTCGAGGTCGCCGCGCCCGGTCGATCTTCGCGGCGGGTCAGCGCTTCTGTTGCGGCGCCGAAGGCGGCGGCGAGCAGCACCGCCAGGATCGCAAACGGGATCGAGCGGTCGAGATGGGCGATGCGGGCATAGAGCGCGATGAGGATCGCGATCGGCGTAGCGACGGCTGCCGCCGACCACACCACGGGAATGATTGCCGAGTTCGAGCGGCCCTGCGCGAGGAAGCCGGCAACGCCGAAGCCGACGGCGAAGATCGCGGCCATCACCAGATGCAGCGTCACCGAGCTGTCGGTCGCGGTCGGCCCGATACCGGACATCGCGCCGCCCGGAAGCACCAGCATATCAGGGTTGGCGCGCACCGCCCATTCGGCGAACACGATGAAGACGGTCGCTGCGGCCGCGCCAAGCGCGCCGGTGGCCGCCGGCGCACGCCAGGCGACGAGAAGCGTCGCGCCAACGAGAATCGTGAACGCGATCAGCGCCAGATCCGCGTGTGCGCTCGACAGCACGATCAGCATGGCGCCGAACAGGTAAGCGCCGAGCGAGGTCGAGGAGACCGGCTCGATCTCGCCGTCCTCGATGCTGGGGCCGAACATGAAGCCGCAGACCACGAGCAGCGCGGCGAGCACGAAGCCTGCAATGGCATGGAAGGCGTGCGGCGCGACCTGGACCTGCTCGGTGTCGAGACCCGGCAAGATCCAGAGCACGGCAAAGGCGATCGTCGTGACCGCGAGCCAGCGCCATAGCCGGATGCGCGCGAGGCCGAAGCTCGCGGCGGTGACTATGGCGAGGTAGATGTAGAGCGCCCAATAGTCCGGCTTACCGCTGGAGACGAGGAGCGGCGTCACGAAGGCGGCGACCACGCCGAGGCCGGCCAGCGCCGGCCCGTGCAGCAGCGCGGCGGCGAGCGTGCACATGGCCACGATGCCGAGCAGCACGAAGGCGGTCGCGGGCACGAGGAAGCCATAGAGCGCATAGGCGGCATAGATGGTCGCGAACGCCACCGCCGTACCCGCCGCAGTGAGGATCGCCGGGATGTTGGCGATCGGCAGCGCCTCGATGTTGGAAATGCTCTCCTTGCGCCGCGACCACTCGCCGGCCCCGAGCAGCGCAGCTGCGAACAGGCCGCCCAGGAACACGCGCACGCCCGGGCCGAGCAGGCCGGCCTCGATCGAATAGCGCACCATGAAGAAGCCGCCGAGCGCGAGCGCAAGGCCGCCGATCCACACCACCCAGCGGGTGCCGAGCTGCTCCTCGAAGCCGGGGGCCGCGGCCGGCACCGGAGGTGGTGCGGCAGCCGCGGGGCTCGCTTCGAGCGGCGGCGGTGAAAGCTCTTCGGTGACGAGTGGAGGCGGCGCCGCTTCGGCTTCGGGCGCAAGCGGCGGCGGCTCGGCGGCCGTCGTCGCGGGCGCGGGGGCCTGCTCCTGCACGGGCATGAGCGGCGGCGGCTGCACCTGCCGCTGCGCGTAGAACATCTCTTCGAGCGAATTCAGTCGCCGGCGCAGCTCGGCCGCCTGGCTGGAGGCCTTGATCGCGATCAGGAAGGCCGCGATCGCAATGATCCACGCAAAGACGTCAAACGGGCCGTCGAACATAAAGCCTCCAGGCGACCGGCGGGCAGGGGCCGGTCACGTAGTATGTCGGGTTAGCGCCGGGAGCGCACGCGCAAGCCCGGCGCGGGCCGCTCCTGGAGTACGTCGCGCCGGAAGCGATAGAGCGCCGCCGGCCGTCCGCCCGTCTGTGTCGACATCACCCCGGTCGGTTCGACCAGGGCTTCCATTTCGACCAGGCGGCGGAAATTCTGCTTGTGCAGGTGCCGGCCGGAGATTGCCTCGACCGTATGCTGCAGTTCGGTAAGTGTGAATTCGGGTGGCAAAAGTTCAAAGACGACAGGACGATACTTCAGTTTTGCCCGCAGCCGCGCGATCGCCGTGGCGAGAATCCGGCGGTGGTCGAACTGCATCGAGGTCCCGAGCGGGGGAAGCGTCTTGCGCGCTAATGCCGCAGGGCGGCCGTCGCGTCGCGCTTCCTCGACCAGCCCGGCCTCGTACAAAAGCTCGTAGCGGTCCAGCACGCGCTCCTCGTCCCAGGCCGCCCCGTCAAGGCCGAAATAGAACCGCACGCGATCCTTGCGCGGCAGCGCGCGCGTCGTCTCCGGCGTCTCCTCCGCAGCCCATTCGGTCAGCGCGGGAATGATGTCGCGGGCGATGATCGCAGGCGGCTCCTCGCGCCGGTCTTCCCAGGGGAAGAAGCGATACCATGGCGCGAAGCTCGCCGCATTGGCCGCAAGCTCGCCGTCCACCGCGCGCGTCAATGCGAGATAGCCGATCGACACCATATGCGCGCCGGTGTCGCCGGCCTCGGCATGGCGGCCGCGATCGCCGAAGGTGTAGAGCTGCTCGACATAGCCGAGGCGCAAGCCGGCCTGTTCCTCGACCCAGGCGCGCAGGCCGATGTCGAAGGTGCGGTGCGCGAGCGCGTCGAACGGGCCGAACGGCAGGCCGGCAAGCCCGTCACTGCCACGCGCGGTGAGGATCAGCGGCTCATGCCCCTCGATCGCGACGATCGCCGCGGTCAGGCCGATCTCGATCGGCGTCAGCAGCGTCTCGCTCATGCGGCTGATATCGCGGGGGTTGCGGAAAGAATGTCTTCGTTGGTTGAGCAGATCTCGCCGCAGACTCGCTGTAACCTCTCCCGCTTGCGGGAGAGGTCGGCGCGTAGCGCCGGGTGAGGGCTTTCTCCTCTAGGGGGTTGTCCCAATGCGGAGATACCCTCTCCCCAACCCTCTCCCGCAAGCGGGAGAGGGGGCGCACCTGCGATGTGGCGCGCAGCTGTCATTCGAGCTCGATCACGAAGGGGCGGCCCTCGACCATCATCGCGCCCGGGCCGATTTCGTCGAGCGCGCGCAGCATGCGGCCGTTGCGTCCCAGCGCACGATCGGCAAGGCCGACGATGCGCCGGTTCGGCGAGGCGATCGGCGAGGCTGTGCGGATCTTCCTGGCGATCTCGAGCTCGTCGCGGTTCGGATTGAGTGCACAGACCGCCGCAAACGCGCTCGCGGTGGAGCGGCTGATGCCGGCATAGCAATGCACCACCAGCGGCGCGCTGCGGTCCCAGCCGCGCACGAAGTTCAGCACCTGATCGATATGGGTCTCGGACGGCGCGACGAAACCGTCCATCTCCTCGGTGATGTCGTCCATCGACACCTTGAGATGGTTGGCGGGCAGCACGGACACCGGCCGTGCCACCTGTTCGACATTGGCCATCACGGTCAGCACGTGGCTGGCCCTGGTGAGGCGGACGGTTTCGGGAAGCGCGGCGAGGGAACAGACGTGGATCATGGCGGACCTTTTTGCCGCGATTATAGCCGGTGCCGTAGGGTGGGCAAAGCGACATGTCCGCCGTAGCTCGAAGAGCGAGGGCGGAAGCGTGCCCACCATCTTTGTCGCAAACGCGAAAGCACGTGGGCACGGCGCAAGCGCGCCTTTGCTCACCCTACGAAGGGATGATGCTCACGCGAACACCGCGCCAAACCGCTCCAGAAACTGCTTCTCGGCCCGGGCCGCCGTCCACGGCGTCAGATAGTCGCGCCGGACGCTGTCGGAGAGGCCGGGATCCTTGCCGAACAGACGCCGCGCCTCGCTTTCGCTGAAGCCGGCAAGCTCGGTCGCTTCCAGATAGGCCGCCCCGCGATCGGCGGCCTTGATCGCCAGCGTGACCTCCTCAGGTAGCACCGGCGGCAGTCCGAAGCGGACATGGATGGCACCGAGCAGGCGTTTCTCCACCGCCTTGTAATGACCGTCGAGCACCGCCTTGAACGGCGAGATCATGTCGCCGATGACATATTCGGGCGCATCATGCAGCAGCGCTGCGAGCCGCACGCGCTGGTCGACGCGCGGCATCTCGTGCCGCATCACGGTTTCCACCAGCAGCGTGTGCTGCGCGACCGAGAAGATGTGTGTGCCAACGGTCTGCCCGTTCCAGCGCGCGACGCGCGCCAGCCCATGCGCGATGTCGGCGATCTCGACATCGAGTGGGGAGGGATCGAGCAGATCGAGCCGCCGTCCCGACAGCATGCGCTGCCAGGCGCGGGACGCCACGTCGCGTGCGGTCTTCTTGGCCGTCATTTGACCTTGAGGCGCGGCTTGCGCTGCGTCTTGCTGCAGCTGGCGTGACAGTGGCAGTCGACGAGGTGGTCGTTGACCATGCCGGTTGCCTGCATGAAGGCATAGACGATGGTCGGGCCGACGAATTTGAAGCCGCGCGAGGACAGATCCTTCGAGATTTGCACCGACAGCGGCGTCGAGGCCGGCACGCTCGCGGTGGTCTTGAAATGATTGACGAGCGGCCGTCCGTCCATGAAGTCCCACAGCAGTTTTGAGAAGCCCGGGCCTTTTTCCATGATGTCGAGATACGACTTCGCGCTGGCGATCGTGCCGTCGATCTTGGCGCGGTTGCGCACGATGCCGGCATCGTTCATCAGCGCGTGCACCTTCTTCGCATTGTAGCGCGCGATCTTCTCCGGCTGGAAATCGTCGAAGGCTTTGCGGAAATTGTCGCGCTTGCGCAGGATCGTGATCCAGGACAGGCCGGCCTGGAAACCGTCGAGGATCAGCTTTTCGTATAGCGCGCGGTCGTCATACTCCGGCACGCCCCATTCGGTGTCGTGATAGGCAACATAGAACGGATCATCGCCCGGCCAGGGGCAACGGGTCTTTCCGTCGGGATGCAGACGAGGGGCTCGGCTCATGCGGTGGGCTGCTTCGCTGGAATGCGAACGACGTCAGGTTCTGCCAGCTTCAAGGCGAGGCCGCCAGCGGTGAGGGGCTGGCCGGCATCGAGCGCGTCTGCGACACGGTCGATGCGCACCAGGGCAATGCCCTTGCCGCCTGATGTCGAGCCGATGGTGCCGACCGGCTTGTCGCCGGCGAGAATGGTCGCGCCGGCTTCGGGCGAGGGGCCATCGAGCAGTATCTTCACGCTGCGGGTGCGCGCGGTGCCGCGATGCTGCATGCGCGAGACGACCTCTTGGCCGACATAGCAACCCTTGTCGAAATCGACGCCGGCAAGGCGGTCCATGTTGGTCTCGTGCGGAAACGCATCGCTGTACATGAAATCGAGCCCGCCGCGCGGCACGCCGAGCGCGATGCGGTGCGCCTCGTAGTCGGTCGCCTCGACCAGTTCGGCCCCGATGAGGTCGGAGAGCTTCTCCTTGAGATCTTCGGGGATCAGGATGCGATAGCCGAGCCCTTCATCGCGCGGATCGGCGAAGGCAAGATCGGGCTGCGCCGCAGGCTGGCCGTCCCAGGCGGCGAGCACGCCGAGATCGAGGTTTTCCACCGTGACCTTGGCGCGCAGCTTGTAGAATTTCAGCTTGGTGGCGAGACTTTCGGCGAGCGCCTTCGGACAGTCGATCAGGAACCCGCCGCCGTGACCCGCGGGGACTTCCGTGATCAGGAAATCCACGATGATCTTGCCCTGCGGCGTCAGCAGAGCGCCGAATCGCCCCAGCCCCGGTTTCAGCCTGTCGAGGTCGGTCGTGACCAGGCCGTTGAGGAAGTTGCGCGCATCCTCGCCCGCGACCTTGACCACGCCCCGGTCGGGAAGAAACGCTGATTTCATGCGAAAATCTCTTGCGACATGTTGCTCCGGAACGTAAGCCCGCGAGGCATAAACGACAAGACCTCGAGCCCTGCGCTTGGGGATGACAAGGGCCTTCAGCCATGACCCAGCGTTTCGATGTGATCCTCAAGAACGGCACGGTCGTCAACCAGGACGGCGAGAATGTTCGCGATATCGGCATCACGGGCGGCCGCATCGCCGAGCTGGGCCCGTTGTCGCAAGCCTCGGCCGCGGAGGTCATCGACTGCAAGGGCCTGCACATCCTGCCCGGCGTGATGGACACGCAGGTGCATTTCCGCGAGCCCGGGCTGGAGCAGAAGGAAGACCTCGAGACCGGTTCGCGCAGCGCCGTGATGGGCGGCGTCACCGCCGTGTTCGAGATGCCGAACACCTCGCCATTGACGGTGACGGAGGCCACCTTCACCGACAAGGTGAAGCGCGCCCATCACCGCATGCATTGCGATTTCGCCTTCTTCATCGGCGGTACCCGTGAGAACGTGCAGGACCTTCCGGTGCTGGAGCGCGCGCCGGGCTGTGCCGGCGTCAAGGTGTTCATCGGCTCCTCGACCGGCGCGCTGCTGGTGGAGGACGACGAAAGCCTGCGCCGCATCTTCCAGGTGATCCGCCGCCGCGCGGCCTTCCATGCCGAGGACGAATACCGCCTCAACGACCGCAAATCGCTGCGCATCGAGGGCGATCCACGCTCGCATCCGGTGTGGCGCGACGAGACCGCGGCGCTGATGGCGACGCAACGCCTCGTCAAGCTCGCGCACGAGACTGGAAAGCGCATCCACGTGCTGCACATCTCGACCAAGGAAGAGATCGAGTTCCTGCGCGACCACAAGGACGTCGCCTCCTGCGAAGCGACGCCGCACCATCTCACGCTGGTTGCGCCCGAATGCTACGAGCGGCTCGGCACGCTGGCGCAGATGAATCCGCCTGTGCGCGGCGCCGATCACCGCGCCGGTATCTGGCGCGGCATCGAGCAGGGCATCATCGACGTGCTCGGCTCCGACCACGCCCCGCATACGCTGGAGGAGAAGCAGAAGACCTATCCGGCTTCGCCCTCCGGCATGACCGGCGTGCAGACGCTGGTGCCGCTGATGCTCGATCACGTCAACGCGGGTCGGCTTTCTCTGGCGCGCTTCGTCGATCTCACCAGCGCCGGCCCCGCGCGCCTCTACAACATGGCCTGCAAGGGCCGCATCGCCGCCGGCTACGACGCCGATTTCACCATCGTCGATTTGAAGCGCAGCGAGACCATCACCAACAAATGGGTGGCGTCCAAGGCCGGCTGGACGCCGTATGACGGCGTTCGCGTCACCGGTTGGCCCGTCGGCACCTTCATCCGCGGCCGCCGCGTGATGTGGCAGGGCGAGCTGGTGACGCCTGCGCAGGGCGAGCCGGTGCGGTTTCTGGAGACCTTGAAGCGGTAGCTTGCCGCGCTCGTTGTGATCCGTCATCCTGAGGTGCGCGCCATGCAATGCTCTTGCATTGCGTGGCAAGCCTCGAAGGATGAGCGGCCCCGCTAGTGGCCGTGCCCTTCGAGGCCTCCGCTACGCTCCGGCACCTCAGGGTGACGGGGATAGTGTGCGTATGATGGGAGACTATCCAATGAGCCAGAGTGCCCTCATCACCAGCGAGCAACTCGCCGCCATCCTCGGCGATCCAAACTTGCGCATCTATGACTGCACGACCTACAACGAGGCTGTCCCACCCGGCAGTGACGTACCCTATCGCGCAGTCCCCGGCGACAAGACGTTCGAAGCCGGACACATTCCGGGAGCCGACTTCCTCGACCTGCAGGGCGAGTTCTCCGACACCTCCGCGCAACAATTCTTCATGATGCCCAGCGTCGCCCAATTGGAGGCCGCCTTCGGCCGCCACGGCGCTGATGCGGGCAAGACCATCGTGTTCTACAGCATCGGGACGATGATGTGGGCGACGCGGTTCTGGTGGATGCTGCGCTCGCTCGGCGTCGATGCCCATGTGCTCGACGGCGGTCTCGACAAATGGAAGGAAGAGGGGCGGCCGATTGAGACAGGCGCCCCGAGGGGATATCCGGCCACCACCTTCAAGGCCGCGCCGCGCGCGGGCTTCTTCGTCGACAAGACGACCGTGAAGGCGCGGATCGGCGATCCCTCGACGGTCATCGTCAACGCGCTCGGGCCGCAGTTTCATCGCGGCCTCGAGCCGAGCCGCTACGGCCGGCCGGGCCGCGTTCCCGGCAGCATCAACGTATCAGCCGCAACGCTCGTGAACGCCGACAAGACGCTGACCAGCCTTGCGGACGCCGAAGCGAAATTCGCGGCGCAGGGTGTCACGCGCGACAAGAGCGTGATTCTCTATTGCGGCGGCGGCATCTCGGCGACGATCGACCTGTTCCTGCTGACGCAGCTCGGCTACGACAGACTGACGCTCTACGACGCCTCGATGGGCGAATGGGCGAGGGATCCGGCGCTGCCGATTGAGACGGATTAGATGCGCCTTTCTTACCCTCCCCCTCAAGGGGAGGGTAAGATCCGGGGCAAGAAATCTGGGAACCTTTCCCCTGAGCCGGCATCCAATGTCCGGAACCAATGGAGATCGAGGTGCCGCCATGCCAGGGACCGCAGCCGGCCTGTCCGCCGGCCTCAGGACGTCGGAATCCGAGCTGATCGATCGCGCGCGGCGCCGTGACGAGGCCGCGCTCCGCGAGATCATGCAGGCCAACAACCGCAGGCTCTACAGGCTCGCCCGCGGCATCCTACGCGGCGACAGCGAGGCCGAGGATGTGGTGCAGGAAACCTACGTCCGCGCCTTCACGCATCTCGACGGTTTTTTGGGTGAAGCCGCGCTGTCGACCTGGTTGTCGCGCATTGCGATCAACGAGGCGCTCGGACGCTTGCGCAGTCGGAAGCCGCAGGTCGAGCTGGGATCGGTCCCGGAGGCAACGCTGGAAGCACAGATCATCCGGTTTCCCCTTTCGTCTGCCGCAACCGATCCGGAAAAATCCATGGCCCAACGCGAGATCCAGCGCGTCGTCGAACACGCGGTCGATGAATTGCCCGACGTCTACCGCATGGTCTTCATCGCGCGGGTGATGGAAGCCATGAGCATGGAGGAGACGGCCGAGCTGCTCGGCATCAAGACCGAGACCGTCAAGACGCGGTTGCACCGTGCGCGCACCCTGCTGCGCGAGAACGTCGAGAAGAAGATCGGCCCCGTCGTGATGGATGCGTTTCCGTTCGCCGGACAGCGCTGCGAGCGCCTGACGGAGGCCGTGCTCAGGCGCCTTGGCTTCGGCGCGTAATTTTTCGGGAACGTTCGCGCGAAACTCGCATCCAATCCCTGTGAAGCAACGCGCCGGCGAACGTCCGGCACCACAGGAGTATCGAGCCATGTTCACCCGACGGAGCGCGGCGGTCGCCGCGGCAATTCTGTTGTCGAGCCCCGCGCTGCTGCAAGGCGCCAGCGCAGCCGACAAGCCCACCGATCCGCAGATCGCCCACATCGCCTACACCGCCGGCGTGATCGACATCAACGCGGCCAAACAGGCTCAGAAGAAGGCGAAGAGCAAGGACGTCAAAGCGTTTGCCGAGGACATGCTGCGCGACCACGAGGCGGTCAACAAGCAGGCGCTGGCGCTGGTCAAGAAATTGAACGTCACGCCGGAGGACAACGACACCAGCAAGGCGCTGTCGAAGCAGGCGAGCGACAAGCTGGCCGAGCTCGACAAGCTGGACGGCGCCGCCTTCGACAAGGCCTATGTCGCCAACGAGATCGCCTACCACAAGGCGGTCAACGGCGCGCTGGAGACCCAGCTGATTCCGTCCGCGAACAATGCCGAGCTGAAGAGCCTGCTACAAACCGGGCTGAAGATCTTCCAGGGACATCAGCAGCACGCCGAGCACGTCGCGGCCGAGCTGAAATAGGGGAGAGGCCATGATGCTGGAGCGACTGGCTTCGATCGCCATAGCACTTGTCCTTGCGGCGATGGTCGCCCCGGCGCATGCCGCGACCATCGAGATCACGATGGAGAATCTCGAGATATCTCCGGCCGATGTGACGGCCAAGGTCGGCGACACCATCAATTGGATCAACAAGGACGTCTTCGCCCACACCGCCACGGCGAAGAACGGCGACTTCGACGTGACACTGCCGCCGAAGAAATCGGCGACATCCGTTCTGAACAAGGCGGGAGTGACCGACTATTACTGCCGCTATCATCCCAACATGAAAGCGACTCTCAAGGTCGAGCCGTGAGGGGAGGGAGCAGGTTCCTGATTGCCGCGGGAATATCTCCCGGCCATTGCGAGACTAATGCTTGTCCGCGGCAAGCGGCTTCTATGCGATAAACACGGCAGACTTCGCGAAGGCTTTCGCCGAATCCGTTCGCAAAGTCATTCATCCGTTGACTGGCCCCGCCCGTGTGGCGGGGTCATTTTCGCGTAAAGCTTACTGCCTTGCGAGGGTGACCGAGAACTCGCCGTTGCGGATGCGGCCCGGAAAACCCTCGACGAACTTAGCGACCGCGTCCTCGCCATAAGTGCCGACGAGCTCGGCAAAGGCCGCAAACAGGCTCGCCTGCGCGAGGCAGTCGCCGTCGACGCCCTCGTGGCGCGCTTCGGCCCAGGCCTCGTTGAGATAACTCAGTGCGGCCTGCTTCTGCTCGTGATCGGGCAGCGGCGCGCGGTCGGGGGCGTAGGAAATCGGCTGGCTCATGAAACTCGATCAGGGCTGGGGCGCGATCCACGGCGATGCGCTGTGCGAGAGGTGTAGCACGCGCATTAACGACCGCTAGGCCACATCTTTAGGAACGGTTAACGGCTGTGAACAAAGTCGATGACAGGGTTCCCGTCGCGCCTTCGACAGCCAAGCCCTCATGGTGAGGAGCGCGCTCTTCGCGCGCGTCTCGAACCGTGCAGGCCCTGCTGCGGCAGTCGATGAGGGAGTTACGGTCCGGAGTGAGGCCGAAAGGAATCAGTTCGCGTAGCGCGCCGTGAGATCGCGCGAGATCTTCGAGCCTTCCTCGATATAGCGGCGGATCGCCACCGTCGCGGCCGGCGTGCAGCTCCGATAGGTCTGCTGAAAGCCGTTATAGCCGCGGTTGAAGCCGGCGATCATGCGGGTGCGGCGCTCCCCGGAGGGAGTTTCGGCATCGATCAGCGCCTGCATCTCGTTGCGCCATTTGTTGCCCTCGTTGGACCCGCAGATGCCGCGCAGATAGTGCAGGCCGCCGAGGATCTCCGCCAGCCGCTGCAAATCGGCGTCGAACGGCGCCGCCACGTCCTGGGCCCTCGCGGGTCCGGAGGCGCAGGCGAGAATCAGGGCAAAAATGGCCAGAAATCGCGTGGACATCGGCGGGGTGTATGCCCCGTCGGGGCTGGGGACGCAAGGTGAGCCACGCGGGCGGTGCGCTCCGTCTCCCGCCTGCGGGGCCCGCGGCTCGGTCAGGCTCCAATCAGCCGCGCAGCGGACTGAATGACCTCTTCCAACCCTCCGGTCAGCTTGAGGTCGCCGAGGCCAGCCAGGGCATCCGGGGAGATCCAGCGGAAGTCGTCGAGCTCGTCGTTCAGGATCGGCTCCCGCGCCACCCAGTGGGCGGCAAACGACATGATCAGGTAATGGCCGGCACCGGGCGCGGCGGGCAGCACCTCGCGCCAGCCGGCGAGGCCGACGATCGCGATGTCGAGCCCGGTCTCCTCGTCGACCTCGCGGCTCAGGGCCTGGTGCAGCGATTCGCCGAATTCGACCCGGCCCCCCGGCAGCGAATAGAAGCCCTTGGCGGGCGAACGGGCGCGGCGGGTCAGCAGCACCTTGCCGTCGCGGAAAATCGCGGCGCTGACGGCGAGCTGGGGATGGGTGGGCTGGACGACCGAAGCCATTTTCTTGAAGGACCTGATTCTTAAAGGACCTAATTCTTAAGGACCTGGCTCAGTTCGCCATGATGGTGTCGACGTCGGCTTCCGCTCCGCCATTGATGATGCCGCCGCAGGCGGCGATCAGCGGCTTGACCCAGAGCGTGGCCTGCTCGGCGAGGCGGACGCGGGTCGTGTCCTTCTCGACCTCGCGCATGGCCGAGCCGACCGCGGTCAGGATCGAGGTCATGGTATCGGTGATGTGGTCGAACTGGGCGCGCACGTTGGGGTTGGCCTTCTCATAGGCCTCGATGGCCAGGTCCCGCGCCTTGAAATTCGATGCCGTGAAATGCTCGGCATAGGACAGCGGCGACCAGGTCAAAAAATCTTCCGCGCATTCCGGCATGTCCGGAACCATTTCCAGCAGCATCACGGCTTCATTGAAATGGTTGAGATAGTCGGTGGCAAGCCCGGTCCGCGGGTTGATATTGGCCACGCGCAGCCGCTCGGCCCAGGCGGCGGCCTCGGGGCCCGTCTGTACATGCGTCCGCGCGGGTTGGGAGGCCGTTGAGCTCATCTGCCGCAGTGTTAACGTTCGGGGTTAAAAGGACCTGAACGGACCCTATATAGATACCCTGGGATGTGTGGACGCTTCGTCATAACTTCGGCCCCCGCGGCTTTGCGGCAACTGTTCGGCTATGTCGAGCAGCCGAATTTCCCGCCCCGGTACAATGTGGCCCCGACACAACCGATTCCGGTCGTTCTGGCCGAGAACGGCGCGCGGCATTTTCGCCTGATGCGCTGGGGATTGCTGCCGGGCTGGGTCAAGGACCCCAAGGGCTTTACACTCCTGATCAATGCGCGCTCCGAGACGGTGCTGGAGAAGCCCGCCTTCAAACGCGCGATTCGCCGGCGGCGCGGCCTGATCCCGGCCGATGGCTATTACGAATGGAAGGTGGAAGACGGCCGCAAGCAGCCTTTCTTCATCCACCGCGCCGACGGTGCGCCGCTCGGCTTTGCCGCATTGTTCGAGACCTGGGCCGGGCCGAACGGCGAGGAGCTCGACACGGTCGCGATCGTCACGGCCGCGGCGGGCGAGGATCTCGCCGCCCTGCATGACCGCGTGCCCGTCACCATCAGCCCACGGGATTTCGAGCGCTGGCTCGACATCAGGGGCGACGAGGTCGATGCGATCCTGCCGCTGATGACGGCACCGCGCATCGGCGAGTTCGCCTGGCACCCGGTCTCCACCCGCGTCAACCGCGTCGCCAATGACGACGATCAGTTGCTGCTGCCGATCAGCGCGGAGGAGATGGCGGCAGAAGCAGAAGCGGCGAAACCAAAGAAGGCAGCGCGGAAAGCGGCGGCCAGCTCATCCGATGACGGGCAGGGCTCGTTGTTCTAGCCACCCTACGGCAGCGGAGTCTTAAACAATCTCCCGCGCCCTCAGCGCCGCAATCTCCGCCGCATCAAACCCCAGCTCGCCCAGCACCGCGTCCGTATCCGCGCCGAGCTCCGGCGCCATCCGGTCCAGCCTGCCGCCGCCATGGGCGAGCTTGAAGCCGCTGCCGGCAAAGCGCAGGCGTCCGTATTGCGTGTCCAGCTCCTGGATCGCGCCGCGCGCCTTGATTTGCGGATGGTCGATCACCTCCTCGACCTTCCAGATGCTGGCGCAGGGCGCGCCGGCGTCTTCCAGGATCGTCTCCCATTCGCGCGCCGGTTTGGCCGCGAGTGCCGCTTCGATGATGGCGCGCAGCGCGGGTTCGTTATCGTTGCGGGAAAACCAGTCGGCAAAGCGCGGATCTGACAGCGTGTCCTCGCGGCCGAGCGCGCTCATCAGCGCGCGGTACTGCTTCTCGTTGTTGACGGCGAGCAGGATGTGGCCGTCGCCGCACTTGAACAAATTCGCCGTCGTCCTGCGGCTCACCGCCTGATTGCCCGAGAGTGTCTGGCGATGGCCGGCGACCGACCAGTCCGCGATCTGTCCCGACAGAAACGCCATCGTCGCCTCCAGCATGGAGACATCGATCAACTGCCCCTTGCCGGTGCGGTCGCGCTGATACAGTGCGCTCGACACGCCAAACGCGGCCGTGGCGCCCGACAGCACGTCGCACACTGCGAAGCCCGCGCGCGTCGGCCCCGTCTCGGGATGGCCGGTGATCGCCATGATGCCGGACAGCGCCTGCATCTTGCCGTCATAGCCGGGCCGCAGGCGATCCGGGCCGGTCTGGCCGAAGCCGGAGACCGCGCAATAGATCAGCTTTGGATTGATCGCCGAGAGCGCTTCATAGCCGATGCCGAGCTTGTCCATCACGCCCGGGCGAAAATTTTCCATGACGACGTCGACCTGGCCTACGAGCTTCTTCACGATCGCGATCGCTTCCGGCTTCTGCAGATCGAGCGTCAGGCTGCGCTTGTTGCCGTTGACGGCCTGGAACGCCGGCGCGAGGCCGCGGTCGGCCCATTCGCGGCTGAGCGGCGTGCGGCGCATGTCCTCGCCCTCGCGCCGCTCGACCTTGATGATTTCAGCCCCGAGCAGCGCGAGCTGGTAGCTCGCATAAGGGCCGGCGAGCACTTGCGTGAAGTCCAGAATCTTCACGCCCTCGAACGGTCGCGTCACGTCGCTCTCCCCTTTTTGATTATGTTATCGGAGGACGTCAGGCGGCGCGGTTGCCCCGCGCGATCTCCTTCTGCTTGTCGAATTCGGCGCGGCGGTGCGCCAGCTCTTCCGGCGACAGCTGCGCGACGTTGTTGTAGTCGAGCTTCCAGGAGGCGTCCTCGCTCCAGCGCAGCGGCGACTGCATCGTGGTCTGCGGGCCGCTCGCGCTGTCCAGCAGCTTGAGCGCCAGCTCGAGCGTCTGCGCCTGCGAGGCGACGTCGTGCGGCTTGCCGGCGGAATTGCCGAGCGGGAAGTCGGAGAACAAGAAGCGCGGCACGGCGGCGTGCTCGATGATGTCCTTGGCGCAGCCCATGATCACGGTCGGGATGCCGTTTTGCTCCAGGTGCCGCGCCACCAGCGCGGTGGTCTGGTGGCAGACCGGGCAGTTCGGCACCAGCACCGCGACATCGACCTTGTCCGCGAGGCAGCGCGCCAGGATGTCCGGTGCGTCGGTGTCGAGCGTGACGCGATGGCTGCGGTTGGTCGGCGCGCCGAAGAAGCGCGGGGCGACCTCGCCGATGCGGCTGGCGGCGGAGGCCTTCAGGAGCTGCGGCAGCGGAAACCAGGTGCCGTTGTCGGTGGCCGAGGTGTGCTTGCGGTCGTAGCCGATATGCGAGATGCGCAAATCGTGCTCTTTCGACGTGTCGCCGTCATAGACCTGGTAGAACTTTGCGCCGCCATTATACGCCGCGCCCGGCCCCTGATCGCCCTTGCCGGGATCATACGGCGCAGCGGTCGTGATGATGGTCACGCGCGAGTTTGCCAGCGGCTTCTTCAGCGGCTGGAACGGCGCTTCGGTATAATGCGCCCAGCGATACGCGGTGGTGTAGCCGATCGCCGCGTAATAGTCGCGGGTGCGCTGCATGTACGGGACGGGGGAGTCGTAGTCGGGCGCAAAGCCGAATTCGTCGTCGCGCGGCGTGGACATGGGCGCGTCTCCTGGTTCTTGGTTGGCGACAGACTAGAGATAGTTTTGGGGTTGCTCAACGGGGGGAAGGGAGGATGCAGGACAGAATTGCAGGTGAGGATGGTGCGGCACGCGCGGTGCCACTTACCCTCCCCTGGAGGGGGAGGGTCGGCTCACATTGAGCGCAGCGAAAATGTGAGACGGGGTGGGGTGACGGTCTCACCACATCCAACAGTGCCCGAGTGGAGAGATCACCCCACCCCGCTCGCGCTTCGCGCGATCGACCCTCCCCCTCCAGGGGAGGGTAAGTCACTTGAACACGTGCAGCGCCACATATTGCAGCAGCATGATCGCCTTGGCGTCGATGATGCGGCCGTCGGCAATCATCGCCAGCGCCTCGTCGATCGAGAGCTCCAGCACCTCGATGTCCTCGCCCTCGTGCTCGAGGCCGCCGCCGTCGCTGACACGCATCGAAGGCTCGTATTCGGCGACGAAGAAATGCAGCTTTTCGGTGATCGCGCCGGGGCTCATGAAGGCCTCGAACACCTTGTGGACGTGGTGCAGGCGGTAGCCGGTCTCCTCCTCGGCCTCGGCGCGGATGCGCTCTTCGGGCTCGGCGTTGTCAAGCACGCCGGCGGCGGCCTCGATCAGGAGATCGTCGTAGCCGCGGATGAAGGCCGGCAGGCGAAACTGCCGCACCAGGATCACGGTACGCCCAGCGCGGTTATACGGCAGCACGGCGGCGGCGTTGTCGCGCTCATAGGTCTCGCGGTGCTGCGTCTGCCACTCGCCACTGGCGCGCCGGTACTCGAACGTGGTGTTCTTCAGCGTGGTCCAGCCGTCCGAGAGCACGCGGACGTCCTTGATGCGGACGCGGTCGGAAATGGTCATTTGCTTGATCTCAGTTGCTTGGCGTGGTCGCGCGGCCGTCGAGCCACTTCTGGAACATCACGGATGACGATAGCTCGAAGCCCAGCGAGCCGTAGAACGCATTGGCCTGCGCGTTCTCGCGGCGGACGAGGAGTTGCAGCTTCGAAATTCCCGCCGCGCGCAGCCAGTCCTCGGCCGCGGCCATGATGACGCGGCCATGGCCGCGCTTGCGGCCGTCGGGATCGACCGCGACGTAATAGACCCAGCCGCGATGGCCGTCATGGCCGACCATCACGGTAGCGACGATCGCGTCATCATCGCGGCCGATCAGTACGGTCGAGTTCTCGCGCCGCCGCGCCAGCGCGATGTCGGCATGCGGATCATTCCATGGCCGCGTCAGGCCGCAGCGTTGCCACAGCGCGACGACGGTCTCGATATCGGCGTCCTTGATGGCGTCGATCGCAAGCACGGTCACAGCACCTTCCCCGGATTCATGATGCCGTGCGGATCGAGCATCGCCTTGATGGCGCGCATCAGCTCGATCGCGGTCTTGTCCTTGACCTCGGGCAACTCGTCGCGCTTGAGCACGCCGATGCCGTGCTCGGCCGAGATCGAGCCGCCCATGCGCAGCACGATCGCGAACACCACGGCGTTCATCTCGTGCCAGCGCGCGAGATAATCCGCGGTGTTGGCGCCGACCGGCTGGCTGACATTGTAGTGCAGATTGCCGTCGCCGAGATGGCCGAACGGCACCGGCCGCGCGCCCGGGATCAGCTTCACCACGGCGGCGTTGGCTTCCTCGATGAACGCAGGCACGGTGGCGATCGGCACCGAAATGTCGTGCTTGATCGAGCCGCCCTCGGGCTTCTGCGCCGACGACATTTCCTCGCGCAGCTTCCAGAAGCCGTTGCGCTGGGTGAGGTTGGCCGCAATCACGGCGTCGTCGACGATCTCATCCTCCAGGGCGCGGGCCAAAATCGTCTCCAACGGCGTGCGGGCATCGTCGCCGGGGGAAGACAATTCCATCAGCACGTACCAGGGATGCTTTTCAGCGAGCGGATCGCGCACGTCGATGCCGTGGCGCACCGAGAAATCGACCGCCATCTCCGACAGCAGCTCGAAGCTCGTCAGCGCATTGGCGGCTTCGCTCTGCGCAATCGTCAGCAGCTTGAGCGCCGCCGCCGGCGATTTCAGCCCGACATAGGCGGTCTCGACTGAACGCGGCTTCGGGAAGAGCTTCAGCGTCGCCGCGGTGATGATGCCGAGCGTGCCTTCTGCGCCGATGAAGAGATTGTGCAGATTGTAGCCGGTATTGTCCTTCTTTAGCTTCGACAGCACGTTGAGCACGCGGCCGTCGGCGAGCACGACCTCCAGCCCCAGCGCCATCTCGCGCGCGACGCCATAGGCGAGCGCCGCGGTGCCGCCGGCATTGGTCGAGAGATTGCCGCCGATGGTGCAACTGCCTTCGGCGCCGAGCGAGAGCGGAAACAGCCGGTCCACGTCGGACGCCTTCTGCTGCGCGATCTGCAGCACCACGCCGGCTTCGACCGTCATGGTGTTCGAGGCGGTGTCGACCTCGCGGATCTTGTCGAGCCGCCGCAGCGACACCACGACCTCGCCGTTGTGCGGCGTCTGCCCGCCGACAAGCCCGGTGTTGCCGCCCTGTGGCACCAGCGCGATTTTATGTTCGGAGGCGAGCTTGCAGATCGCGGAGACCTCCGCCGTCGAGCCCGGCCGCAGCACCAGCGGCGAGCGGCCGTGAAACAAATTGCGCTCCTCGGTGACGTAGGGCTCGATGTCGGTCGCATCGGTGATCGCATGGCGCTCGCCCACGATCTTGCGGAATTGTTCGATCAGCTCAGGCGCAAGCGGAGGCGTGGCGGATTGATTGATGTTCATTGTCTCGTCTCTACTTCCACTCTTATCGCGCTGCTGCAGCCCGTCGCAGCCGGTCGTTGATCGCTTCGCCAAGTCCTTCCTCGGGGATCGCCATCACCGCAATCGCCCGCGGGCTCTTCGCGTCGAGGCTGCGAAGATAGCCGAACAGATTGGCGGCGGCTTCATCGAGATCACCGGTGGGCGACAAATTCATGACAGCGACGGCCGTATCAACGCCGGGCAGGCGCTCAGAGCCAAACGCCAGCAGCGCTTCGCCGGGCGCAACGTCCTGCGCGCGAAGCCGCACATGGGCGCGCGGCGCGTAATGCGAGGCCAGCATGCCCGGCGCCAGCGGCTGGCTGTCGTCGCTCTCGGCTTCCACCGGCGGCCGCGCCAGGGGCGTACCCAGCACCGCCTCGATCCGCTCGCGCGACAGCCCACCGGGCCGCAGCAGCATCGGCGCGTCGAGGCAGCCGACAATGGTCGATTCGACGCCGACCGTAACAGGCCCGCCGTCCACGATCAGGTCGATCCGTCCCGTAAGGTCGCTCTCGACATGAGCGGCCAGCGTCGGCGAGACATGGCCGGAGATGTTGGCGGACGGCGCCACCACGGCGCCGCCGAAGGCGCGGAGGATCGCCTGCGCCACCGGGTGCGCGGGAATGCGAATCGCGACCGTGTCGAGGCCCGCGGTGGCGAGATCGGCCACCGGGCAGCCCTCCGTCTTCGGCACCACCAGCGTCAGCGGTCCCGGCCAGAACGCTTCCGCGAGCTTCAGGGCGCGCGCGTCGAACCGGCCGATCCGCCGCGCGGCGGCGATGTCCGGGACATGGGCGATCAGCGGATTGAACGCCGGCCGCCCCTTGGCGGCGTAGAGATGGGCGATCGCGGCGGCATTGGCCGCATCCGCCCCGAGCCCGTAGACGGTCTCGGTCGGAAACGCGACCAGCCCGCCGGCGGCCAGCGTGCGGGCCGCGGCCTCGGCGCCGGCCGCGCCGGCCGGTAAAATCAGCGTTTCAAGACCCGTTTTCACAGGGACAAAATTCCTCATGCCGGCCGCTTGCGGTGCGCCAAACCCGACGCTATAAGCCGCCTTCTTGTCGGAGTGTGGCTCAGCCCGGTAGAGCACTGCGTTCGGGACGCAGGGGTCGCAGGTTCGAATCCTGCCACTCCGACCATTCTTCCAAAAGTCGACGTTTTCCAAAGGCTTGGCGGACCGGCCGCCGGCACCTCGGAACGCCTTTTTGCAACGATTTCGGGATCGGGTCCACGGCCGATTTGGCCGGGCAGGGCCGCTGGCTGTGGGAGCATGGCTCTCCAAGAGCTAACGTCGCTCCGACATTGCCGGGTAGGTCAGAGGACTACCGCTCGTAGCTTGTAGGATGGGTTTCCCTTCGCTCTGCCATCCTACAGGTCACCGCCGCGCCACCACCACGCCGACCAGAAACGCCACCATCAGCGCCGGCAGCGGGGCCTCGCGCACCATGCCGCGCACAATGTCCGGCCAGTGCTGCTCCGGGGCCAGTCCTGGCGATCGCACGTTGGGCGCGGGCTCGATATCCCAGTGTGATGCGAATTCGGCGATCTCGCTTTGCGCGAGGCGCACGCCGTCACGCACGCGGTAGATCGCGGCCTCCGATCGCTCGCGCGGCGCGAGCGCCGTCAGCGTCGCGATCGCCGTGCGCAACGTCATCTCGCCAAAACCTTGCAGCCGCACCTGCTCCTCGGGATCGGACGTCATGCGAAATCCCTCACAGCGCGAGATGGCGCGCGAGGGCGAAGGCCGCTGTCGCGCGCAGGACCAGCGTGGAATCCGCGCCGGCGACGCCGCGTGCGAGATGGGTTCGCGTCAGGTGCCTGGTCATGATCGTGCTCCATGCTCTGCATGGAAATGGCGGCGATGGATCTTGGTTCCTGTGCGCAAGAAGCGAATCGGCCGGACTTACTTCCGCAGCAACTCGCTCAATGCCGCCGTCGCCTCGGCGCAGCGGATGTCGTCGATCTCGCGCGACAGGCTGAGCGCGCTCGCTCTCAGTTCTTCGAGTTTCCAAGTCTCCGGATGCTGGTTTTCGAGCTGAACGAGACGCTTGTTCAGATCGTCCAGTCTCGATTGGAGCTGCCCGATGCTGGCGTCTCCATTCACTTTCCAAACGCGTTGTGCACGCATCGTCGTTCCCCTGCTAACTCACGGCCTTGTGAGAGCGGTTCGTGGCCGGAATGGGAGTTTGTTTTGTCCGGCTTCAGATCGTGGGGAACCGTTGCAGATTCGCAACGTTCTGATCCGCGTCCGCCGGACGCTGCACAATGATACCCACAGGCATGGATCGGATCGTGCCTCACATCGGCGGCAGTTGCACCGTGCCTGTGTCGCCCGCTGTCAATCCGCGTTGCCGAAAATATTCCGCTTTACCGAAATTCGGTTTCGGCGTATGTGTCGCCCATCCCGGCTCACCCAAGAGGGGCGACTATGTGTCGTCACTGTCGCGAGCCGGGGTTGCGGTGGACGCGGCAGCGTCGGCATGAGAGGTGCGGGCAGGGCGGGTAGTCCCTGTGAGCCCGAGGCTTCGTGCGGACGACGGCGCTGCCAGGCTTCGTCTCGTCTGTAAGTTTCCGGCTCCGTCGACAGGGCTGGAAAAACTGCGGCGAAATGGCGGGCCGTGCGTACGGCAAAACCGTGTGGTCCTGGCCGTCGTTGCTACGGTCAA
>NZ_JAVAYO010000104.1:0-270 GCF_054863005.1 Bradyrhizobium sp. 25ACV
CGCTCTCAAGATCGCCCTCGACCAAGCTGGCGTTGGGACCGACCGATTTCAACGAGCGCGAGACGACCCATTTCGGCTGGTTTCGCCAGGCGGCCGCGAAGTCGCGTTCGTCTGCGTTCCATTCAGGATGATCGTCATCCCAATAACGCATGATCTCATACATTTGCCGACCGTACACGCTGCCCGCTTGCCTCCGCGTCGACTCGACGAAGTGACGAAAGAGCGTGGGGCTTGGCCCGAACGCCATGTGATCGACATAGCCGTCCAGGG
>NZ_JAVAYO010000105.1:0-270 GCF_054863005.1 Bradyrhizobium sp. 25ACV
GTGTCGTGCAACTCCTCAGCTACGGCGTAGGGGCTCGTTTCGTCCTGATCGAAGGTTGCGACGCCGCCGTCTGGTGAAGTGAATTCGACTCCATCGTCGTCTGCCTCCACGTCCCAACCAAGGACACGAGCGTGGTGAATCACGTCCGCGAGCAAATGCTCATGCAGTTGTCGGTGGGTGTCGAGCACTTTGGCCGATACCGCTGCCTGCCAAACACGGGCCTCGTTCACCGCGCGTAATAGGCGGCGGGCAGCGCTTAGCCCACCGACG
>NZ_JAVAYO010000106.1:0-269 GCF_054863005.1 Bradyrhizobium sp. 25ACV
CTTCGCCAGCTGTTCAATCGGCACGTTACGATTTGGCTCGGTGATAATCAGATCCGGTTTCGCCGCCGCCACCGCTTCAAGGTCAATGTCGGCGGTGCCGATGAATTTAATGTCGCTATTATCGAAATCCACGCCGGTCAACTGCGCGCTTGAACGCAGATAGTGGCTGCCATCCGGACGCGTGCGCCCGTGGCTCGCCACCGGCGGTGCCCCCAGCTCAATCAGCGGGATGGTAATATCAAGATCGTGCATAGAAACAATGCGCTTCG
>NZ_JAVAYO010000107.1:0-269 GCF_054863005.1 Bradyrhizobium sp. 25ACV
GGCAGATGCTTCGCACGTGATCGCGGGGGGAGCCCTCGGGTTGTTGCTCGACGGGGTGCCCTAGTTTCGTTCGCCGTTCACACCGTGCCAACGCGAGCGTTGTCACGGTGCGCTGTTCGGGAGCTTGCGCTCCCTCGACCTCACGCCCCCGTTTGCGCCTTGATCCGGCCGGATCGCACGGCACGCACCAGCGCGTCGTAGTCTCGCTCGGTCACGTCCGCGTACGTCTTGGCGAATGAAGCGATCGCCTCGTCGACGGCTCCGGCTTT
>NZ_JAVAYO010000108.1:0-269 GCF_054863005.1 Bradyrhizobium sp. 25ACV
GCCTTAAAGGATGCAAAAGAGTACAGACACATAGCGGCAGAAGGTCCGTTTGCGTTAATTGTTGGCAACGAGGGAGCAGGCATTGATCCAGAGATCCTTCAAATGACAGATCAGAATTTATATGTTCCGATGTATGGGCAAGCAGAATCCTTAAATGTTGCCGTCGCAGCCGCTGTTCTTGTCTACCATTTGCGTGGATAGTGTTGCATCATGCACTATTTTTCACTATAATAAAACTAATATTTTAAAAACCATGATAGAGGAAGATT
>NZ_JAVAYO010000109.1:0-269 GCF_054863005.1 Bradyrhizobium sp. 25ACV
CCGTCGGCAAGGAGCGCCATCGAGCCGGTAACATAGCCGGCGAAGATTTCGCCGATCATCATCACAGCCGTCAGCACCACAACCCACAAGGTCCTGCGGGCGTTCTCGTCGTGAGAGGCCCCAAGATACACATGGTCGTGTGTAAAGGCTTCAATGTCGCGGGACGTGGTCAATATCTCAGCCTCATTTTGCGTAGCGGCGTATGACCGCGATCAGTTCTTCCGCCCCTGCGGCGCGCTCCTCGGCCGGAAGATCGGGATGCGCCACAT
>NZ_JAVAYO010000110.1:0-269 GCF_054863005.1 Bradyrhizobium sp. 25ACV
CCCGACTCGTCCGACCAGAGGGTGGTCGCCATGGCCGGGGTGGAGGTGATGTCGTTGTAGACTTGATAAGCGTTCAACGCGCTGGCCGCGCCGAAACCCGAGATCGTCTGGTAGGTCGTGCCGGCATTGATCGTCACAGTTTGCGCCCAAGCTTGGGAAGCGCTTGCAAGAATCAATGGAAGAAAAAGATTAAAAACGTTTTTTTGTCGCAAAACTGTCCTCGAAAAAGGCTTTTGACACTCGTTGTTATATTAAGGAATTTTACCCCT
>NZ_JAVAYO010000111.1:0-268 GCF_054863005.1 Bradyrhizobium sp. 25ACV
GGGTACGACCCACCTGGTCATTAGGCGCCCGAGAAGGCCTGCAGCAGCTGGTGGCCCGCAGGGTACAGCAGCACGATCAGCAGGGCGGGGAACAGCATGCCGATGAGGGGTAAGAGCATCTTCACGGGGGCCTTCTGCACGCGCTCCTGCGCTTCCTGGCGGCGGCGCGTGCGCATCTCAAGCGCGAGGTTGCGCATCATCGCGCCGATCGAAACGCCCAGCGTCTCCCCCTGAACGACCGCACGCACGAACGAGCGCATCGCCGGCG
>NZ_JAVAYO010000112.1:0-268 GCF_054863005.1 Bradyrhizobium sp. 25ACV
TCGGCAAGGGCACAGTGCAGACGGTCGTCGATCTCGATGAGGTGGTTCACAACAGCAAACCCGAGCTCGGCGAGCTGAAGGTGACGATTTCGCAGTTCTTCCGGGTCAATGGCGGTACGACGCAGCTGCGCGGCGTCACCCCGGATATCAGCCTGCCAGGCTTGTCCGACCCGACGAGCTTCGGCGAGACGAGTTATGACAATGCCCTGCCTTGGGCAGAGATCAAGCCGGCGAAATATACGCCGGAAGGCGACGTCACGGCCTTGCT
>NZ_JAVAYO010000113.1:0-268 GCF_054863005.1 Bradyrhizobium sp. 25ACV
TGTTCAAAGCTCGCCCACCTCTTCGAGTCGAGGTGATGGTTCTGGTACACGCGGTCCAGCCTCGGCACCCTACCCATCTCGTCGTCGCCCACGCCGCGATCATGGCAGGCCGGACCAGCGAGCTGTCCCCCGGGCCCACGACGCGACGGCTCTGCAAGGCCGGCCCCCCGGCTGGTCGTCGTGCGAGGCCCCTGTACCGGACGAGTGATGTTCCAGGCCGCTTCGCTCCTGAGCGCGGCGCAGTGTGCCAAGGCGCAGACGTTGTCAC
>NZ_JAVAYO010000011.1:0-264143 GCF_054863005.1 Bradyrhizobium sp. 25ACV
AAATTCTGTAAAGGCGAATATTTCTGTCTGGGCGTATTGCCCCACGGCTAGCGTGTTTTGCGCGTCGGGCAACACAAGGGATCGTGGACGTAGGGCGGATTAGCCAAAGGCCGCCGTGCCAGACACCGGGGAGAGAGACGCGGTGGATTACGCTTCGCTCATCCGCCCTACGGGACCCGTGTTCCCTTCGGGATCAATTCGCGCCGCAGTGAGTTTGCAACGGATTGTCCGGGTTGGAGCCGCCATGACCATCAATTTCGACACGTTGAAAGCCTCGCTCGTCCTGTATGGCTTGAACGCGATTTACGCGATCCTGCTGCTCGCGATCGGCTGGTACCTGTCGGGCGCCATGCAGCGGTTCGTCACGCGCCTGTTGAGCGTCACGCATCGCGTCGACCCGCTCGTGACATTGTTCGTGGGCAGCCTCGCGCGCTACGGCGTGCTGGCGGTGGTCGGCATCGCCGTGCTTCAGCTGTTCGGTATTCAGACCGCGAGCCTCGTCGCCGTGCTGGGCGCGACCTCGCTCGCCATTGGTCTGGCACTTCAGGGCACGCTCTCCAATCTCGCCGCCGGCGTGATGCTGCTGTTGTTCCGGCCGTTTCACATCGGTAACGACGTCGAGGTCGCCGGCAAGGCGGGCAAAGTGAAGTCGCTGTCACTGTTCATGACCGAGCTGGTCGCGCCCGACAACACGCAGATCCTGTTGCCCAACGGGCAGGTGTGGGGTGCGGCCATCATCAACCGTAGCGCCTATCCCGGCACGGGCGAGGTCAAGGTCGCGTTTCCGGTCAGGGCTGGATCGGCCAACGCGCTGGCAGACCAGATCCTGAAACAGCTGCGCGACGATCCCCGCATCGCCAAGGGTGGCGCGCCGTCGGTCAATGTGTCGAAGGTGATCGCCGCCGATCCCGCGGCGCCCGTCGTGGAATTGACGGTCAGCGCAAGGGTGAATCCGTCGGATGCCGATGCGGTCAGGCAGCGGGTGCTCGACCATGCGAGCGCGCTGCTGGCGGCGGCCTGAGGCACTTCACCCCCGCGGCGACCGCGGCGTCCGTCGTTTGGCCACATGCCGGCGCGGTGAGCGGGTGACGCGCGGGCGCAGGCGGGTTACTGCGGCGGCGCGTTTCGGCTTGGCGGCTACTTGCGGGCCGCGGGCGAGATCCATCAGCATGCGCAGCGCCTCGACCACCGAGCGCGCGCGCACGGCGCTACGGCCGATCGCGCCAAAACGGTGCTCGCGGTGGATGATACGGCCGTCGCGCGCGGCGGCGGCGAAATGCACGAGGCCGACCGGCTTGCCGGGCGTCGCGCCGCCGGGGCCGGCGATGCCGGTAATGGCGACGGCGAGATCGACGTCGGCGCGCTCCAACGCGCCGACCGCCATCGCGGTCGCAGTCTCCTTGCTGACGGCACCGAAATTGGTGAGCGTGCTCGCCTCGACGCCGAGCATGGCGCGCTTGGCGTCGTTGGAATAGGTGACGAAGCCGCGATCGATCACGTCGGAGGAGCCGGGGATATCGGTCAGCGCGCCGGCGACGAGGCCGCCGGTGCAGGATTCAGCCGTCGCGATCGTCAGCTTGCGCATCCGGCACAGGTCGAGCAGCGAGCGGGAGAGGGCGCGTGCGTCGCTGCCGCCCATGGCCTAGACGCTCCAGGGAAGACGGACGGTGGCGCTCGCGGTCGCCGCGATGCCTTCCTCACGGCCGGTGAAGCCGAGCCGCTCGCTGGTGGTCGCCTTCACCGCGACGCGCGAGATGTCGACGCCGGAGATCTCGGCGATGCGCGCACGCATGGTGTCGCGCAGCGGGCCGATCTTTGGCCGCTCGCAGATCATGGTCACCTCGAGATTGGCGACGCGGCCGCCGCGCTGGGTGACGCGCTCGATGGCGTATTTCAGGAACTGGTCGGAGGAGGCGCCCTTCCACTTCGCATCGCTCGGCGGAAAGTGCGAGCCGATGTCGCCGTCGGCGAGCGCGCCGAGGATGGCGTCCACCAGCGCATGCAGGCCGACATCGCCGTCGGAATGGGCGAGAAAGCCCTTGGTGTGCGGCACGCGCACGCCGCAGAGCATGAGATGGTCGCCCTCACCGAAGGCGTGCACGTCGTAGCCGGTGCCGGTCCTGATATCGCCGAGCTGGGCAGCCAGGCGCGCTTCCTCGCGCACGAAATCCTCGGGAGTGGTGAGCTTCATGTTGGCAACATCGCCTTCAAAGGTTGCAACCGTCAATCCCGCCCATTCGGCAATCGCGGCATCGTCGGTGAAATCGCTGCGGCCGTCCTTTGCGGCGCGACGATGCGCTTCGAGGATGACGTCGAAACGAAAGGATTGCGGCGTCTGCGCGATTCGCAGGCGCGCACGGTCCGGCGTGCCCTCGACATTGCCGCCATCGCCGGTGAGCTTGATGGTGTCGGTGACGGGAACAGCGGGGATCGCAGCGCCGGTGCGGCTCGCCGCCTCGATCGCGCGCGAGATCAATCCTTCCGAGACGAAGGGGCGGGCGGCGTCGTGGATCAGCACGATGTCGGGCTCGTGCTTGACCAGCGCCTCGAGGCCGGCGAGCACCGAGGCCTGCCGGGTCGCACCGCCATTGGTCGGCGGCTCATGCTTGAGCCCCGCGACCGCGGCCGTGAACATGGCGCTGTCATCGGGATTCACCACCGGCTGCACCGCAAACACGTCGGCGTGGCGGCTGAAGGCTTCCAGGGCGCGATAGATCACCGGCACGCCGCCGATCTCGCGATATTGCTTCGGCCCGCCGGCGCCTGCACGCAGTCCACGCCCGGCTGCGACGAGGACGACTGCGGTGCGCTGTGATTTCGCCATAGGGCTCGAATACTCAGTTGGTGATGAAGAGTCGGGGAGTGGGGTGATTGCCGCATGCCTCTAGCACGGCAGGCCCGCAAAAAAAGGGGGTTTCCCCGGATTGTTGGAAACAGCATTTTGCTGCACTGCACTTGAAAGATTTGCAGAACTGTCTAAACTGTAGGCATGACGCTTGACTGCACAAGAATTGTGCGCAAGATAGGTCATGGCAGGCGCGATGAGGCCCTGCCCAGTCGACGAGACCCCTGTGACCGGTTCGGCAGTATCCGGCTCTAAGCCGTTGAAAATAGGCGATATTGATGTCGCCACCCCGGTCTTCCTGGCACCGATGTCAGGGGTGACTGACTCGCCCGTCCGCCGGTTGGCCGCCGAGCTTGGCGCGGGTCTCGTCGTGTCCGAAATGACTGCCAGCGATGAGCTTGCGAGCGGTCACCGGATGTCCCGGTTGCGTTGCGAAGCCACCGGCATTGGTCCGCACGTGGTCCAGCTCGCTGGCTGCGAGGCGCATTGGATGGCGGAGGGCGCCCGGATCGCGGAAGCCGAAGGCGCCGATATCATCGACATCAACATGGGCTGTCCGGCCCGCCACGTCACCGGCGGCCAGTCAGGCTCGGCCTTGATGCGCGACCTCGACCATGCCGTCAGCCTGATCGATGCCACCATCGCGGCGGTGAAGGTGCCGGTGACGCTGAAGATGCGGCTTGGCTGGGACGACCGCAGCCGCAACGCGCCGGAATTGGCGCGGCGCGCGGAAGCCGCCGGCGTCAAGCTCGTCACGGTCCACGGCCGCACCCGCAGCCAGTTCTACAAGGGCGAGGCCGATTGGGATGCAATCCGCGCCGTGCGCGAAGCCACCTGCCTTCCGCTCGTCGTCAACGGCGACATCACGACTTACGAGAAGGCGCTTGCGGCGCTCGAGGCCTCCGGCGCCGATGCCGTGATGATCGGCCGCGGTGCGCAGGGCCAGCCCTGGCTGCCCGGTCAGATCGGCCGTCGCCTGAAGGGCGGGGCGGCTGAGGCCATCCCGTCGCTCGCCACCCAGCTGCATTACGTCCGCACGCTTTATGAAGGCGTCTGCGTGCTTTACGGTTTGCGCGTAGGCCTCAAGCACGCCCGAAAACATCTCGGCTGGGCGCTCGACGTCGCCGCGGCTGCGAGCGGCGCTCCGGTCGAGAAGCTGAAATCTTGGCGCCAGAAGATCCTGACCTCGGAGGATCCGCGCCTCGTCCACCAGTCCCTCCAGGATGCCTTCGACGATTTCGGATGGAGCGCTGCTGCATGAGCTCAGCCGCTGAACATCGCCGGCCCGCCGACAGCGACGCGATCCTGGATGCCTTGCCCAATCCCGTTCTCATGATCGGGCCGGACGGCAAGATCGTCGCCGCCAATATCGCGACCGAGGCCTTCTTCGACATCTCGACCCAGTTCCTGAAGCGGCAGTCGCTGAAAGAGCTGGTGCCGTTCGGCAGCCCATTGCTGGCGTTGATCGACCAGGTGCGCTCGTCGAATTCGCCGGTCAACGAATACAAGGTCGATCTGGGCACGCCGCGCATGGGCGGCGACCGGCAGGTCGATCTCCATGTCGCGCCGCTGACGGAGCGGCCCGGCCATATCGTGGTGATGCTCCAGGAGCGCTCCATCGCCGACAAGATGGACCGTCAGCTCACCCATCGCAGTGCGGCGCGCTCGGTCATCGCGCTGGCCGCGATGCTGGCGCACGAGATCAAAAATCCGCTCTCCGGCATCCGCGGCGCGGCGCAGCTTCTCGAGCAGCAGGCCTCGTCCGAGGACCGCATGCTGACGCGCCTGATCTGCGACGAGGCCGACCGTATCGTGACGCTGGTCGACCGCATGGAGGTGTTCGGCGACGAGCGCCCCGTGTTGCGCGGCCCCGTCAACATCCATTCGGTGCTCGACCACGTCAAGCGGCTGGCGCAGTCCGGCTTTGCCCGCAACATCCGCTTCATCGAGGACTACGATCCCTCGCTGCCGCCGGTGCTGGCGAACCAAGACCAGCTGATCCAGGTGTTCCTCAATCTCGTGAAGAACGCCGCAGAAGCCCTGATCGACATCCCCGACGCCGAGATACAGCTCACCACCGCGTTCCGCCCCGGCGTACGCCTGTCAGTCCCCGGTCAAAAATCCCGGGTATCCTTGCCGCTCGAATTCTGCGTGAAGGACAACGGACCAGGCGTGCCGGACGATCTTCTGCCCAACCTGTTCGATCCCTTCGTGACCACCAAGCAGACCGGCTCAGGGCTCGGCCTGGCGCTGGTCGCCAAGATCGTCGGCGATCACGGGGGCATCATCGAATGCGAATCTCAGCCGCGCAAGACCACCTTCCGCGTGCTGATGCCGATGTATTCCACATCGGTGAAACATGCCGATCAAAGCAGTCGCGCCGACTCTGCCGGGAAGCCGTCGCCTGCGTCACAGGGGGCGAAATGAGGATTAACGATGCCCGCAGGTAGCATTCTCGTAGCCGATGACGATACCGCCATCCGCACCGTTCTCAATCAGGCACTGTCCCGCGCCGGCTACGAAGTGCGGCTGACCGGCAATGCCGCAACGCTGTGGCGCTGGGTCAGCCAGGGGGAGGGCGATCTGGTCATCACCGACGTGGTGATGCCGGACGAAAACGCCTTCGACCTCTTGCCGCGGATCAAGAAGATGCGGCCGAATCTGCCCGTCATCGTCATGAGCGCGCAAAACACCTTCATGACGGCGATCCGCGCCTCCGAGCGCGGGGCGTACGAATATCTGCCGAAGCCGTTCGACCTCAAGGAGCTGATTGCCATCGTCGGCCGCGCGCTGGCCGAGCCGAAGGAACGGGTCTCGACGCCGGACGAGGACGCCGAGATGGAGGCGATCCCGCTGGTCGGCCGCTCGCCGGCGATGCAGGAAATCTATCGCGTGCTGGCGCGGCTGATGCAGACCGATCTCACGGTGATGATCACGGGCGAGTCCGGCACCGGCAAGGAGCTGGTGGCGCGCGCGCTGCACGATTACGGCAAGCGCCGCAACGGCCCGTTCGTCGCGGTCAACATGGCGGCGATCCCGCGCGACCTCATCGAATCCGAACTGTTCGGCCATGAGCGCGGCGCCTTCACCGGTGCCAACACCCGTGCCTCCGGCCGGTTCGAGCAGGCCGAGGGCGGCACGCTGTTCCTCGACGAAATCGGCGACATGCCGATGGAGGCGCAGACCCGTCTGCTGCGCGTGCTGCAGCAGGGCGAATACACCACCGTCGGCGGCCGCACCCCGATCAAGACCGACGTGCGCATCGTCGCGGCCTCCAACAAGGATCTGCGCGTCCTGATCCAGCAGGGCCTGTTCCGGGAAGATTTGTTCTTCCGCCTCAACGTCGTGCCGCTGCGGCTGCCGCCGCTCCGCGAGCGCATCGAGGATTTGCCCGATCTCATCCGTCACTTCTTCGCGCTGGCCGAGAAGGACGGCCTGCCGCCCAAGAAGCTCGACGTGCTGGCGCTGGAGCGGCTGAAGCAGCACCGCTGGCCCGGCAACGTGCGCGAGCTGGAAAACCTCGCACGCCGCCTCGCCGCGCTCTATCCGCAGGACGTGATCACGGCTTCCGTCATCGATGGCGAGCTTGCGCCGCCCTCGGTCAGCCCGGGTGCCGCGGTCCAGCAGGGCGTCGACAATCTCGGCGGCGCCGTGGAGGCATATCTGTCCTCGCACTTCCAGGGCTTTCCCAACGGCGTGCCGCCGCCCGGCCTCTATCACCGCATCCTCAAGGAGATCGAGGTGCCGCTGCTCACGGCCGCGCTCGCGGCCACCCGCGGCAACCAGATCCGCGCCGCAGACCTGCTCGGCCTCAACCGCAACACGCTGCGTAAGAAGATCCGGGATCTCGATATCCAGGTCTATCGGAGCGGGGGCTAGTTCCCTCGCGACAAACGCTAGACGCGTTTACGCGACGCGACAAACGCTGAAGCGCGTTTGCGCGGAGGTGGCTCAGCTCCCCCTACCAAAGCGGAGCTGAGCCTGTCCGGATCGCGCTGCCGTTTTGGCTGACGCGGTGAGCAGAAGTCGGAATGGGGCCGAAATGTTCCGCGGTCACACATGTTCCGCGGTCACACAAGGGTGAGGCATTCAGCCGCCCGCGACGGCAATCCATCACCTGAACAGGCGCTCGGTCGACGGCACCAGACGCGCGACGTCTGTCGTCGGCTCCTGCAGACCAGGACCGTTGACCAGCAGATCGGACGCCACGATCAGCAGCAGAACGGCAGAAACCATGATCGCGAGGAAGAACCTATCCATGCCGGGTCAAGCCGTAACGGTGGGAAACCGTTCCCGTAGGCGAGGTCGGTCCACGACATCGGCCCTGATCCACCTGTGGATGCGCCGCTCCGTCGCGGCGAGGGCGCCGCGGAATTGTCGTAATTCGGCAACAATGTGGTACGAATACATCAGTATCCGCCCCTCGCGGACCCGTTTTCAGCACCACCATTGCCGGAATGACCAGCGCAGACACCTCGGCCGCACACTTTGACACGACACCAGCGGAAGAGCCCCGGCGTTGGTCGGCGCGGCGCTGGCTGGCGCCCTTTGCCGTGGCGCTGGCGCTGCTCTCGGCCTTCCTGACCTTCCTGGTTCTGACCGGCCTGACCACGATCGAGCCGACGCCGGCGGTGGTCCGCTCGATCTACCTGATCAACGCGGCCACGATCCTGCTACTGGTCGGGATCATCATCCGCGAGCTCTGGCAGCTGATCCTGGCGCGGCGGCGGGGCAGGGCGGCGGCGCGCCTCCATGTCCAGATCGTCAGCCTGTTCTCGATCGTGGCGGTGCTGCCGGCGGTGCTGGTCGCCGTCGTCGCCAACGTCACCATCGAACGCGGCCTCGACCGGCTGTTCTCCGGCCCGACCAAGGAGGTGATCCAGAATTCGCTGACGATCGCGCGGGCCTATATGCAGGACCACGCGCAGCTGATCCGCGGCGACATTCTCGGCATGGCCAACGACATCGCGCATGCCCGGCCGCTCTACGACCAGGATCGCCGCTCGTTCCGGGAGATGCTGAGCGCCAGCGCCAGTTCCCGCAACCTGCCGGGCGCGATGATCATCGACAAGAACACCAACATCCTGGAATCCGCCGACACTGGCATGCGGCTCGCCTATTCGCCGCCCGCGTCCGACTTCCTCAGCAACGTCAACGAGTCCGAGCCCGAGATCGCGGTCCTTCCCGATGCGAGCTTCGTGGCCGCCGTGATCCGGCTGCGCGCCTTCAGCGACACCTTCCTCTATGTCGCCCGTCCCCTTGATCCGAATGTCGTCAATCAGCTCAAGCAGACCGAGGTCAGCGTCGCCGAATACGCCCAGATCGAGTCGCGCCGGCTCGGCATCCAGGTTGCCTTTGCGCTGATGTTCGCCGTGATCGCGCTGACCATCCTGATGGCTTCGGTGCTGATCGGCCTGAACTTCGCCAACTCACTGGTCTCGCCGATCCGGCGGCTGATGAACGCAGCCCACACGGTCTCGACCGGCGACCTCCATGTCCAGGTGCCGGTGCACCAGTCGGAAGGCGATCTCGCCCAGCTAGGTGAGACCTTCAACAAGATGACGCAGGAATTGCGCAGCCAGCGTGATGAGCTCGTCAACGCCAGCGACCTGATCGACAGCCGCCGTCGCTTCATCGAAGCGGTGCTGTCCTCCGCAAGCGCCGGCATCATCGGCGTCGATGCTTCCGGCAGCGTCGGCATTTTGAACCGCTCGGCCGAGAAGCTGATCGGGCACTCCGAGGCGGAGACGCTCGGCCATCCGCTCTCCGACGTGCTGCCCGAGCTCGACGAGATGATGAAGGCGGCGCGGGAAGGGAGCCAGCGTCTGGTGCAGGGCCAGATCACGATCACCCGCGACGGCAGCGAGCGCAATCTCTCGGTCCGCGTCAGCGCCGAGAAGAACCAACCGCACGACAGCTACATCATCACGCTCGACGACATCACCGAGCTGGTCTCGGCGCAGCGCACCTCGGCCTGGGGCGACGTGGCGCGCCGCATCGCGCACGAGATCAAGAACCCGCTGACGCCGATCCAGCTTTCGGCCGAGCGCATTCGCCGCAAGTTCGGCAAAGGCATCACAGAGGCCAAGGACAAGCAGATCTTCGAGCAGTGCACCGACACCATCGTGCGCCAGGTCGACGACATCAGGCGCATGGTCGACGAGTTCTCGCGCTTTGCACGGATGCCGAAACCGGTGATGGAGGGCGAGGACGTCGCCGACACCGTGCGGCAGGCCGTGTTCCTGATGAAGGTCGCCCATCCGGAGATCGATATCGAGGCCGAATTCAAAGAGGATCCGCTCCGCGCCCAGTTCGACCGGCGGCTGATCTCGCAGGCGGTCACCAATATCGTCAAGAACGCCACCGAAGCGATCGAGCAGGTCCCGCCTGAGGAGCTCGGCAAAGGTCATATCGACGTCGTGGTGTCGCGTCAGGGCGAGGACGTGCTGATCGACGTCATCGACAACGGTATCGGCCTGCCCAAGGTCGCGCGCTCGCGGCTGCTCGAGCCCTATGTCACGACGCGCGCCAAGGGCACCGGCCTTGGCCTTGCGATCGTCGGCCGCGTGCTGGAAGACCATGGCGGGCGCATCGAGCTGAAAGATGCTTCCGACTTCCGCGAGGGCCAGCGCGGTGCCTGGATGCGGATGCGCTTTGCGATCTCCGGGCAACCCGCGAAGTCCGAGGGAGCCGAGCAGGCCCCGGCAGCCGCGGTCAAGGAAGCAACTGGCGAGCAGGCCGGCGCTCCTGTCAAGGACCCGGCGCAGGAAACAAAAGAGCTGGCGGCCGAAACCAAAGAGGCCGCTGAAAAGACCAATGATTCAACGAAAATCGAAGCCTCAACAGGCAGCTGACAAGACAGGCGCGACCCATGGCAAGTGAAATTCTGATTGTCGATGATGAGGCCGATATTCGGGATCTCGTCGCAGGCATTCTCGAGGACGAGGGTTTTGTCACGCGGACTGCGCGCGACAGCGACTCTGCACTGGCTGAAATCGCCAACCGGCGGCCGCATCTGGTGTTCCTCGACATCTGGCTGCAGGGCTCCAAGCTCGACGGCTTGCAGCTGCTGGAGCAGGTCAAGAAGGACAATGCCGACCTGCCGGTCGTGATGA
This sequence comes from Bradyrhizobium sp. 25ACV, assembly GCF_054863005.1. NCBI lineage: Bacteria > Pseudomonadati > Pseudomonadota > Alphaproteobacteria > Hyphomicrobiales > Nitrobacteraceae > Bradyrhizobium > Bradyrhizobium sp. 25ACV. The sequence goes on from NZ_JAVAYO010000011.1 coordinate 9,961, forward strand.
TCTCCGGCCACGGTAACATCGAGACCGCGGTGGCCGCGATCAAGCGCGGCGCCTACGACTTCATCGAGAAGCCGTTCAAGGCCGACCGGCTGATCCTGGTCGCGACCAGGGCGCTGGAGAACTCGCGGCTCAAGCGCGAGGTCAAGGAGCTGAAGCAGCTGGCGCCGAGCGCAAGCCAGCTCGTCGGCCGCTCGCCGAGCATGAACCAGTTGCGCCAGACCATCGAGCGCGCGGCCAAGGCCAACAGCCGCATCCTGATCGTCGGTCCCGCCGGCGCCGGCAAGGAATTGACGGCGCGCACGCTGCATACGGCCTCGGGCCGCGCCGATGGTCCCTTCGTCGTCATCAACGCGGCCGCGATCACGCCCGACCGCATGGAGCACGAGCTGTTCGGCGTCGAGCAGTCCAACGGCGAACAGGCGCGCAAGCCCGGCGCGCTCGAAGAAGCCCATGGCGGCACGCTGTTCATCGACGAGATCGCGGACATGCCGCGCGAGACCCAGAACAAGATCCTGCGCGTGCTGGTGGAACAGTCGTTCCAGCGCGTCGGCGGCACCGCCAAGGTGCAGGTCGATGTGCGCATCATCTCCTCGACCGCGCGCAATCTCGAAGAAGAGATCGCGGCCGGCCATTTCCGCGAGGACCTCTATCATCGGCTCTCGGTGGTGCCGATCCGCGTGCCTGCGCTCTCCGAGCGGCGCGAGGACATCCCGGAATTGATCGACTATTTCATGGAGCAGATCTCGGCCGGCAGCGGCCTGCCCAAGCGGCAGATCGGGCAGGACGCGATGGCGGTGCTGCAATCGCATGTCTGGCCAGGCAATGTGCGCCAGCTCCGCAACAACGTTGAAAGAGTCATGATTCTCGCCGCCGGTGGACCGGAGGTCATCATCACGGCCGACATGTTGCCGCAGGACGTCGGCTCCATGGTGCCGGCGATGCCGACCAGCAACAATGGCGAGCACATCATGGGCCTGCCGTTGCGTGAGGCGCGCGAAGTGTTCGAGCGCGACTATTTGATTGCACAGATCAGCCGTTTTTCAGGAAATATTTCTCGCACAGCCGAGTTCGTTGGCATGGAACGGTCGGCGCTGCATCGAAAGTTGAAAGCGCTCGGTGTCGGCTAGCGCGTGTTCGTGCGAAGCGGGTACCGGATCGCACTGGGAAAACGCCGTCAAAACAGGATTCTAACGCCGCGACGTTGCGGCGACACCTTGGAAGAAAACGAGGAAATTCATCGATTTCCGTAGTTTTTCGGGGCAATACGGCGCCCGCTGCCGCGTGAAGCGGCTTGCCTAATAGGTCCACCTGTCCTCTAATTGCACAGCTGTTCCTTCCGAGGGGGATCTCATGAGGAACGGCAACCGGGAGAGGCTCCGACCTTCACAAAGAGGGCCGCAACCGGCGCAATAAAAAGAAACTCAAAGCGAGAAAAAAACAATGGCGGCAGACCGCGCACAAAACCTACAGGACACCTTCCTTAATCACGTTCGCAAAACCAAGACGCCACTGACGATCTTTCTGGTCAACGGAGTGAAGCTCCAGGGCATCGTGACCTGGTTCGACAATTTCTGTTTACTGCTTCGGCGCGACGGTCATTCGCAGCTCGTCTACAAGCATGCGATCTCGACCATCATGCCGGGTGCGCCGATCCAGTTGTTCGAAGGCGGCGAGGATCAGCCGGCTTGAGAGTGATCTGATTGGAACCCCGGAATTTCGACGGGGATGCCGACCGTCCACGGTCGGCAGGGGCTAAGCAGACGGGGCGGGTGCTTGTCATCGGCCCCTATTTGCGGGTGCGCGCAGGCGGTGCCGACGCGCAATCGGAGACTCATATCCAGCGCAACGCCGAGGCCCGGCTCGATGAAGCCGCCGGCCTCGCGCGTGCGATCGATCTCGTCATTGCCGACGCGATCATCGCGCCGATCAGCCAGATCCGTCCCGCGACCTATATCGGCAAGGGCAAGGTCGAGGAGATCGCCGCGCTGGCCAAGAGCCTCGACGTCGAGCTCGTGGTGATGGACTGCGCGCTGGCGCCGATCCAGCAGCGCAATCTCGAGAAGGAGCTGCACGCCAAGGTGCTCGACCGCACCGGGCTGATCCTGGAAATCTTCGGCCGCCGCGCCAAGACCAAGGAAGGCTCGCTCCAGGTCGAGCTCGCGCATCTCAACTACCAGCGCTCGCGCCTGGTGCGATCATGGACCCATCTGGAGCGCCAGCGCGGCGGCTTTGGCTTCATGGGCGGTCCCGGCGAGACGCAGATCGAAGCGGACCGACGCCTGATCCAGGAGCGCATCTCCAAACTCGAGGGCGAGCTGAAGAAGGTGCAGGCGACCCGGCGGCTGCATCGTGCCGGCCGCCAGCGCGTGCCGTATCGTGTCGTGGCGCTGGTCGGCTACACCAATGCCGGCAAGTCGACGCTGTTCAACCGCCTGACGCGCGCCGACGTGCAGGCGGCCGACATGCTGTTCGCCACGCTCGACCCGACCTTGCGCGCCCTCAACCTGCCGCATGGCGGCAAGGCGATGCTGTCGGACACCGTCGGCTTCATCTCCAACCTGCCGACCCAGCTCGTCGCCGCCTTCCGCGCCACGCTGGAGGAGGTGCTCGAAGCCGACGTCATCCTGCATGTGCGCGACATATCCCATGAAGATGCCGAGGCCCAGCAGAGCGACGTCGACGCCGTGCTGCGCCAGCTCGGCATCAACCCCGATGATTCCGGCCGCATCATCGAGGTCTGGAACAAGATCGACCGCTACGATTCCGAGCAGCGCGAAGAGCTCCTGAACATCGCCGCACGCCGGCCGGAGGATCATCCCGCGATGCTGGTCTCCGCCGTGTCAGGCGAGGGCGTCGACGCATTGCTCGCCGCGATCGAGGAGCGGCTAGCGGCCAAACGCACGACGCTCGATCTCTCGATCGACGCCGCCGACGGCGCCGGCATCAGCTGGCTGCACCGCAATGCCGAGGTGCTGGCGAAAGAGCTGCACGATGGCCGCTTCGACATGACCGTGCGGGTGGACGAGACCAAGCGGGATATCGTGGTGAACAGGTTTGATGCCGTGCCGCGCGTGGCTTGATCCCAAGAGCGCGATGCGCCCGGCCTCGACGATTTCCGTCAACTACCGTTTCGCTGCGCCGGCCTTTGGCCGAAGCACGGACAACAGCTTCGAGGCAGGCGTGCCCGCGTGCTCCGACATGTATGTGTCCATGGCACCAGCCACTTTTTCATGGCGCCGAGCATTGGCGCCGAGGGCCCAACCGGCGGTCGCAGCCACGATCATTTCATAACCGAGCGCGTCGCCGTATTTTGGTTTTACCTGTCCATAGATTTCCCGCGGCCCGCCCGACATCGCAACCGTGATCTTCGCAACGTCAAGCGCGATGAGCTCGGAACGATTGGCCGTTTGCGCCAGGAGGTCGATGATCATTCGGACGTACCGCTCGTCACCGCTGGCAAAGAATGCGCCCCAGAGGATGTCGAGGTGAGTCGGGCGCGCAATGCGGATGTCGGTCAGCTGCGAAGGCAGATTGGCGAACTCGGCCTGCAACTTTGGATCATGCCCCGCTTCGTCGAGGCGGGGCTTCAATTTCTGCCGGGCGCTCTCATTACCTGCGAGTTTGAGTGCGGCGTCGATCGCATCCGCGCTTCTGGCGTTGAGGCGCGGAGGTAGCAAACGCTCGATCCAATCCGGATATTTGCGAAAGACGACCGCATAAAAACCGACCGCAGGTGGAAATGCGGTCCAATCAGGGGCAGCCGCCGCATATCTCTCGAGAAACCCGTTCAATCGTTCAGGCCGCGGATTGCTGTAAAACGATTGGAGCAACTCTTCATCCGCGCCTTGCGCGAACGCCGTTTGCGGGGGAGGCGCAAGTAGTATGCCCGCGGTGAGACATTGTGCGGCGACGATCGCAATCGCCCGCAAGATGGAGGCCGATTTCATGCGCTGGTCTTGTGGAAATCGAAAACGGAAGGCAGGCTGCGGACATGCAATATGCGCGGGATTGCACCTTAAATCCAGCGCATTCTAAGGTGGTTTCCTGGACGCCGACTATCTGTTGTCGCGCTGAACTCCTCACGAACTTCCCGCCTGCAAGCTGGGGCCTCACCTGGACAGATCAAGGCTCATGAACTGGTTGTGCGGGCTTGCCTGATAGTCGGCAAACGGCGCGCAGGATACGAAGCCGGCGCTGCGGTAGAGCGCGACGGCCGGCACGTGCAGCGGCGCCGTGCCGGTTTCCAGGCTGAGACGCGCATATCCGCGCTTGCGGCCTTCGGCAATGATGTGGTTCAGAATCGTGCGTCCGGCCCCGGTCCGCTGCGCACCGGGCGCAGCGCGCATCGACTTCACCTCGCCATGCGTCTCGTCGAGCTGCTTCAGGGCCCCGAAGCCAGCCAGCACGCCGTCTTGCCAAGCCGTCCAGAACGTCACGGTCGGAGCCGAAAGGCCGCTCGCGTCCAGTGCCTGCGCGTGCTCGCCCATGACGCTGCGGAGTTCTTCGAGGTGATGCGCCAACAAGTCGGCGACATGCGGCGCCTTCGGATCGTCCTGCCTGATATCCACGTCGTTGCCTTTCAGGTGGCGGTCTTCGCCGCATTCCACAGCGAGTCCATCTCCGCCAGCGACGCCTGCTCCAGCGTGCGGCCCTGCGCTTCCAATGCCCGCTCGATATAGGCAAAGCGCCGCTCGAACTTTGCGTTGGTCGCACGCAATGCGGCCTCCGGATCGGCATCGACGTGGCGGGCGAGGTTGACGAGGGCGAACATCAGGTCACCGGTCTCTTCCGCAATCTCCTGCTTGTCGTTGCGGTCGAGCGCGGCCTCGATCTCGTCGGCCTCCTCGCGGATCTTTTGCAGCACCGCGCGCGGGTCGTTCCAGTCGAAGCCGACGGTGGAGGCCTTGCGCTGCAGCTCCATGGCGCGCGTCAGCGCGGGCTGGCCGGCCTTGACGCCTGACAGCAGCGATTTGTGCGTCGGCACCTGCTCCGGCGGACGGCGCGCGGCGCGTTCGGCTTTCTCTTCGGCCTTGATGCGGTCCCAGACTTCCTTGACGTGGGAGGAGGCGAGATTGCCGTCCTTGTCGGCGAAGACGTGGGGATGACGCCGGATCATCTTTCGCGTGATGGCCTCGACGACATCCCCGAAGGCAAAGGCGTTCTGCTCCGAAGCCATCTGGGCGTGGAAGACCACCTGGAGCAGGAGGTCGCCGAGCTCCTCTCTGAGATCGTCGAGATCGCCGCGGCTGATGGCCTCGACCACCTCATAGGCCTCCTCGATCGTGTAGGGCGCGATGGTCGCAAAATCCTGCTCGAGGTCCCAGGGGCAGCCGGTCACCGGCGTGCGCAGCGCCGCCATGATCTCGATCAGGCGGGAAATGTCGCGGGAAGGGGTCATTGCGGGGCGCTCTCCTGGCTCCAAAACCTTATGCCAAAAGCGGCCCGCCGTTCCCAGCGCGGCGGGGCGGAACAGGCCGATTTCCACTGATTGGCGGGCCGCGTCTGCAGTGCTAAAGCGCGGACCATGAGCGACGCATTTTCATCACAAACCGCGCTGGTGCTGTTTTCCGGCGGCCAGGATTCCACCACCTGCCTCGCCTGGGCGCTCAGCCGCTTTGCGCGCGTGGAGACGCTGGGGTTCGACTACGGCCAGCGTCATGCGGTTGAACTTGACTGCCGTGAGCGGCTGTTCGCCGGCATCAAGGGCCTGCGCACGGATTGGGCCGCAAAACTCGGCGAGAGCCACACGCTCTCGATCCCGACACTGGCCGAAATGTCCGAGACCGCGCTGACTCGCGATGTCGCGATCGCGATGGGCGCCGACGGCCTGCCGAATACGTTCGTGCCCGGCCGCAACCTGGTGTTCCTGACTTTTGCGGCGGCGCTGGCCTACCGGCGCGGCATCACCCACATCGTCGGCGGCATGTGCGAGACCGACTATTCCGGCTATCCCGATTGCCGCGACGACACCATCCGCGCCATGCAGGCCGCGCTTTCGCTGGGGATGGCAAGACAATTCGAGCTGCATACGCCCTTGATGTGGATCGACAAGGCCGCGACTTGGCAGCTCGCGCAGGATCGCGGCGGCGAGGGGCTGGTCGATCTGATCCGCGAGCATTCCCACACCTGCTATCTCGGCGAACGCGGCGCGCAGCATGAGTGGGGTTATGGGTGCGGGGAATGCCCAGCGTGCAGCCTGCGGGCGAAGGGGTGGCGGGAGTTTGTGGCGGGGCGGTGATGGCTGGCTGCACCGCTCTCGTGCCCCGGACGCAGCGCAGCGCTTCTTCAGCGGTACGCTGCAGAGCCGGGGCCCATGCATCCGTAACCTATCGTGTCGCCTTCTGGGTCCCGGCTCTGCGCCGCAACGCTTGCGCGTTTGCACCTTGTCCGGGACACGAGAGCGAGCCGCTCCACAACAACGAGTTTGTGGCGTGAGCGGACCTAACCAAAATCCTCCGGCCTGAGCTCAATCGGCTTGCCGTGCGGGGTGCGATCGGCCGCGTGGTCCCAGGCGTCGCGGTAGCGGTGCAGGGTTTCCGTCGAGGCGACACCCTTGCGCGCAACCAGACCTTCCAGCGTGGCGAGCCAGTGCAGATAGTAGGTCTCGCCCGTATCAGGATCGCCGGCGGCCTGGGCACGCTTGATCTCCGAGGCCAAGGCGGCGGCCCATTCCGGCCAGGTGAATGCGCCGCGTTCGTGCAGCGTCAATGCCATCGCAAACGCATGCGCCTCCCAGGGCGCGCGGAACACAGGGCCGTCGTCATCGCGGGGAATGCTGGGTATGGCCGCGGTGGCTGCGGCAGCAGCGGTGCCGCTCATGACGCCGGGTCCAGATACGGCTCGAACGCGTCGATCGAGACCTTCAGGGTGGGATCGCCGTCCTCGCCCCAGAGGTCGCGGCCTTCGAACACCACGGTGTAAAGCCACCGCGGATTTTCGCCGAGCTCCATCGCCGCTGAATCCGGAAACACGTGGCAGCCGTGGTTCAATTCGACCACGCCGACATGGCCGCGCACATAGCGCGGCAGCCGCGTGTGCGTGGCCGGATGAATGTTCTTCGCACGCACACGATCGCCGATGTTGAATTTTGCCGGGGCCGGAGCAGGGCGGGCGAACTTGCCGCGCACCATGGTGCGCTCGACATCGTCGCGCTTCAGCTTGCCATTCTTGAGCGCCTTTGCAGGCTGCATCGCATGGCCGGCGGCGACCTCCTCCCGGGTGAGGTAGCCTTTCTCGATCAGCATCTCCTCGAGCCCGAGAAACCATTTCTTGTAGTAGGAGCTCGACAGATACACGTGCGGCGGGATCATCTCGCGATAGAAGCGCGAGGTGTCGATGTTGAAGGCGCCGGCCGCGCCCATCGCTCGCACCATCGCCAGCACGCGGGACTCCCACTCCTCGTGGAAGACAGGCTCGTTCGGCTCCGGCTCGACCTTGCCGAAGCCGTCCATGCCGCCCATGTCGTGGACGCCGTTCATGACGGCGCTCCGGGCTTTCGCGGGAATCCGGTGCCGATCATGGAATCGCGCGTGACGAGCTCGGCGAGCTGCTCCTCGCTCCAGCCCTCGGTGCCTTCGGGCCGCATTGGCAGCACCAGGAAGCGCGTCTCGGCCGTGGAATCCCACACCCGGATCTCGATGTCCTTCGGCAGGGTGACGTCGAAATCGGCAAGCACGCCGCGCGGATCCTTCACGGCGCGCGAGCGATAGGGCGCCGCCTTGTACCAGACCGGCGGCAGCCCCAGCATTTCCCAGGGGTAGCAGGAGCACAGCGTGCACACGACCATGTTGTGGCGCGCGGGTGTGTTCTCGACCACGACGAGATGGTCGCCGACGGGGCTGACATGGCCGAGCGTGCCGATCGCCTTGGAGCCGTCCTCCAGCAGCGCCTTTTTGAATGCCGGATCGGTCCAGGCCTTGGCGACGACGCGTGCGCCGTTGTGCGGGCCGATCTTGGTCTCATAGGCCTGGATGATGGCGTCGAGCGCGGCGGGCTCGACATAGCCTTTTTCGGTCAGGATCGTCTCGAGCGCGCGCACGCGCAGCTCGGTCTCCGACAGCTCGGAATGGTCGTGATCGTGGTGGTGGTGATGGTCGTGATCATGGCTCATGGCGGCGAAGACTAAGCGCAATGGCCTGGGCCTGTCGAGTATGCGCAGCGGCGCAACCGGGTCCCATATTCGTGAGGCCGGGTGTAGGCTAGCATCGCCGCAAAGCAGATGGGGAGACGTTGGTGACGGACTACGTGAAGATCGAAAGGGGCCTCGGGCCCGAGGGGCGGATTGCGGTGGTGCGTTTCGATCGGGGCGACGGCATCAATGCCCTGTCACCCGAGGCATTGCGGCAGCTGACCGCGGCGGCGCGCAGTTTCGAGGACGATGCCGCGACGTCGGTGGTCGTATTGACCGGCAGCTCGGGCGCATTCAGCGCCGGCTTCATCTCAAGGACGCCGAGGGGCGCTCGCGCAAGGAGATGGACCTCGGCACGCTGCGGCGCCACCTCAAGCTCGGGCCGCGTCTGACGCACGCCTGGCACGAGATGGAGCAGATCACGATCGCGGCGATCGAGGGTTTTTGTGTCGGCGGCGGCGTGGCGCTGGCCGTCGCGCTCGACTTCCGCATCATGGGCCGCGATGCGCATCTGCGCGTGCCCGAAATCGGGCTCGGCATGAACATGAGCTGGCAGAGCATCCCGCGCATGCTGCATTTGATGGGGCCGGCCCGCACCAAGCAGGCGGTGATCCTGGCTGATGAGCGCATCTCAGCGGATGAGGCCCATGAATGGCGCCTGGTGGAGCAGGTGGTCGATCCCGGCCATGCCTTCGATGCCGCCATGGATCTTGCGCGCAAGGTCGCCGCGCAGCCGCCGCTCTCGGTCGCGATGACGAAACTCACCGTCAACCGGCTCGCGCATGCGCTGGACGATCTCGCGAGCCACATGGACGTCGATCAGTTCGCGCTCGCCAGCCTCAGCGAGGATCAGAAGGAGGGCGTCGAGGCGTTCCTGGGCCGCCGCAAGCCGCGCTTCAAGGGGCGATAGATCTATGCCAGGCCATTGATCGCACAACCGGCAGTTCGTATACGCGGCGCAGGGACAAGAGCAGGCTCGCCCACGGGCCGCACAGGCGACGACGATCGAGGGGGAGGGCCCATGACTGCTAGCTCGCAAGCGCTGGAGGCGAAAGGCTTTCGCTGGAAACTGGTCGCGCCGCTCGCGGTGTGGCTGGTGATCTATCTGTGGCCGGTGCCTGCAGGGCTCAACGTCAATCAGTGGCACTATTTCGCCGTGTTCGCGGCCGTCATCACCGGGCTCATCCTGGAATCGATGCCGGTCGGCGCGGTCGGCTTCATCGGCCTCACGGTCGCGGGCGTTGCCGGCTATATCGATCCTGATCCCGGCAAGTCGCTGCGCTGGATGCTGGCGGGCTTTGCGGAGAGCACGGTGTGGCTGATCGTCGGCGCCTTCGTGTTCTCGATCGGCTATCGCAAGAGCCAGCTTGGCCGGCGCATTGCATTGGTGCTGGTGCAGCGCCTTGGCCGCAACACGCTCGGCCTTGGCTATGCCGTGGCGATGTCGGACTTCCTGCTCGCGCCGGCAACGCCGTCGAACACCGCGCGCAGCGGCGGCATCGTCTATCCCATCATCAGCAACATCCCACGCATCTATGGATCCGAGCCGGGGCCGACCGCCGGCAGGATCGGCACCTATGTGATGTGGACGGCCTTTGCCGCGACCGCCGTCACGAGCTCGCTGTTCTTCACGGCGCTCGCACCCAACGCGGCGGCACTGGCGATCGCCAAGAAGACCGCCGGGGTCGAGGTCAGCTGGGGCCAGTGGTTTCTCGGCTTCGCGCCGCTGGGCATCCTGCTGATGGTCCTCGTGCCGCTGCTCAGCTATTTGGTCTGCCGTCCCGAGGTGAAGCGCAGCCCGGAAATCACCGAATGGGCGGCGAAGGAACTCGCCGGGATGGGCCCGATGTCGCGCAACGAGTGGATCATGCTCGGCCTCATCGTGCTCGCGATGTTCCTGTGGATCGCGGGCTCCAGCCCGGACATCCACGTTCCCGTGCTCGGCTCGAACTTCGTCAATGCCACCACCGTAGTGTTCATCGTGATCTCCCTGATGCTGGTCACCGGCGTGATCGAGTTTGCCGACATTGTCAGCGAGAAGAGCGCCTGGGAGGTGTTCTTCTATTTCACCTCGTTGTTGACGCTGGCCTCGGGCCTCAACGAGATCGGCTTCATCAAATGGTTCGCGACCGAATACGCAAAACCGCTCGCCGGGCTGTCGCCGTCGACCGCGATGCTGCTGCTGGTCGCGCTGTTCTTCTGGATCCACTATTTCTTCTCGAGCATCACCTCGCATGCCGCCGCCGTGCTGCCGGTCGTGCTCGCGGTGGGATCGGGCATCCCCGGCCTGCCGGTCACGACGCTCGCCATGCTCTGCATGTACTCGCTCGGCCTGATGGGCGTGATATCGCCTTACGCGACAGGGCCGGCGCCGATGTACTTCGGCAGCGGCTATATCGGAAAGGGCCAGTTCTGGGGTTTTGGCCTGCTCTTTGGGCTTCTCTATTTCGCCGGGCTCCTGCTGATCGTGCTGCCATGGTTGCAGATGGGATGAGCCCGGGTGGGGCGCTGATAGCCCCGGCGAAGGAATATTCTTCTCCGGGCAGGGTGGGAAAACTTCGTCCAACTCCTTCCAAATATCTGACATTGCAAGACCGACCTGAAAGGGCGATGGTGCGTGCTGCGTTGCAGCGTGTTTCACCCGAACCCTCACCGCAGTTTCACCCCTGTCGCTCGAATGCGACCCGGTTCCCGTGCGCCCCAGGGGCGGCGGGCAAGCGAACTATTGTGCATGAAGGCCGCTTCCATGAATGCCCACCAATCGCTCGCGGTCGGACAGCCGATCGAGAGGTGTGAAGCGATTTCACCTGCCGCAGCTGAGCCGGACGCGATGGTCCGTTTCGCCGGCATCGCGAAAACCTATCCGGCCTATCGCGGCAAGCCCGGCGTCAACGCGCTGCAAAACATCGACTTCGCGATACCGCGCGGTTCCATCACGGGCGTGATCGGCCGCTCCGGCGCCGGCAAGTCGAGCCTGGTCCGGCTCATCAACGGGCTGGAGAAGCCGACCACGGGCCGGGTGATCGTGGACGGCCGCGATATCTCGGCGCTGGCGGGCCGCGAACTCAGGCTGGCGCAGCGCTCGATCGGAATGATCTTCCAGCATTTCAACCTGCTGTCGTCGCGCACGGCGGCCGACAACATCGCGCTGCCACTCGAGATCGCCGGCTGGGCCAAGGCCGATATCAAGGCCCGCGTCACCGAGCTGCTTGCACTCGTCGGCATCGCCGACAAGCATGACCGCTATCCGTCGGAGCTCTCCGGCGGCCAGAAGCAGCGCGTCGGCATCGCCCGGGCGCTGGCGACGCGGCCGAGCGTGCTGCTGTCGGACGAGGCGACCTCCGCGCTCGATCCGCAGACGACGCGGGCAATCCTCGATCTGCTCGCGAACATCAACCGCGAGCTCGGAGTGACCATCGTATTGATCACCCACGAAATGTCCGTGGTGCGCCAGCTCGCCCGGGACGTCGTGGTGCTCGACGCCGGCCATGTGGTCGAAAGCGGCCATGTCGCGGATATCTTCACCCACCCCAAGCATCCGATCACGCAATCCTTCCTGGCCGAGGTGACCGGCGACAGCTTGCCCGTCTCGCTGGCGAGCCGGATCGTGGCGGAGCCGTCTGCCGGTGGGCAGGCCGTGATCCGCCTCCAGGTGCGCGGGGCGGGGGTCGGCGACACCCTTGTCGCGCGGCTCGCCCGCGAGCTCGGCCTCGACGTGTCGCTGCTGGCGGCGCGCATCGACGAGATCGGTGGCCAGCATGTCGGCTCGCTCGTTCTCGGCATTCCACTCGGTATTTCTGGCGGCGAGGATGCAGTGGCGCGCACGCTCGCCTTTCTCGCTCAACATCAATTCCCGGCGGAGCATCTCGGCTATGTCGCCTGAACTCATCAATCTGATCATCCAGGCCACCTTCGAGAGCCTGTACATGGTCGGCATCGCGGCGCTGCTCGGCACCGCCTTCGGCCTTCCGCTCGGCGTCTTCCTCGCGACCAGCCGAAAGGGGGAGCTGTTCGCAGCTCCCATCGTCAATCGCGTCCTCGGCATCGTCGTCAATGCGACGCGGTCGACACCCTTCATTATCCTCGTCGTTGCCATCATCCCGTTCACGCGCATCGTTGCCGGCACCTCGATCGGATCGACCGCGGCGATCGTGCCGCTGACGATCGCGTCGGCGCCCTTCATCGCGCGTCTAGTCGAAGCTGCCATCCGCGAGGTCGACGGCGGCCTGATCGAGACCGCGTCCTCGTTCGGCGCCTCACCGCTTCAGATCGTGTTCAAGGTGCTGATCCCCGAGGCGCTGCCGGGACTTCTGCTGGCACTGACGCTCGCCGTGGTCAGTCTGCTCGGCTACTCCGCGATGGTCGGCGCGGTCGGCGGCGGTGGCTTGGGTGATCTCGGCATCCGCTACGGCTATCAGCGCTTCATGCCGGAGATGATGCTGGCCGTTGTCGTCGTGCTGATTGCGCTGGTGCAGCTCGTCCAGAGCGCCGGCGATTATCTGGCGCGTCGGGTCAATCGCCGGCTGCGGCATCACTGAGCCGGATCAGGTACACCTGGCGCGGCGCAGGGTCTGCGAGGGCAGTTCGGAGAAGTGGCGCTTGTAGTCGAGCGAGAACTGGCTGAAGTGCCAGAAGCCGTGCTGCACGGCGACGTCGTAGACCGGGGCATCGGTGCCGCCGGCGCGTTTCAGATCCCGCCGCACGCGGTTCAACCGCATCGCGCGCCAGTAGTGCATCGGGCTCGTTCCCAAAACCTCCTGGAAGCAATAGCCGAGCTTGCGCGGGCTGGCGCCGACCGCCTTGCAGACCTCCAGCAGCGAGAGCGAGCGATCGCCGCTGCCATGCATCAGCGCCCGCGCACGATCGACGGTGCGCTTGCGCGCCGCGGCGCTGCGGCCGGGATCGCTGGGGCGTGCGGTCGGCAGCATGTCCATGATCTCGACGAGGAGGGCGTCTTCCAGCGCTTGCCGCGCCGCCGGATCGTTGAACGTTTCCGGGGCGGTCGTGATGGTCTCGTGGATCGCGGCAAGGTGAGCGCGCAATCGCGCGACCGGTGCCTGCGCCATCTCGATCACCCGCAACTGGTGCCAGACCGCGCGTGGCAGTTCGATATCGAGCCGGGCCGCAAGCTCCTCGATCAGCGCCGCGCTGGCGACAACACCGCGCAGTTCGAATGATTTCGGCGTGCACATATCGACCTCGGCGTCGATGCAGGCGATGACCTGGGCACCTGCAACGCTGGTGCCGTTGCAATTGACTTCGCCGTCACCGTGCCAGGGCAGGCCGATGCCGAAGCTGTCGGCCCCCAACTGGCCGTATTGGCGGACTTGCTGGCTGGTGATCTCGCGGAAGACGTCGAGCCGGGGCAGGGAGAGTTGGGTGAAGCTGCCCCTGAAGGCTCCGGCGCTGATCTGATCGTAGCTGAGCCGCCAGCGACCGAGCGAAGCGCAATGCTCGTCGACATCGGTACTGCTGGCCTGAAACAGGCCGGCAGCCGAGTCCAGAGTCGGAAGAGTTGCGCCTAAGGGCATGACGACACGTCGAAATTCACCACCCGACAGCCAGCAAGAACCACGCCAGACTGGCACGGCTACGGACGCTGTCCAGCAAAATATTGCCGGATCTCGATAACGCCCGAGGGTGCCGCGGTGCAGGCTTCGGTCCTGCCGTTCCGACATCGCAGCCGGGACGGCGCTTTGCGGAGGGATCGAGATGCGACCGACCGAGATCATGCGCGGCAGCCCGCCCGCGCCCGAGGCGCAGGTGACGCGCGCCAATTGGCGCAGCTTTCCCGCGATCCGCTGGGGCTTTACCCACACCCGTGAAGTGCTGCCGACCGCAGAGATCCGCCGCTCGGCGCAGCCGACGCTGATGCGAAGCGCGCCGCGCGAACTGGCAAAACTCGGTTTCACCGCGCCTGATGGCAAAGAGACCACGATCGAAGCCACGCTCCGCGAGACCTTTGCCGATACGCTCCTCGTCATGCATCGGGGCACGCTGATCCACGAATGGTACGGCGACGGCATGAGCGTGACCACGCCGCATCTGATCTGCTCGATCAGCAAGGCGATTGCCGGCACGCTCGGCGGCGTGATGGCCGAGAGAGGGCTGCTCGATCCCGAGGCGAGGGTGGTGCGCTACGTGCCGGAGCTAGAGACGTCGGTCTACGCCGGCTGCACTGTCCGCAACCTGCTCGACATGGCCGTCGCCATCAAGTTCGAGGAGGATTACGAGGACCCCGCCGGCGACGTTGCGCGCTATCGGTTCTCCTCGGGCTGGGACGTGCCGCCGCCGGGCGTCGAGCCTGGCCACCAGCGCGCCTATCTCACGACATTGCGCGGCACCGGCAAGCCGCACGGCAAGGTGTTCCACTACGTCTCGCCCAATACCGAGGCGCTCGGCTGGGTCTATGAGCGTGCCTGCGGCATGCCCTATCACCGCATCCTCTCCGAATATCTCTGGCAGCCCCTGGGCGCGGAGGAGGACGGTTCGCTCACACTCGACAGCCACGGCATGGGCCGCATCGCCGGCGGCATCTCCGTCACCGCGCGTGACCTCATCCGTTTCGGCGAGATGATCCGCTGCCGCGGCGTGGTCGAGGGGCGGCAGGTGGTGCCGGGCTGGTGGATCGATGACATCCGCGAGAACGGCGATCCCAAGGCCTGGGCCGACGGCGACCTCGCCGAGTTCTTCCCGGGCGCGCGCTACCGCAGCAAATGGTTCACGATCGATCCGTCGCGCAACGCGCTCACCGCGATCGGCATTCACGGCCAGCACCTCTATGTCGATCTCGGCTCGGACACCGTCATCGTGAAGCTCGCGACACAGCCCAAGGCGATGGACGTGCCGATCGACCAGCGCTGGTTCGCCGCCTTCAGCGCCATCACCGCGCATCTCGCCTGATTTCTGGACATCCCCATGCTCGATACCGTCAAGGCCAAATCGCAAGCAGAGACCGCGGCGCCGTATCCGCTCGATCCGCTGACGGCCGAGGAGATCACGGCCGCCTGCACGCTGGTGCGCGCCGCCGTGACCTCACCGGAGAACTGCCGCTTCCCGACGGTCCGGTTAGAGGAGCCGACCAAGCAAGAGCTCGCCGCAGGCGGCGTAGGGCGCCGCGCCTTCGCGTTGACGCTGGACGTGACCACGGGCGAGGCGATTGAGCACATCGTCGATCTCGGCCGTGGCGAGATCGTCGGCCGCAAGATCATCCAGAACCGCGAGGCGCCCTACGGGCAACCGCCGGTGATGCTGGAAGAATTCTTCAAGTGCGAGGCCGTGGTGAAGGCCGATCCGGGCTGGCGGGCAGCGATGGTGCGGCGCGGGCTCTCCGACAAGGACATCGAGCTGGTCCAGGTCGATCCGTTCTCGTCGGGGTTCTTCGACAAGGAGTTCGAGCGCGGCGCCCGTATCGTGCGTGCCGTCAGCTATTTTCGCGAGCACCTTCAGGACAACGGCTATGCGCACCCCATCGAGGGCGTGGTCGCTGTCGTTGACCTGATCGGCGGCAAGATCATCGACCTCACGGATGAGGATCCGATCGTGCCGATTCCGCGCAAGAAGCGGAACTACGGCGCGCATGAGGTGACCAATCCGCGCGCCGACATCAAGCCCCTGCACATCGAGCAGCCCGAGGGCGCGAGCTTTCGCGTCGATGGCTGGAAGGTCGACTGGCAGAAATGGAGCTTTCGCATCGGCTTCACGCCGCGCGAGGGCCTCGTGCTGCATCAGCTTGCCTACCAGGACGGCGCGCGCAAGCGCTCCCTGATTCACCGCGCCAGCGTCACCGAGATGGTGGTGCCTTACGCCGATCCGACCGCGAACCATTTCTGGAAATCGGCGTTCGATGCCGGGGAATATGGTCTGGGCATGCTCGCCAACGCGCTCGAGCTCGGCTGCGACTGTCTCGGCAACATCCGCTATTTCGACGTACCGGCGGCGGACAGCAAGGGCGAGCCCTTCGTCATGCAGAACGCCATCTGCATGCACGAGGAAGATTATGGGATCGCCTGGAAACACTATGAGTTCCGCAACGGCCTGTTCGAGGTCCGCCGCTCGCGGCGGCTCGTGATCTCGTTTTTCGCCACCGTCGGCAATTACGATTACGGCTTCTACTGGTATCTCTACCAGGACGGCACGATCCAGCTGGAGACCAAGCTCACCGGCATCATCCAGACCGCCGCGGTGCCATCAGGCGAGACATACAAATGGGGCGGCATGGTCGACGACAATCTGGGTGGGCCGACGCACCAGCACTTCTTCAACGTCCGCCTGCACATGGATCTCGACGGCGGCGGCAACACCGTCACCGAGCACGATTTTGTGCCGCGGCCCTGGGGTGACGACAATCCGCACGGCAACGTCTTCGACACCACGACGCGGGTGCTGTCGCGCGAGCATGACGCGGCGGGCATCGCCAATGGCGAGACCGGCCGGTTCTGGAAGATCAGCAATCCCAATGAGACCAACTCCGTCGGCAATGCCCCGGCCTACAAGCTCGTCGTCAATCCGAGCCCGCTGATGCTGGCGCAGGAGGGCAGTTACGTGCGCAAGCGCGGCGGCTTCGCCACCAAGCATGTCTGGGTGACGGCATTCGATCCGGCCGAGAAATACGCAAGCGGCGATTATCCCAACGTCCATGCCGGCGGCGATGGCCTGCCGCGTTATGCCGCGAAGGACCGCAACATCGAGAATGCCGATATCGTGGTGTGGCACTCTTTCGGCCACACCCATGTCTGCAAGCCCGAGGACTTTCCGATCATGCCGGTGGAATATGCCGGCTTCCTGCTGAAGCCGACCGGCTTTTTCGCCGCCAATGCGGCCGGTGACATCCCGCCGGACCGCAACAGCCGCAGCGTGTTGGCACACGCGAGCAACACTGCCGACGAATCCTGTTGCCGCGCCGGCAAGTCATAGAGCTCGATCGGGCTCGATCGGATTTTTCGGTAGCGCAGACCGCGTCGGTCGTTGGCATTCTCGCGCGGTAGCAAGCTGGTCGTTTCCAGCCATTGCCGAATGGTGAGGGAGCGTTTCCATCTAGAAGCATTCCAAATGTGGAGCACGACGACTGCCTGGCACCGCGCGCGGCAATTCGGCATGAGCGCATTCGTCGCACGCGCTGCGCACGCCTCTGGAGAGATTCTAACTTCGTTCCTATCGCACTCCGAAACCGCCTGAGTTAGGGCGGGACACCAAAAACGATACCGGCAAAGCCGGCAGTGCGTGGGGCCTCGAAAGACGTGACCGACTACCAGCTTTCTTCGCGTGAATGCGCGCGTCGTCGACAGATTCGGGTGCTGCTGCTCGGGGCGGTCAGCACATTCTCGCTCGTTGTTCCCTTTGGTTCCGCGGAGGCGCAGACGCAGATTCCCGCTGTCACCGTCGACGCGCCGGTTCAGCGTGCCCGTCCTGCGGCGGTTGCTTCGTCGCGAAGGGCGGCGACACGCACCTCTCGCGCCAATCGTCGCTCTCCCGCGCAGCCGGCCACACCAACCCAGTCGGCATCGTCAAACGGCGCGACGGGCGAACGTGCCAATGGTCCGGTGCGCGGTTTCGTCGCGACGCGAAGCGGCACGGCCACCAAGACCGACACACCGTTGATCGAAACCCCGCAGTCGGTCTCCGTCGTCACCACCGACCAGGTCAGGAACCAGGGCGCGGTCTCGATCGGCGAGGCGCTACGCTACACGGCAGGTGTCAGCGGCGACGTCAATGGCGGCTCGGACACCCGCTTCGGCGCTCTCCAGATCCGCGGCTTCGACACGACCATGTCGGGTCTCTACGTCGACGGCCTGCGGATCCCCTCGAGCAACTACGTGCACTTCAATGGCCTCGATCCCTACGGGGCCGAGCGCCTGGAGGTGCTCAAGGGCCCGTCATCGGCGATGTATGGCGGCAGCGGCACCGGCGGCATTCTCAACTACGTGACAAAGCTGCCGACGGCGCAGCAGTTCGGCGAGGTCTCGATCTCCGGCGGCAGCTTCAACCGCTATCAGGGCCAGTTCGACATGGGCGGCGCCGCCAACAAGGAAGGCACCGTGCTGTGGCGCCTCACCGGCGTCGTCCGCGACGGCCAGACCCAGGTCGACTTCACCAAGGACAACCGCGTCTTCATCGCCCCCGCCGTCACCTTCAAGCCGAACGAGGACACCACCATCACGCTGCTGGCCAACTACCAGCGCGACCGGGCAGGGTGGGGCCTGCAGTTCCTGCCGGCCTCGGGCACGGTGTGGCCGAACAACAGCCGCACCATCCCGGTCTCGTTCTTCGCGGGCGTGCCGAGCTTCAACGCGTTCAACACCGAGATTGCGACCGCCGGCTATCAGCTGTCGCACAATTTCACCGACAACATCACCTTCCGGCAGAACCTGCGTTACGCCTATCAGCACAACGAGGAAAAGACCTTCTACGGCACCGGATACACCGACGAAGCGGCGGGGCAGCTGGGGCGTTTCGGCAGCTATAGCAACTCCTACATCAACTCCTTTGCGGTGGACAATCAGCTCCAGGGCAAGTTCACCACCGGCATCCTCAGCCACACCACCCTGGTCGGGCTCGACTATCGCAACACCACGTTCCGCGATACGGCCTTTGCCGTCACGACGTCAGCGCCGGAGATCAACGTCTTCAACCCGGTCTACAGCTACGACTGGGCTCTCGGCGGCATGTACGACAACAAGGGCATCAAGCAGTCGCAGCTCGGCCTCTATGCACAGGACCAGATCAAGCTCGGTCGGCTGTCGTTCCAGTTCGGCGGCCGCCAGGACTTCGTGACGACGCAGCTCGACACCAATCTGCCCCCGGCCGATACTTCGACATCGAAGGACGCCTCGGCCTTCACCGGCCGCGCGGCCGTGATGTACAATTTCGACAACGGCATCGCGCCCTATTTCAGCTATTCCGAGTCGTTTCTGCCGCAGCTCGCGACCGGCCCGTCCGGACAGATGCTCGATCCCGAGACCGGCGTGCAGTACGAGGTGGGCGTCAAGTATCAACCCCTCGGCTGGAATGCGCTGTTCACCTTCGCCGCCTTCGACCTGACGCGTGACAACGTCGCTGTGTACGTGCCTGCAACCACCTTTTACGAACAGATCGGGCAGGTGAAGTCGCGCGGTATCGAGCTCGAAGGCTCGATGTCGCTCGCCGACGGCTGGAACCTGCGGGCGGCCTACGCCTATATCGATGCCATGGTCACGCAAGATCCGGTCAATGTCGGCAAGGCGCCGGTCACCGTGCCGCTCAACCGCGCCTCGCTGTGGAGCGACTACACGCTTCAGAACGGCATGCTGGCGGGCTTGCAGTTCGGCGGCGGCGTTCGCTATGTCGGCGCGACCTGGGGCGATGATGCCAACACGTTCAAGGTGGGATCGGCCACCGTGCTGGATGCGCTGCTTGCCTATACCCGTGACAATTGGCGGCTGTCGCTGAACGTCACCAACCTTGCGGACACGCGCTATGTCGCGGCGTGCTACGGCCTTTCGGGCTGCATGTACGCCGAGGGACGGAAAGCCATCGGCAAGCTGACTTATCGCTGGTGAAATCGAAGACGGTCCCGGCAATGGCGAGCCGGACCTGCTGGATGAGAGTGCAAGACGATGAGAGCGATATTCGGCAAGCTGCATCGCTGGGCAGGACTGCTCACGGCCGGATTCCTGTTCTTTTCCGGCATCACCGGCGCGATCATCTCCTGGGATCACGAGATCGACGACGTCCTGAATAGCCATCTGTTCGACGTCTCGACCAAGGGCCCGGCGATCCCATCGATCGAGCTCGCCAAGACGATCGAGCAACGCGATCCCCGCGCGCGCGTCGTCTACCTCTTCATGACGCCGGAGGAGGGCCACTCGCTGTGGTTCTTCGTCATGCCGCGGATCGATCCCGCGACCGGCAAGCGCTACGCCCTCGACTACAATCAGGTGTTCCTCGATCCCAACACCGGCGCGGAGCTGGGCCGGCGCTATTGGGGCGCGGTCTGGCCCGTCACGCGGGAAAACTTCGTTTCGTTTCTCTACAAGCTGCACTACACGATGCACATTCCGGAGTTCTGGGGCAGCGATCGCTGGGGCATGCGCGTGCTCGGCGTGATCGCGATCATCTGGACCATCGATTGCTTCGTCGGCTTCTACCTGACACTGCCCTCGCGCAGGCGGGCCAAGGCGGCGCGGGCGCCTGCCGTCACGCGCCAGCTCGATCGCGGCTTCTGGGCGCGCTGGGCGCCGGCCTGGACCATCAAGACCTCCGGCAGCGCCTACCGGATCAATTTCGACATCCACCGCGCCTTCAGTCTCTGGACCTGGGGCGTGCTGTTCGTCATCGCCTTCACGGCGTTCTCGCTGAACCTCTATTTCGAGGTGTTCTCGCCGCTGATGAAGATGGTGTCGAACTACACGCCGACACCCTATGAGCAGCGGCCGTATCGCGATCTCGACGATCCCATCGAGCCCAAGGTCACCTTCGCCGACATCGCCGCACGCGCCGCCGCCGACGGCAAGGCGCGAGGGTGGACGATCCCGGTCGGCTCGGTCAATTACGGCCCGGCCCATGGGGTCTATGCCGCCGCCTTCTTCCACCCCGGTGACGACCACGGCGCCGGCGGCGTCGGCCCGGCCCAGCTCTATTACGACAGCGAGGACGGCCGCCCGATCGGCGAGCGGCTGCCCTGGGTCGGTACTGCCGCCGACATCTTCGTCCAGGCGCAATTTCCGCTGCATTCGGGCCGCATCGTCGGACTGTTCGGCCGCATCCTGATCTCGATCATGGGGCTGGTCGTGGCGGCACTCTCGGTCACCGGCGTCGTGATCTGGTGGCGCAAGCGCCGCGCCCGCGTCCGCGTGCGCGAGACCGCGGCGGTGCGTCTGACCCGGCAGCTTACGCCGGCGGAGTAGGGCGCCCGCACGGGTCGTTGCGGATGAACCTTCCCGCCTGTCGCGGGCACAAAGACTGGAGATCGCTCCCAGTCCGCGGACATCGAATGAAATCGCTTGCCTTGCTCTGCTTGCTCGTCCTGGCGACGCCCGTCCATGCGGCCACGCCCGAGCAGCACTATCTCGACCTGCGCGATCGCTACATCGCAAAATTCTCGAGTGCCAAGGAGAGCGACGAGATCTACAAGCAGCATGATGTGGCGCTCAAGGAGCTGACGGGCGTGCTGCGCGGCCTGGTGGGACCGGTCACGATCAAGGGGCTTCCTGCAGACGGCAAGTCGAACGTCGACACGCTCTTCAAGAGTGATATCGGCTTCGGCCATCTCGACGGGCTCAGCTTCGCCTCGGAAGGTTACAAGACGCAAGCCGTCGTAACCACGAGCGCACTTCTGGCGCACTGGCTGCGCGAGCATCGCGAGGACGGCATGCCGCCGGAGAGCGGCGCTGCGTTCAAGTCCGACCGCTTCTATTATCAGGCGATCCAGGACGCCGCCTTCGCCAAATATGCCGAGCTGCCGATCACAAAGCCCGCATCCGCAAGTGCTGTGGTCGCCGTGCTCGGCGTGCGCGGCAATGGCGGGCTCAAGGGACCGCCGGATGAAATCGACATCGTCGCGACCAGGGGCGACAAGGTCTACTTCCTCGCCACATCGAACGCCGAAGACGGCTGAAATCCCGGCCTGCGAGCGTGTGTGGAAGCAGATGATGGCGAAACCCGTCAATAAGAAGGACCCGCGCGGCGACATGGCGCGCGAGGATCAGGCCATGGACGCCTACACGAAATGCTTCGCCAAGGAAGCGCCGAGCCAGAGCTGGTACGCAGCGGCGGTCAAGAAGGCGCAGAGCCAGTTGGAGCTGCTGCCACTGCAGTAGCGCGCAGGTTACGCCGACAACTCGACCGATTGACCGGCCTCATCGATCAGATGCACGCGGTCGATGTCGACATGCGGCAAGAGCGATCGAATCTTATCTTCCGGCATCAGACTGAACGCCGTCGACAATGCATCCGCGGCGGTGGCGCTGTGGGACACGGTCGTCACGCTGCGATAGCGGTAGGCGCAGCCGCCCAATCGGGGATCGAACAAATGGTTGAAGCGCGCCCTGGCATCGAACTGGCAGCCGTAGCCGCCCGAGGTGGACACGGCGTGGTCGACGATCGGCAGCACCGTCTTCGTGCGGCCCACAATGTCGGGATCGGCGATGCCAATCTCCCAGGGCCGTCCGTCCGGACGGGAGCCGATCGCGCGGGCCTCGCCCATGTCGACCAGGCTGCGAGAGATGCCATGCGCCCGCAGCAGGTCGACCACCTTGTCCGTGACGTAGCCTTGCGCGATCCCGTTCAGGGTGACGGTCATGCCCTTGGGCATCACGATCCGGTCGCGGTTGATCGACAGCCGGCTGCTGCCGATGCGCGCGAGCGCGGCCTCGATCGCGGCTGCCGCAGGACCGGCCGGATCCGCGTCATCTCGCGCGAAATGGCTGGCGTAGAGATCCCACAGCGGCTGCACCGTGACATCGAACAGACCGCCCGTCAGCGTGGAATAGTGCTGCGAGGTCGATAGCAGATCGACCATTTCGGCGGCGGGATCGATCAGGACGCCGGTCCGGTTCAGCGCGACCAGGGTGGAATCGTTCAGGTAAAGGCTGAACTGCCGCTCGAGCCGCCGCGCCTCGGCGCAGGCCAGCGAGATCAGCCGCTCCGCCCGGCTGCGGTCTTCGTCGTAGATCTCCATCGTGGCCACCGCGCCCAGCATCGTGCCACGCCAGGTCACCGGCGCGACCTCTGCATGAGCGGGGTGTCCTGGAGACAGCGCGCCAAAGCCCGCTGCCGCCGCGCTGATCCGGATGAAGCGTCGGCGCGTCAGTGTTCGCGTCATGGCGTCCTCCTCGATCGTTCGCCCGGCGGGGCTTCGGCCGCTTCGTCGGCCGCAGCGGCGCCGGCGGCATTCGCCGACGTCAAGACATAGTTCCGGGGCACGTCGTCGAAGCCGACGATCCTGCCGCCGTTTTCTCCGGCGAACTTCTCCGCCGCCGCCCGGTCCGAGAACGGAACGGCCTCGTCGCCGCCCATGCCACTTTTGACCCGGCTCTCGATCACGTACAGCGCCTTGCGCGCCTCGATCCAGTTGTCGGCGCCGGGCTTGTCCCACTCAGGCGCCTTGCCCATGTCGGACACATAGATCGCCTGAATGTCCTTGGGCTCGTCCGGCAGCATGGTGAAGGCGATTGTGTCCCGCACCGACGAGAACCACACGGGCTCCATCAGGCTCGCGGCGAAGACATGGCCCTTCGGTCCCGGGTGCTCGAGCACGTTCATGCCGCAGTAATGGCCGATGTCTTCCGCGGTCATCCGATGCGGCGGCGGGATCTTCGCGGCCTGCTTCTCGTTGCAGCCCGCGAGCGCGAGCGGCAGCAGCAAGGCGAGGAGGATCGTTCGGCGCCTCATAGCTCCCTCCGCGAGAAGGCGAGCGCGGCCAGCCCCAGCGGCAGCAGCGTCCAGCAGAGCAGGGCGGTCAGAAGGACCGGTATCGTCAGGGATGTGGTTTGGGCAAGGCCAGCCATGCCGGCGAAGGTGCTGACATTGGCGAACCCGGTCAGGTTGATCAGCCGGTAGGCGTCGGTCGGATTCGACAGCAGCATGGCGTTGAGCACGCTTGCCGAGATGCTGCGTCCCTGGTCGAGCGCAAGCACGCCCAGCAGCGCCATGTCGTAGATCAGCACCAGCAGCAGCCATAATCCGATGCAGATGCCGGCCGCGGTGCCGCGGTCGCGCACGAGCGCGCTGATCAGATATCCGATGGCGACGAAAGCGGCGCCGAGCAGCACCGAGGAACCCACCATCGCCGCGAACGCCAGGAAGCTGTCGCTATCGATCTGGCTGCCCGTCGCCGCCAGCGCTCCGACCGCCGCGCCGTAGCCGAGGCAGGTCGCAAAAGCGAGGACGGCGAGGTGACCTAAGAACTTGCCGAGCAGCACCTGCCATCGCGCGACCGGATAGCTCAGCAGCAACAGCATCGTCCCACGTTCCATCTCGCCGACGATGGCATCATGGGAAATCAGAAGCGCGATGAGTGGAACGAGAAAGATCGTCAGGCTCGACAGGCTGACGACGACCACGTCCAGGGTGCGAACGCCGACGTTCCCGGTCGGCGCGCTGCCGAGAAATGTCAGCGACAGCGCAAGCCCGGCGAGCAGGAGCGTTGCGGCAAGCACCCAGCGATTGCGGATGGCCTGGTGGATTTCCTTGGCGGCGATGATCAGGACATTCATGGCGCCTGCTCCGATTGCCGGAGGAAATGAGCATAGAGCTCGTCGAGTGTGGGCGGGACCACGTCGACGTCCTCGACCGAATTGCCGGCGGCCGTCGCGCGATGCAGAAGCTCGATCTTCCGCTCCGGCGCGGCGTCGATCTCGACGATGTGGCCATTCAGACGGCGGCAGGCCGCGTCGTTGGGCGCCCAGGGCGGCATCTCGCTCGGGGCGAGGCCAGCCACCTTGAGGCGGATTCGGGTGGGCAGGCGGGCGAGGCGACGCAGCTCGTCGATCGATCCGTCCGCGACCTTGATGCCGCGGTTCATGATGATGACCCGGCCGGCGCGCTCCTCGAGCTCCGTCAGCGCATGCGACGACAGCAGCACGGTCGCGCCGCGAGCCGCGAGCCGCGCGATGACGTCATAGAAGGTCTGGCGCAGCTCAGGGTCAAGACCGGTGGTCGGCTCGTCCAGCAGCAGCACACGCGGCTCGCCGAGCAGTGCCTGCGCGAGCCCTAGCCGCTGACGCATGCCCTTCGAATAGGTGTTGACCCGGCGGCGGCTGGCGGCCCCCAGTCCGACCGCGTCGAGCAGCTCCAGCGCCTTGGCAACCGGCTCTCGCTTCAGCCTGGCGTAGAAGGCCTGCGTCTCGCGGCCGGTGAGGGCGGGGTCGAAGGAGACGTTTTCCGGCAGGTAGCCGAGCTGTCGTCGGCCGGCGAATTCGCCGGCGGCGGGATTGTCTCCGAGCACCTCGATGGCGCCGCTGGTCGGACGGATCAACCCGAGCATGAGCTTCATGAGCGTGGTCTTGCCGGCGCCGTTGTGCCCGATCAAGGCCACCAGCTCGCCCTGGCCAAGCGTGAACGACGCACCGCGCACGGCCTCGACCCGGCCAAACACCTTGGTGACGTCGCTGACACGTACCGTGCTGGTCATCGTGTTTCCTTCACCGGGATCCGCGGCGGCGACACCAGCGGATGGCTGTCGACCACGCCGCCCGGCAGCAGCGCGGGAAACTGTGCCTGCGCCCAGCGGATCACCTGGACGGCGGGGCTGTTGATCAGGACCTTCGCAGCCGGCGCCGTCCACAGCACGCGATCGATGAGATCGTTCGGCCGGTACGCCGTGTCGGCGATTCCATCGCCATTGAGGTCGAATGCCGGATTGTCGCTCCAGTAGTTGCCGCGCCCCCCGGTCGACCAGTCGAGGTGCCGGGTGCCGACATATTTCACCTGGTTGGCGTTGCTGACGAAGGCGTTGCCGGTGATCTCGTTGCCTTCGGAGCCGGCCGTGAAGTGCACGCCGATGGCGCAGCGCTCGAACCAGTTGTTGCGGAATTTGTTGTGATTGGTGTTGTAGATGAACACGCATTTCTCCGGGCCGCTCTTGAGCGTGCTCTCCCGTGCCTGCTGCGGAAGCATGCCTCGCTCGTCCGCGGGACCGTCCTCCGCCCTCTGTGTCATCGAGCCGAGCGGGCCGCCCGTGACCCGGTTGTCCTCGATCTGGGCGTAGTTCGCGTAGTTGAAGAGCATCCCATAGTCGCGATCGTGATCGGACGAGTTGCCGCGGATCACCAGACGGTTCGAATACATGATGGCATAACCCACATGGTTGCCGATCGAAACGTTGCCGCTGATCTCGCTGTCGTTGGTGTACATGTAGTGGACGGCGAAACGAACCTGCTCGAAGCGATTGTTGATGAAGCGGTCCTTGCTGCTGGAGATCGAGAAGATGCCGTCGCGGCCGTAGCGGAACATGTTGTTCGCGACGGTGACGTCGGGCGCATTCCACAGCGAGATGCCGTTGCCGGCCTCGCTGAGACGCCCGCCGCGCAGTCCCTCGATCTCGTTGCGGACGACCCGGGAGCCCTTGGCGCCATGCACGTAGACACCGAACAGGTTTCCCACCAGGTGGTTGTCCTCGATCTTGGCGCGCTCGGCGGTCTTTTGCAGGAAGATCCCGGAATTCATCTCCTGCAGGTCGCGGCCGGATGCCCGGATGGTCACGCCGCGGATTGTGACGTCGGGCGCGCTGACGGTGATGACGTTGCCGGAGCCGTCGCCGTCGAGCACCGCGCCTCGGCTCCCGACCAGCTCCAGGGGACGGTCAATCCGGATCGAGCCGTGATATTCGCCGGGAGCAAGCTCGATGACGTCGCCGGCGCGCGCGCCATCCAGCACCGCTTGCAGCGGCTGCCCGGGCGCAGCCGTCAAGATCTCCGCATCGGCGAAGCCGGACAATCCGGCGGCGACCAGCGCCGCCGGAAACATGCGTAACAACAGACCCACGAGGTCGCTCCGATCAGATCGACTTCAAACCGATTTCGGCTCGACGAACATCCGGCCCTTCATCTCCATGTGCATGGCGTGGCAGAACCAGGAGCAATAGTACCAGTAAACTCCGGGCTTGTTCGCCGTGAACGAGACGGACGCGGTCGCCATCGGCGCCACTTCCATCTGGATGCCGTAATTCACGATGCAGAAGCCGTGCGTGAGGTCCTCGACCGCATCGATATTCGTGATGAAGACGGTGACCTCGTCACCTTGCTTGACCTGGAATTCCTCCAGACCAAACGCCGGCGCGGTCGACGTCATGTAGACGCGCACCTTGTTGCCGTCGCGAATGACCTTCGAATCCCCTTCGAGATTGATGCCGTCCGCCTTGGCCTGCTTGACCGCATCGGCAAACATCGGATCCGCGCGATCCCAGATCGAGATCGGGTTTATCTTGGAGCGGTGGACGATGGTCGCGTCGTGCGGCTCGGCGAAGCTCGGGCCGTCATGCACGAGCTTCATCTGATCGCCCGAAATGTCGATCAGCTGATCGTTCTCCGGCTTGAGCGGTCCGACGTTCAGGAAGCGGTCCTTCGAGAACTTGTTCAGCGAGATCAGCCATTTTCCATCCGCCTCCTTGGTCTGACCCATCGAGCTATGGTTGTGGCCCGGCTGATAATGCACGTCGAGCTTCTGGATGATGGGATTGACCTTCTCGCCCTTGAAAGCCCGCTTGGCGAGGTCGATGTTCCACTTGCAGACCTGGCTGTCGAGGAACAGGGTGGTGTAGGCGTTGCCCTTGCCGTCATAGGCGGTGTGCAGCGGGCCGAGGCCAAGCTCCGGCTCTGCGACGACGACGTCGCGCGGCTTGATCTTGTCATCGAACAACTGGTCGAACAGGCGTACGTCCATCACCGTCACGGTGGGCGAGAGCTTTCCGGCCGCCACGATATGGATGCCGTCCGGAGCCGTGTTCATGCCGTGCGGATTGTTCGAGACCGGGACGTAGCGCGTGTAGGGCGAGCCCTTGCGTCCGTCGATCACGGGCACGCCGTTCATTTCCTTGAAGTCGCCCTTCTTCACGGCCTCTTCGATCTGCTTGAGGTTGAAGAGCACGACCCAGTCCTGCTCGCTGGCGGTCATCTCGGCCAGCGTGACGCCTTCCTCGCCGTTGTAGCAGGTCGCGAAGGCGTACTTGCCTTGATAGTCGGCGTCGACGTTGTCGAGGTTGCCGCTGACGATCACCTGCCAGGCCACCTTCATGGTGTCGCCGTCGATCGCGCTGAAGATGGAGCGATACTGTTTGGAGTCGTTGAGGATCTTGCCGTCGTTCGGCAGCGGCACTCCATCTTCGCCGTTGGCGAACACATAACCGGTCCGAGGATATTTCTGCACCCTCAAACCGTGCACCGTATGCTGGTTCGGCAGCTCGATGATCTTGTCGCACTTCATCACGTCGAGCCGCACCCGCGCGACGCGGCTGTTGGCCTTGTCGTTCATGAAGGCGTAGCGCCCGTCATAGGTGCCGTCCGTGAACGAAATATGGGGGTGGTGGAGGTCGCCGTTCATGTAGGTGCCGCCGCGATCCTTGAGGAATTCGCGGGTCGCGGGCTGCAGCCCCTCGGTCAGAACCTTGAGGCTTTCATTGGTCTGGCCCCAGCCGGTCGCGCTGCAGCGGTTGAACACCGGAACACGCATCAATTCGCGCATCGACGGAAGGCCGACGATGCGCATCTCGCCGGACTGGCCGCTCGAGAAGAACACGTAATATTCGTCGAGCTCGCCGGGCGCGACCTCGGTCTTCAGCACGGCCGACCGGGCAGGAGGGGCCTTCGGTGCAGCCGCCTTGGTCTGCGCATCCGCAGACGAGACGAAACCGCCGTCCTTCATCGCCGCTCCGCCAGCCAGGCCCACGCCCGCTGCGGCCGCCGTCGTTCCCAGCACAGTTCGTCGGCTGACGCCCTTTGCCTTTTCGTTCTCGCTCATGATTGCCTCCTCGGCTTCCGGTTCAGTTTGGGGGTGGAGAGATGGCGGCTGAAGCGGCGACAGGTTTGCCGCCGGCGGTGATGACGGTCGCCGGACCCTTGCCGCCAGAGCGCATCGCGGGCGAGGACATAGCCGCGAACTTCTCGCGCTTGAGCCGCACCTGGATCATGTGCGGGCAGCGGTGATCGTCGTAATAGAGTTCCTGACAATGCATGCAGTAGATGCACTCATTGACGTTGATATGCCCCTCGGGATGGATCGACTGCACCGGGCATTCCTTGGCGCAGCGTTGGCAGGGTGACCCGCATTCTTCCCAGCGGCGGAGCCATTCGAACGTCCTGATGCGGCCGGGGATCGCGAGTGCGGCGCCGAGCGGACAGAGGTAGCGGCAGAAGAAGCGTTCGATGAAGAGTCCAATGACGAGCAGGGCGACTGCGTAGGCCACGAACGGCCAGCTTCGCGAAAACTTCAGGATGATCGCGGTCTTGAACGGTTCGACCTCGGCGAACCGCTCGGCCATGTCGACCGAATAGAGCGACAGGCCGAACAGACCGAGGAAGATGATGTACTTGATCGGCCATAGCCGTTCATGCAGCCCCCACGGCACCGTTATCTGCGGCACCTTCAGCCATTTCGCGGCCGTGTTGGTGAGCTCCTGGAGCGCGCCAAAGGGACACAGCCAGCCGCAAAATGGGCCGCGGCCCCAGAACAGAAGTCCGCCGGCCGTCGCAGCCCACAGAATGAAGATCAGCGGAGCGGCGAGGAAAAACTCCCAGCGGAAGCCCGTCACCAGCGCATTGGTAAAGGTGACGACGTTGACGACGGAGAGCTGCGCGTTGGCGTACCAGCCGAGCCAGACCAGAACGAGGGCGAGATAGCCCCGCCGCACCCAGGTGTAGAACACCGGGCGGCGCACGAGCAGATTCTGGAAGAAGAAGATACCGGTGAGGGTGGCCAGCATGAACGCGGTGATGCCGATCGAGACGGTGCTCGACCGCCAGATCCGCATCCACAACGGCTCGTCTGCATCCGGGGGCGGGGCGGCCGCAGCGGTGGCCTGCTGCGAGGCCGGAGGCGCCGCGCTCTCCGGTACCGTCACCGCACGCTGCTCGCGGCGTATATAACTGTCGGGCAGGGTGTAGCCGAGATCGAAAGTCAGGAACGCCTTGTCGCGGCCGCCGAGGCTGCGTTGCACCAGCAGTTGAAGCTGCCACGGCTGGGTCGGATCCAGGGTGAACTCAGGCGGGGTGACGAACAGGCCGATTTCCCTGAACTCGGGCGCGCCGACCGCGTCCAGTGCACCAAGCCGGGTGTGGTTGCGGTCGCGGAAGCGGGTGCTGTTGCCTTCCTGCAGGATTTCGATGCGATCGAAGATACCGCCGCGGACGTAGGCTGAACCCTTGAAGGAGTAGGGGCCGTTGCCGGCAACGACGATGGCCTGCTGCCCGGGCTTCAGGCTGTCCTTCAGCCGCTGATAGCCGTCCTCGCCGAGCAGGCTGCGGCCGATCGTTGGCGCGGTCACGAGCGCCACGTAGAGCTCGATGAAGGTATCGCTCGCGTCACCCGGTTCGGGATACTGGCTCGCCGCGGCGCTGCCGGACTTCGCAAAGGCTTCGTTGATATCGCCGATGCCGAGATGAAGCCGGCGCACCGAGCCATCGCCGACGAGGCTTTCCCAGTCGCGCACCTCGCTGCGCGCGAGATCGAGCGTCTTGACGACAGGGGGAAGGGCGGCCGAAGCCGCCGCGCCGTCACCGCCACCGACGCGACCGCTCCGGATGAGCTTTGACGCCGCGCGGACGACACTGTCGCCCATCACCAGCACGGTGACGGTCGCGCCGCTTACGATGTCGACCTGCGGCGGTTTCTCGGCACCACTTGCGACAGGCTTCATGTCCTTGCCGATCAGGGCGTTCATGGCGGCGACGATGCGCGCCTCCGGAATGCCGACCAGCACGATCGGCTCCTTGTGATCGACGAGCTTGATTCCGGTGATGACGCCTTTCGGATCGATCCCGGCGAGCAAGTGAATCGGTTTGCCCGAGTACCCGACGGAGTTCGCGAAATCGGAGTTGAGGAAGACGAATCCCTGGAGCTGGTCGCCGCGGTACACTGGTACGATGGGCGGATCACCTTGCGGCGGCCCGAAACGATCCGCATCCGGGAAAAACTCGGCAGGCGTAATCTTCGGCAGGTATGTTGGTAAGTCACCGGCGGCGCACGCGGGCGAGACGTACGCCAGACACATCAGCAGCAAGCCCGCAAGCGCTAGCGCTGCACGCCTTGTGAAGGCGGTATCGTCATCCGGTCGCTTCAACATATCGATTCAAATGCGATCTGCGCGACCCACCGGGACGCGCGGGCCTTGAGATTCTTCTTCGATGATTTGTCGTCGCTGACGTGTCAAAGTCATCGCGCGTGCCCACATCTGTCAAGGCCAGCGAAAATATTTGTATTCGCGCTGAGCTGAATCAGAAGCCTGCATTTGGAGTCCTTGCCATGCCATTCCTGCGCACTTCATTGCTGAGCGCTGAGCCCGCAGGTGTATTGCAATCGCTCGACGAACTCTTTGCGCTAGCGCATGCAATGGAGCAGGAGGCAGCCAAAAGGTATGATGCTCTTGCTGAAGACATGCGCGGGCAGGGTAAGGATAATCTCGCTGACGTGTTCACGAAGCTCGCGGCCGCCGAGCGCGAGCATGTCGACAGCGTCACACGCTGGTCGCAATCGCGGCGCGGCAAGATCCCGGATCCCACTATGGTGCGCTGGGAGGCGCCGGAAACGCTCGCCCCGGAATCCGCCGCTGAGGTCAAAACGTCGCGCTTGATGACGCCGTACCGCGCGCTCGCGATGGCGGTCCGCAACGAGGAGCGCGCCTTTGCGTTCTGGTCCTATCTCGCCGCCTATTCCGATGACCGCGATATCAAGAAGGCGTCCGAGGCAATGGCCAAGGAAGAGCTCGGCCATGTCGCGACGTTGCGGAAGGAGAGGCGCCGCGCCTATCATCGCGAGCACGAACGGAGCGGCGCCGAGGCATCGTCCGTGCCTCTGCGGCAAATTGATGCGCAAAGGCTCGAGCTTCGCCTGGTCATGCAGCTCGGCGACATGGAACAACGCCTGAGCGGGCCAGCAGCAATCCGGACCCGGGACATTCGCCAGCAGACGATCGAGATGGTCGACGCCACCGTGGGCCTCGGGAGCTATCCGGCATCCATGGAGCACAAAGGTCCACTGGAGATCGCCGAAGCGCTGGTCGACGGCTACCTCGACGGCGCCGAGCGGTCGAGCGACGCGGCCCATCTCGAACGCCTGCAGCAACTTGCCGAGCGCGCAATCTCGCGGCTGGCCTGGCTCCGATCGCTTTCGCCGGAGTGACGCGCTGCTGCACTCCAGAACCGCATAGCCGCATCGGTGGCCGCACGTCCTTCGCCGGCGGAACAGACGCACAGGTTTGGCGATGGGGGCTCAGTTCAGGCGAGATCCGACTGGCAGGTCGCAAGCGGCTCTAGCCTAATCCACGATTCGCATAAGGTATATTATGGAATATCTTTATATACAATCAGATCAGTTATTTAGACGGAATTCCTGTCACCGCACCTTCGCCGAAGCGCGATTTTCAGTCCGGGGCCTCGACGCCGCCCCGGTTCTCGACGGCTACTGTGCATGGGGTTGTTTTTCAGATTTTTGAATCCGGCCCATCTCTGCGAAAGCCGATGTTGCCGTGACCTTGTCCGGCTGCAATAAGCGAGGCCTCGCGAGATCGCAGATGACCTTCAGGCCGTCCGTCCGTATAGGTTTGCGTCTCAGAACAACAACAAACTTCCGAGGAAGCAGACCCATGAGTTTTTCCCGACGCACGCTTCTCAAGGCCTCCGCCGCGACCGCGGTCCTGGGCGGCATCGGTGCGCCCCATGTGGCCCGCGCCCAGAGCGCCGAGTTCACCTACAAATACGCCAATAACCTGCCGGACACCCATCCGCTGAACGTACGCGCCAAGGAGATGGCGGCGGCGATCAAGACCGAGACCAACGGCAAGTTCGACCTCCAGATCTTCCCGAACAACCAGCTCGGGTCCGACACCGACATGCTGAGCCAGATCCGCTCCGGCGGCGTCGAGTTCTTCACGCTGTCGGGCCTGATCCTGTCGACCCTGGTGCCGGCGGCCTCCATCAACGGCATCGGCTTCGCGTTCCCGGACTACGACACGGTCTGGAAGGCCATGGACGGCGACCTCGGCGCCCATGTCCGCGGCGAGATCAAGAAGGCCGGCCTCGAGGTCATGGACAAGATCTGGGACAACGGCTTCCGCCAGACCACCTCGTCGAGCAAGCCGGTCACCGGGCCTGATGACCTCAAGGGCTTCAAGATCCGCGTGCCGGTGTCGCCGCTGTGGACCTCGATGTTCAAGGCGTTCGACGCGGCGCCCGCCTCGATCAATTTCAGCGAGGTCTATTCGGCGCTCCAGACCAAGATCGTCGAAGGCCAGGAGAACCCGCTGGCGATCATCTCGACCGCCAAGCTCTACGAGGTGCAGAAATACTGCTCGCTGACCAACCACATGTGGGACGGCTTCTGGTTCCTGGCGAACCGCCGCGCCTGGGAGAAGCTGCCGCAGGACGTGCGTACCGTCGTCGCCAAGAACATCAATGCCGCTGCCGTCAAGGAGCGTGAGGACACCGCCAAGCTCAATGCCAATCTGCAGCAGGAGCTCGCGGCCAAGGGCCTCACCTTCAATCAGCCCACGGTCGCGCCGTTCCGCGACAAGCTGCGCACCGCCGGCTTCTATGCTGAGTGGAAGGGCAAGTATGGCGACCAGGCCTGGGACCTCCTGGAAAAGGCAGTCGGCAAGCTGTCGTAACGCGTTGGGGCCATCATGGCTCATGTCGAGGTCGAGGTGACCGCAGTGGTGGGCGAGGCGGCGTTTCAGTCCCCTCGCCGACCTTCCGTGCTGGCTTCGATCGAGCGCGCGCTCGGTCTCGTCGTCGAAATCCCGGCGGCGATCCTGGTCGTCGCCGAGATCGTGATCCTGTTTGCAGGCGTCGTCGCGCGCTACGGCCTGCACCGGCCGCTGATCTGGTCGGACGAGCTTGCCTCGATCCTGTTCCTATGGCTCGCCATGCTGGGCGCGGCGGTGGCGTTCCGCCGCTCCGAGCACATGCGCATGACCGCGATCGTCGCCAGCGCCAAGCCTGCCATGCGGGCCTATCTGGACCTGGTCGCGACCTCAGCGGCGCTGGCGTTCCTGGTCCTGATCGTCTGGCCCGCCTGCGACTACGCCTATGAGGAAAGCTACATCACGACGCCGGCGCTCCAGATCTCCAATATGTGGCGCGCCGCCGCGCTGCCGGCCGGCATCGGCCTGATGGCCGTATTTGCCTTGCTGCGGCTGCTGCGCGCGGCCGATTACCGGATGGTCGCAGCCGCCGTCGTCAGCGTTGCCCTCATCATCGGCCTGTTCTGGCTGGCGGGGCCGTTGCTGCGGCCGCTCGGCAATCTCAACCTCGTTATCTTCTTCGTCGGCGTCGCCGGCTTCTGCGTCTTCGCCGGCGTTCCCATTGCGTTCGGCTTTGGCCTTGCAATCTTCGGCTATCTCGCGCTGACGACGCGGACGCCGGTCATGGTGCTGGTCGGGCGGATGGACGAGGGCATGAGCCACCTCATCCTGCTCTCGGTGCCGCTGTTCGTATTCCTGGGGCTCCTGATCGAGATGACCGGCATGGCGCGGGCCATGGTGGCGTTCCTGGCGAGCCTGCTCGGCCATGTCCGCGGCGGCCTGCATTACGTGCTGGTCGGCGCCATGTATTTGGTCTCGGGCATATCAGGCGCCAAGGCCGCGGACATGGCGGCCGTTGCGCCCGTGCTGTTTCCGGAGATGAAGCAGCGCGGCGCCAAGCCTGGCGATCTCGTCGCGCTTCTTGCCGCGACCGGAGCCCAAACCGAGACCATCCCGCCGAGCCTCGTGCTGATCACGATCGGCTCGGTGACGGGCGTTTCGATCGCCGCCCTGTTCACCGGCGGCCTGCTCCCCGGCGTCGTGCTCGCGATCACGCTCTGCATGCTGGTGTGGTGGCGCTACCGCCACGAGGACATGACTCACGTGCGCCGCGCCAGCGGTGGCGAGATCGGCAAGACGTTCATCGTCGCCCTGCCCGCGCTCGCACTGCCCTTCGTGATCCGCTACGCCGTGGTCGAGGGCATCGCGACCGCGACCGAGGTCTCCACCATCGGCATCGTCTATGGCGCCCTGGTCGGCCTCCTCGTCTACCGCCGCTTCGACTGGTCGCGGCTGTTTCCGATGCTGGTCGAGACCGCGGCGCTGTCGGGCGCCATCCTGCTGATCATCGGCACGGCGACCGGCATGGCCTGGGGCCTGACCCAATCAGGCTTCTCGCGCTCGCTGGCGGCGGCCATGACCGGATTGCCCGGGGGAGCGGCGACCTTCATCGCCGTCTCGATCCTGGCCTTCACCATCCTCGGCAGCGTGCTGGAGGGCATCCCGGCAATCGTGCTGTTCGGCCCACTGCTGTTTCCGATCGCCCGGGCCGTCGGCGTGCACGAGGTGCACTACGCCATGGTGATCATTCTCGCCATGGGCATCGGACTATTCGCCCCGCCCTTCGGTGTCGGCTATTATGCCGCCTGCGCCATCGGACGCGTCGATCCGGCCGAGGGCATCCGCCCGATCTGGGGCTATCTGCTGGCGCTGCTGGTGGGGTTGATCATCGTCGCGATCTTCCCGTGGATCTCGATCGGATTCCTTTGAGGCGTTTGACGGAGGGTGTCGATGAGTGAGCGGCAGAACCAGTACAATATCGGCCTCGACAGGACACCCGCTAACTACGTGCCGCTGAGTCCGCTCAGCTTCCTCGCGCGCAGCGCCGCCGTGTATCCCGATCATGTCAGCACGGTCTATGAGGGCCGCAACTTCACCTGGGCGCAGACCTATGAGCGTTGCAAGCGCTTCGCGTCCTGGCTCGCGCGCAAGGGCATCGGCGTCGGCGACACCGTCGCGGCGATGCTGCCGAACATCCCGGCGATGAACGAAGCGCATTTCGCGGTGCCCATGACCGGCGCTGTGCTCAACGCGCTGAACATCCGCCTCGATGCGCCCTCGATCGCGTTCCAGCTCGACCATGGCGGCGCGAAGATCATCCTGGTCGATCCCGAGTTCTCGGGCGTCATAAGTGACGCGTTGGCGCAGATGAGCGGGCCAAAGCCATTCGTCGTCGACGTCGACGACGCATCATTCAAAGGCGGCAGTCGCATCGGCGAGATCGAATATGAAGCCGCAGTCGCGGAAGGCGATCCTGCGTTCACGGCGATCCCGCCGCAGGACGAGTGGGACGCGATCGCGCTGAGCTACACCTCGGGCACGACCGGAAATCCCAAGGGCGTCGTCACCCATCATCGCGGCGCCTATCTCAACGCCGTCAGCAACATCCTTGCTGGCAATCTCGGCCAGCATCCGGTCTATCTCTGGACGCTGCCGATGTTCCACTGCAACGGCTGGTGCTTTCCCTGGACCATCGCGGCATCCGCCGGCATCAATGTCTGCCTGCGCAAGGTCGAGCCGACCAGGATCTTCGAGCTGATCAAGCAGCACGGCGTCACCCACATGTGCGGCGCGCCGATCGTCTACAACACGCTGATCAACGCACCCGACGCGCCCAAGGGCGGTGCGGCCCGCCGCGTCGTCGGCCTGATCGCCGGCGCTGCACCGCCGGTCGCGGTGCTCGAAGGCGCCGAAAGCATCGGCATCAAGCTGACCCATGTCTACGGCCTGACCGAGGTCTACGGCCCCGCCTCCGTCTGCGCCGAGCAGCCCGGCTGGGACGAGCTTCCACCGGCCGAACGCGCGCGCATGAAGCGCCGGCAGGGCGTGCCCTACCCGCTCGAGGAAGGCGTCACCGTCATCGATCCGCAGACGATGCAAGAGGTGCCGCGCGACGGCGAAACCATCGGCGAGGTCATGTTCCGCGGCAACATCGTGATGAAGGGCTATCTCAAGAACGAGAAGGCGACCAGGGAAGCATTCGAAGGCGGCTGGTTTCACACCGGCGATCTCGGCGTGCTCGACGAGCACGGCTACGTCATCATCAAGGACCGCTCCAAGGACATCATCATTTCCGGCGGCGAGAACATCTCCTCCGTCGAGGTCGAGGACATCCTCTACAAGCATCCGGCCGTGCTGTTCGCCGCCGTGGTCGCGAAGCCCGATCCGAAATGGGGCGAAGTGCCCTGCGCCTTCGTCGAGCTGAAGGACGGCGCCAGCGCGAGCGAAGCCGACATCATCGCGTTCTGCCGCAAACACATGTCGGGCTTCAAGACGCCGAAGGCGGTCGTGTTCGGGCCGATCCCGAAAACGTCCACGGGCAAGATCCAAAAATTCCTGCTGCGCAACGAAGTGGGATCGGTGAAGGCGATTACGGCCTGAACGTCGTCTGAGAGTCTTCCGCCCGCACGAGCACGTGGCGGGCGGAAGACATCAGTCCTCACATCTTCTTGTAGGCGTCGACGACCGCCTGGCCGTCGGCCCCCGCCTTCTTGAGCCAGTCGGTCGTAAGCTGTTCGCCGATCTTCTGGAAGCCGGCCTTCAACGCCGGGCTCGGCGGCTCGACGGTCATGCCTTTGGCCTTGAGCTGATCGATGTACCAGGTGCTCTTGTCCTGCCAGGCCTTCCAGCCACGCGTCTCCGCCGTTGCCGCCGCCTTCAGGATGGCTTCCTGGGTCGGCTTGTCGAGCGCGTCGAAGGCGGCCTTGTTGACGAAGGTGTAGTCCTTGGGAATCCAGGCCTGCACGTCGTAGAAATACTTCAGCGACTCCCAGGCCTTCGCGTCGTAGCCCGTGCCGCCCGAGGACATGAAGGAATTCACCACGCCAGTGGCAAGCGCCTGCGGCAGTTCCGCCGCCTGAATCGTGACCGACTGCGCGCCGACCAACTCGCCGATGCGCGCGGTGCCGACGTTATAGGCCCGCCATTTCAGGCCCTTCATGTCTTCGATCGAGGCGAGCGGCTTGTTGACATAGACCCCCTGCGGCGCCCAGGGCACCACGAACAGCAGCTTGAGACCCTGCGCATCGAGCTTCTTGGCGATTGCAGGCTTGGAAGCCTGATACAGCTTCATCGCGTCCGGGAAGCTGGTCGCCAGGAACGGCACGACGTCGACGCCGAACAATGGATCTTCGTTCTCGTGGATCGAGAGCAGCACTTCGCCCATCTGCGCCTGCCCGGTCACCACCGCGCGCTTGATGTCCGGTGCCTTGAACAGCGAGGCGCCGGGATGAACCGTGATCTGGAGCTTCCCGGACGTGGCGGCTTCGACGTCCTTGGCGAAGGCGACCAGGTTTTCGGAGTGCGGATTATCTGCAGGGTACGCTGCCGGCAGATTCCATTTGGTTTGCGCCAAAGCGGGTGTCGCAGCCGCCACGAGGCCCGCGATCAAGGATGCGCGGAATAAACGAGACATCATCGGACTTTCTCCTCACTCAAT
Source organism: Bradyrhizobium sp. 25ACV (assembly GCF_054863005.1). Lineage (NCBI taxonomy): Bacteria > Pseudomonadati > Pseudomonadota > Alphaproteobacteria > Hyphomicrobiales > Nitrobacteraceae > Bradyrhizobium > Bradyrhizobium sp. 25ACV. Next base: position 48,013 of record NZ_JAVAYO010000011.1, read on the forward strand.
TTGAAAACCGGGTGCGATCAATCTGGGAAAGCGAGCTTGGGCAGGAACATCACGATCTGCGGATACTCCGTGATGATGAAGACGGCCGCCAGCAGCAGGATGAAGAACGGAAACGCCGCCCGCGCAACGGTGAAAGTGTCGCGCCCGCTCATGTTCTGGAGCACGAAGAGATTGAATCCGACGGGCGGTGTGATCTGGGCCATCTCGACGTGGATGATGAGATAGACGCCGAACCAGACCAGATCGAGTCCGGCCTGCCTGACCATCGGCAGCACGATGACGGCGGTCAGTACGATCATCGAGATGCCGTCGATCAGGCAGCCGAGGATGATGTACATGATGCTCAGATACAGCGCGAGCATGCCAGGGGTGAGCTGCTGTCCCTGGACCCAGGTGGCGAGCGCCGCCGGAATGCCCGTATAGGCCATCGCGGCGGTGGTGTAGGCCGCGCCTGCCAGGATCAGCATGATCATGCAGGTCAGGCGCGTCGCGCTCATGATGCTCTCGAGAAAGTTCTTGCGCGTGAGCGTGCCGCTCCACCAGGCCAGCAGCAACGCGCCCGTAACGCCCCATGCCGCGCATTCCGTGGCGGTCGCAAAGCCCAGCACCAGCGAGAAGAAGACCGCCATGATCAGGAGCATACAGGGCGCGAGCTTTGCCGACTCCCGCAGCTTCTGTCGGAATGGCATCGGCGGATCGCGCGGCGGGACCTTCTTGGGATTGAGCAGCGACCAGATGATAATGTAGCCCGAATAGAGCGCCATCACGAGTACGCCCGGCAGGAATCCGCCGAGGAACACCTGCAGCACGGAGACATTCGCCGTGACCGCGTAGACCACCATCGGGATCGAGGGTGGAATCAGGAGGCCGAGCGTGCCCGAGCCTGCGAGGGAGCCCAGGCTCAAGCCCTTGTCGTAGCCACGCTTGTCGAGTTCGGGCAGCGCGATCTTGCCGATCGTCGCGCAGGTCGCCGCCGAGGAGCCCGACACCGCCGCGAAGATGCCGCAGCCGATCACGTTCACATGGGTCAGACGTCCCGGCAGCCACTGAACCCAGGGCGACAGGCCCCGGAACATCTCTTCCGACAACTTTGTGCGGAACAGGATCTCGCCCATCCAGATGAACAGCGGCAACGCGGCCAGCGTCCACGACGCGCTGGCGCTCCAGGTGGTGGTGGCGAGCACGGCGCCGAGCGGCAGGCTGGTCGTCAGTGCCATCGCCACGAAGCCGACGAGCCCGAGCGACACCGCGATCCAGATGCCGCTTCCCAGCAGCAGGATCATGACGCCGAGCAGGACGAACGACAGCTCGATCATGCCGAGATTGGCCATGGTCAACCTCCGCCGCCCTGCGAGATGCGCTCGACGAATTCTTCCGGCGTTTCGTCCGGCGAGCCCTTCTCGTAGCTCGGCCGGCTGCCGCCGACGACATTGGCCATCTCATCGATCATCGCGATCGACAGGATCGCAAGTCCGCCGGCGAAACCGAGCTGCGGAATCCAGAGCGGAAGCGCGACGACGCCCTGCGCCACATCGTTGAAGCGCCAGGAATCGTAAGTCATCTGCACGGCATAGCGGGTGAAATAGAGAATGAAGGCGGTGGCGATACCGAGGGCCACGATCTCCGCGATCTGCTTGGTCCGACCATGCAGGCGTTCCAGCAGCAATCCGACGCGGATCATCTCTCCGCGCTTGAAGGTGTGCGCAAGGCCGAGGAACGCCATCGCGGCCATGCACCAGGACGCGAAATCATCACCGGCGGGAATGTTGATCGCAAACTGGCGCCCGACCGACATCGCCATCATGATCGCAAAGATCGCAACCAGGAAGACGCCGGCGGCGTAGCCTGCCCCGAGATAAAGGAGATCCAGAGCGCGGCGCACCAGTCCCCCTGCCGTTACGTCGTCCCCTGTCACGCGATCCCCATCTCACATGTGGGCGATACAGCCGAACCGGCGGTCACATATCTCGTGCCGCCGATCCTCTTCAATATCGCTCTTGCCCAACGTCTGTCTTTCAGACGTTAGATCAACATGATGCAATAGGTGCAAGCAAGGACCATGCCTGCCTGTGGCGGGAATTTCTACCGCAGGTTCAGTGCGTCTCCAGCCGCAGCCCGTCAAAAGCCGGCACGACGCCCGCGGGCAGCGATTGCCGGATGACTTCGTAATCGACGTCAGCCGTCATGTTGGTGATGACCGCGCGCTTTGGCTTGAACCGTTCGATCCAGGACAGCGCGTCGTTGATGCTGAAATGGCTGACATGGTTGGTGTAGCGCAGGCCGTCGACGATCCAGAGGTCCAGATTTTCCAGCGCACCCCAGCTCTCGCGCGGGATGTCGTTGAGGTCGGGCGTGTAGGCCGCATCCCCGATGCGATAGCCGAGCGCGGGAATGTTGCCGTGCTGCACCAGGAAGGCCGTCAACTCCACGGCGCCGCCCTTCCCCAGTACGGTCTGGCTTTCGCCCGCCTCGATCGAATGCCGGGTCAGGATCGGCGGATAATCGCTGCCCTCCGGCGCGATGAAGCAATAGGAGAACCGCGACAGGATGTCCTTGGCCGTCGATTGGTTGAAGTAGGTCGGGATACGACGGCGCATGTGCATCACGACCGAACGCAAATCGTCCATGCCGTGGGTCTGATCGGCATGCTCATGCGTCAGGAACACCGCGTCGATGTGATCGACATTGGTCGAGAGCAATTGCTCGCGCAGGTCCGGCGAGGTGTCGATCACGATGCGCGTGGTGCCGTGCTCGGAGGTCCGTTCGACCAGCAGCGAGCAGCGGCGACGGCGGTTCTTGGGATTGTTGGGATCGCAGGCGCCCCAGCCCAGCGCCGGGCGCGGCACGCCGGCGGAGGAGCCGCAGCCCAGGATCGTCAGCGTCAGCGTCATGCGGCTCCCGGTTTCAAGCTTTCACCTTCGAGAACAGGCGGAAGAAGTTTTCGCTGGTCTGGCGCGAGATCTGGTCAAGCGATACGCCGCGCGTCTCGGCCAGCACTTTGGCGACCTCGACCACATAAGCGGGCTCGTTGCGTTTGCCCCGGAACTTGCCGGGCGCAAGATAGGGCGAGTCCGTTTCGACCAGGATGCGATCGGCCGGCAGTTCGGCCGCCAGCGCCCGCAAAGTCTCTGATTTCTTGAAGGTCAGGATGCCCGTGAAACCGATATAGAGCCCGAGCGACACCGCCTTCAGCGCCAGCTCGCGCCCGCCGGTGTAACAATGCAGCACGGCACGAAACGCGCCCTTGGCCGCCTCCTCTTCCAGGATGCGCGCGCAGTCCTCGTCGGCTTCGCGGGTGTGGATCACCAGCGGCAGGCCGGTGGTGCGGGCGGCGGCGATGTGGGCGCGAAAGCCCCTCGCCTGCGCCTCTGGCGAGCCGTTGTCGTAAAAATAGTCGAGCCCGGCTTCGCCGAGCGCGACGACCTTGGGATGCTCCGTCAGCGCAACCAACTCATCCGATGCGATACCGTCCTCCTCATCCGCATTGTGCGGATGAGTGCCGACCGAGCAGTAGACGTCGTCATAGCGCTCAGTGATGGCCAGAAGCTGGTCGAGCTTCCGCACCCGGGTCGAGATCGTGACCATGCGGCCGATGCCGGCCGCGCGTGCCCGCGACACGATCCCGTCGAGATCTTCCGCAAAGTCCGGAAAATCCAGATGGCAGTGGCTGTCGACCAGCATCGCGCAAACGCCCTAGGCTGCCGGCTCGATATAGCGCGGGAATGCCGGCGTCGGCGCCGGCAAGGTCGAGCCGGGTGCAATGCGCTTGGCACCGCCGAGCATGGCGAAGTTGCGCTCGCCGTCGGGGATGCCGAGGCTGTCGAGCAGCAACCCCGAGGCGGTCGGCATCGCGGGCTGCGCCAGGATCGCGATCTGGCGCACGACTTCGGCCGTGACGTAGAGCACCGTCTTTTGCCTGGCCGGGTCGGTCTTGGCGAGCGCCCACGGCGCCTCGCCCGCAAAATAGCGGTTGGCCTCGGCAACCACGGCCCAGACGGCGTTGAGCCAGTGATGGATCTGTTGCGTCGCCATGGCCGCGCGCGATGCGGCGACCATGCCGTCGGCCATCGCCAGGATTGCCTTGTCGTTGTCGCTGAATTCGCCGGGCTCGGGCAGCACGCCGCCGAGTTGCTTGGCGATCATCGACAGCGAACGCTGCGCGAGGTTGCCGAGATCGTTGGCGAGATCGGCGTTGATGCGCGCCACGATGGCCTCGTGATTGTAGTTGCCGTCCTGTCCGAACGGCACCTCGCGCAGGAAGAAATAGCGCACCTGGTCGACGCCGTACTGGTCGGCAAGGTTGAAGGGATCGACGACGTTGCCGACCGACTTCGACATCTTCTCGCCCCTGCTGAACAGGAAGCCGTGGGCATAGACCCGCTTCGGCAGCGGAATCCCGGCCGACAGCAGGAACGCCGGCCAATACACCGCGTGGAAACGGATGATGTCCTTGCCGATGATGTGCACGTCGGCCGGCCAATAACGCCAGTTTCCGTCGTTCTCATCGGGGAAGCCGACGCCGGTGATGTAATTGGTCAGCGCGTCGACCCAGACATACATCACGTGCTCTTCGTCACCAGGCACCTTGACGCCCCAATCGAAGGTGGTGCGCGAGATCGAGAGATCACGCAGGCCGCCTCTGACGAAGCTCACCACCTCGTTCTTGCGGGAGTCCGGCCCGATGAAGTCAGGCTGGTCCGCATAGAGCTTCAACAGCTTGTCCTGGTATGCCGACAGGCGGAAGAAATAGCTTTTCTCCTCGACCCATTCGACCGGCGTGCCCTGCGGGCCGAGCCGGACGCCGTCATCGTTCAAGCGCGTCTCATCCTCGGCGTAATACGCCTCGTCCCGCACGGAATACCAGCCGGCATAGATGTCGGCATAGATATCGCCGTTCGCTTCCATGCGCCGCCAGATCTCCTGGCTGGAGCGATGATGCTGCTCCTCGGTGGTGCGGATGAAGCGGTCGAACGACACGTTCAGACGCTCGTCCATCTCTTTGAAGCGACCGGCATTGCGGGCAGCGAGCGCGGAGACGGCCATGTTCTCGCCGGCCGCCGTCTGCACCATCTTCTGGCCGTGCTCGTCGGTGCCGGTCAGGAAGAACACGTCCTTGCCGTCGAGCCGCGCAAAGCGGGCCAGCACATCGGTCGCGATCGCCTCATAGGCGTGGCCAATATGCGGACTGCCGTTGGGATAGGCGATGGCGGTCGTGATGTAGAAGACATTGTCGCGCGCGGGGGCGGCAACGGGCACGGTAGCCCTTGGTGTGGCTGCGGGCGCTGCGGCTTGCGGAGCTGCAGCGGGCTTCGGCGCGCGCGGGGCCTTCGGTTTGGCAGCCTTCGGCGGCGTGGCGGCGGGGGCCGGCGCTGCGATCACAGGCGCGACCACCCTCGCCTTCTTGGCCACCGTCTTCGCAGGCGACTTGGCGGGGTTCTTGGCTGATTTGTTGGCTGGCTTCTTGGCGGCCTTCTTCACAGCCTTCTTGGCGACAGCCGGCTTCTTCGCAGCCTTCTTGACCGCCTTCTTTGCCGTCTTCACGGCGCTCTTCCTCGCGCCCTTCTTGGCCGTGGCCTTCTTGGTCTTCTTGACTTTCTTGGCTGCCTTGGCGTTGGCCTTGGACGCACGCGCCTTCACGGCCTTCTTTGCGGCTTTCTTCGCAGCCTTGTTGCGGCCCTTGCCTTTGGCAGTTTTCTTAGCTCGCGTTGCCACGACGAATTCCTTTACCGGCTTCTCGAAATCTGGAGACGAACCTGGGTTCGATTATTGATTTGCGCATGATCTTTCGGAAAACCGCTGCGCACTGTTCCGGATCATGCTTTAGCGCGTTGCGTCCGCCAGCCAGCCAAACACCGAGAAAACCAAGGGCTTTCGCTCCAGATTGTAGGTTTCGGTGTCGCGCGCGGCGCGGACGATCTTTTCCCATACCTCGGCTAGGCGCGCAAGGCGCGGCAAGTTCTGGTTGGCATTGGCCTCGTCCGCATGCAGGCGTTCCGCGATCCAGCGATCGATCCCGTCGATGAAGGCCGCGAGCGCGACGCGGTCGCTGGTGCCGAGCGAATCGCCGAGCGTGTGCAATTCGCGCGGATCGACCTGCGGCAGGCGCGCGAGCAGCGCCGCCGTGCGCTGCTGAAGCTTGAGCGCATCGCCGCCGAGGAGCGTCAGAGCCCGTGCAACGCTGCCCTCGGAGGCCTCCGCCGCCTCGCGCAGCGCAGGATCGTTCGGATCGAGCTCGGCCGCCGACGCCGCCGCCCCGATCACGTCATTCGTGGCGAGCGATCGCAGGCGCAGCTTGCGACAGCGCGACTGGATCGTGGCGAGCACGCGCGCGGGCGCGTGGCTCACCAAGAGGAACAGCGATCGCTGCGGCGGTTCCTCGAGAATTTTCAGTAGCGCGTTGGCTGCATTCGGATTGAGCTCGTCGACGGTGTCGACGATGCAGACGCGCCAGCCTTCGGCCGCGGCGGTCGAGCCGAAGAAGCCGATCGTCTCGCGCGTCTCGTCCACGGTGATCACGGTGCGCATCACGCCGCGATCGTTGGCGGTACGCTCCAGCGTCAGCAGGCCGCCATGCGAGCCGGCCGCCACCTGCCGCGCCACGGCGTCATCAGGATCGATCGCGAGGTCTTCGGCGCCCTGCACGGGAGGCGCAAGCGGTTGACCATGGGCTAGCACGAAGCGCGCCATGCGATAGGCCAGGGTCGCCTTGCCGATGCCCTGCGGCCCGCCGATCAGCCAGGCGTGAGGGATGCGGCCGCTGCGATAGGCCGTCAACAACGCGGTCTCCGCCTCGCGATGACCGAACAGTTTCGATGTCTCGCGCGGATGCGGAATGGCGGTTTCGCGCTCGGTCTGACGCGGGCTCATACGGAAACCACCGAGGCTGGTGTGGGAAGGAGACGATCGCGCAGCGCCGTCCAGACACGGCCTGCGACCGTGTCAGGGTCGGAATTGGCGTCGATCAGCACGCAGCGTGCGGGATCGTCCTCGGCAATCTTGCGATAGGCTTCGCGCAGGCCCTGGTGAAAACCGAGCTTCTCGCCCTCGAACCGGTCCGGGGTGCTGTTGCCGCGGCGCGCGGCGGCGCGTTGCAGGCCGATCTCGACCGGCAGGTCGAGGATGATGGTGAGGTCCGGCTTGAGATCGCCGATCGTGACCCGCTGCATCGCGTTGATCAGGCCCTCAGGCACTTGGCCGAGGCTACCCTGATAGGCCCGCGTCGAGTCGGCGAAGCGGTCGCACAGCACCCAGGTGCCCTGGTTGAGCGCAGGCAGGATCACGGTGCGGACATGGTCGTCGCGCGCGGCGGCGAACAGCAGCGTCTCCGCCTCGGGGCCGAGCAGCTTGCCCATGCCCGACAGCACCAGATGACGCATGATCTCGGCACCCGGCGAGCCGCCCGGCTCGCGCGTGACGCGGATGCGCAGCTTTGCTGCCTTGAGACGGTCGGCAAGCTTCTTGATCTGGGTCGATTTGCCAGTGCCCTCGCCGCCTTCAAAGGTGACGAAGCGTCCGCGTCCGGACGGCCGCTGTAGCGCGCTCTCACTCATGATCAGAGCTTCTCGGCGCCTGCGCGGAACATGCCGATCACGAGCTCGCTGGCGCCGTCGATCGCGCGTCGCACGGTCGAGCCAGTGCCGATCGCTTCGGCCGCATAGACCGGCGTCTCCACCGCGATGTTGCCGCTGCGCCAGACCTTGACCACGCCGACCCGTTGGCCGGCCTCGACCGGCGCCCGCACCGGACCGCTATAGACGACGCGCGCAATCAGCTTGTCGCTGCCGTTCTTGTGCACCATCACCTTCACCGGAGTCTTGGCGACGAGCTTGACCGAACGGCTCTCGCCGCCGAACACCTTGGCGTAGCCGACCGGCTGCTCGGCCGCGATCAGCGTGCGGGTCTCGAAATTGCGGAAACCCCATTCCAGCATTTTCTTGGCTTCCGTGGCGCGATCCTCGGGGTCGTCCAGGCCGTTGACGACGACAATCAGCCGCGTGCCGTTCTGCACGGCCGAGCCGACCATGCCGTAGCCGCCCTCCTTCGTATAGCCGGTCTTCAGACCGTCGGCGCCTTCCATCGAATTGAGCAGCGGGTTGCGGTTGGGCTGGCGGATCTTGTTCCAGGTGTACTCCTTCTCGCCGAACAGTTTGTAGAATTCGGGGAAGTCCAGGATGATGTGCCGGGCGAGGATTCCGAGCTCGCGCACCGTCATCTTGTTGGCGGGGTCGGGCAAGCCGTTGGAGTTGCCGAAGGTCGACCTGGTCATGCCGAGCTCGCGGGCGCGCTTGGTCATGAAGTCCGCCGCGAAGATTTTCTCGTTGCCGGCCATGGCTTCGGCGAGCGCGATGCAGGCATCGTTGCCGCTCTGGATGATTGCACCATGCAGGAGATCGTCGACAGAGACCTTGCTGTTGATGGCGGCAAACATGGTCGAGCCGCCTGAGGGCGCGCCGCCCCGGCGCCAGGCATTCTCGCTGATCCGGTACTCGTCGGTGAGCTTGATGTCGCCCTTCTTGATGGCATTGAAGACGACTTCCGCCGTCATCAGCTTCATCATGCTGGAGGGCGCGCGCAGTTCGTCGGCGTTCTTCTCGAACAGCACGCTGCCTGAGGAGGCCTCGATCAGGATCGCGGTCGGGGCGTCGCCGTCGAAGCCGGCATCATCAGGCTTCTTGGCGCCCTGGATGCTCTGGTTGGCGGCCAGAAGCGCCCCGATCCAGCCGATGCTTGCCACCAGAATCGCGGCGACCAGCCCGCGCGCCAGTGTTCCGGCTGTGAGCCAGTTACGACGAAGCAAAGGAAGACGAAATGCCATGGCGAAGCCCTGAGAGAGGCGTTCTAACAGTTGGAACAGATGCGAACAACACGCGGTTCGACGCCTGTCCCTGAGATTGCACGATTCTCGCCGCGCCCCTATCGTGGCGCCTTATGTTTCTCGACCAAACCCCTGAAACAAGGCGGAAAAGCGATGTCTTCCACCCGCGTGATCAAGGCCAACGGCATCGATCTCTTCATCCGCGAAGCCGGCCAGGGTCCGCTGGTGGTGCTGTGCCATGGCTGGCCGGAGCTGTCCTATTCCTGGCGCCACCAGATCCCCGCGCTGGCCGCGGCCGGGTTTCACGTCGTCGCCCCCGACATGCGCGGCTACGGCCAGAGCGCCGCGCCGCCTGAGGTTGCCGCCTACTCGATCTTCGACACGGTCGGCGACGTGGTCGGCCTCGTGCAGGCGCTCGGCGAGACCAAGGCGATGGTGGTCGGCCACGACTGGGGCGCGCCGGTCGCCTGGCACGCGGCGCTGTTCCGGCCCGACATCTTCACCGCGGTCGCGGGCCTCAGCGTGCCGCCGCCGTTCCGCGGCCGGGGCAAGCCGCTCGACCTCTTGCGCCAGGGCGGCGTCACCAATTTCTACTGGCAGTATTTCCAGGCACCCGGCGTCGCCGAGGCCGAGCTGGAACGCGACGTCGCCCGCACCATGCGCATCGTGCTCGGCGGACGCGGCCTTGCCGATCCCACCGCCGCCATGTTCGTGCAGGAGGGCAAGGGCTTTCTCAGCCACGCGACCACGGAGGAGCCGCTGCCCGGCTGGCTCAACGAGACTGATCTGGCCTATTTCACCGAGAGCTTCCGCAAGTCGGGCTTCCGGGGCGGGCTGAACTGGTACCGCAACATCGACCGCAATTGGGAGCTGACGGCGCCCTGGCAGGATGCGCAGATCCATCAGCCCTCGCTGTTCATCGCTGGCTCCCGGGACGCCGTCATCACCGGCCTGATCGGCGCCAAGCGCGTCCAAGAGCTCGAGCGCGTGCTACCCAACCTGAAGCAGAAGCTGATCATCGAGGGCGCCGGCCATTGGGTACAGCAGGAACGGCCCGACGAGGTGAATGCGGCGCTGGTGCAATTCCTGAAGGAAAGCGCGGCCTAGTAGAGCCCGCGGCCGCTCAGGATGCTGCGGGCCTCGGCGGCCCCGTCCGCCGATGACGGCGCGTTCTCGGCGGCGTAGCGGCCGTCCTCGTCATAGGACACGGCGCGGGCGTTGTGGACCGCCCGACCCCGGCTGCGGCTCGAGGCCGACATTTCCGAGGTCGCGTTGAGCGAGGCCATGTCGGCGGAGGTGGTGCCGAGATTATAGGGCCGCCCCTCCGGCATCGGCACGTCGCCGCGAATGGCACCGCGGCTCGATCCCGGCAATTCCGGCACGAAGGGCTTGGCCGAGGCGACCCGGACCATCGAGGGCGACGGCGCCGGAACGCCGGTGCGCAGGGTCGCCAGAAGCTGGCGGTCGTCGGAGCCTTCGAGCGGCGCCCGGCCGACATATTCGACGCGGACCTTGGCGACGCCGTTGCCTTTGAATTCAAGCAGTTCGGCGGCCTTGTTCGAGACGTCGATGAGGCGGTTACCGTGATAGGGCCCGCGGTCATTGACGCGGACGATCAGCGACTTGCCGTTCGAGACATTGGTCACCCGCGCATAGGACGGCATCGGCAGGGTCGGATGCGCCGCGGTCAGCGAAGTCATGTCGAACACTTCGCCATTGGCGGTCAGGCGACCGTGGAAATCATCGCCGTACCAGGACGCCATGCCTTCGGCGCGATAGTTGACGTCCTCCTCCGGCACATAGGTCCGGCCGGCCACGACATAGGGCTTGCCGACGCGGTAGGTGCCGCCGCCCTTCGGGACCGGGTCCCCGAATGCCACGACCCGGGGGCTCGAGGACACGCCGTATTTCGGATCGACGCGGTTGGCGAATTTGTTGGAGGAGGCGCAATTGGCCAGCGCAACGCAGGCCGCGACCGCCGCAGCACCACGCGCGGCCCGCAAAACCGAATCTGACCGTCGGATCCCCATGCGCCCCAAATACCACTTTGCCGGAGGCGTACCCACCCCGCTTTGGCTACGGGGAGCGCTGTCCGGTCCTTTAATCCGAGGCGGCCCACCACCGCGTCGGATGCGGTAACGATAACGCAACCCGAACACGGCGGAAATGGGGAGCCCACAGCGATCCCGCCGGGATGGTAAACGAGACGTTCGCATTTTTCCGTTGTTCTACGGAGCGATGGCGCCAACTCTGTGCCACGGCTGGACATTCTGTTGCGCCAAATCCTCACTCCACCCCCATTGTCGCTGCCTTCACTGGAATTCTTTTGACTGTGCAAGGCCGCACGCGTTCTCTCGGATGCAAGGGCGGGATTTGGAATTTAACGATGATCGAGACGGTTTCGGCACTGATGGGTCTGGTAAGCGCGGGGATCTTCCTGGCCCATGCGTTTGAAGGTTACCGCACGAGGGCCTAGGGGCACTCGCGCGATCGGCAAGCATCACCTCTTTCAAGCGGCGCGTTCGGACAATTTTGATCGATCCGACCGAGCATCGAAAACGAGAGCGGCAGGTGTCACATGCGTAACCATGACCTGGTATCTGACGGCTTCCTGGCATTGACCGCCGGCGGCTTGGTTCTGCTCTGCTCGAGCCTCGTGGCACTGGCGTTCGCCTGAGCCCCGCTTCCAGCACAGCTCCAGCGCGGCGCATCACGCGCCGATGTCCCCGCTCCCGATCTGTTGATTGAATTCCCGCGTTCGGTGCCTCGACCCATTTCCAGAGGCCATCACCAACGAGGGTGACGCAAATGCTTGCCGAGAAATTCTTCCTGGTCCTGGAATCCCTGATCCGCGGCGACCGCACCTATCCTGACGGCAGCCCCCGGGTCATCAGCACCTCCCCGCACGTGCCGGTCAGGCTGCCGGCGCAGAAATAGCCGGCGTCAGGCGCCGCTCAGCGCAGGCCCAGCACGGAGCGGCGATAGCGGCCGTCGCGGGCCTCGTTCAGGCAGACGAAGCTGCCGTCGACCCCCTGCCCGTACCGCTTTTGACCCTTGCGGTAGTAGATGCCCTTCCTGAAGTCGAGCCAGACCACCTTGTCGTGCGGGCAATGACGCTGCGCCTGCGCCTCGTAGCGAAACGGCGTCAGCGGTGTCGCCGAGACCTCCGCGGTGCTCGCGCCAATCATGATCGCGCCGGCGAGCGCGATGCCACCGGACCATCTGCGAAAGCCGCTGCTCGTCACTCCCCGCCTCCCGATCCACATTGTCGCGCGATGGCCGTTCGGCACGCTAGCACGAAATGGCGCGATCCGCCGACGGCAGGACGCGCGGCGCGTCTTCCGCCGGCCGTGTTATCGGGCTAGATGAAAGCGAGATCGTTCGATTGCGAGGACGCAGCCTGAATGTCGGTTGAGCCTTCACCCCAATCCGAGCCCCGCACCGAACCCCGTTCGCCCTCGCCGCGCCTGGGCCTGCTGCCGATGATCATCTTCGGCTCGCGCTGGCTGCAGCTGCCGCTCTATCTCGGACTGATCGTGGCGCAATGCGTCTACATCGTGCTGTTCCTCAAGGAGCTCTGGCACCTCTCCTGGCACGCGATCGATCTCACCGAGCAGCAGATCATGATGAGCGTGCTGGCGCTGATCGACGTCGTGATGATCTCCAATCTGCTCGTGATGGTGATCGTCGGCGGCTACGAGACGTTCGTCTCGCGGCTCGACTTGCAGGGCCATCCCGACGAGCCGGAATGGCTCGGCCACGTCAATGCGAGCGTGCTCAAGATCAAGCTCGCCATGGCCATCATCGGCATCTCCTCGATCGCGCTGCTGCGCACCTTCATCGAGGCCGGCAATCTCGGCTCGAACCGCGCCGGCTTCACCGAGACCGGCGTGATGTGGCAGGTGCTGATCCACCTCACCTTCATCGCCTCGGCGATCGGCATTGCCTATGTCGACAAGCTTGGTGACTCCGGCACGCGCAAGCATGCCGAGTGAGGTTACCAACGTCGGCCTTATTGCTTGTCCACTTCGAGCTGCACCAGCGCCTGGTGCAGGCACTCCTGAAGCTTCAGCGCGACCTGCTCACGCGCGATGCCCTTGGCGGCGAGATCGCCTGACACCTTGTCCACGACATCGGCGATCGCCCGGCTCTCCAGATGGTCCGTCACCAGCGTGGTCGCGTAGCTTGCCGCGGCATCGCCGCTGAGCCCGAGCTGGCCTGCAGCCCAGAGCCCGAGCAGCTTGTTGGACCGGGCGGTGGCCTTGAACATGAACTCCTCGTCGTGGACGAATTTGGCCTCAAAGCCCTGCTCGCGCTTGTCGAACGTGGTCATGGTCAGCTCCATTTGCACTTGCGCTGATGGTGTCGGACTGGCTGGGGGCGAACGTCTCCGTGCTTCACGTCAGTTCGGATCAGTTGAAGCTTCCGGCGGAAGCCAAACGCCGTCAAGCCCGCCGATGGCCCCCGCGCCGGGCGCGTGCATGGCCCGCACGAGCCCGGCGCCAGCCGACTTGGCTAGGACTTGGCTAGGCAGAGATCGTTTACCGATCGTTAAGCAGACTCAGCGCCGCATGGCTTGGGGCATACCGAGAGCTGACGCATGAACAAAGAGCTGCGGGAGTTTCGACGGCTTGAACGGGTCTGCCTGGAGCAGGCCGCCCTCTCCACCATGGACCTCGCGCGAAGCGGATTGCTCAAGGTCGCCGACGATTGCCGCATCGCAGCCGAAGCCATCGAGGCGCAATCGCCCCGTGGCGCGTTCACAGGGGCCGTCCAGGCGCTGAGGCTGGCTTGGAGCGCGACGCGGACGCCGAACCGGCACTAGCCGGCGGCATCGCCCGGACAGGTCACGTCAGAAGATTGCCGGCGGGACCCGCGTTGGATCAGGCCTTTGGTGCCGCCGCTTCGCGCGCCAGCCGTTCGGCCTTCAGCCGCTCCTTGTTGGCGTAAAACGCCTTCTGCGCCTCTTCATGGTCGCGCATGGCCTTTTCGGCCTCGATCCGGCGTGCCGCATCGCGCGCCTGGCGCTGCTCGGGGGTCAGGGGTTTGCGTCGGAAGGAAAGGTCTTCAGTCATGCGGAGACAACGCAGACGCGGCGAAAGGGTTCCACAAGGTGGACCCCGCGGTCCCGCAAATTGGAACTCGAGTTGACCGCCCCGCCCAACAAAATATCGAAAAACAACCCCATGCACAGTAGCTATACTATTGGACAATAAGGATTTTTCTAGGTTCTCGAAGGCCCCTGGATCTCAACATCGGCAATGACGGGCAGATGGTCCGAGAAGGCTCTCGCCTCCACGTCGGTCCAGACCTTCTCGATCCGGCTATCAGACGTCGCATAAATCCGGTCAAGCCGCATCAGGGGTAAGCGCGATGGGAAGGTGCGCAGCCGCGTACGGTTGGGGCAGGCCTGCGCGAGCACCCGCCGCACCGACTTGACCCAAAACCAATCGTTGAAATCGCCGAGGACGACGGTCCTTCCGGGTTTCACCAGGCTCACCAGGGTTTGTGCCTGGGCATACCGCTCGTGGATGCTCAGGCCGAGATGCGTGGCAACTACGCGCACGTCACCGACCGGCGTCAGGAGGCCAGTGGCAATGGCCCTGCGCGGCTCGCGCTCCCGGTACGACACGTCGACGATCTCGGGCACCCCGGAGAACGGAAAGCGGCTCAGGAGCATCTGACCGTAGTCGCCATCCGCAGTGACGATCGACTTGGCGTGAACGCGGTGATCGCCGACGACGCTCGCCAGCTTCGCGAACGGATCGTCGGACCTCGATCGCGAATCCACCTCCTGAAGCGCGACGACATCAGGGGCCCATTTGCGAAGGATGGAGCAGACCCCCTCCAGATCGAACTTCGGATTGAGATTGAACGTGCCGTGCACATTCCACGTCATGAAACGCACCGGCGCCATCAGCGCCTCCCGGCGAGCCAGGTCGCGAGGAATTGCGCGCCCGCGCAGACGCCGAGCCACCCCAGGAACGCCAGCACCAACAGCAACATGCTGCTCCAGGATGCATTGCGGGCCAAATCCGCGATCTGAGCCCCCAGCACGGCCATGGCAAGAATACCGGGCGTCATGCCAAGCAGGGTTCCGAGCAGGAAGTCGCGTAAAGGCAGCGTACTCGCGCCAGCCACGACATTCACGACTGAGAACGGTGCGATGGGAATCATCCGGATGACGACGACAGCCAGGACGCCCTTGCCGACAACGCGGTCCTGGATCCGCGCGGCGCGTCGTCCGAGCAACTGCTGAAGCCGCTGCCGTCCGAGGGCGCGCCCGATCACGAAAAGGATGAAGGCGCTGAGCAAGACGCCGGCGATCGCCGTGGCGAAACCCAGCCATGGCCCAAGCGCGGCAGCCGTTGCTGCAATGAGCACGAGCACCGGAAACACCACCAGCCCGCCGACGACAAAAGCCGCGATTGCGAGTGGCGGCCCCCAGACGGATTGGGAGTAAGTCGATAGCAAATTCGAGATGCGGCCCGTGTCCGCGAAATCGCCTAAGGAGGTGTACGACCAGGCTATCGCCAAGCCAAAGAGCGCCGCGGCGATCGATACGATCCCGATGACGGTCTTCGTGCTCCACATGCGCGATGCCGCCCGCTCGAGATGAAGGGGCCGCTCAGGGTCCGCCACCGGCTGAACCATCGTGGCAAGGGTGCTGGTCAGGATTGAGGCTTCCACGGCCCGCAGCGTCTTCGGGCCATCGGCTTTCGACACCTCGTCCATAAGAGCAAGAAGACGATCGTCGTTTTGCCTGACGCTCTGTTCGTCGAGGCCACAAAAATGGGCTATCAGGCGATGCCGAACTGAAGCGACGAACTCCCGATGTTCGTCGGATGCGGCCTCAAAGATCAGATCACATTCGCTGTCGGCGCCCATCGACCTGTTGTTCAAATTGGCCGAGCCGATCCTCAAGATCCTGTCATCGACGATCATGAGCTTGCTGTGCACCATCACGGCCGCTTCCATGTCTCCCTCTCGTGAGACCGGATAGACGAAGCGGATGCGATCTGCCACGCCAGCTTCGCTGAAGCAGTCGATGAACGCGCCGCGGCCGTTCTGCATGGCCTGGGATTCCAGCCACGAGGAATGCAGTTTCGGAGCGACGACCAGAACCCGGAGCGAGGGCACGCGCTGCATCTGCTCCGCCAACTCACGCGCGATCTTGATCGCGCTGGTGAACTGGTTCTCGATGTAGATGAAGCTCGTCGCGGACCGGATCGCCGCAATCAAGGAGCGTTCGACCTCCCTGATGGTCGAACCTGCAGGACAGACCACTTCGGTCCGGGCGATCCCAACGGGCATGAGCTCAGCCTCGACCGGCACATCCGCCGGCCAGCGCATGCTCTTTTGCGCACGCCGATCCTGCATCTGTTGGCCTGCCGCACGCCAGCGCTCCTCGGCCAGCTCGAACAGCGAGGCGGCAGCATCCCCGTCGACCAAACATTGAACATCATGAAACGGCGGGTATGGCTTGCCCTGGGGGTCGCAGCGCAGTTCGTGATCGGCGCGATGATCGCTCGTGTCCCAGCGCCTGATCGTCAGATCGAGCCCGCCGACGAACGCCAGTGAACCATCGATACAGACGATCTTCTGGTGCTGGGCCGAACCGAACGGAAGCGTGGAATCCAGATGAAATCGGACGCGGCCGTCCGTGTCGGCGGTGAATTTGGCCGCGGAATTCCATTCCCGTTCGGAGGCGTAGAACGAGACGAAGTCCCAGACGAGAATGTTGATCCGCAGGTCCGGCCGGCGGTGAACAAGGGCGCGCAAAAATGGGCCGAGTTGTTCCGGCAAGCCGTCATCCGCCCGCCCCGACGATCCGACCAGCCTGGTCTCGCTGTGGATGTCCCACCCGATGATGTAGACGATATCTTCAGCCTCGAGCAGCGCCTCGCGCAGGGCCGCGAAATAAGCGGCAGCATCGTTCAGAACCGCCACGTGCCGCGCCTTGCACCGCCGCCAGACGATGTCGCCGGGGATCAGGGTGGATGAGCTCTGAAGCAGGTGGACCTCGCAATTCGCATTCGCGTCTAAACGCGCTGAACGCTCAAGGGGTTCCACGTTGTTTGCGCAGCGATGCATGCAACATCGCGCCCGCTCGGCACAGTTCGCTTATCGGGCGGTTATTTCGTTCGGACGGTCTTCGAGCCGGCGCCTTTGAAAGCATCCGCTATTGTCTCGGGAGGATCGCCGTGAAATTCCACGGAGACTTCGATCAGACCTTCCAGCTTCTGATGTCCGTCCGGCGCAGGCGCAGCGTTGAGGTCGCTACCTGCTGTACGCGTTCCGACGGTATTCGCACCGCAGGCGGGCTGAACGAAAACATCGCTTCGCTGCACGCCGCATTCCTGCACGACATGCTCAACCGCAAGCTCGGCGCCGCGGCGCGTGTCAATTTCTCCGATAATGGTCGTTTCCAAGAGCACTCTCCGTGGCTGGGCGGAGTGCGAACAACAGGTCAGCAACGATCAGATTCCTGAAGCTCAGAACCGCAGCATCCCAAACATGAAGAGCAGCGCGACGGTGATCAAGCCTGAGATCAGCAGCGAACCGAGACAACCAAGCCGGTTCGAGAAAAAGAAGAACATGCGTTGCCCGCCGTGAAGCCTTCTGCCGGCTAATGTCTCGCTTTCCCTGGCGTTCCTGCTGAGCCCTCGTTTTTCCGGGACGCGCGGCCTAAAGCCAGCCCAGACGTCGAGAGTGTCTGTGCGGCGTCGCAATCGCAAAGTCGTAAGACCACGATGTCATTGAGACAGGTCAATACGAGCAAGCCGAAGCTCGGGCACGTCGGCAAGCAGATGGAGACGGCCATGTCACAGCGGAGAGCATGCACGTCTAGCTCAATTGGGCCAAGGAGCGGATCGACGAGATGGACGCCGCATTGGCCTCGTTCGAGAAGGCCGGCCAGGCCAAGGCAGAGTCCAAGGTAAGACGAATCAACTTACTCTGCGACGGAACGTCATCGGTCAATGAAGCGCGCTCGATTTCCCCAGCACGTAGCAGGGAGGGCGCTCAGCCTTGTACCTTCATTCGCATATGTGAATCCGGCCGGGAACAAGTGGCAATGTTTCTTTTCCGGCGCTAGCCTTACTCAATGCGTGAGTCGGGGGATTCATGAAACCGAAGCCTTTTGAGAGCATGTCTCTCGAAGAGCTCTGGCAACTTCACACAGTCATCAATGATATTCTCGCTGAGAGGCTTGTGGCGAAGAAGGAAGAGCTTGAGCGACGTTTGGGGCTGCTCAACCGGGAAGACAAGCCCCTCCGTCAATGAGGTCGCCTGAATTGGCGCCCCGCCGCCATTGCCGTAGCCGTTGTTGCCCCGACGGCTGTGCAAAAGCCGCCGCCGAAATGGGCGATGGCCGTGCTCGCCAGGGAGTCGATAGCAACGCTGTGATGGTGGGGCCCGCTTTCTATGAGGGGCCTGAAGAAGTCATCGCCCTTCCCCTTCAATCGCCGGTTGCTCGTTCTCCGTCATCTCGAGGAGAGCTGCGCCGGTCACCGCATCATCGTCCTCTGCCATTTGTTGGCAGGCTGCGACCTCTGACTCAGTTGTTGGTTACGACGGCGACGCTGCCAATTGATCGTTGTACGTTCGACTGTACATTGAACAGCTGACGTGAGTTTAATTAATTGATTTTGCTGATATTTTGGCGGAAGGGGTGGGATTCGAACCCACGGTACCCTTGCGGGCACGCCGGTTTTCAAGACCGGTGCCTTAAACCACTCGGCCACCCTTCCCTCGTAACAATGCCAGGGAATTAGCTTAGCTTCGGACCGAGCGCAACGCGAACTTGGACCCAATTTTGGACCCATGGTCTCATACCGATACCCGATTCGCGTCCACAGATGGGGCACCCGGGCTAAACCGCGGCATGAGGCCTATTTCGGCAGGCATTCCACGTTGTACGCGATGATGATCTGAGCTGGATCCGCTTTACCCAGGCTCTTGAGATCCTCCAAGCCGCTTCGGAGCTTGGTGCCCGCCTCGCTCAAGCTTCCTTCAAGCGTGACTTTGGCCTTCCGGCACCGCTCTTCGTTGGAAAACTCCTGGAAGACAACCGTCGGAAGGAGTCGCCATTCCGCCTTGTCGTTCGTCGCGGCAGGACTGATCGAGTAGGAAAAGACATACATCAGCACCCACATCGCTTTTGCTCCAGCTTTGGCCGGCTCGATCTGCGCGCACTTGGATGGTCGCGCCTGGACACACCTCAGCAGGCTACTGCCGCCATCCCCGCCTTACTTGGAGGGCGCGCGATCAAGCCGCGATCGCTGCGCCCTCATGCGCTTGATCTCTCGACGCAGCTCTTCACTCTTTTCGTCACGCTGCTCTCCGCTCGATTTGATCTGATCATCTTGACGCAACTTCTCGAGAGCTTTCTCGACCGAGAGCTTGTTCGTTCCGGCCATAACCGACCTCACTTGCGCGTCTGCGTTCATCAATAGGGATAGTAGGGATTACCCTGCGGGCAGGTCCAGTTGCCATAAGTGTCGTAATAGCAGCCCTGATTATTATAGGAGCCGCTTCCGTAGTAGGCGCCTGCCGCAAGAGCTCCGGCTGCCGCACCGTAAGCGAGGCCGCGGCCGGGATAGTAGGGATAGCGTCCGCCATAGCCGGGATAACCGGGCCGACCCGCAATCGGATAGCCTGGACGGCCCGGACGGCCCGCGATTGGGTGCGTCGGACGTCCCGGGCGACCTGCAATGGGTCGGCCTCCGGGACGGCCGGCAATTGGGTGGCTCGGCCGGGGCCGGCCAGCGTAGCGATGTCCGCCGCCACCATGGAAGCGTCCGGCATGACCGCCGCCGGCAAAATGCGCGCGCCCGCCGCCGCCATGAAACCCACCGCCACGACCGCCGCCCCCCCTGCGAGCATAGGCGTCATCGGGCATAAGCGTGGCGCCGACAAGAATGAGAATAGCGAACGCCGCCAGCAAATATTTGAGCATGATCCGTCCTCCTTCTAAGAACGTGGATCCCCCGCCCCGCAGACAACGACAGCGCGTCAGGCCTTCGGACTGAACATGCCTCCCGCCGCCTTCATCGCAGACTCGCTCATGGCCCGGCCCTGGTCGGTCAGCGAGCGCATCTGGTCCTGGAAGAAATCGGCCTGAAGCTTGAGCGCATCCTGCATGTCCCTTGCGTTGATCAGCTTGTCGCCGAGATCGAAAGTTGCGGTGACATTGTGCTGCATGAAGGCGCAGAACTCCTTCGCCTGGTTCGCGACCGGCAGCGGCGACGAGCCGAGAGCACGCTCCAGCAATTCGAAATAGTCCGAATTGGCCTTGCGCAGGCGACCGAGCGCCTCGCTCAGTGACGCACGCATGCTCTCGGCGGACACATTGATTTCGGCCATGATGTCGCTCCTTTCAGACGGTTTCGCTCATGCGGGAAGTCCTCCGAACCAGGCGCCGAAATAGCCGGCATAGAGTGCCGGCCGTTCGAGATTCATCGAGTGCCCGATGCCGGGTACGATGACGAGGCGGCAATCCGGCATCGCCTCAGCCATGACACGCAGGTCGGCCGGAAGAATCCAGCCGTCCCATTCGCCCCACAGCACCAGATGTGGATGCCGTAGCTGCTGCATCCGGCGCTCCAGCTCACGGCTTTCCTTCTCCCGTGTGAGATTGACGGGAGTGCCGATCCAGATTCCTTCGGAGACGCCAAAGGTCTGGTCGATGATGCGATCGAACAGGGCCTGGATCTCAGGCAGTCCTTCGCGAAAACGCGGGATCGCGTTCGGCGCCATGCTCTCGGGCACGAACAGCGAGGACGCCGCCGTTGCCATGATCGTCCGCGTCAACTCCTTGCTCGCCATCATCGCGCGGAAAAGGCCGATCTGATCGGCATTGAAGGTCATGCCGAGCGGCGTCACCGGATCGAGCGAGAACACACGGCCGAAGCGTTCCGGCTGCATCAAGAGCATGCGCGCGGCGATGATGCCGCCGGTCGAATGCGTCGCAAGATGGCAATAGCTGATCTCGAGCGTATCGAGGGCCGCCAACATGTCCTCGGCATGCTGCTGCATGGAATAGTTGGCATAGCCCGCGGTCGGTTTCGGCCGATCGCTGTCGCCGCAACCGCGCCAGTCGATGGCGACGACGCGCAGGCCCGTCGGAAACAGGGGCGCGGCGAGCTCGATCCAATCCTTGCTGGCGAGATTGCCGTGGATGAAGACGACCGTGACGTCGCCCCGCCCCCACTCCCGCCAGCCGAGCTGGACCTCACCCGCCTGCACCCTTGCCATGTGCGGCTCTACTTGTTCAAGCCGGCGGTGGGCGCGGCTCCGGGAGGAGTCGGCGCCACCGGCAGAGCAGACACCACAGCTCCCTTGATCATGCGGTCGATGCTCGCCGGCGAAGACGTGTCGATGCTGCCCTTGGTTACGAAATCCACGACGTCCACCGAGAACTCCACCGGATTATCGGTGTGAATAAAGTGCCCTGTTTCCGGGTAGATCTTGAGGATTGGTCGGTTGCCGGCATTGGTCATCCGCGTCATGAACGGCGAGATCACGTCGCGACCGAGATCGGTCAGCCCGTTGAAAGCGGGCGTCGGGATGAACGGCTCCTTGTCGCCGAAGGCCAGGAAGATCGGCGCCTTCATCTGCGTGAGCCGCTCGTAGAGGTTCTTCGGGTCGTCCTGCTGGAGCTCAGCCCCGATGGTATAGATGTCGAAAATGAAGACGTTGCACCATTGATCGAGCTCCTTCGGGTTACCCCTGATGAGGCCAACGCGCTGATCGGTGTGGAAGCGGGCATATTCACTGTCACTGTAGAAATACCCGCTCTTCGCCGCCGACACTGCGCCGGTGTTCGGGTCACGCTTCTTGAAATAGAAGAAATCGCGGACACCCTGCTCGTCGCGCGCCTTCTCAGCGGCGAGAATGCCAGTCTGATCCCAGACCGACTTCCACTTGTCGAAATCGCGGCCGAGATCCGGGTCGAACAGCTTTGCCTTCTTGTCCTTGGCGATCGTGATGTCGCGCGGATATTCCTCGAGGCCCGAGGGGGCTTCGAGCGCAAGCGCCTGCACGGCGTCGGGCCAGGTCAGGGCATAGCCCATCACGAACTGACCGCCCAGCGAGTGGCCAAGATACACCGCCTTCTTCACGCCGAGCTGGTTGACGACGAGGTCGTAGATCACCTCGCGCATGTCCTGCATGGTGCGCGCCGGGCTCTTGTCGAGATTGCCTGGCCCGGACATCCCATAATGCGGCAGGTCGGGCACGATCACGCGCACCCCGCTCCGCAGCGCATATTGCATGATGTTGCCGTAGTGGCCGCCGAAGGCGCCCTTGCCGTGGATGATGACCAGCACCTTCGGGTCTCTGTCGGTGCCGTTGTATTCATCCATGTAGCCGATCTGCCAGGATTTGCCGCTCTTGTCCTTGGCGTTGGAGAATTTGACCGGATAGGGATATGTCACAAAATCCTTCCAGAAGGATTTTTCCGGATCGATCTTCTCGGCAACGCCGGGCACGCGATAGTTCTTGTCGGCGAATTTCTGCGCGCGATCGAGGCTTGCAACGTCGTCCATGAAAGCGACGAATTTCGGATCGTTCTTGCGCTGGTTGATGATCGGGAACACGCCGTAATGCGCGACCGGGCTTTCCTGCGCGATCAGGTCCGCGCCGGGCACGCGATCGACCGCCTGCTGCGCCAACTTGAAGTTGAGCCAGAGATCGTTGGTGATGTGCATCACCAGCGTGCGCGCCTGGATGCGGCCGAGATAGGGATTGACGTTGTGGGTCTCGCCAACCCGGTTCCGCCAGACGAGATCGACCGCGTCATAGAGCTTGGCGCGATTGATGACGTTCAAACCGGCCTTCTCGTTCGGCGGATCCCAGTAGAAGATTTCGGGCTGCACGGCGCCCCAGTTCTGGGTTGTGCGGAATGCGAAGTCATAACCGGTCATGCCAAGGATCGACCAGCCGAACGCGACACCCGGCACCGGATGCTTTTCCTTGGGTAGCTTGTAATAGTCGCCCTTGGTCTCTTGCCAGACCGGATCGCCCTGGATCGCGGCCGTCATCATCTGGAACGTCCAATTGCCGACGGGATCCTCTCCATCCGACTGCGTCGTGCCACCGATCGGCATCAAGGCGCTGACATATTCGGGATGCATGACGCCCCAGACATAGGTCTGCGTACCGCCCATGGACACGCCGGTGACCAATGCAACGCGCGCGACCTTCAGTTCGTCGCGCAGCAGACGATAGTTCGCCTGCACCATGTCGTAGTAGCTGTATTGCGGAAACTTGATGCCGAGCCCATCGGACGGCTTGCTGGCGCCCCAGGTGCCGAGCGGATCGACCATGATGACATAATAGCGGTCTGTATCGATCGGCCGTCCCGAACCGATGATCGGGACGCCCCCCGACAAGGCAGCGCCCTTGACCCACTGCTCGTACATGTCGGTGGAATCACCGGAATAATAGGAGTTGATCACGACGGCATTGGTAATCTCGCCTGCGGCGTTGCGTCGCGCGTTGCCGATGGCGATGTAGGCCGTTCGCAACTTGCCGGCGCCGAGGGACTCGAGCGTGACACCACCCTCGCCGCCATTCTCCCACTTGGAGGGATTGGAAAGGTCGTACTTGCCGCCAAGGCGGAAGTTGGCGATCTCGTAGGTCTTCTTCAGCCCGTCATGCTGCACCTGCGACGAGCGGCGCGTGAAGGGTTGTGCAACTGCCAGAGCGGTGCCGACCAGCAGTACAATCAGGCCGACGGAGCAACGTTTCACGAAACCGGTCGCGGACATGACGGATTCCTCCCTGAACAGTTGTTGAAACGCTAGGAAGGTCGCAACGGGGATCTTTGATCTAGCTCAATGGAATCCGCTCGCGACAGTTGAGCATCGTAGCCAGCGATGTCGGTAGTCTTGTGCGATGCCCTTTCTCAATCACGGCTCGTATCGAATACGCTACGAGCTCGATGGGCCGGCGAGAGCGCCGGCCTATGTTTTCGTCAACGGACTGACACAATATTCGGAGCTATGGGGCGCCTATCGCGAGGCGCTGCTGACACGAGGCTTTCGCGTCGCAACCTTCGATCTCCTCGGTCAAGGGGTCTCCGACAAACCGACGCTATTTATCAGTCAGGACGACCAGGTTGCCGCGCTCAGGCTTCTGATTGAAGCGCTTGGCGAGGGGCCGGTCTTCCTGAGCGGCATCAGCTTCGGCGGCCTGATCGCGCTCCGTTATGCGATCGAGCATGGGCAGCGGCTGTCCGGACTGGTGCCGATGAGCTGCTTCGCCGAGCTGACGCCGCAGCTTTTGCTTCTCGGCAACGCCCTGCGGACCGGCCTGATCCTGGGAGGGACAGGCTATCTCCAGGATTTGCTGCTGCCTATGAACCTGTCCGACCAGTGGTTGAAGCCATTGTTGGACAAGCTCGACAGCGTCAAGCGCCAGGGCTGGCTGGTGAACGATGTCTACGCGCTTCAAAATCTGATGGAGTCCTTTCTCGACTTCCAACCGCTAACGCCGCGCCTGTCAGCGATCTCGGCTCCGACCATGATCCTCAATGGCGAGTTCGATTTTCTGACCCCGCGTCATCTGCACGAGACCCTGCGGGTTGAGATCCCGAACAGCTCGCTGGTGATCATTCCCAAGGCGTATCACGCTTTCACACTGGAGAAAGGCGCGCTGACGGCCGATCTTCTCGCGCGCTTTGCCGACGATGTGCTGGCCGGCCGCTGGCAAGGCAATCAAGCCGTATGGGTCGCACCCGAGGAGCCCGGCGGCGAGCTGACACCGTTCCCTGACGGTTACGATCACCTGCGCGCCATCCCGGTCAAGCGAGCGCTGGCATGAGCGGATTCCTCGGCCCGCTAGACTCCGACGCACGTGTCCCACCGGCGCAGCAGACGCGGATCGCGGCCTTCCTGATCTCGGCGCATGGCGCCCTCGCCCGGCAATTCGCCTTCACGCTGCCTGCAAGTCTCGACGCGGCGTGGCAGACCGAATTGAATGCGCAGTTCTATCGCGAGACCGAGATTGTTTCGCTGCTGATGCGCGCCACAACCTGGGTGCCGGATTTGGCCCTGGGGTACATGGTTGCGTCCTGGGAGACCGCCTGGTTGCCCGCCCCGATCGACGAAATCCCGGACCGTCGCCTCGCCCAGGCGGTTCACCTTGCGACGCTTGCCCATGCCGTGCACGCCGGTATCCGGCCGGCCGCGCTGCTCCCGACCGAGGCCAATGCGCAGGATCCCTTTGTGATGGCGCTGCGGCGAATCGAGTTCGAGAGCGGCCGGCTGCTCCAGGCCCAAATTCTGTTCCTCAAGGGCACGGACCTTGCGCCGCATCGGGAAGCGGTGAGTGCTATCCTCGAGCAACGTCATGCCAGCGTTCGCAAGCTCTGGCGCGAAACACTAGCGAACATCGGTATCGAGGCATCCTGATCGGAATGACCGGGAGTCTTGACGCAGATCAAAGGAAGAGAGTCGCCCGGCGCCAACATCCGCCTTCTGACATCGTCGGCCGACCCCGGAGTATCAAGCATGAAGGCCGTTTCCGTCGAAGAAGCCGTTGCGATGATTCCGGCGGGCGCCAGCGTTATGGTCGGCGGCTTCATGGGCGTCGGGACACCGGAGCGCCTGCTCGACGAAGTCGTGCGTCAGAAGAAGACAGGGTTGACCCTGGTCTCCAACGACGCTGCAACGCCCGGCAAGGGCGTCGGCAAGCTGTTCGATCAGGCTCTCGTGTCGAAGCTGACCGCAACGCATATCGGTCTCAATCCGAAGGCGCAGCAGCAGATGCTGGCGAACCTGATCGCTGTCGATCTTGTTCCGCAAGGCACCTTCGTCGAGCGCATCCGCGCCGGCGGATGCGGTCTCGGCGGCGTGCTGACGCCCACGGGCGTCGGGACACTGGTCGCCGAAGGCAAGCGTCAGATCGAGATCGACGGCAAGCCCTTCCTGCTGGAGACGGCGCTGCGCGCCCAGTTCGCGCTCGTCCACGCCTTCCTCGCCGATTATCTCGGCAACCTCTCCTACGCGCTCACCTCGCGCAATTTCAACCCGGTCATGGCGATGGCGGCCGACACCGTCATCGTGACGGCCGAGCATATCGTGCCCGTTGGCGTGATTGCGCCCGATCACGTCGTCACCCCTGCGCCGCTCGTCGACTATCTCATCACCAACGGGTGACATCATGGATCCCCAGATCATCATCGCCCGACGGGTAGCCAAGGAGCTGAAGGCCGGCAATCTCGTCAATCTCGGCATCGGCATTCCGACCCTGGTCGCAAACTACGTGCCATCAGATCTGAAGGTATTCTTCCAGTCGGAGAACGGGCTGATCGGCACAGGGCCGATTCCCGAGCAGGGCATGGCTCATCCGACGCTCACTGACGCCGGCGGGCGTCCCATCAGCGCGTTGCCGGGTGCCTCGACCTTCGACAGTGCGATGTCCTTCGGGCTGATCCGCGGCGGTCATGTCGATGTCACGGTGCTCGGCGGGCTTCAGGTCGACGCGCATGGCCATCTCGCCAACTGGATGATCCCCGGTAAGATGGTGCCGGGCATGGGCGGCGCCATGGATCTCGTCAGCGGCGCCAAGCGCGTCATCGTCGCCATGCAGCACGCGGCCAAGGGCAAGTCGAAGATCGTGGCAAAATGCTCGCTGCCGTTGACCTCGGCGCGGCCCGTCCACCTTGTCGTGACCGACATGGCCGTGATCGGCTTCCCTGGTGGCAAGGCGACCCTCCTGGAAACGGCGCCCGGCATCAGTGTCGGAGAGGTCATGGCTGTCACCGAGGCCGAACTGGCCATTCCTGACACCGTCCCGGAAATGAGACTTTGAGCAGAACAATCATGCGCATATTCAGCGATTTCAACGAGATCAAATCCACTATCGGCACCGAGATCGGCGCCAGCGACTGGATCGAGATCACCCAGGAGCGCATCAACCAGTTCGCCGAGGCGACCTGCGACGAACAATGGATCCATGTGGACCAGGAACGTGCCAGCAAGGAGATGCCCGGCGGCAAAACCATCGCTCATGGCCTGCTGTCACTTGCCCTGGCGCCGCTGTTCATCCGCTCTGTCATCGGCCTGAAGGGCCTTCGCAACACGCTGAACTACGGCGCTGACCGGATCAGGTACCTCGCCCCGGTGCCGGCGGGCTCAAGACTACGCGGCCGCGTCACGGTCGCCGAAGCCGAGGACGTGCCGCCGGACGGACTGCGCGTGAACTATCACCTCGTGATCGAGCTCGAGGGCGGCAAGAAGCCCGCCTGCGTCGCCGAGCTGATCGCCCTGCACTATCGCTGAACACGACATGTCGGAAACAGCCTCATGCAGCGCGTATGCGTGATCAGTCGATGATGTGATACCCGCCATCGATATAAAGCACACCACCGGTGATCAGCTTGGCGCCGTCGAGTGCGAGAAAGGCGGTGGCGTTGCCGACATCATCGATGCTGACCAGACTACGCGACGGTGCCTTGGACTGCGCCTTGTCCATGAGTTCATCGAATTCGGGAATGCCTGACGCGGCGCGGGTCGCAAGCGGTCCCGGCGAGATCGCGTGCACACGGATGCCTTTCGGACCCAGTTCAGCGGCAGCATAGCGAACCGAGGCTTCGAGCGCTGCCTTCGCCACGCCCATGATGTTGTAGTTCTCCACCACCATCTGGCTGCCGTAATAGGTCATTGTGAACATCGTGCCGCCGTTCTTCATCAGGGGTTCGGCAAGATGCGCCATCCGGAGGAACGACCAGCAGGAAACGTCCATGGTCTTCAGGAAGCCGTCGCGGCCAACGTCGACGACGCGGCCGTGCAGCGCCTCCTTGGGCGAAAAGGCGATGGAATGCAGCAGGAAATCGAGCTGTCCCCACTCCGACTTGATGCGCTCGAACACGGCTTCAGTCTGGCCTTCGACCATGACGTCGAGCGGGATGAAGATCGGCGCTTCCAGCGCCTGCGCCAGCGGCTCGACATGCTTCTTGGCTCGGTCATTCAGATAGGTGACGGCGAGATCAGCCCCGAGCGCCCGAAAAGCCCTGGCGCAACCCCATGCGATTGACTGATCGTTGGCGATACCGACCACCAGGCCCTTCTTGCCTTTAAGGGCGACCTTGCTGTCCGGAAATACTGGAATCATGACACCCTCTTATGTCTGGTGTTACGCGAATGGCCGTTTCATCAGCAGCGACAACGTGTGCTGCGCGATCATCAACTCCTCGTCCGTCGGAATGACATAGACAGGAATGAGACTGTTCTTCGCCGAGATGAGGCTCGAATGGCGCGCGTTCTCGGCCTCATCGAGTGTCACGCCGAGCCAGCGGAGCTGCTCTGCCACACGCGCGCGGATGCCGCTCGAGTTTTCGCCGATGCCGGCTGTGAAGACGAAGGCATCAAGGCCCTGAAGCGCGGCGGCAAGCATGCCGGCATTGAGGCCGATGCGATAGGTGAAGTAGTCGACCGCGAGCTTCGCTTGCGGATCGGTGCTCGCCTCAAGCTCGCGCATGTCGTTGCTGACGCCGGAGAGACCCTTCAAGCCGCAATCGCGATAGAGGAACTCCTGCACCTCAGGGGCAGTCATTCCCTTTTCCGAGATCAGGTACAATACGACTCCGGGATCGAGCTGGCCTGGGCGTGTGCCCATTGGCAGCCCGTCGAGCGCCGTGAAGCCCATCGTGCTCTCGACGCTCAGTCCGTCCTTCATGGCGCACATCGAGGCACCGCTGCCGAGATGGGCGACGATCACCCGGCGCTTTGCGATATCAGGCGCGATCTGCGGCAGGCTCCTGGAGATGTATTCATAAGAGAGTCCATGGAAACCATAGCGCCGCACGCCTTCGGCGTGGAGCCGGTGCGGGATCGCGTAATGATCGGCCAGTGGACCATGCGTGCGATGAAATGCAGTGTCGAAACATGCGACCTGTGGCACCGTCGGGAAATTGGCGAGGATCGAACGGATCGGGGCCAGATTGTGCGGCTGGTGCAATGGGGCTAGCGCAACGAACCGCTCTAGCCGCGACACCACACCATGATCGACCAGAACCGGCCGCTCATAGTCCGGCCCACCGTGGACCACCCGGTGCCCAACGGCGAGAGGATTGACACGAACCTCACTCCGCAGCCACTCGCCTGCCACGCTCATTGCCGCCGGAACGTCAGGAATCGCCTCGATCGGATAGGCCCGGTCGGCCATGGGATCGCCGCCAGCGCCGTTCGCGCGCAGACGCGGACGGCTACCGATACCCTCCACCTGGCCCTTGATCATCCGAAGAAGCCGGCCTTCGCCCTCGACGACAAAGACCTGGAACTTGACGCTTGATGAGCCGGCGTTGACGACGAGGATGGTGTCCATAGCCGTCAAGCCGCAACTGTCGGCGCCTTTTGGCGCCGCGCGTAAGCGTAGAGCGCAGCCACCGCACAGGAGGCCATCCGTGCCCGCGGAGAATCCGCGCGCGAGGTCAGGACGACGGGCACCCGGGCGCCGAGCACGATGCCGGCGCCGTCCGCCTTGGCGAAATACGCCAGGTTCTTGGCCAGCATATTGCCCGACTCCAGATCCGGAACCATGAGGATCTGGGCCCTGCCGGCAACTTCGGACGTGATGCCCTTGATCCGCGCAGCCTCGGGGTCAATGGCATTGTCGAAGGCCAACGGACCGTCGAGCAAGCCGCCGGCAATCTGGCCGCGATCGGCCATCTTGCAGAGCGCTGCGGCCTCGATCGTCGAGGGGATTTTCGATGTCACCGTCTCGACCGCAGACAGGATTGCAACCCGCGGAGTCTTGCCGAAGCCGGCGTCGTTGAAGAGATCGATCGCGTTCTGGATGATGTCACGCTTGGCGTCGAGATCGGGGAAGATGTTGATGGCGGCATCCGTCACAAAGATGGTCTCGGCATAGGCGGGTACGTCCATGACGAAGACATGGCTGATACGCCGGTCGGTCCGCAGGCCGCCAACCTTGGCCGTCACCGCTCGCATCAGCTCGTCGGTATGCAGGCTGCCTTTCATCAGCAGCTCGCCCCGCGCGGCATGGATTAGCTCGACGCCCTTGGCCGCGGCATCATCGCTATGAGCGGCATCGACGATCTCGAAGCCGGATACGTCGAGATCGAATCTGGCGGCGGTATCCTTGATCTTCCGCTCCGGTCCAACCAGGATTGGCCGAATGATGCCGGCGCTCGCGCTATCGACGGCGCCGCGCAGCGAGGTTTCGTCACAGGGGTGCACGACCACGGTCGGCGTCGGCGGCGCGGCCCTGGCCGCCGCTATCAAGCGATCATACTTGCTGCCGGATTTAACGTCCGTTGCCTCAGTCAACATCCTGTCACTCCCGCTTCCGCCAATGCGCGTCACGACGCTTTGGCCTTGGGGTCGAAAGGGGCGACGTTTGACGTCCACTCTTTTTCCCCTTCCAGCCCAAACAACTCGGCAACTTGCCTCAGGCGGTTGGCGCGCTCGCCGGTAAGGTCTTCGCTTGCCGATAGCACCTCGCGCATCGCGACGAAGGCCGCGCGACGCTGGTTCATGTCGTCAGGCAACAGCTTGGGGATGGCCGCGAGCGAGGCACCGCGATCGAGCAGCAGCATGAAGAACTGCTCGCGCACCAGCATCTTGAACTCGGCGAGCGTCATCCGCGGGCCGGCTTGGTCACGCCGGACCCGCCGCAGCGCCTCGATGCTGCGTTCGTCGACCATGCCACGCGCCGATCCGACATAGAGCAGCGCCCGGATCGCCGCCTCGCGCAGGCCGCCCTCCTCGATGTGTGACTTCAGCTCGGCAATTCGCTTCGCGAGCATCGCCTGATGCTCGGCGGACATCTCGCGGCGGCGGGACGGTACCGAGTTAGGATCAATGCCTACGGCGGCCTGAAGCAGCGGCGAGCCATAGACGTTCAGGAAGATTGTCTCGCTCAGCGCTTCCTGCGCATCACGCCAGCTATCCAGCGCATGGACGATCTGCTTGGACATCTGCTCCTGGAACGCCAGGAACGGATTGTCTTTCGATACCGGCTTACGCTTATCCTCGACCCGATCGGCAGCCGCCTTGATCGTGGACATCCAGGGATTTTGGCTGCTGAAGAGCTCATATTGCAGACGGAGCGGATGCATATTGCGCGCCGATTCCGCGAGCTGCGGCGTCACCATGCCCTTCACGAAGGGCCGCAAGAACTTCTGATAAGCCGCGAGATTGAGCTCCGAGACGCGCTTGGCAGCAGCAAATCGCCGCTCATCCTCTGGAGAATTGCCGCCCATCGCTCGGATGTCGTCCAGCGTTCGTGCTTCGCAACGCATCACCCATTGCCCTGCTGCAAGATCGGCGTTGAGTGTCTCGTTACCGCGGGCCTCGAAAGTGGCCTCATAGAGCCCAGGCGGCAGCACGTCGATAAGGTCAATATTGCTGGAGAATTCCGCGTGCTCCTTCTTGGCCACCCCTCCGGACACGAAGATGCCGAGATGACCGATGCTCTCATGAACGGTGTACACGATGGTTTGGCCGTAGGCCCTGATCTCGTCGACACTGGAATAGCAATCCAGGATCCAGCCCAGCGCTTGCTGAGGCGGGGTGACGTTATCACCCTGGGAGCAGAAAACGACGATCGGCGAGCGGATGTTGCGCAGATCGACTTTCTGCCCGTCTGACATCTCGATCCGGCCTGCGGCAAGATTGTTGCCTATGAACAGCTCATCGACGATGAACTGGATCTCCTCGGCATTGAGGTTGACGTGCCCACCCCACCAGCGCTCGAAGTCGAGGTAACGTTCTGCCTCGGAATCGACCTTGGAATAGACGTTGTACTGCTTGGTCCAGAGCGTATTCGAGGGGTTCTGGTTCTCGAAATTCTGTACCAGCCAGGCACCGTCGAACTTGCCAGCGCCGAGATCACTCGTCAGCGCGGTGAGCCAGCTTCCGCCCAACAGGCCGCCAGAATATCGCATCGGATATTTGCCGTGCACGCCTGCCCAATAGGCAAGCGGCGCGCCGGCGATGATAAGAGGGCCAAATAGCTCAGGTCGCAACGATGCCAGAATCATGACGGCCCAGCCGGCCTGGCAATTGCCGATCACGCAGGGCTTGCCGTCCGCTTCCGGATGGCGGTCGATGACGGTCTCGATGAATTTCGCTTCCGCCCGCGCGATGCGCTCGATGGTCTGGCCGGGCACGGGCTCGGGCAGGAACCCGATGAAGTAGCAGGGATGTCCCGCTCTCATCGCGACGCCGATCTCGCTGTCCGCCTTGAAGCCGCCGATTCCGGGACCGTGGCCGGCGCGCGGATCGACCACGACGAATGGCCGCCGGCTCATGTCGATTTCGACGTCCTTGGGCGGAACGATGCGCACCAGCGCATAGTTGACCGGCTCATCAAGCTTCCGGCCATCCGTGATCAATTCAGCGGCATATTGCAGAACATGCGGCGCGGTTTGCGCGACATGCTCGCGATACTGATCGCCGCGCTGACGCATGATGTCCAAAAAGAGGACGCTGCGCTGTCCTGCATCGACCATGTATTCCACGGCCGAAGCGACCAACCCAGACAGCGGGCCATCGGGGAGCTTTAGATTTTCAATCGCCATGTTCGACCTCATCGTCGCGCAAGGCATTCAAGCGGCGCCGCCATCGCCGAGACGTTGATTTAAGTCAACGGTCAGCGACAAGCTGCGCAGGCGGCACCGCCCGGTCGATGCGGACCCAGGCCGCTGCGAGTTCCCAGGCGACCGAGAGAATGATCGGTCCGATGAACAGACCGATGATCCCATGCGCGAGCGTGCCACCGATCACTCCGATCAGAATGACGAGCGCCGGCGTGGAGAGGCCCCGTCCCATGACCAGCGGCTTCAGGATGTTGTCGAGAAGACCGACGATGACGAGAAATACGGTCAGGAGCAGCGCCGTGGTGACGTCCTTGTCCATCCAGATCCAGATGACGACCGGAATGAGGACGATCGCCGCACCGAGCTGCACGATCGACAGCAGCAGAACAATGACGGCGAGCAGCCCCGCGCTCGGGATGGCCGCAAGCTTGAATCCGATGCCGGCGAGCAGCGCCTGAATAATGGCGACGCCGATGACGCCTTGCGACACCGCCCGGATGGTCCCAGCCGCCAGCTCGAGGAAATGTTCGCTCTGTTCCGGCACGATTCGGAACAGGAAGCCGCGGATCGCACTGACGAGCTGCGGACCATATGGAAAGAGAAATCCGGCGACCAGCACCGACATCAGGAATTTCAGCGTGCCGAGGCCAGCGCTGCCTGCGAATGACAGCATCATGCCGGCAATCGGCTTCAGATATGGCGCAACCTCGCGCACGGCCGCGCGGATGTTGGTGTAGGCCTGATTCCAGAGATCGTAGAGCTGCGGCCCGACCAGCGGCCAGTCCTTGATCCGCTCCGGCGCCGCCTGCAGCACGAGATCGCCGCTGCCGAGTTGCCCTGCGAGCTCCCTGACCCCGTCAACCGCACTGAGGCCGAGCCAGGCCGCCGGACCGATGACGATGCCGAGCATGGTGAAGGTGAGGAGCACCGCCGCTGTCCGCGGGCGGCCGCCCAGACATTTCGCGAGCCAGCTGAAGACCGGATAGAACGCCACGGCAAGCACCGCGCTCCAGGTCAGGATCGGCACGAAGGGACGGATGATCAGGAGCGTCCACAGGATCAGCAGCGCAAGCAAGCCGAGCCGGATCACGAGCTGAACGACGTCGCTGGTGGAAAAAAGTTGGCGAAGTGTCTTCAAGGTCTGAGGCCTGCGCCCGGCTGATTGGCTCCATGCGGAAAGCCTAGCGGCCGGACCGGGACTGCAGGCTTGATCCAAATCAACCAGCAAAGGACTGAAGGCGGCCTGATGGGACGGGTGCCGTGGTCACGTAGCGGCTCAACAATTGCGACGCGAACGCATGTCGAATGCAGCAAATTACGCGCGAAACGAACAGCTCCGCGACGGTACGGCCGTGGAGATCCGTGCTCTCCGGCCAGATGACGAGGCCGCCATGCTGGCGGCGCTTGGCGAGGTAGGCACACAGTCCCTCCAGCGCCGCTTCTTCATGCTAAAACGTCATTTCTCCGAGAAGGAGCGCGCCTATTTCGTCGACGTCGACTTCAAGAACCATGTGGCGCTGGTCGCGTGCGTGGCGAATGCAGGTCGGAGCACCATCGTGGGCGGCGCGCGATATGTCGCAGCCGGCCCGGGCTGCGCCGAGACGGCCTTCATGGTGATCGACGCCTGGCAAGGACGCGGCATCGGCGGACTGCTGCTGCGTCACCTGACCAGCCTTGCCCGCGAAGCCGGGCTGAAGGAACTGACCGCGGAAGTGCTGCCGGACAACACTGCGATGCTCAGGGTCCTTGGCAGATTTGGGTTCGAACGCGCAGAACGCCGCGAACCTGATACGGTTCATATGGTACTGACGCTGACCTGATAGAAGCTCTCGGACGACGCCTCAAGCTCACGCAAAACACTGCCGCCTTCTGATACATGTAGCTCGGCAACAAGGGCTTACCGGTTCAAAGATCCGCTCCCTTTACACCGCGCAAAAAAAGCGACGCCCCTTGAGGAGCGCCGCGCGAATGTTCTTCGTGACTGCCTCTAGCTCAGTACCCGCAGGACGCGCATCCCATCTGCACCGGGGCGTAATAGGAATAGCCTGGCGAGACCATCTGGACGCGCTGGCGCGTGGCGTATTGCGGGGGGATGCGCTCGTACTGAACGCTCGGCGGCGCGACCATCACGGTCTGCGGGACCATCACGGTGCGGTACTGCGCGGGCGTGCGGTGCGCGACGACGGAGCCCGGGGAGACCATCACGGTCTCGTCGACGGTGCGGTATTGCGGGGCGACGTATTGCTGCTGATAGCAGGTCTGGCACGGCGGCGGCGCGTAGCAATTGTAGCAGCCGGCGGAGGCTGCGCCCGTCATGGAAATCGCGGCGACGGCAGTGGAAAAAACGACGGCGAGAGTACGAGACATTGCGGTGGTGCCCCAGTTGCCCAAAATGGATTTGCGAAGGTCGCGCGAGTATACGCCGCAAAATCCAGGGCTGCCGAACTTCGTCGGGGCATCCTTAATGCGAACGGCCGATCGCGGCCGATCGGTAAGAACTCATTGACCACGCGCATTAACGCGAAAGGCGCTCATCCGCCTCCGTCAAGCTCGAGCTTTCAGCGCCTCGCCGCTCTTTCCAAAAACTCCAGCAGCGAGGGATCAGTCTCCTCGAATTCGACAAAGCGGCGGCGGAGCTCGTCCGCTATTTCGGCGGTGGCATCTCGTGACCATCCTTCCGCGGTATTGAAGGCCACGACACGTGCCGGATGGAGATATTGCCCCTCGACGAGATGTCTGAGCAGGGTCGCCCGATTGGCGTCCTCCTCGGCAGTTTCACACCAGGCGCGGCCGAGCCGCCGGCCGAAATCATCGAGCACGAGATAGACGTCCCGGTCTGTCGTCATGTGCGGCACGAGCGATGGAGATTGACTCATGGCTTACTCCGCTAATGGCATCCGGACTGTTGCGGAGGATACGGCGACCGCCTGGCCGGATTCGGAAAAATGGATTTCGGCTATTCTTCTTAGGATTGCACGATTAAATAAAAAAACAACGAAAATAAATAAAAATTAAATAGCAAAGTGAGCACAAATACACTAAATTCACAGGGCCTGGCGGGCGAGCCCGCGCGTCGGGTGCCCACTTCGCAAAGCGGCTCTCGCCTCCACCCCCCAATAGCCCACACCCCAGGAGGCGGGGGCCGTTTCTTTGCGACCCCGTCCCGGCTTCATTTGTCTGTTCTGCAAAGCGCATCTGCGCGCTCGCGGGGGACCGCGAGCGCTTCGGAGGAAGCGACTCCCGCCTGAGGCGTGTCGAGGCGTTATTTCGGACGCCGCTTCACCTCGCGCACGGCACCGCGCGCGGCGCTGGTGGTGAGCGCGGCGTAGGCCTGCAGCGCGGTCGAGACGTTGCGCTTGCGCGCAGCCGGCTGCCAGGCGGCATCGCCCTTCGCCTCTTCCGCGGCGCGGCGCTTGGCGAGTTCCTCGTCGGAGACCTCTAAGCTGATGCTGCGGTTCGGGATGTCGATCGCGATGCGGTCGCCGGTGCGCACCAGGCCGATGTTGCCGCCCTCGGCGGCTTCCGGCGACAGATGGCCGATCGACAGGCCCGACGAGCCGCCGGAGAAGCGGCCGTCGGTGACGAGCGCGCAGGCTTTGCCGAGGCCCATCGATTTCAGGTAGCTCGTGGGATAGAGCATCTCCTGCATGCCGGGGCCGCCGCGCGGACCTTCGTAGATGATGACCACGATCTCGCCGGCGACGACCTTGCCGCCCAGGATGCCCTCGACGGCGGCGTCCTGGCTTTCGAACACGCGCGCGGGGCCTGAGAATTTCAGGATCGAGGCGTCGACACCGGCGGTCTTCACGATGCAGCCGTCCTGCGCGAGGTTGCCGTAGAGCACGGCGAGGCCGCCGTCCTTGCTGAAGGCGTGCTCGAGGTCGCGCACCACGCCCTTCTCGCGGTCGGCATCGAGCTCGTCGTAGCGGCGCTCCTGGCTGAAGGCGACCTGGGTCGGGATGCCGCCGGGCGAAGCGCGGAAGAAGGTGCGGACCGCTTCGCTCTTGGAGCGCTTGATGTCCCAGCGTTCCAGCGCGTCGTTCATGGTCGGCGCGTGCACGGTCGAGACCGAGGTGTCGATCAGGCCGGCGCGGTCGAGCTCGCCCAGAATGCCCATGATGCCGCCGGCACGATGCACGTCCTCGACATGCACGTCGGCGACCGACGGCGCGACCTTGCACAGCACGGGCACGCGGCGAGAAAGCCGGTCGATGTCCTTCATGGTGAATTCCACCTGCCCTTCGTGGGCGGCGGCGAGCAGATGCAGCACGGTATTGGTCGAGCCGCCCATGGCGATGTCGAGCGTCATCGCGTTCTCGAACGCCTTGAAGTTGGCGACGTTGCGCGGCAGCACCGAAGCATCGTCCTGCTCGTAGTAGCGGCGGACGAGATCGACGATGGTGTGGCCGGCCTCGACGAACAGGCGCTTGCGATCGGCATGGGTTGCGACCACAGTGCCGTTGCCGGGCAGTGCAAGACCAAGCGCCTCGGTCAGGCAGTTCATCGAATTGGCGGTGAACATGCCCGAGCAGGAGCCGCAGGTCGGGCACGCCGAGCGCTCGATCACCTTGACGTCGTCGTCGCTGACCTTGGAGTCGGCCGCAGCCACCATGGCGTCGATGAGGTCGACGGCCTTGGTCTTGCCCTGCAGCTTGACCTTGCCGGCTTCCATCGGGCCGCCCGAGACGAACACGGCGGGGATGTTGAGCCGCAGCGCGGCCATCAGCATGCCGGGGGTGATCTTGTCGCAGTTGGAGATGCAGACGAGGCCGTCGGCGCAATGCGCGTTGGCCATGTACTCGACACTGTCGGCGATCAGCTCGCGCGACGGCAGGCTGTAGAGCATGCCGTCATGGCCCATGGCGATGCCGTCATCGACCGCGATGGTGTTGAATTCCTTGGCGACGCCGCCGGCCTGCTCGATCTCGCGCGCCACGAGCTGGCCGAGGTCCTTGAGATGGACGTGGCCGGGCACGAACTGGGTGAAGGAGTTGACGACCGCGATGATCGGCTTGCCGAAATCGGCGTCCTTCATGCCGGTCGCGCGCCAGAGGCCGCGGGCACCCGCCATGTTGCGGCCGTGGGTGGTGGTGCGGGAGCGATAGGCTGGCATGGCGGTTTCCGTCCTCGGTTTGACCGGCCGGGCGGGAAAATTTGGTGCCGCCTCAGGCCTTTGTGGCCGGATAGCGCACGCGGGGAACGCGCGCAACGGGAACTTGGGGCGGACAGGGCTCCCCTGCTCCCGGCGCGGGGTCTCTCACGTGCCCCGGACGCAGCGCAGCGTCTCTTCGACGGTGCGCTGCAGAGCCGGGGCCCATGTGGCAGCGAGTGCTCGGCCTCTGGGTCCCGGCTCGCGCTTCGCGCGTCCGGGACACGAGAACGTCCTACTGCAGCGTCGGATCGAGCCGGTCGCGCAGCCAGTCGCCGATCACTGAAACCGCCAGCGTGGTCACCACGATGGTGGTCGCCGGGGCCAGCATGATCCAGGGCGCCCGAGTCAGATATTCGCGGCCGTAGCCGACCATGTTGCCGAGGCTGGTCATCGGCGGCTGCACGCCCAGGCCAAGGAAGGACAGCCCCGACTCCATCAGGATCACCTCGGGGAAAACAAGCGTGGTCGAGACGATCAGGGTCGAGGCGATGTTCGGCAGGATGTGCCGGAGGTAAATCCGGGGCGGCGTTGCGCCTAACTGGCGGACCGCGGCGGCGTAGCCTTGCGCATTGGCGGAGATGGCAAGGCCGCGGGCGATGCGGGCATAGCGCTCCCAGCCGAATAGTCCCATCAGGCCAATCAGCAGCGGCAGCGAATTGCCGAAGAAGGCGAGCACCGCGAGCGCCATGATCAGGAACGGCATGCTGGCCTGGAAGTCGGTCAGCATCAGCACGAGCTGCTCGACGGCCCCTCGGAAATGCGCGGCGAGGAAGCCGAGCGTGGTGCCGACCACTGCCGAGATCGCCGTCGCGCCGAAGGCAATCAGCAGCGAGATCCGGATGGAGACGAGCAGCCGCGACAGCACGTCCCGGCCGAGCTCATCTGTGCCCAGCCAATGCGCGGCATTGCCGGGAGCTGCGAGCCGATTACGCAGGTCGAGCTGGGTGAAGCCGTAGGGCGCGATCTTCTCGGCAAAGGCTGCAACGACCAGCATCGCGACGATCCAGGTCACCGCGAGCACGACCGAGACCGGGATCGCCGGCAGGCTGATGCGGCGGCGGACGGCGGTATCCTTCAGCGTCGCGTCGGTCATGCGTGCGCTCCTTTCGCGCGCAGCCGCGGGTCGAGGAAGCCGTAGAGGAAGTCGACGATCAAATTGGACGTGACCATGGTCATCGCGACCAGCAGCAGGATGCATTGCACGAC
This sequence comes from Bradyrhizobium sp. 25ACV, assembly GCF_054863005.1. Lineage (NCBI taxonomy): Bacteria > Pseudomonadati > Pseudomonadota > Alphaproteobacteria > Hyphomicrobiales > Nitrobacteraceae > Bradyrhizobium > Bradyrhizobium sp. 25ACV. The sequence goes on from NZ_JAVAYO010000011.1 coordinate 86,758, forward strand.
GGCGAGGTCGCGATTGGCGACCGCAACAACGAGAAGCCGCCCTACTCCCGGCCAGGCAAACACGCTCTCGACCACGACCGCGCCCGCGATCAGCGTGCCCACCATGAAGCCGAGAATGGTGACGGTCGGGATCGCCGCGTTCGGCAGGGCGTGCGACGTCACCACCCTGCGCCACGGCAGGCCCTTTGCGGATGCGGTGCGGATATAGGGCTGGCCCAGCACCTCCAGCATCGCGCTGCGGGTGAATCGCGCCAGCACGGCCGCGCCGCCGAGGCTCAGCGTTGCGATGGGCAGGATCGCGTGGCGCCAACTGTCCTGCCCGCCCGAGGGCAGCCAGCCGAGCTGCACGGCGAAAACCAGTACCAGCAGCAGCGCAAGGACAAAACTCGGCACGGTGAAGCCGGCGACCGCCGTCATCATGACGGCGCGGTCGATTGCGGAGCCCCGATGCAGCGCGGCGTAGATGCCGGCGGGAACACCGAGCGCGACCTTGAAGGCGAAGGCCGGCAAGGTCAGCGCCAGCGTCGCCGGAATCCGCTCCAGCACCAGCTCGATCGCGGGGCGCCCGTCACGCATGGAGCGGCCGAGCTCGCCCTTGGCGATGGCACCGAAGTAATCGAGATACTGAAACCAGATGGGATCATCGAGACCCCAGGCCTTGCGGAACGCCGCGAGCACCTCGGGCGGCGCCTCGGGTCCCAAAATCATCAGCGCAGGATCGCCCGACAGACGCAGCACGACGAAGGCGAAGGTAACGACGAGCACGATCGTGAGCGCCGCGCGTCCGATGCGGATGGCGAAATACCGCCCCATCACGCCGCGTCCCGTGTCTCGGCGCCCGTGACGAGATGGCAGGCGACCTGCCTGTTGCCGCCGACGGCCGCAAGCGCCGGCACCTCGCGCGCACAGCGCGCGATCGCACGCGGGCAGCGCGGATGGAAGGCGCAGCCTTGCGGTCGCGCGGCCGGATTGGGCGGATCGCCCGCGAGCACGATGCGGCCTGCGCTGCGGCGGCCGGGCGCGGGCGAGGCGGAGACCAGCGCCTGGGTATAAGGATGCTCGGGGCGCGCGAACAGATCGTCCGCGCTGCCGATCTCAACGATGCGGCCGAGATACATCACGGCGACGACATTGCTGATTTGCCTGACGACGCGCAGATCGTGGCTGATGAACAGCAAGGTGAGCGAGAGCTGGGCCTGGAGGTCGGCAAGCAAATTCACCACCTGCGCCTGGATCGAGACGTCGAGCGCGCTGACCGGCTCGTCGCAGACCAGGAAATCGGGCTTTGTGGCGAGCGCCCGCGCCAGCACGATGCGCTGACGCTGGCCTCCGGACAGCGCGCCCGGATAACGCGCGCCATGCGCAGGCGTCAGCTCGACGGCGCGCAGCAATTCGCGGACGCGCTCCTCGCGCGCGCCGGGCGAGCCGAGGCCGTGAATGTCGAGGGGCTCTCGGATTTGCGCCGCGACCGGCAAACGCCGGTCCAGTGCGCCCAGCGGGTCCTGGAAGATCATCTGCATGCGTGCCCGCTGCGCGCGCCAGGCCGCCGTGCCCGGCGCCGCCATCGGCTTGCCGTCGAACCTCACCTCGCCGCTATCGGGCGGCTCCAGGCCGAGCACGATACGCCCGGTGGTGGACTTGCCCGAGCCGGACTCGCCGACGAGGCCGAGCGTTTGCCCTTTGGGAATCGTGAGCGACACGCCATCAACGGCACGGACCGCCGTGCTGCGGCCGAACATGCCGGAGCGCATCGAATAACTGCGCGAGATTTCGGACACCTCGACGAGCGGCGGGCTCATTCGGCGGCGATCCCGAGCAGCGCGCGGCGCGAAGCTTCGGCGCGGATACAGGCAACAGCGCGGCCGTCCGCGATCGGCGCCAAGGTCGGCGCGGCACGGCTACACGGCTCGGACACCAGCGTACAACGCGGCGCAAAGGCGCAGCCATCAGGCATCATCGCGGGATCGGGCACGGTGCCGGGAATGGCGGTGAGACGGCGGCGTGGTCCGTCGAGCGGCGGCAATGCGCCGATCAGGCCCTGGGCATAGGGATGCACGGGATCGGCGAAAAGCTGATTGCTGGGGGCCTGCTCGACGATGCGGCCGGCATACATCACCGCGACGCGGTCGCAATTCTCCGCGACGACGCCGAGATCGTGGCTGATCAGCACCATCGCCATGCCGAGCTCGCGGCGAACCGTCGAGAGCAGCTCCAGGATCTGCGCCTGAATGGTGGCATCGAGCGCCGTGGTCGGCTCGTCCGCGATCAGGAGGTCCGGATTTCCGGCGAGCGCCATCGCGATCATGATGCGCTGGACCTGGCCGCCGGAGAACTCGTGCGGATAGGCCTCCAGCCGCCGGCCAGCATCGGGAATGCCGACGAGATCGAGCAGCCGTCGCGCCTCCGCCTTCACGGCGTTGCCTTGGAGATCGCGATGCAGCGACAGCGCTTCGCAGAGCTGCTTGCGGATGGTCAAGACCGGGTTGAGCGCACTCGCCGGATCCTGGAAGATCATGGCGACGCGCCCGCCCCTGACCTGGTCGAGCTCGGCGGCCGGCGCGCCGAGGATCTCGCGTCCGTCGAGCCGCACCGAGCCCGAGACCTTGGCGTGCCGCGGCAACAGCCCGAGCGCGGCAAGCCACGTCACCGACTTGCCCGATCCGGACTCGCCGACGAGGCCGAGAGCCTCGCCCTTGCCAAGAGCGATATCGACACCACGCAGGACCGGCACGCCGCTGAAGGCGACGCTCAGGCCTGCAATGCTGACCAGCGGCGACACCTCAGGCCTCGAAATTGCCGGCGCGGAAATCCATCGCGAACGCCGGTGACGCCTTCCACTTGATCGACTTCGGCTTGGCCGTGAACGTCGCGTTCTGGTGCAGCACCGTGTAAGCGGGGTCTTCGCGCTCGGCGATCTCCAGCATGCGGCGGAACGCCTTCTTGCGGGCGGCACGGTCGATCGAGGTCTCCAGGAACTCCGAGAGCTTGTTCAGCTCGACATTGGTCCACTCGCCGATCTGCTGCTGCTGACCGTTCGGGCCGTGCTGGGCGACCAGCGAGGAGACCGGATCGTTGAAGGCGGCGGAGTTCGACCAATCGCGCACGGCGCGTGTGGGCGCGCGCTCCATGATCTGCGACCAGTTCTCCTTGGTCTCGATCTGGACGTTGAGGCCGACCGACTTCCACATTTCCACCAGCACCTGCGCGGTCGCGACCTGGTTGGTGTAGTAATTGTTGAGCAGGCGATACGGGATCGGATCGCCCTTGTAATTGGCCTGCTTGAGCAGATCCTGCGCGAGCTTCGGATCATAGGCCGGCACGCTCCAGTCGGCGTTGAACATGTCGCCGTAGAACTCCCACTGCAGCCCCTTCGGCACGAGGGTGCGGCCGGCCCACAGGCTGTCGACAATGGCCTGGCGGTCGATCGCGTGGGTGAGGGCGCGCCGCACCAAGGGATTGGCGAGCTGGGCGTGGTTCTTGTCGAACACGGTCAGGCGGTGGTTGAGGATGGTGCCGCCCTGCACTTCGAACGCGGCGTTCTTCTCGATGCCGGCGATCTGGTCCGGCGGGATGTCGCAGGCGAATTGGTATTCGCCCGAGAGCAGTCCGTTGATGCGGCTGGCAACCTCCGGCACTTCCAGGAAGCGGATGCGCTTGAGCGGCGGACGACCGCCCCAATATTCGTCATGCGCTTCGAGGGTCAGCGAAACGTCGGGCTTGAGCTCGACGACCCTGTAGGGGCCGGTCGTGACCGGCTTGCGCGCCCAGTCGAGATAGCTCGCGGATTCGTCCCAGGCGCGGCGGTTCATGATGTCGGAGCCGTAGCGCGACAGCCGGCCTTCGATCGTGACGTCGGGCGTCGCGTTGTAGAAGCGCACGGTGTATTTATCGACGGCATCGACGCGCACGAGGTCCGGCCAGATGCGGCGGGCAACGGCCGGCACGTCCGGCGGCAATTCCTTGCCCGGACGCGGCGTCGGGATCTTCTCGAAGGCCTGGATGGTTGAGCGGCTCTTGGCCTCGGTCTCGCCGAACATGCGCTCGCGGCTGAAGGTGAAGACGACGTCTTCGGCGGTGAGCTCGTCGCCGTTGTGGAACTTGACGCCCTGGCGCAGCTTCACCTCGACGGTCTGGTCGTCGATGCGGCGCCATTCGGTGGCAAGGCCGGGCACGGCCTCGAGGTTGCCGCGCCAGTTCTTGGAGATCAGGCCTTCCCAGATCGAGGAGAAGAATACGCGCTCGCCGACATTGGACTGCTCGCGCAGCACGTCGAGCACGTTCGCATTCGTCACCTTCTGCACGGCGATCGTCACCGACGGACGGTTGTCGCCCTGCGCGATGGCAAAACGCGGCAGCAGCAGCGTGCTTGCGGCAGCGCCGCCGGCTTTCAGGATGGTGCGACGGGTGAATTTGCTCATGGCGGTAGCCCCAGATGATGCGGTTATTCGGCGAGACCGAGCGCCGCGAGATGGGCTGCGCCGGCGCGGACGTCGTCGTGGTTGCGGAGTTCGAGGATCAGCCGCGGGTTGGAATTCAGCCGTCCCAGGGCGCGGAACACGGCGACCCAGGGGATGTTGCCTTCGCCCGGCGCCCAGTGCCGGTCGGCAAAGCCGTCGGTGTCCTGGAGATGCACATGGGTCAGCATGTCGCCGGCGGTCTCGACGTAATAGTCGACCGGCGGCGCACCGGTGGAGATGTGGGCGTAGTTCGCATGCCCGGTGTCGAGCGAGACGCGGACCTTGGCACTTTCGAGCGCCCTGGCGAGACGGACGCGGTCGCGCGGATCCTTGTCCTCGATGTTCTCGATGACGATCTCGCAGCCGATGGTCTCGGCGCGGGCTATCACCTCGGCGAGCGTCGCCTTGACGCGTTCGACGAGATTGCCGCGATTGTCAGGATAGAGATCGAGATTGTTGTGATCCCAGGTCGTGAACGGCGAATGGATCACCATCTGCGTCGCCCCGAGGAACTCGGCGGCATCGAGGCCCTGGAGCAGGCGCTTGGTCACGGCCTGGCGGATCATCGGATCGTGGCTGTCGATCTTGAAGCCCCAGAACGGACCGTGGATGCCGAGTCGGCCGGTATGGCCCGACAGCATCTGCTTGATCTCGCCCGCCGTGCTGCGCCAATCGCTGTCGAGAAGATCGGCGCGGAAGAAATCCTGGATTTCGAGATCGCGCTGCCGGTCGAGGAGCCAGTCGCGATGCGCGGGGATCGATTTGATGGACAATGCGGCGCCCAGCACCGGCTTCGACATGGCTTGCTCCTTCGCCGTCAGCGATGACGGGAGCAGCGCTAGACCAGTTCAATGACAGGCCCGTGAAATCGAGGTTGCGCGGCGCCGAGGAGATGTGGACATCCTGCCGATCGTGTGCCGCGGACAGGCAACAGCGATCAGACCACCGATGCAGAACGGGCACATGGCAAGCGGTATCTATGTCCGTAGTGATCCGGAATGGAATCCTATGGCGATGTCACGTACATCGCGTGCATCGATCGGCGGCCACTTCCACGGGCATCACCCTCTGATCGCGCTACATGGGGTTGGGGGACCACATGGGGCGGGGGATTGAAGGCTGGGGCAAGGTGACGAGGTCCGGACTCCTAGGCACTCCGGACCTCGAAACTTTCAGATTGAACACAGCAACGCGCCGTCCGGTTGGGGCATCCGGGCGGCGCGTTGTCGTTTCAGCGTCGTCTTTCGATCAGCGCGTTTGCGGCTCGATCGTCACCGTGCAATCGCCCTGCCCCTGCGTCGCGACCACGATATTGCCGGCGGCCGCCCCAAGGGCGACCGGTGCGGACGAGCTGCCATCCGGCATCTGAACCGTCACGCTCAGCGAATCCGTGCGCGCGGTCGAGCCGACAGTTGACGGCTCTGCCTGGGCGACATTGCCCGACGCATCACGCCGCATGATCTGACAATTCACGCTATTGCTCGTTGCGCTGCCAGCGGCTGCCACGTTAGACGAGGCCGCGCCGCCCATCTGCGCGCGGGCTCGCGACGGATCGCGCGGCACCTGGCTGACGATGCGATGCGTCCGCGGCTCCACGATGACGACGTCATCGTCGGTCGCGAAATACTCGTAATCCCGATATTGGGGCTCGATCGTGACGATCTCCGGCGGCAGCCGGTAGAGACGCACGCGCGGCGGGATCGTCTCCCCCACCCGGATCGAGATGTTCAGGTTGCGCTCGGGTTGCGCCAACCGCGCACGACTCACCGTTTCAGACATCCGCACCTGCTTCTCGGTGGTCACGCTGGTCTGCTGACCAACCTGCGTGTTGGTCTGGGTGGTCTGATTGGCTTGATTGGTTTGCGTGCCGGAAGGCGCGGTTTGCGCATTGTTGGTCGGAGCTGCGCGGTTCGTGTCCGTCGCGGTGGCCGGCCGGTTGTTCTGTTGCGCCGGCTGTTGCTCGGCCGCATTGCGCGGAGGCTGGTTCTGCTCTTTCTGGTTGGCCGCAGCTCCCGTCCGCTCGTTCTGCTGGCCAGCCGGGCCGGTCTTGGATTTCTCGGACTCGGCGGTTGATTTCTGCGGCGCAGACTTGTCCTGCTTCGTCTCGGCGCTGCTCTTGCCGGTCTCGCGACCTTGTTTCGCCGTGTCGGCTTCACGGTTGCGATCTCGCGATGGCTCGCGAGACTCCTGGGCCTGCTCTTTCGCATTGGGCTGGCCGCGTTCAGCGGCGGTGCCCGGTCGTCCCTTCTCTTCCTCCGCACGGCGGCCTCCGCCTTTCTCCTCGCGGCCGGCGCCCTGCACCTTCTCCTGGGCGCCCTGGGCGCGCTCTTGGACCCGTTCTTGAGCTGCACCACCACCGCGCTGGGGCGCGGCGCCTTTCGCCGGTTCCTCGGTCCGTTTTGGCTCGTCTCTGAGCTCACCGGGCGCCTGGGCGTAGGCGATGCCGGACGCGAGCATGAGCCCGACGGCCGCAGTCGATAACATCAAGTGTTGACGCATGGTCCCTCTCCTCGACAATTCGCAATAACAGACGCGAACGCTCAGTGGGTGCGAAGGTTCCTGAGCAGGAACGAGGGCCGATCACGCGGATTTACATCGCGTCCTTCAATGTGAGGCGGGCCGTGAATGTCACGCTGGTCTTGCCGACCAGTGCCATGCCTTCGACCTCGGCGCCGCCGGCGGAGTAGTCGCCCGAGAAGCCGCAGGTGACCTCCCTGCCGCCGAACGCAAGCGTCCTGCCGACCGCTTCGGTGTGCTGATTGACGATCATGTCGCCCCGCCACTTGCCGTTCCGGAAGGTGTAGGTGCCGGTGTAGTAGAAATAGCTGTCGCCGCCCATGATGCGTCCGTCACACAGCACGACGACGCCCCTCGCCTGCCCGCGCTTGCCGTCGCGCATCTCGATGTCGAAGATGTAGAGGCCGTTGACGACCCTGGCCTCTTCCGCTTCCGCTCCATCCCCTGCCGACATCAGATCATCTCCCCAACGATCCGCCGCTTCGATCAGTTCGGCACGTTCCGCTCGAGATCCTCGAGCCAAGCCGCCGCGCTCGAATCCGACGGCGCGCGCCAGTCGCCGCGGGGCGACAACGAGCCGCCCGCCGAGACCTTCGGGCCGTTCGGCATCGCCGAGCGCTTGAACTGGCTGAAGGCGAAGAAGCGGCGCAGGAACACCTCGAGCCAGCGGCGGATGTCCTTGAGATCATAGGCCTTGCGCCGGTCGCTCGGGAATGCCGGCGGCCATTCGCCCTTGGCGACGTCCTTCCACGCGTGCTGCGCCATGAAGGCGATCTTGGACGGACGCATGCCGAACCGCAGCGTGTAGAACAGGTTGAAATCCTGCAGCTCGTAAGGGCCGACGGATGCTTCGGTGCTCTGCGGCTTCTGGCCGGGCTCGACCGGCACCAGCTCGGGCGAGATCTCGGCGGCCAGGATCGAGCCAAGCGTCCGGTTGACGTCGTCGCTGAACTGCTTCGATGAGATCACCCAGCGGATCAGGTGCTGGATCAGTGTCTTCGGCACGCCGGCATTGACGTTGTAATGTGCCATCTGGTCGCCGACGCCATAGGTGCACCAGCCGAGCGCGAGCTCGGAGAGATCGCCGGTTCCGATGACGATGCCGCCGTGATGGTTGGCGAGCCGGAACAGGTAATCCGTACGAAGGCCCGCCTGCACGTTCTCGAAGGTGACATCGTAGACCTTCTGGCCGTTGCCGAAGGGATGGCCGATATCCTTCAGCATCTGCGTCGCGGTGGTGCGGATATCGAGCTCCTGCCAACTCGTCTGCAACGCCTGCATCAGCGCCAAAGCATGGGTCTTGCTTTCACTGCCGGTGGCAAAGCCCGGCATGGTGTAGGCCAGGATGTTTTCGCGCGGCAGGCCGAGCAGGTCGACTGCCTTGGCGGCGACGATCAGTGCATGGGTGGAATCAAGCCCGCCCGACACGCCGATCACGACGCGCTTGGTGCCGGTCGCGCGCATGCGCTGCACGAGGCCGGCGACCTGGATGTTGTAGGCCTCGTAGCAATCCTGCTCGAGCAAGCTTTCGTCGCTCGGCACGAACGGAAAGCGCTCGACCTTGCGCAGGAAGCCGATGTCGGCGGCCGGCGGCTTCAGGGCGAATGTCACTTTGCGGAAAAACGCCTCGCGCTGCCGGCGGTTGTCATCGAACGTCCCCATCGAGGCACGTTCCTGCCTGAGCAGATCGAGATCGACGTCGGCCAGCGTGATCTGGCCGCCCTGGCGGAACCGCTCGCCCTCGGCGAGCAGCACGCCGTTCTCGTAGATCGAGGTCTGGCCATCCCAGGAAAGATCCGTGGTCGATTCCCCGGCCCCAGCGGCCGAATAGACGTACGCCGCGAGGCAGCGCGCCGATGTCGATTGGCACAGAAGCGCGCGCGAGCGCGCCCGGCCGATCGTGATCGGGCTGCCCGAGAGATTGATCAGCACGCTCGCGCCCGCAAGCGCCAGCTCCGAGGCCGGCGTCACCGGAATCCACATGTCCTCGCAGATCTCGACGCCGATGGTGAGGCCCGGAACGTCCTCGGCCGCAAACAAGAGGTCAACGCCGAACGGCGCATGCAGCCCGCCGAACGCGATCGTCTCTCCGACCATGCCGGCGCCGGAGGCGAAATGCCGCCCTTCGTAGAATTCGCGGTAGGTGGGCAGGTACGTCTTCGGCACCACGCCGAGGATGTTGCCGCGGTGAATGACGACGGCACAATTGTAGATGCGATGCCCAAAGCGCAGCGGCGCTCCGACGATCAGGACCGTCATCAGTCCCGCGGAGGCCTCGACGAGGCCTACGAGGCCGCGCTCGACCGCATCGAGCAGCGGATCCTGCTTGACCAGGTCTTCGATCGCATAGCCGGACAGGCACAGCTCGGGAAACACCGCGACCGCCACCGACTGCTCATGGCAGGCATTGGCCGCCGCCAGCACGGCCTTCGCGTTGGCCGAGGGATCGGCGACATGGGACGTGGTGACACAGGCCGCCACGCGCGCAAATCCGTGGGCGTAGATCGAGTGGAAAGTCATCGAGCGCAGTACCCTTAATCTCTTCGCTGCCGAAGCCGTCAGCTCCAGACCCTATGTAGCCCATCGACCCGGTCCCGTGCAGGCCATCCGCCGTCATGCATAACGGATTTGCGCCGCGGTCTGCCCAGCGCCATCTGCCCAGCGCCCTTGGCGGGCTCAGGCGCTGCGGGCCAGCACGCCGGACAGATCGTCGCGCAGCCACGCCGCGATCCGCGGCCAGGCGTGCGCGTGGGTGCGCGCGCCCATGAACAGGCCGAGGTGATTGCTCGGCTCGGAAGCCGCTGCAATGAGGGCCGGCGCCGTGCCGACGAGACCGGCTGTGGCGAGCGCCTGTGCAGCCGGCACGACCTCGTCGTCGAGCCCGGCCAGCAGGAAGACCGGCGCCTTGACGTCCTTCGGATCGATCCTGCGGCCAAGAGCGACGAAACTGCTGGCGGCGATCTGGTTCTCCCGGAAAATCCGGTTGACGATCTCCAGATAATATTTGCCCGGCAGATCGAGCGTCTCGGCGTTCCAGCGGTCGAACCGCGCGAGCAGCGCCGCGCCCTCCTCGTCCGACAGGTCTCTCTGCAACGCCGTTACGATGTCGTCGCGGTCCGGCGCCTTGGACCAGAAGCGCAGCATCTCCTCGCCGCGGACATTGCCGCCGCCGCGTGCGACGAGCTGGTCGTAGACCATCTCGGGCGCGTTGCGGGTGAGCCGGCACAACGAGGACTCGATCGACAGATCCACGGGAGCGCCGACCAGCACCAGCCGCCGCACCTTGGCCGGAAAGCGCGCCGCATAAAGCAGCGACAGCCAGCCGCCCTGGCACAAGCCGACCAGATCGACCGGCGCGCCGATCTCATCGATGGCGACGTTGAGATCGCCGAGATAGCTGTCGATCGAGAGATTGCGCATATCCGGCGTCGCCGACCGCCAGTCGGTGAGATAGACCCGGTCGATGCCGCGGGTTTGCAGCGACTGCACCACACTGTGGCCGGGGGCGAAATCGGCGATCAGGGCACGATGCAGCGCATAGGGCGCGCAGACCAGCGTCGGCTGACCGGACCGCGCCTGCGAGCAATCGCGCAGGCGCATGGTCGTGAGCTCCAGCGCGACGGTGCTCGGGGTCGTCCAGGGCAGAGTGCTATCGTCCTGCTCCGCCGGACCGCGCTCCAGCCACCAGAAGCAGCTGTCCATAGCGAGGCGCGCCGCTGCAAACGGCCACAGCAACGGGTCGTCCGGGACGGGTCCTTGCGCGCCGCTCTGTTTGCCGGCCTGCTTCACCATGGCTATCTCACGATTGTCACAGGAACGCCTCGAGGCTCACGATGGAGATGCCGAGGTCGCGAAAACTCCGATGGGCCGCGGCGACCGAGCCGTCGAGATCGATGCCGCGGCAGGCGTCCTCGATGACGGCAACCTCGAACCCTGCCTTGCGGGCATCCTCCGCCGAGAAGCGAACGCAGAAATCCAGCGCGAGGCCGGCGACGAACACGGTCTTCAGCTCGCGTTCGCGCAAATATCCAAGGAGGCCCGTCGGCGTCCGCTGGTCGTTCTCGAACAGCGCCGAATAGGAATCGATGCCACGGCGAAAGCCCTTGCGCACCACGAGGCTCGCCCTGACCACGTCGAGATCGCGATGGAACTCCGCACCCGAGGTACCCTGCACGCAGTGCGCCGGCCAGAGCACCTGGGTGCCGTAGTCGAGCTCGATGGTCTGGAACGGCTGCTTGCCCGCATGGTTCGGCGCGAACGAGACGTGGTCGCGCGGATGCCAGTCCTGGGTCAGCACCATATTGGCGAATTTTTGGGCGATTCGGTTGATGGCAGGGACGACCTTCTCGCCGCCGGGAACGGCAAGCGCTCCGCCGGTGCAGAAATCGTTCTGCACGTCGATCACCAGCAGCACGTCGCGGTCGGAAATCTTCATCGCCGGTCTCATTCGATGTGCCCGGCGCGCCGGCGCCGGACAAGTCCCCTGAGTGTCGGCCTTCCTGCACAGCTTCGCAACCGCCCACGCCGTACGAAGCCCCGCGCGAATTGGTCATGGGAAGACCGCCATGATGCAACGGTTTGGCCTCGTCCGTGTTGACTAGGCGCACCCAAGGGCGGATTCTCGCACTGTCCGTGACTGCGCGGATCGGGTCGAAGGACTGGAGGACAGGGTTGTCGTGCCGCAAGGCGGCGGCGGCCACGAAGTCATGAATATCGGCAAGACAGGACAGATACTTCTCGCCGATATCGGCGGCACCAATGCGCGCTTCGCGCTGATCCGGAGCGAATTGGGCCACGGCGAGCTGGGTGGCGAGTTGGGCAACGGCGACCAGACCGGACCGATCGATTATGTGAAGGTCGCCGACTTCCCGACCGTCCGGGAAGCCATCGCGGACGTGCTGGCGCGCCGGTCCGGCGGCGAGCAACCGCAAAGAGCCGTGCTGGCCGTGGCGGGTCCCGTCACCAACAACCGCTGCGTCATGACCAACAGTCCCTGGGTCATCGACGGCAACGAGCTGCAGCCGGCTCTCGGCTTCGACAGCGTCCATGTGCTCAACGATTTCGAGGTGGTGGCCTGGTCCCTGCCCGCCTTGCGGCCTGCCGATCTGATCCCGCTCGGCGGACAGGATGGCCTGCCCGGAGAGCCGTGGCTGGTGGTCGGCCCCGGAACCGGCTTTGGCGTCTCCTGTCTGGTCGAACGCCATGGCGCGCGCCTCGCCGTCGTCACCGAAGCAGGACATGCGACCCTGCCGGCGGAGAACGAGCGCGAGGAACGTGTGATTGCGTGCTTGCGCCGACGCCTTGGCCACGTCTCCATCGAGCGTGGCGCGCTCTCGGGTTCCGGGCTGCAAAACCTCTACGAGGCCTTGGCCGAGGTTGACGGCGCCCAGGTGCCGCATCGCGACGCCGCCGCCATCACCAAGGCCGCGCTGGAGGACAGTTGTCCCGTCAGCCGCGCAACGCTGGAGATGTTTTGCGCCATCCTTGGGTCGGTCGCCGGCAATCTCGCGGTGACGTTCGGTGCCCGCGGCGGTGTCTACGTCGCCGGCGGAATCGTGCCGCGCTTCCCCGAGTTCCTTCTCGCCTCTGCGTTCCGGGCGCGCTTCGAAGCAAAGGGGCGCTTCCAGGACTACCTGCGCAACATCCCGACCAAGCTCGTGACCAAGCCAGACGCGAGTTTCGTCGGCTTGAAGATGTTCGCCGATTCCAATCCAAACTGAAGTCGGTCGTCCTCCCTGCTCATGGTTCCATTAATACACAGCTGATTGCCGCGCACGCGCGGTTCCACGAAGGAACGTGCTTGCCTGCGTGTTCCGGATGAGAAACAATCCTGCCGTGTGTTTGTGTGTGGCGTAGTTGCGGGGGCGTGACATGCGTAAGCAGGATTTGGGTTTCGACTACCACCGCTATCATCGCCTGCTGAGCGAGGCGGATGACGAAGACAAGCGGCTTGCGCTGATCGACCTTCTGATCGAGGAAAAGGCCCGAGACCGGCTGGCCGCCCAGCGCGCTTCCGACCGCGCGGCCATGACGGCCCACACCATTGCCAGGGTGCTGAAGAACGGCCGCAACTGAGACTTGCAATCCATCACGGCGGCTGCGAATGCGAGATTTGTTTGCGTTTCCGTTAACGATGCCTCGCAATCCGACGTCAAACTTTTTGCTCTAAGGGTTCCCTCACCTGATGCAATTCAGGGTCAACAAGGGGGCAATGAACATGAGCATGATTTCGATCGCCGCGATGCCGGCCGTCGTCGAAACGCGTTTCGCCGATTCGTCCTTCAAGACCATCTTGCTGGTCTGCTGCACGGGCCTGGTCGCCTCGTTCGGCCTGATGGCGTACGGCATCGACCTCGGCGCTGGCCTGATGTGAGACCGTGACAGATTCCCTCGCCAAATGGCCGCCCCTGACGGGCGGCCATTTTCGTTGGGCTATCTCAGTGCGGCGTCGTCGCCGTCACTCAGTGCGGCGTCTTCGCCGTTACCGGTGCGGTGCCTTGCCGTCACTTAGTGCGGCGCTTTGACCGGGGCTCCCGGAAACATGGAATCGATCATCGCCTTGAGCTGATCCATTGCGATCGGCTTGCGCAGGATCGGTCTGCGCCGGAGCAAGGACGGCAGCAGTTCCGGACCGTACCCCGTGGCGAACATGAACGGCTTTCCGCGACGTTCAATCAGGTCGGCGACGGGATCGACGTAGACGCCCATCAGATTGATGTCGAGGATGGCCATATCGTATTGCGCGGTCATGGCGAACGCGCTCGCGTCCCGGACATTGTCCGCTTCCGCGACGACGTGGTGGCCGAGTTCCACCACCATGTCGGCGATCATCATCCGGATCAACGCCTCGTCTTCGACCAGGAAAACGGAGAGTCCGTCCGCCATATCAACCCCGCAGTCAGCTTGCCAAACTAATCATAACTCAATTGCGGAGAAGATTCACGAATTCGTGGAGGGCGCCGTTAATTCACACGCGCCCGATCCGATTCAACTTGATCAATCCAATCCTCGCTCGTGGCTCAGCCGCACCATCTCCTGAATGAAGACCTGCCTCTGCTTGTCATCGAGGCTCGAAAACAGCGGCTCAGCGGCGTCGGCGACATTGCGCTGGTCGGCGGCGCGGTCAATCAGGAACTGCGCCTCGTTGCGCATCTGCTCGATAATGTCGTCGGGCGGATCCCGCTTGGCGCGCGCAACCCGCAAGTTGAGCCGCTCTGCACCATTATGCCCAAGGTAGTGCATTGCGCTCGAGAAGCCGTACCAGTGCTTCTCCTGATCAGCCGTAAGGTTCAGCTGAGTCTTGATCCGCTCGATATAGGAATCGCTGTTGGCGACGATCTGCTCGGCGGTCTGCTGCGGCGCGCCGGTCTGGGTGAGGACGGTGACATCCTTATTGTCCTTGCCCTGCGGTGCGTTCTTGGCCTCCTTGCTCGCCTTGGCGCCCTTGCCTGCTTTGGCGCCCTTTGCATCCTTGTCCTTGGCATCCTTGTCCTTGGCCGCGCCCTGTTGCTTGGCGTCTTTGCCTGCATCCTTGGCGGCCGGGGCCTGATTGCCATTGTTGTTGCCGACGCCGAGCACGCCGGTGAAAACGCCGACCACGCCGCCGATTGCACCGCCGAGCACGCCACCGACGGGACCAGCCGCCTTGTTTCCGGCCGCCGCGCCGTCCTGAACGCCTTTGACCAAGCCTTGAGCTTGGGCCACCGCGGCCGCACCGAGCAGCAGCGTAAGTACGGCCCCCAGCGCGAGCCATCGCCGCATGTGAAGCCGCGCAGACGGCGCCGGGTTGATCATTCTCGTCTCCATCGTCGATCTGACTGGCCTGTTGGGGCGGAGTCACCCGCCAGCTGCAACTCTATCGTTTCCGCCGCGTCGCGGTCCAGACGAGGCTGAATGCTGTCCACGCCCGAAAAGTCTTTCGCGCGAAGCGGTTATGCAGGCTTATTCGAAACTGCGGCGTAATTGCGCACGGATCGTTCCAGGCCGGTTCTCGCGAAGTGTGCGTCGCAAAACAAGCGATCGCAGCTCACCGCCGGCACAGCGCTGCCGCGTTCGAGGACGCAACGTTAGTTCTAGGCGCAAGCCGTTCGGCTTTCTCGACAGACGCGGTCAATCATGATCTGATCGCGCTACCAATTTGCTGCGGCTTGCGTGAATTGTTCACTTGGGCCGACGGCATCAATAAGAAAATCCAACAACAAGAACTCGGAAAAGAAGTTTTAGAGGAAACTCCAACAACAAACACCCAGGCGAGGAAACGAGATGTCACGCAAGACACTGACGCGACGTCAATTTGTGGCTGCCACTGCAATGTCCTCCGCGGCGCTGATCGCAGCGCCCTATGTCCGGGGCGCTTACGCCGCCGGCAAGCTCTCGATCGGCTTCTGGGACCATTGGGTGCCGGGCGCTAACAAGGCCTCGACCGATCTCGTCAATGAATGGGCCGCGAAGGAGAAGGTCGAAGTCTCCATCGACTACATCACCAGCAACAACAAGAAGATCGAGCTGACCGCTGCGGCCGAAGCCCAGGCCAAGTCCGGTCACGACATCCTGCAGATGCCAAGCTGGTGGCCGCAGGCCTATTCCGAGAATCTCGAGCCGCTCAACGACGTCATGGAGCCGCTCCTCAAGCAGAACGGTGAGGTGAACGGCACCGTCAAATATCTCGGTCAGTCGGGCGGCAAATGGCTCGCGGTGCCCGCGACACCCGGTAGCCAGATCAAGGGCCCCTGCTCCCGCATCGATCTGATGAAGAAGCATGCCGGCATCGACGTGCAGGAGATGT
This sequence comes from Bradyrhizobium sp. 25ACV, assembly GCF_054863005.1. Lineage (NCBI taxonomy): Bacteria > Pseudomonadati > Pseudomonadota > Alphaproteobacteria > Hyphomicrobiales > Nitrobacteraceae > Bradyrhizobium > Bradyrhizobium sp. 25ACV. The sequence goes on from NZ_JAVAYO010000011.1 coordinate 102,517, forward strand.
ATCCGGCCGGCGGCCCGCCCAAGGTCGAGAACTGGACCATGGAGACCTTCCTGAAGGCTGCCGAGGCTTGCCACAAGGCCGGCGTTCCGTTCGGCATCGGTCTCGGCGAGACCACCGACAGCGTGGACACCGCCGGCGCGATCTTCCAGTCGTTCGGCGCCGAGCTCGTCAACGCCAAGGGCGACATCACGGTGAAGACCGATCAGGTTCGCCAGGCCATGGAGTTCTACAAGAAGCTGATCGCCTTCCTGCCGCCGGATGCGCCGTCCTGGGACGACGCGTCGAACAACAAATGGCTGATCTCCGGCCGCGGCGCGATGATCCTCAATCCGCCGAGCGCCTGGGCCGTCGCCAAGCGCGATGCGCCGCAGGTTGCCGAGCAGTGCTGGACGCACGGCTTCCCGTCCGGTCCGAAGGGCCGGTTCGCACCGTACCTGCCCTACTTCTGGGGTGTCTGGAGCTTCGGCAAGAACAAGGAGGTGGCCAAGAGCCTGCTCGTTCACATGTCCTCGCCGTCGTCGATCGAGAAGTTCGTCGCGGTCAGCGGCGGCTACGACTTGCCGGCCTACGCCAACATGACCAAGCTCAAGACATGGGCCGAGGAAGGACCGCCGCAGGGAACGCTGTTTCACTATCCCGATCCCTACAAGCATCAGACGCTGTCGATCGCGGCCTCCCCGGCACCGCCCAAGATCGCGCAGCAGATCTATTTCCAGGCGACGCTGACCAAGATGGCGCTGCGTTTTGCGCGCGGCGAGACCATGGATCAGGCCCTCGCCTGGGCCGAGGGCGAGTGCGAAGGCTTCATGCGGAGCTAGCCGGGGTGTGCCGGGCGGTTCACGCCATCTGCGTGAGCCGCCTGCATCCCGTCATCGGATTCGCATGACCGGGAAGCCGACCCAATGGCCGGCTTCGCGGTTGGACAGTTTGCAAAGAAGCTGGCTCAACAGCGCTGACTCAAGGGAGCTGAGATGGCCGATGTCGTCGTCGAGCAAGGTCGCGTCGTCCGTGCAAGGGGCGCGCGGAAGGGATCAAGCCTGCGCAACGCGCTCGGGCGGAAATCGACGGTGGCGTTCTTCCTGACGCTGCCGCTGATCCTTCTGATCGCCCTGCTCGTGCTCTACCCCGCCTTCTACTCGGTTTACCTCGCGACGCTGAACAAGGCGATGACCAAGTTCGTCGGCCTCAGCAACTTCACCTTCCTGTTCAAGCGCGAGACGTTCTGGATGGTGGTGCGGCAGTCCTGCATCTTCGCCATCACCGCGGTGGTCTTCAAGGCACTGATCGGTTTCATCGTCGCGCATTTCGTCCACAACATTCCGGGCAAGAAGCAGCGCAAATGGCGCGGCATGCTGCTGGTCCCCTGGGTGATTCCGCCCGCGATGAGCACACTGGCCTGGCTGTGGCTGTTCGATCCCTCCTACAGCGCCTTCAACTACACGCTGTCCTTCTTCGGCGTCGGCCCGATCCCCTGGCTCGGGGACACCTTCTGGGCGCGCTTCTCCGTCATCCTGGTCAACGTCTGGTACGGCGCGCCGTTCTTCCTCATCATGTATCTGGCGGCGCTGAAATCCGTGCCTGATCAGTTGTACGAGGCCGCGGAGATCGACGGCGCCAATTGGTGGCAGAAGATCTGGCACATCACCTTGCCGATGATGCGCAACATCATCGCCATCACCACCCTGTTCTCGCTGATCGTCACCTTCGCCAATTTCGACATCGTGCGCATCCTGACGTCGGGCGGCCCGCTGGATACGACGCATCTGTTCGCCACCTGGGCGTTCCAGGTCGGCATCCAGAGCAGCGACATTCCGCTCGGCGCCTGCGTCTCGCTGTTCATGGTGCCGATCCTGGCGGTCGCTGCGATCTTCATCCTGCGTGATGTCAACAAACGCGGAAACGAAGCCTGATGAGCACTCTCGCAATCGACAAGGCCGGACCGTCCCGCAAGGTCAAATACGGCAGCATGAGCCGCGACCGCGTCTGGGCGCTGCGCTGGTCCTATTTCTTCCTGGTGCTGTTCGCCATCTTCTTCCTGACGCCGCCGGTCTATATGCTGATCACCTCGCTCAAGAGCAGCGCGGAGATCTCGGCGGCGACCAACCCGTGGTGGGTGTTTCACCCGACGCTATCGAACTATGTCGAGCTGTTGAGCTCGAACCAGTTTCTGCGCTTCTTCTGGAATTCGTCGATAATTTCGATCATCGTGGTGATCGTGACCATGATGATCAGCATTCCCGCGGCCTTCGCGCTGGCCCGGATGAAGTTCTGGGGCTCGGCGACGCTGGCCACCGGCGTCTTCCTCACCTACCTGATTCCGGACAGCCTTTTGTTCATCCCCTTGTTCAAGGTGCTCGGGGGCGTCCAGGAGTTGACCGGCATCACGCTGCTCAACAGATGGTACGTGCTGGTGTTCATCTATCCGACGCTGACCGTGCCGTTCTGCACCTGGATCATGATCGGCTATTTCGCCTCGATCCCGAAGGAGCTGGATGAGGCGGCCCTCATCGATGGCGCCTCCTGGCTGCAGACGCTGACGCGGATCTTCATTCCCGTCGCGCTGCCCGGCCTGATCGCCGCCACCATCTTCGCCTTCACGGTGTCCTGGGCGCAGTTCCTCTATCCCCTGGTGTTCACGACGTCGGTGGATCAACTGGTGCTGCCGGTTGGCATCACCACCACGCTGATCAAGGGCGACGTGTTCAACTGGGGACAGATCATGACCGGCGCGCTGCTCGGCGCTGCGCCGCCGCTGGTCATCTATGCCTTCCTGATGGACTACTACATTGCCGGCCTGACCGCCGGCGCGACAAAGGGTTGATGTCTCATGGCTGACGTTGCTTTGCGGAAGGTAGTTAAGCGTTACGACGATGTCGAAGCCGTGCGCGGCATCGATCTCGATATCGCCGACCATGAGTTCATCGTGCTGGTCGGGCCTTCCGGCTGCGGCAAGTCGACGACGCTGCGGATGATCGCAGGCCTCGAGGACATCAGCGACGGCGACATTATGATCGACGGCGACGTCGTCAACGACGTGCCGCCGAAAGACCGCGACATCGCGATGGTGTTCCAGAATTACGCGCTCTATCCGCACATGACGGTCGCCGAGAACATGTCGTTCGGGCTGCGCCTGAAGCACTACCCCAAGGCCGAGATCAAGGCGCGGGTGACGGAAGCCGCCCGCCTCCTCGACATCACCGACCTGATCGACCGCAAGCCGAAGCAGCTCTCCGGCGGCCAGCGCCAGCGCGTCGCGATGGGCCGGGCCATCGTGCGCAACCCGAAAGTCTTCCTGTTCGACGAGCCGCTGTCCAATCTCGATGCCAAGCTGCGCGTGCAGATGCGGATCGAGATCAAGAAGGTGCACCAAAAGGTGCGCACCACCACGGTCTACGTCACCCACGACCAGGTCGAGGCGATGACCTTGGCCGACCGTGTGGTTGTGATGAACAAGGGCAAGATCGAGCAGATCGGCACCCCGAACGAGCTCTACCACAAGCCGGCCACGCGCTTCGTCGCCGGCTTCATCGGCTCGCCCGCCATGAACTTCATCCCGTGCCGGCTCGAGGACGCCGGCGGCACGCTCCAGATCCGGCTCACCGACCGCATCGCGTTCGCGCTGCCGCCGGCCCGCGCGGCGCGCTACAACGCGCTGCCGCGCACCGACAAGCTGCTGCTCGGCCTCCGGCCCGAGCATCTCACCGAGTCGCATGCGCATCTGGGGCCGGGCGTCGAGAGCTTCGACACCGTGCTCGACGTCACCGAGCCGATGGGAATGGAGACCCTGGTCTATTTCGGGCTCGATGGCACGCCGATCTGCGGCCGCGTCGATCCCAACGCCGGCGCCAAGGACGGGGCACCCATGCGTTTGGCGATGGACCTCAATAACATGCACCTGCTAAACGAGGCGACCGGCGTCGTGTTGTGACGCCGGTCCAAGAAACTCGCGCAGGCAGGGGACGATGGCGACCAACAAGAAGAAGATTTTCGTTACACAAACTTTGTCGCAAGGGGCACGCGCCCTCCTCACCCAGCGGGACGATATCGAGCTCGTCGAGTTTGCGAACCTGATCTCAGCCAGGGATTTCGAGGCCTTGCTGAAGAGCCATGCGCCAGTCCATGGCGTGGCGCTCGGCGCCACCGCCTTCGGCGAGACCGAGCTCGAGGCGTCCAAGGACATGAAGGTCGTGACCCGCATCGGTGTCGGTTACGACGCCGTCGACGTGCCCGCCCTCTCCCGCCGCAAGGTGCCGCTGATGGTCGCGGGCAGCGCCAACTCGCCCTCGGTCGCCGAGCAGGCGCTCTTCATGATGCTGACGCTGGCCAAGCGCGCGAACGAGTTGCACGCCTGCGTCAAGGACGGCAAATGGGCCGACCGGCTCGGCATGCTGCCGTTCGATCTCTACGGCAAGACCGTGCTGATCATCGGCTTCGGCCGTATCGGCAGCCGTACCGCCAAGCGGTGCCTGGCGATGGAAATGACCGTGCAGGTCTACGATCCCTACAAGCCCGCCGCCGAGATCAAGGCTGCCGGCTGCGAGCCCGTCGCTGACCTCGACGCCGCGCTGCCTCACGTCGATTTCGTCACCATCCACTGCCCGAAGACGCCGGAAACGGTCGGCCTGTTCGATGCGGCGCGAATCCGCCGGATGAAGCCGAAATCCTATCTCATCAACACCGCGCGCGGCGGCATCGTGAAGGAAGCCGCGCTGTACGACGCCCTGGTCTCCGGCAAGCTCGCCGGCGCCGGCATCGACGTGTTCGAGGTGGAGCCGCCGCCGGTCAGCAACGCGCTGTTCGCGCTGCCCAACGTCATCATCGCCCCGCACGTCGCCGGCGTCACGGTGGAGGCGGTGAGCCGCATGAGCGAGCAGACCGCGCGCAATATCCTGAGCGTGCTGGACGGCGATCCCATCCGGCAGAACATCATCAATCAGGACGTGCTGGGCTGAACAAGCCGAAGGCGGGCGGATTAATCTACCCGCCTTCGGAAGGCCAGAATGCGTCCCATTTTGGTGCAGATCGAGCCCCAACTCAGCCTTAATCAAGCGCGCGTAATGGTGACGGAAGCGCGGCGGCAGCGGGACAGGACTAGCCGGCCGCGCCGAGCTGGAGGATCAACCCTTGTCAGAGATCGACCCGACCGACCACGCGCTGGCGACCATCGCCAGCATCCTGGAGCACCCCGAGCCCGTCCTCGTCATTCGCAAGACCGAGACGGAGATCGTGGTTGCCGGAGAGCGCGAGCACGTGGACCCCGACGAGCATCAGGTCGTCGATGAGTATTCGGCTGTCGACGAGCATCCGTCGGTCGACGAGCATCAGCCAGTCGACGAGCATCCAATGGTCGAAGAGCAGCCGCTGGTGCCGGAGCACACCGACGCCGACGGCTATAGCAAGGTCGGCCCCGGCCCGATGGTCGCGATCCGGCTGAAATGGACGGTCCATCGCGGCGATGACGGCCAGTATTACGTCCACGAGACCATCGGCGAACAGTCCACGCCCGTGGTCAGCGGCCCCATGACGAGCGAGGCCGCGGTGCATTTCGTCGACGTCCAGGAGGACGAGGCGAACAGGCGCTTCGAGCAGTTGCGCAGCGAGATCGCCGGCCGCAGCTCGCTCGCTGATTACGAGCGCAAGGGCGAAGCCTAGCGCTCCGGCCGCAGGTCTCCGTACACCTCTCCCGAAGGGAGAGGCGTACGCCGAGCCTCGGCAACTACTTCCTTCCCAGATAATCCTTCTTCACGAGCTCGACGCCTGCATGCCGCAGCAGGTCGTAGGCGGTCGTGACGTGAAAGAAGAACTGCGGGACACTGAACGTCAGTAGCAGCGCTCGCCCGGTGAAGGGCAGCTCGGTCCCGTTCTTCAGCCTGAAGAAGACATTCCGTTCCGCCGCGGCATCGATCTCCGCGCGCGGCAGGCTTTCGATGAACTCGATCGAGGTTGCGATCCGCGCCTGAAGCCCGGCCATGTCGTGCTCCAGCGCCGGCAGCGCGACCGGCTCGAGCTCCGCCAGCAAGGCCGGGGCGACCACCGCATGCCGGCAGGCCTCGCCGACCTGCTGCGCCAGATCGTACATGTTCGGGGCCAGCCGCATACCGAGCAGAACGGCCGGATTGAACTTGCGGGCCTCCGCATAGGCCACGCCCTTGTCGAGCAGTCCCGACAGGTTGCGTAAATTCGGCACGAAGAGGCCGACAGAGGCCTCGTACATCGAGATCGTCACGTCGAGATTCCTTTCAATTCCGCCTCGCCAGGAGCGCGCATCTGGTCTAAATCCACGCCTTAACGAGCGACACAATGACAGCTCGCGCAGGGGTGGAAAAGAGATGATGGCTGTTCGAATCTTGGCGGCTGCGGCCGTGGCGTTGCTGGCAAACCTTTCAGCTCACGCGCAGCAGGCGCCCTCACGCCTCGACGAGATCGTCAAGCGCGGCACCTTGCGTGTCGGCATGACCGGCGACTACAAGCCCTTCACCTATCTGGACAAGGCGACGCAGCAGTTCAGCGGTTTCGATGCCGACATGGCTGAGGCACTCGGCAAGGCCCTCGGGGTCAAGGTCGAGTTCGTGCCGACGGCCTGGCCGAAGCTGATGAAGGACTTCGAGGCCGACCAGTTCGACGTCGCCATGGGCGGCGTGTCGGTCACGTTCGACCGGCAAAAGAAGGGCTTCTTCTCGACGCCGATCATGCGCGAGGGCAAGACGCCGATCACGCGCTGCGCCGACGTCGGCAAGTACCAGTCGCTTCCCGACATCGACAAGAAGGGCACCCGGGTGATCGTCAATCCCGGCGGCACCAACGAGCGCTTTGCGCGTGCCAACATCAAGGACGCCGAGATCACCGTCTTCTCCGACAATACCGTGATCTTCGACGAGATCGCCAAGGGCAACGCCGATCTGATGATGACGGACGCCTCCGAGACGCGCTACCAGCAGAAGCAGCACGCCGGCGTGCTCTGCGCGGTGCATCCCGAAAAACCGTTCGACTTCTCCGAGAAGGCCTATTGGCTCCAGCGCGACATGGCGCTGAAGGCCTTCGTCGACCAATGGCTGCATATCTCGATGGAAGACGGCAGCTACAAGAAGATCTATGCAGCGTGGTTCGACTAGCAATGCGGCGGGAATTGACAATCGCAATCGCGCTCGGGATCGGCGGTGTCCACGGTGCGGTCGCGAAGACGGAGTTCACGCCCGCGACAGGGCCGGCCTGTAAGGACGAGTCGACAAATGAACTCGGCCTGTGGACCTGCCCGGGTCCGGCCGGTTACGTGGTGAGCTTTGCCGACGAAGGCAACATCGTATCAGTCACGATTGCGCCTCGGAGCGCGATCGAGAAGGTGCCCGGGCCGACCGCGCAATGGCGCGGCGCCGGCAAGTCGTTCGGCGAAAAGGTGCAATGGATCATGCGAGCCGGCGTGCCAAGGGCCGCGGTGATCCGCACCTGGCGACAGGTCGGCGAGGATGAGAAGGAGCTCCAGGAGCTCTCCGTGTTCGCGATCAGCGGCACAAAGGCCTGCCTCGTCGGTTCGGTCGATGTTCATACCGATAAGGCGAACGACGCAGCGCTTGCCCGCGCCCACCAGGCCGCCAATGCGGGCTGTCCGCGGAAGTAGACGCGGCGCGCTGAATTTTCGCCGGTCGGGCGCGCCACATTGGCGCGGGGCCGCCCTGCCCAACTCCGGGCAGAGTTCGGCGTTATTGAACCAAGATCGGCGCGCGCACGACTCATACCGAGGACAGTGATCTAGATCACTTTTGAAGATCGAACCGGGGCGTAAGCGTGTCCGGGGACTATCTGCTTAGGAGATGGAAATGAGGAAGCTGTTGGCCACGGCCGCATTCCTGTTGGCGAGCACAGCTGCTCAAGCCCAGTACACTTTCGAATATGGCGGGCGCACCATCCGCATCGATCCGGACCGCGGCACGGTGCAGATTCCCGGCGTGTACGACAACACCGGCCAGGCCAAGGCCAAGAAGGCCAAGAAGAACGAGCAGGCGCCGCAGCAGGCCACGGTCGATCCACAGGCACCAGCCGCTCCAGCTCCCGCTCCCGCCGCGCCGCCCGCAGCCGTGCAGGCGCCCGCGGCTGCGGCCGTGGCGCCGCCTCCTGCGCCACCACCGCCGGCGCCACCGCCGACCACGACCGCCACCAACGCGCCGGCTGATACGGCCGTGCTGCCGCCGCCTGCGCCACCTCCGGCCCCTGCGCCCGCTGAGCAGCAGGCAGCACCCGCCGTGGAGTCACCGCCCGCTCCGACCGTCGCTACTGCGCCATCGGCGCCGCCTCCGCCGCCCGCTCCGGCGCCTGCCGCCGCTCCCGTCCAGGCGGCCGCAGCCACGCCGGCTCCGGCAGCCGCGGCCACACGCGATCTCAGCTCGCCGCTCGGCGTCTGGCTCACCGAGGAAAAGGAAGGCAAGGTCCGCATCGAGCAATGCGGCAGCAATCTCTGCGGCTATTCGGTCGATGGCAAATCGAACCAGAATGGCGAGCAGGTTCTGATCAACATGAAGCCCGGCAAGGACCAGAAATGGTCCGGCCGCATCCTCGATCCGAACTCCGGCTCGACCTACGATTCCACGATCGCGATGAAGGGCACCGACCGCCTGCGCGTTCAGGGCTGCGCCTTCGGCGGTATGTTCTGCGGCGGCCAGACCTGGACGCGCGTGAACTGAGCGGCGCTGATTGCACGTGAGCCAACATGGCGCAGCCAGGCTGACGCTTTTTCGCTCCACAACCTGCAATCGATGATCCGACTGCCGGGATAGTCATCGCTATCCCCGCCGGGGCCTCGTGCGTACGACCGCTCGATTCAAATGCCCCCATTGTGAACCATTTCATACTTCGCCCGCCTTCGTTGCTTCTAGTCTGGATTGATAGCCAGACTATTTGCGACCTGATTACCGCGCGGTCGGCGCCGTTTCGCCGAGATCGAGTAGACCGAAAAGAGTTGTTTCCCGACCTCCTTTCGGCGCCTTCAGTTGCGTAAGCGAGCGAGGTTGTTATGGAGGAACTCCGTGCGACGCCATCGCTGGTCTCAGGTGACTGGGACCCCGGCTTGTTGACGTCGGAGGAGAGCATACGACGCCATGTGATCGGCGCGCTCCGTAGTCGGCAGACAAGCTTGACGACCGCGCTGCAGCCTCTGGTCGACGAGCAAGCGCGGATGCTCGTTTCGGAGTTTGGTTTCGACGCTCAGACCGTCGCTAAAATCCTGCAGTCGCAAAACACCATGCTGAGCGTATTGTCGGATCGATATGACGCGCTCGATGAAGCCGCACATTACAGCGAGCTTCCCTTCGTCGAACTGGCGAACGATGGCCGCATCGTCTATTCGAACGCCGCATTCGACAAGCTCATTCCCGGCAGGCGCGGCGCGGCTTTCTCCGGGTTGTTCGGATCCCGTGCAGCCGATGTGTGCATGGCCCTCCGGGCAAATCACAACACGAGCTTGCGCGCAGACATCCAGACCGACGAAGCGGTTCGTCAGGTCAGAGTCGAGATCGGCCCGCTGCGCGACGAAGACGGAAAGCCGGGCAATTACGCACTCCTGCTCGACCAGAGCGCTGAACAGAGCCGCCTCGACGCCTTGCAGGATGGCGTGCTCCGCACCGACCTGACAGGCAAGATCCGGTTCGCGAACGAGCGCGCGGTGCAGGTTCTCGGCTTCTCGGAGCCAGAACTCAAGGAGATGTCGCTCTCCCTCGTATTCGGACCCGAGGACGAGGGAACGACGAACCCGTCCGCCGAATGGATCACCAAGCAGACAGGCTTCTCGAGCTTCGTCAGGCTCCGCCCGAAAGACGGTCGTTCTGTTCTGGCAAGGGTTACCGGAACGCCCTACATGGAAGCACCGAACAGCTCGGCCGGGTTATTGGTGCTGTTCGCTCCTCTTGCCGAAGATCGCGCCCGTCGCGAACTCAAGACAATTCTAGCCGAGCACGATGATCCGCAAGAGATCATCGAGGCAACGCTCCAGGTCATCGGCAAGGTCATCCCATTCGAAATGAGCACGTTCGGGGTCTACAACGATCTCAGCGATTATTGGCGAGCGGTCACTGTCTTTCCAAGACCCCGCTGGGAGTGGAGCACGCGTTGGTTCAAGGTGCCGCCCGGCGTGATCGATTGGCTCGAGCAGGGCAAGACGTGGGACAACAATTTGGCCGCGTTCGTCGAGCGCCTCAATCCGGAGGAAATGGACAACCCGGTGAGCAAGGCCATCATCGCCGACGAATTCGAGTCGATGATCGTATTGCCGATCCGCAAAGCCGGAGGCCGGTTTGGAAGTTCGCTGGCTCTGCTGTCCCGCAAGCACAAATACACCGCCTCGGATCTGCGCACGCTGCAAAATCTCGGCGTCGAGGAGATATTGCAGGCCGCAGACGCCGCCATGGAACATGCCCAGGCACGCGCCTTGCGCAAACTCAAGGACGATTTGAACAAGGCAGCGAGCGCACGCGCCATTGCTGAACTGCTGGCCACAGGCACCACGAAATGCCTGGGCTGGGAGTATGTCGGCGTGTTCCGGGTCGATCGCCGGCGCAGCAAATTCGTGCTGGTCGCCGAGCACGTCAAGAACGACCGAAACCTGCTCGTGAAAGCGCCTGACCGCAAGGCCGAATACACCCAGGAGCTGTCCAGCGGCATGCTCGGCAGCTGCCTGGCTGAGCGGGACATTCTGGTTGTTCCTGACATCAGCGATACCGAGCACAACTACGGCTTCATCAAAACCGCACCCGATCAGCGATCCGCCATGACAGTTCCTCTGTTCGTGAATGGCAAGATCGAACTGATTCTGGACATGGAATCTTCGGAGCTCAACGCGTTCCGTGGACCTGATCGGGACGCGGCGAGCGGCCTCGCCGCCGACTGCGAACAGATCTTTGCGGCTCGCTGGCACGAAGCGATCGAGCACGCGCTCATGGATAGAATCGAGCAGGCGGCCGTCATCGTGGACGCCGTTGGAACGATCTGCCACATGAATGGTGCAGCGGAGAACATCTTCGGCCAGGCGCGTGACAAGAAGCTCTCGTCATTTGGCGTCCGGAACGAAGATTCCATGCAACTGTCGGAATGCGGGATCCAGCACCGTCTTCATATCCACCTGACGATCGGCGACGCACCGCGCACCGAGCTGACGACTCTCGCAAATCGCGAGCCGTTGAATGACGACTATGGTCATCAACTCTGGCTGTTCACCAGCCTTGCCGACCAAAGCCGGGAGAGCGACTGGGGCTATCTGGAGGAGACTGTCACGGCCGTTGCGCGCGAGACCCGCGCCCCACTGTTGATGGCCGATGGCTTGCTGCGCGGCGCCAAATCGCTCCTGAGCAAACCAGAGCTCATGAGAAATTGCGCCGACCTGCTCGAGCAGGCCGCCAACCACCTGCTGAGGGCCGACCTGACTTTCGAACGTCTGTCCGAGCGTCTGACCGTTCAGCAGACGCCGCAGGAGGTGCCCGAGCTATTAGACGTAGTGGACGTACTCTATCACGAGGTCGAGGGCCTCCCCGTCGAAGACCGTGACGCGATCCACTTCATCGACGAGATTGCGACACGTCGTCCTCTGTGGGTCAAGGGGTGGACGAAGAGGTTGAGCTTTGCGTTTCGCTCCGCCCTCAGCTCGCTCTTGCTGTTGCGCATCACGCCGAACGACAGATTGACCGTCACGATCGTGGAACAGCCGCCGCATCACCTCTCGGTGTCCATGCGCCTGCCTGCCACGAGCGTCGACACCCTGGCGCCGTCGGCGGCGGACCCGATCGAGCAGAGCCAGCACCGGGCACGGCAGATGGCCAGCATCGCGATCGAGGCGATACGCAAGGCTGCCGAGCAGCACGACGGCACTCTGGTCGAGTTGGACGGCGCAGGACTCGAATTCAACCTGCCATTGTGTGCGCAGGAGGCACCGGTATGACAGCAAAGATTGCCATAGCCACCGCCGAACCAAGCATGTTCGAAACCCTACGCGGACATCTGCTCGCGGCAGGAGTGGCCCTGGATGACTTGTACGACAAACCTCTGATGACCCCGGACCAGACCAGCGAATGGCTCATCGCGAATGAGACTGAATTGCTCGTGCTCGACGCCCGGCTGCCGACTGACCCCAGCGCCATATGCGACACACGCACGACTCTCGGCGCGAAGCACGTCCTCAACACCGTCGTTTTGGCCCAGGACCCCCACACCTCCGTCCTGGTCATCGCACCCTCGTTCGGGGCCTGCGCGGACCTGGAGGAAGAGTGCAGAGCAGCAGGCAATGCGCTAATCCTGCCGATGGACGCGCTGCAGCTGCACCGGCATCGGATCTTGCGCCCGTTCATTGCGATCCTTACCGGGCATCCCGACGAGACGGATGCGATTCCGGGCGCCTTCCGCGTGGTCGAGATCGAAATCCATAGCGCCAAGGTGGAGTGCCGGCTCGGAACGGGTGAAGACGGCTCTCCGATGCTTCGCTGGAACACCATCAGCGATCTCGATGACCTCAAATCTGCAGCTCAAACCTACGCGCGCGATGAGATGCCGCTGAACAATTGGCTCGGCCAAACGCGGGACATCGGGACCCGCTTGTTCAAGAGCTTCGTCGTAAAAGCGATCGGCGAACATCTGTTCTCGCAGATCGAGAAGTCCGCGGGCGGGCTGGTGGGACTGTCGTTCCGGTTCGTCATCAGCGATGCCGGCTTTTATTCGGTGCCCTTCGAGGCGAGTGTACGTTATCTCTCGGAGGAAAATGGGCCATTCGTGCTGCTTTATGCGCCGATCGTCCGGCGCATTCCATCCTTTGTCCGCGGAAGGGCCAGTGAGCGCGCGCGGATCAAACCGGGCGCAAAATTGATGTTCGTTCGTTCTCAGATCGGTGAACATCCCGATTTGCAGCTCGACAGCGCGATCTGCGCCGGCAAGAAATTCGACAAGCTTGGTAATATCGACACCGAACTGGAGCATGTGAAACAGCTGGGTGCCGCGGGCTGTTTCGATTTGAAGATCGTCAACTTGTCGGATGCCCCTCCGGGCGAGGCCGCCCCCTACCTGCTGAAGCAGCTCGACGCGTTTCGGCCGACCATTCTCCACTACGCCGGTCACGCCTGGAGCGACGGCCAGCAAACCGCGACCCTCGTCCTTCCCGGACTGCAGCCGGAGCAAGCGGTCGGCTTGAAGCTCGACAGGGTGGCGGCCTCCGACGGCCTTTCAGCGACGACGCTGGTCTACCTCTCGGCCTGCCGTGGCATCTCGAAGGGCTGCGTTCAGCAACTGGTAATGAACGGAATTCCCTACGCCCTGGGCTTCCGATGGAATGTCGAGGACGAACGCGCGCCGCAGTTCGCGAGGGAATTCTATGACGAGCTCCACAAGACGCGATCCGTTTGCGTCGCGTTCCGGAAGGCGTGCCGCGCATCGTGGGAAAGCCTGAACTACGACGAAGAGAGCCCGATCTGGCTCTCGCCGATCTTGCTGGCGCAGTCGACCGATTGGGCAGCACGCTGCCAGTGAGCAGCCAGTGAGCTGCTTGGAGTGGAAGGATGTCATGACAGTCTGGGCCACACTCAAGAACGTCGTGGAGCACTGGGCGAGCCGCGAGTTGCGGCGCCCATACGTCGGTTACGTCGCGTCGAGCGATGGCAATGCGATGACAGCGGGACAGACCTTCCTGCCTGAAGCGAGCTACTTCGGTGTGCGTATGGTCGAAATGGGCTTGCAAGAAGGCGGCAAGTTCTTCAGCTCGTTCCTTCCGCTCGGCGTCGTGCTCACCGAGTTCAGCTTCGGCGACGGGCGTCTGCGCCGACCCACGATCCTGAGCAATGACGAGATCGCCGCTCAGCTGAAGGCGGCCGGTGCCGCCCCGGGTTACGTCGACTTCAAGAATATCTATGCCGTCAGGCGCGCGCCCATGAAGCAGGACAATTTGTCTCTGTTCGTCGGGCTGTTCCGCCTTCCGTTTCACGACGTCGCGCAACAGGTCCTGCAATTGGCCGCCGACCTGACCACACAGACCGGGCTCGCGCCGGGTGTTTCCGACGGGTTGCGTGTGGCTGAAAAGATCTACGACCGGGTCTCCGGCTTGTTCGGACTCAACATCGTCACGCCCTTGTTCTCGTATGCCGACGGGAATGCGCTCGGCCGCAGCGGCTATCTCCTGGTTGCCGGCTCCGATCTCGACGAGGCGGTTGCCAAGCGGCTGGTGGTGACCGACGACAGATTGCTGCTGGACGGCCAGCGCGTGTCCGGATTGGACTATTGCCTTCTGGCCATAGAGTTCACGGCCAGCCTGCTGCCTGAGGGGCCTGATACGATCAACCCTCTCACCCAGCTCGGATTTCACCGACACTGGCAGGGTGTTGCAAGTAGCGTCATGAAGCGGGAACTGGAGCATGCGGACGAACAGATGCTGACCCTGCGCTCCGAGGTGATCACTTCGCCTGAGCTCGCCGAAAACGATCGGCTCGTGGCCATCGGCGCCTACCAGACCAGCTACGACAAGCTCGTGGAGCGCGTGACGCCGAAAAATGCTCACCGCGGCTGGGAAGAGGCGCTCCTGGCCGACCCCAACGACAAGACGATCGCCAAACCGGCCGTGACAGAGCTCCTGAAGGGCATGCAAATCCGCCTGCTCACCGGCATCAAGGACGCCCCTGATGATCCGGACAAGCTTTTTGCGTCCGAGGCGTTCGCATTGCGAAAGACTGTCGGCAAGACACCGCTGGTCGATACAAGCTCCGCCGTCTCGCTGGCGCGCGTCATCAATCGCACCGCGAAAGCAAGGTGATGGCACGAACGCCTGCTTTCACGGCTCCGCCTAGCTGACCGGACAGCGCTCCGACACGATCGCGTCGGCACCGTTCGATCGCATGCGTGACACCCCTCACATCGGCCCGTCCCGTCTCGTGACACGATTTCCCTCAGGTTCAGCCAATGGGGCGTGTCATGCGACTTCTTTGCAAGGGTATCTTTGCCGCGATCTCGGCCATCGCCCTGCTCTGCGGACAGGCAAATGCAGCATCGACCAGCTTCGACGGCGCCTGGAACGTGCGGATCTCGTCCTCGAGCGAGACCTGCGGCAACGGCGCCACCGTCGCGATCGGTATCAACAATGGGCAGATCGCATCGACCAGCGCCGCGGTGACGGCATCGGGCCGTGTGGCGGACGCCGGCAGCATCAGCGTCACCTTGAGCGCCGGCATCAAGCGCGCCGTCGGCTTCGGCCGGCTCAGCGGCACCTCGGGCTCCGGCACCTGGCGCGGTGCGCTCTGCACGGGCACCTGGACGGCGGAACGGATGTAGGGCTTGTGTCCCGGACAAACAGCAGCGCGAAGCGTTGCTGCGCCGAGCCGGGACCCAGCTTCCTTGCTCGTTCGGCAGTTCTGGGTCCCGGATCGGCGACGCATCGCCTTCGGGCGATGCGTCTTGTCCGGGACTCGAATGCCTCAGCCCAGCGCCGCGCCGTACTCCGCGTCGGTCACCGGCTCCAGCCAGGTCGAGTAGACGCCGTCGAGCGCTTCCTGCATGGCGATGTGGCACATGCCGTTGGTCGGCGAAGCCCCATGCCAGTGCAGCTCACCCGGCGGAATCCAGACGGTGTCGCCGGGGCGGATTTCCCTGACCGGACCGCCCTTGGTCTGGACGCGGCCGACGCCGGAAATGACGTAGAGCGTCTGCCCGAGCGGATGGTGATGCCAGTTGGTGCGCGCCCCCGGCTCGAACGCGACGCGCGAGCAGTTCAGCCGTGCCGGCGCGGGCGCCATGATCACGGGGTCCTGCCAAACGGTGCCGGTGAAGTTTTCCTTGGGCGCGCGGCGGGTCGGCCGCGTGCCGGCTACAGTGATCTCCATGGGATGACCTCGCTTCTTTCCCGATTACTTCTTGCTGGCCGCGTAGCGCGCCTTGGTTTCGGCGTTCATGGGATAGAGGCCCGGCAGCACCGCGCCATTGTTCACCTCGTTGACGATCCAGGCCTCCATCCGCTCCTGCTCGACGCCCTTGTTGAGTACGTGCTCGAGCATCGCCTGCGGGATCAGCACGCAGCCGTCCTGGTCGGCGACCACGATGTCGTTCGGAAAAACCGCAACCCCGCCGCAGCCGATCGGCTCGCCCCAGCCGACGAAGGTGAGGCCGGCAACGGAGGGCGGCGCGGCATAGCCGTCGCACCACACCGGAAGGTTGGTGCCGAGCACGCCCTCGACGTCACGCACGACGCCGTCGGTGACGAGCGCGGTGACGCCGCGCTTCATCATGCGGGCGCAGAGAATGTCGCCGAAGATGCCGGCATCGGTGATGCCCATGGCATCGACCACGGCGATGCAACCCTCGGGCATCGCCTCGATCGCGGTGCGGGTCGAGATCGGCGAGGACCAGGATTCCGGGGTCGCCAGATCCTCGCGCGCCGGCACGAAGCGCAGCGTGAAGGCCGGCCCCACCAGACGCGGCAGGCCGGGGCGCAGCGGCCGCGCGCCCCGCATCCACACATTGCGCAGGCCCTTTTTCAGCAGGACCGTGGTGATGGTGGCAGTGGTGATGCCGGCGAGGATCTTGCGGGCTTCGGGGGACAGCGACATGGAAACAGACGAGCTCCGGATGGGCGGGAAAGAACGGGCGCATCTTGCGAGCCGGGCGCTTTGCGTCAAGGGCCAAGAGGCTATCAATAATGCAGGGCCGGTGGGCTGTTATGCGACGCGATAACAAAGCCTTATCGTGGCCTCCTGCATTAATTTATTGGACTTGCGGGCGCATTTACGCGAAGCAGGTGTGAGGCGGAACTTCGAGCCCGCTCCTGCAAAAGCCCGATTTCGACAGCTCTTCGACAGCTCAATGGCCGCGACGCTCCCCCCGCCCCGCCTTCTGCCCAGTGGCGACAGCGCCGTCACGGTCGAGTTCAGCCGCACCATCGACGACGATGCCAACCAGCGCGTGCTGGCGCTGGACAAGGCGCTCGCAGCAAGCCCCATCGACGGCATCACCGAGACGGTGCCGACCTATCGCTCGCTGCTGGTGCATTACGATCCCGGCAGGATCGGTTTCGACGCGCTCGGCGACAAGCTGCTGCCGATCGCCATCCAGCCGCCGCCGCCGGTGACCAAGGCGCGGCGCTGGCGCATTCCCGTCGCCTATGGCGGCGAGCATGGCATCGACCTCGAGGATGTCGCCAAGGCGCTGAGCACCACGCCCGACGACATCGTCGCCCGGCATGCGGGCGGCGACTACAAGGTTGCCATGATCGGCTTCACGCCGGGCTGGTCCTATCTCAGCGGCCTCGACAAATCCCTGCACATGTCGCGGCGGCAGAATCCGCGGCTGCTGACGCCCGCCGGCACGATCTCGATCGGCGGCGTCCAGGCCGGGATCCAGTGCCTCGCCGCCCCGAGCGGCTGGCATCTGCTCGGCCGCACGCCTGTCAGAACCTATCAGCTCCACCGCGATCCAACCTTCCTCACCGAACCCGGTGACCGCGTGACGTTCTTCTCCATCGATCACAAGACCTTCGAAGAGCTGGACCGCGCTGCGGAAGCCGGCGAGATCGTCGCCGAGCAGGTGGACGCATGAGTCGGCTCGTCGTCGCCAGCATCGGCCCGGCAAGCTCCGTGCAGGACGGCGGACGCCACGGCGCACAGCGCTATGGTCTGACGGTCAGCGGCGCCATGGACCGCCTGTCGCTGGCTGCGGCGAACACGCTGGTCGGCAACGAGCCGTTCGCGGCCACTGTAGAGATCGGCCCGTTCGGCGCCGCCTTCACCGCGCGCGATGGCACCGTGCGCGTGGCGATTTCAGGCGCGCCGCGCAATGCGGACGTCGCCGGGAACCCGGTCGCGATGGACACATCGGTGACACTGAAGGACGGCGAGACGCTGACGCTGGGCTTTGCCCGCGGCGGCGCGTTTACGTATCTCGCCATCGAAGGCGCCATCAAAGGCGAGATGGTGTTCGGCAGTCTTGCGGTGAATGCCCGCGCCGGCCTCGGCAGCCCCTACCCGCGCCCGCTCCAGGCCGGCGATGAATTCAGTGTCGATGCCGCGAGCGGCGCGGCGGAGCTGCGCATCGAGCTGCCGAAGCCTGCGACAGGTCCGATCCGCGTCGTGCTGGGTCCGCAGGACGACGAGTTCGACGACGCCAACAAAGCGCTGTTCCTGGACAGCGAGTGGAAAATCTCGGCCACGTCAGACCGCATGGGCTACCGCCTCGAGGGCCCGGCCATCAAGCATCTGCACGGCCACAACATCGTCTCCGACGGCACCGTCAACGGCAGCATCCAGGTGCCCGGCAACGGCTCGCCGATCGCGCTGATGATGGACCGCGGCACCTCCGGCGGCTATCCGAAGATCGCAACCGTGATCACGGCCGATGTCGGCCGCCTCGCCCAGACCTCGGCGGGAACCGCGTTCCGCTTCAGGGCGGTCGGCATGACCGAGGCGCAGGACGAGGCTAAGAAGTTCGCGCAACTGATCCGCAACCTGCCCGATCGCCTGCGCTCTGCCGACAGCGTCGCGCTCAACATCGAGGCGCTCAGCGATGCCAACGTCGCGGGCTATGCTGTGAGCGCCATGGATGCCGGAACCTGGCAGGTGACGGCGGAGCCATAAACGACACGACGACCAGAGGCGGAGAGCAACCCATGAAGACGATCGATCTCAATTGCGACCTCGGCGAAGGTTTTGGCGCGTGGGAGATGGGCAACGACCCCGCGATGATCGAGCTGGCAAGCTCGGTCAACGTCGCCTGCGGCTTCCATGCCGGCGACCCCGACATCATGCGCCGGACGGTCGAATTGGCGAAGGCGCGCGGCGTTTCGGTCGGCGCCCATCCCGGATATCGCGACCTGCACGGTTTTGGCCGCCATCCGATCGCGGGCCTGAAGGCGTCCGAGATCGAGAACCTCGTCGCCTACCAGATCGGCGCATTGCAGGCGATTGCGACCGCGGCCGGCCACAAGGTCACGCATGTGAAGGCCCATGGCGCGCTCTCCAATGTCGCCTGCGAGGACGACATGACCGCCAAGGCGATCGCCGCCGGCATCCGGGCGGTCGACCCCAGCCTGATCTTCGTCGTGCTCGCCAATTCGAAGCTGGTGAAGGCCGGCGAAGCGGCCAACCTGCCGATGGTGCACGAGGTGTTCGCCGACCGCGCCTATGAGGACGACGGCAACCTCGTCTCGCGAAAGAAGCCGGGCGCGGTGCTGCACGACGCCAAGGCCATCGCCGACCGCGTGGTGCGCATGGTGCAGGACGGCGCGGTGGTTTCGGTGACGGGCAAGGTGATCAAGATGCGCACGGACACGGTGTGCATCCACGGCGACACGCACGGCGCCGTCGAGATCGCGCGGACCTTGCGTCAGGCGTTGAAGGATGCGGGGATCGAAGTGGCGCCGTTCAAGCGCGGGGCGTGAGTGGCGTCATTCCGGGATGATGCGAAGCATCAGACCCGGAATGACGAGGTTCTCAGGTGCGCAATTGCGCACCTGAGTTCGGCTCGCCGCCCCGGACCGACACCTTAAAACGGATGCACCGACAACGTGCCGAACACGATCGCCGCGATCACGGCAAATGCGCTGTAGAGCGCGAAATGATGCATGCTCGCCCCGGTCCGCCGCGAGAGCGAGCGCGCATAGAAATGCAGCCTGGCTTCCGCCGATAGTTCGCGCATGGTCGATCTCCAAGGCTCCATTTGCGGGATTATGAGGGATCAACCTGGGCGGGAGGCAAGATGCCGGAGGAAAAAGCGATGCGCCTCCTTTGAGGAGGCCGCGTCGCAGATGTAAATTCTCTCCAGGCTCAAGTTCCGAGAATCTTATTCGTTCAAATCCGAGCCAGTTGGAACCGGCTCGGATGACGGTAGAGTGACGCTTTAGTACACGTCGGCCTGGAAGCGGCCGGTCTTCTTGAGCTCGGCGACGAAACTGACGGCTTCGTCGGTCGAACGCGCGCCGAACTGGGCGACGATGTCGACCAGCGCGCGCTCGACATCCTTGGCCATGCGCTTGGCATCGCCGCAGATGTAGAGATGCGCGCCTTCGGCGAGCCAGGTCCACACCTCGCGGCCGACCTCGCGCATGCGGTCCTGCACATAAAACTTCTTCTCGCCGTCGCGCGACCAGGCCAGCGACATGCGCGTCAGCAGGCCCGAGGTCTTCATCGCATTGAGCTCCTCCTGGTAGAAGAAGTCGCAATCGCTGCGCTGATGGCCGAAGAACAGCCAGTTCTTGCCGGGCGCGCCGGTGGCCTTGCGATCGAGCAGGAAAGCGCGGAACGGCGCGATGCCGGTGCCGGGACCGATCATGATCACGGGCGTCTTCGGGTCCTGCGGCAGGCCGAAACCGTGCGCCTTCTGCACATAGACCTTGAGATTCTCGCCTTCGCCGATGCGCTCACCGAGGAAGGTCGAGGCGACACCGAGGCGCTTGCGCTTGCCGACGACGTAGCGCACGGAATCGACGGTCAGCGAGAGTTTTCCGGGCGTCGCATTGTGCGAGGACGAGATCGAATAGAGCCGCGGCTGGAGCGGCTCCAGCGCTTCGACGAAGGCCTCCGGATGCGGCCGCGTGCCGGAAAACTTCTGCAGCGCCGCCATGACGTCGAGCGTGGCGGCATCGCCATCGGGATCCTCGCCCTGCGCCAGCGCCCGCGCCTTCTCGCGCTGCGCGCCGCCGGTGATGAAGGAGATCAGCTCGAACAGCGTGTCGGGTGCCGGCGACAGCGAGACGTCGTCGATCAGCACCTCGCGCAACGTCTTGCCGTTGACTTTGGTGGTGTGGGAGGCGCCGAGCAGCGCGATGATCTGGTCGACGAGGCCGACCTCATTGCGCGCAAACACGCCAAAACTGTCGCCGACGACGTAGTCGAGCTTGCTCTCGGAGAGATCGAACTCGACGTGATAGGTCTCCTTCTCGGACTTGCCCTTGTTGAGAAGACGGCGCGACAGGAAAGTCGCGGCAACCGGATTGTCGCGCGAGCGGCCCGGCTCTGCGATCGTCACGGTCACGGCCGGCGCGGCCACCGCGTCCGTCTTGTCAGACGCCTTGGCCGCCGGAGCCTTGTCCAGATCCTCGTACAGCGACTTCAGCATCCGCGCGGTTTCCTTGCCGCCGGGAACGCAGAGGTTGAGCCGGGCTTCGCTGCGGCCCGCGATCGCTTCCGAATAGTCGTGGCAATTGTAGCCGCACTGGCCGCAATCCTGCTGCGCCATCGCCGCCATCATCTTGCGGCGCACGGGACGGCCCTCAGCGAGCTTCATCCGGTCGGCAATCGGCATGGTCTGGTCGTGCCACGGCGCTTCGCCGTCGTCACCGTCACCGGCTGCGCCTTGCATGACGGCGACGCCCTGCTCCGCCGACAGCGGCGCGGCGACATCCGGCGACAGCAACCCGGCAAAGAAGCCGTTCAGCCAGGAGCGCTGCGCATCGGAGAACGGCGCGCTGGCGGGAATGATATCGAGTTTCGGCGGAGGCGTGATCTGGTTCATGCGGACACCTGTGCATCGGCAAGCTTGCGCAGCGTCTCGCCGTCGTGGCGGCGCGCAAAGGACAGGAAGGTTTCGTCAGGCGACGAGCGATGGGCGATATAGGCCTTGAGCAGTCCTTCGACCGTCTTCGGCGCGTCCTCGGCCTTGAGGTCGTGATAGACCTCCTGCCCGACATCGGCGTCGGGGCCGAACCCGCCACCAGTGAAGAGGTGATAGCCCTCGACCGTGTCGTCCTCGTTCACCGGCACGCGCGCACCGATCAGGCCGATGTCGCTGATGTAATGCTGTGCGCAGGAATGGTGGCAGCCGGTGACGTGGATGTTGACCGGCTTGTCCATGGCGACGCGCGGCTCGCACCAATCACCGATCTCGGCCGCGCTGCGCTTGGTGTTGGACGCCGCGAAACGGCAGCCGGCATTGCCGGTGCAGGCGATCAGGCCGGCACGGATGTGCGAGACCTCGACCGCGAGCCCGATCTGCTTGATCGCGGCAACGGCGAGCGCGACATTCTCGTCGCGCACGCCCGAGATCAAAAGGTTCTGCCAGACCGTCAGGCGGATCTCGCCGTCGCCGAGGTCGCGCGAGACCTTGGCAAGACCGCGCATCTGATCGCAGCTGAGCTTGCCGAGCGACAGCGAGACGCCGATCCAGTTGAGGCCGTCCTGTTTCTGCTTGTGCACGCCGACATGCGCCATGCGGTCCGCTGCAGGCCGAGGCGCGAACGCCTCTTCCGGCACGCGCGTGAACGGCGTCTTCAGCCGTTCCTCGACGAGCTTGAGAAAGCCGTCATGACCCATGGCGTCGAGCACGTATTTCAGCCGCGCCTTGTTGCGGTTGGTGCGGTCGCCATGGTCGATGAATACGCGCACGATGGCGTCGGCGACGGCCGTCGCCTGCTCCGGCTTGACGATGATGCCGGAATATTTCGCAAAGTCCTTGTGGCCGGTGATGCCGCCGAGGCCGAGGCGGAACCAGATTCCGGGCTCGACGCCGAAGCCGTCCTTCACCTCAAAGGCCGTGAAGGCGATGTCGTTGGTCTCCTCGAGCACCGCGATCCTGCCGGCACCGTCGAAGGCCACGTTGAACTTGCGCGGCAGGCCGTACAGCGAGCGATCGTTGAGGATGTGGTAGTGCCACTCGCGCGCATAGGGCCGCGTGTCGATGATTTCCTGCGGATCGACGCCCGCGGTCGGCGTGCCCGTGACGTTGCGGATGTTGTCGGCGCCGGAACCGCGCGAGCACAGGCCGAGGTCCTGGATACCCTCGATCAGCTTCACGGCATTCTTCGGCGGAATCTCGCGAAGCTGAAGATTGGCGCGTGTCGTGACGTGACTGTAGGGACCGCAGAGCTCGTCGGCGAGATCGGCAAGGCCCGACATCTGCCAATGCTTCATGATGCCGTTCGGAATCCGCAGGCGGCTCATGTAGGAGTCCTGCGTCGGCGCGACATAGAAGATGCCGTAATAGCGCCAGCGGAAATTGTCCGCCGGGCTCGGCGGCGTGTTGTCGAGCGCTTGCTGGCGAAGCCGCGGATAGGCATCGAAGGGATGCTCGTCGCGCTTGAACTTCTCCTGGTCGGCGAGCTTCTTGCCCGACGCGATCACCTTGTCCTGCGCCTTGATGTGCACGGCATCGGGACCGACAGGCTCGGCGTTCGCCTTGCCGGCGCTGCCTCCACCGCCGAAACCACGACCGACCCGGCTGATTTGCAGACCGGTCGTAAAACCTTCGAGATAGCGTTTCTGCTCGTCGGTAAAGTCGACTGCGAGCGTATCGATTTTCATGGTCGGTAACGAAGCTCCTGCGGCCACCTGGGTGGCATCGACGGACATTGGCGCGACCCGCGAGGAACTAGGCTGGCCCTTAAGAGCCGACTTCGTTACCCGACGGTCCGATCAGCTTCGTTGCTGCGGGACTCGGCTCAGCAGGCACCTGTGACAAGCTGGCCGCACTGCAACATTCAAGTTGCGTGCCAGCTTGGCCAAAATGAAAAATATCGCTATTTTCAGATGATTAGGCGCCAGCCCGAGAATTCCCGGGCGCCGGGCTTTCACGAAATTAGGGCAGCCAGATCAAACTTTGGGCAATGAGCTAGATTGCCTAAAAAATGCGCACCCCCGAATCAGGCCTTCCAACGCCCGACCTCGAAGGCCTCGAGATGCCCCCGGATGTTGTCGGGATCGAAGACCGGCCCGGTGAATGCCCCGAAAGCGGCCGGAGCCTGCTCGGGTGGCCGGCGGCTGAGGGCCGCATCGTAGAGGTCGGGCCTGAACACGGCCATCGCCGTCTTGACGCCCTCCGGATTGAGCGCCGTCTGCCCCCAGCGCACCATCTGCGCATAGAGCCAGGCGGCCTGGACCGGATCGGGCCGCCCTGCCTCTTCCCGCCCCACCAGGAGGTAGCGGCCGCTTTCGCGCACCTCGCCCTCGGGCGAGATCTTCAGGCGGCCGACGAGCGAGCGCTGGATCACCTCGGCATCGACACCGATCCGCTCGGGCTGCGCCAGGATCTGCGCCGCCTCGGTCAGGTTCGCTGGGCTCTCGATGAACGCGGCGGCCTTCACCGCTGCCCGCACCAGCGCAGCGACCACGTCCGGATTCTTGTCGGCCCAGGTCTGGCGGACGGCGAGCACTTTCTCCGCCGCGCGCACCAGAATGTCGGAGACGAAATGCAGGATGTGACCGATGCCGAGATCGACCGCGATCGAATTCCAGGGCGCGCCGACACAGAACGCATCGACATGGCCACTCTTGAGGCTGTCGACCATGTAGGGCGGCGGCAGCACCACGAGGCGCACATCCTCGTCGGGATCGACGCCGGCCGCCGCCATCCAGAACCGAAGCTGATAATTGTGGGTGGAGAACGGGAAGGTCATGCCGAAAGTCAGCGGCTCGGCACCCGCCTTGCGCCGCTTGGCAACCACCTTCGCCAGCGCTTTCGCCGTGGCCATCGGATCGAAGCGGTCGCCGTCGATCTCCTGCATCAGCGCAGCATGGAGCGCCGGCGACACCGTAATCGCATTGCCGTTGATGCCGAGACTGAAGGGCGCGGCGATCGGCACCTTGACGTGACCGAGCCCGAGCGAGGACGCGATCGCGACGGGCGCCAGGAGATGCGCGGCGTCGAACAGGCCGATATTGAGCTTGTCGCGGACGTTGGACCAGGACACCTCGCGCACGAGCTCGACCTCGAGCCCTTCGGCGGCGGCAAATCCCTTGTCGACGGCGACGATCAGCGCGGCGGCATCGACCAGCGGGATGAACCCGATGCGGAGGGGAGCAGTCATTTCAGCATCTCCGACGCGGTGATGATCGACTGCGCGATCTCGCCGATTTTCTTCTTCTCGCGCATGGCGGTCGAGCGCAGCAGAACGTAGGCCTCGTCCTCGGTGAGGCCCTTCACCTTCATCAGGATGCCCTTGGCGCGTTCGATGATCTTGCGGTCCTCGAGCTGCGACTTGGTGCGCTCGAGCTCCTCCTGGAGCTTGGCAAAGGCGTTGAAGCGGGACACGCAGAGGTCGAGGATCGGCTTGATGCGCTCCTTCTTCAGTCCGTCGACGATGTAGGCGGATACCCCCGCCTCGACCGAGGCCTGGATCGAGGCTGAATCGCTCTGGTCGACGAACATCGCGATCGGCCGCTTCACGGCGCGGCTGACCTGGAACATCGCCTCCAGCACGTCGCGGCTGGGGTTTTCGAGATCGATCAGGATGATATCGGGGTCGACCGCATAAATACGGGCGAGCAGGCTCTGCATCTCGCGGATATGGACCACTTGCGTGAATCCGGCCTCCCGCAATCCTTCCTCCAGGATCGCAGCGCGGATCGGGCTTTCGTCGACGATCACGATTTTGGGCGACTGTTCGGCGCTCATAGCTCACTCACGGCAGGTGAATCATCCATAGCACGCCGGAACGCCCTGCAAAGGGTTGTAATTGTGGGCAATTGGGACTAGCTCAGGCCGGTCAATCAGGCAGATTTGGATATGGATCAGACGGCTGCGCCCAAGGTCAGCTTCGTGTCGCTCGGGTGTCCCAAGGCATTGGTGGATTCCGAGCGCATCATCACGCGCCTGCGCGCCGAGGGCTATGAGCTCGCCCGCAAGCACGATGGCGCCGATATCGTCATCGTCAACACCTGCGGCTTCCTCGACAGCGCCAAGCAGGAATCGCTCTCGGCGATCGGCGAGGCCATGGCCGAGAACGGCAAGGTGATCGTGACAGGCTGCATGGGCGCGGAACCCGAGCAGATCGAGCAGGCCTATCCCGGCGTGCTCTCCATCACCGGTCCGCAGCAATATGAAAGCGTGCTGGACGCCGTGCACCGCGCGCTGCCGCCCGCTCACAACCCGCATGTGGACCTGGTGCCGCCGCAGGGCATCAAGCTGACGCCGCGCCACTACGCCTATTTGAAGATCTCCGAAGGCTGCAACAACCGCTGCACCTTCTGCATCATCCCGAAGCTGCGCGGCGATCTCGTCTCGCGTCCGGCCAATGACGTGCTGCGCGAGGCCGAGCGCCTGGTCGGCGCCGGCGTGAAAGAGCTGCTGGTGATCTCGCAGGACACCTCGGCCTATGGCGTCGATCTCAAATATGCCGAGAGCCCGTGGAAGGACCGCCAGGTCCGCGCCAAATTCCTCGATCTCGCGCGCGAGCTCGGCGAGCTCGGGGCATGGGTCCGGCTGCAATATGTCTACCCCTACCCGCATGTCGACGAGGTCATCGCGCTGATGAACGAGGGCAAGGTGCTGCCCTATCTCGACATCCCGTTCCAGCATGCGAGCCCCGAGGTGCTGAAGGCGATGAAGCGCCCGGCGGCACAGGACAAGACGCTGGCGCGCATCAAGCGCTGGCGCGAGGAATGTCCCGATCTCGCGCTGCGCTCGACCTTCATCGTCGGCTTTCCCGGCGAGACCGACGCCGATTTTGCCTATCTGCTCGACTGGCTGGATGAGGCCGAGATCGATCGGCTCGGCTGCTTCAAATACGAGCCGGTTGCGGGCGCGACGTCGAACGCGATCGAGAACCCGGTGCCGGAAGAGGTCAAGCAGGAGCGCTACAACGCGCTGATGGCCCGGCAGCAGAAGATCTCCGCGCGCAGGCTGAAGCGCAAGGTCGGCACGCGCCAGCAGGTCATCATCGACGAGGTCGGCCCGACCGTCGCCAAGGGCCGCTCCAAGGCCGATGCACCGGAGATCGACGGCGCGGTTTATTTGACGAGCCGGCGCCCCTTGCGCGTCGGCGAAATCGTCACCGCGAAGATCGAGCGCGCCGACCAATATGATCTGCACGGCAGCGTCTCGGGGTTCTGACGCTCCAAGACGCCGCCAGCCATTGCGGTCCCCAGCGTTCGCGGGCGAGACCGGCGCGCGCCTCAGCCATTCCACCAGCCCGCGTTCAGGCTGCGTGCGCTGAACTACGGCGATGCACGATACACCGCGCCGACGTTCGTCATATCGCGTTGCCTGACGCCTGCTGTCCGTTCTGCGCGGCGAACACCTCCTTGGCTGCGAACAGCCCGTTCACTGCCGCCGGGAAGCCCGCATAGACGGCCATCTGCATGATGATCTCCACGATCTCGTCGCGAGAAAGCCCGACGTTCAGCCCCGCCTCGATATGCACTTTGAGCTGAGGCGCGGCATTTCCGAGCGCCGTCAGCGCGGCGATCGTCGCGATCTCTCGATCGCGCAGGCCGAGATCCGGGCGGCAGTAAATGTCGCCGAAGGGAAACTCGATCACGTAGCGTGCGAAATCCGGAGCGATGTCGGCGAGTGAGGCGACGACCTTTTCGCCGGCCTTGCCGTCAATGCGTGACAGGGCCCGCTGGCCGCGATCGAAGCGGCTTTCGGCGTGTGTTTGGGCGTGCGTCATTTTCCTTCGTCCTCTGTTCGTCGCCGGCGTAGCCGGCGATCTTGGTATCAAGGACGAGCAGGCATTCCTGGAGTTCGGCAATCTGCGTGCGAACCTGTTCGCGATGGATTTCCAGCATCTGCCGCCGGGCTGGCCCGGTGGCGTCGCCGTCATCACGAAGCGCCGCGTAACGCAACATGTCCCGGATTGGCATTCCGGTGGTCTTGAGCCGACCGAGGAATTCGATCCATGTGAGGATCGATGCGTCAAAATCACGTTGACCGGAGCGATCCCGGTCAGCGTATGGAAGCAGCCCGATGCGCTCATAGTAGCGCAGCGTGTGGGTCGACAAGCCGGTTCGTCTTGCAAGGTCGCCGATCTTCATGTGTGCCCGTTCTCGTACTGACGCACGTACAGATACCCCTTCGAGCGCGCTCTAAGTCAAGGGGGTTCGAAGGTGCCGTTCCCGCGAGGTCAAGCAAGAGCTGGAACGCACTGATGGCGCGACTGCCGAAGGTCTCGGCGCGTCCGGCTCACGGCAGCGTCGCGGAATTCCGAGGCTTCAGGAGGTCGCCAGCCATTTCGGCACCCAGCGCTCCGGGCGCGGGGCGCGGGCGAGATCGGCCTGCGCTTCGGACAATGTCGCCGGCTCGCCGGCGATGGTCGGGCGCACATCGTACTCGAAATTCGGCATGACGCGGCCGTCGGCATAGAGCCCAAAATTCATCGCGTACCACAGGCCAAGCTCGGGCTGGGCGCGGCGCATCTCCTCGCGCAGGTCGCGCAGCAGGGATTCGATCGAGGCGGCTTCCTCGAACGGCTGTGGTCCGTGCGAGAGCACGCGCGCCTCGTATTGCCTGCCGACGATCGCGATCTCGAATCTCGTCCGGTCCCAGGGCTTCTTGCCCTTGGGCAGATGGGCGGCCAGCCGCCAGCCGAGCTCGGCCATCAGGCGATGATTGGCCCAGTAATCTTCGCGATCCCGGCTCCATTTTTCCATGAAGCCGCGGAAATCGGGCAGTTCCGACGAATTGTCGTCGGGCGTCGCCGGCTCGCCGAGCGGTCGTCCGGCCAGCCATTGCGCGAGCTCGACCGTCTGCGGCTCGACCTCGTCATGCGGCTTGAGATCGCTCCAGGCATTGTCGAATTGTTGCGATGTCAGTTTGGCGAGCAGGCCGTCGAGGCTCGGCGCCAGCAATTCGTAGTCGCCCTCCGATCCCAATCCCACGATCGGCGGATTGTCGCGGTCGAGACCGGCGCCGTACCAGCCGCCGACGGCCGAGCCGTCCGGCAGGCGCATGAACAGCGAAAACCTGTCCCGCAAGGGACTGCCGTCGGTGATCGGCGCGTGATCCGAGAATTGCCCCTGCAGCGAGAAGCAGCCGACGCTGCCCCAGGGACGTCCCTTGAGCCAGGTGGCAAAGTCGACAAGCAGCGGCGGCGCTTCGATACCCGGCGGAAATGCGCCGCGAATGCTGTCGAGGTCGATGGGATAAGGCGTATCGGACAAGGCTGAAAACTGTCTGGTTGGTCCCGTCCCTCTTGGTCTCAGCCGAATTGCGTCCGGTTCGAACCAAGTCGCGTCGTTCGATCACAAACGCGCTAGAGGCGCAATGGTTTCGACGCGGTACGCAAATGGAATACGACGAAACATCAGCAATTTGGTTCAAGCTGTCGGCCATCGGCCTCACGATGGCCCTGCTCGCGCTATCCGCCCCCGCTGCGGCGCGATCCCCCTCAGCCGCACAGCTGCGCCAATGGTGCTATGAGGACGACGACGCGGGCAGCGAGGAGCGGCGCATCGAGGGCTGCTCGGCCGTGCTCAAGGCCAATCCCAACGATGTCCATGCGCTCGCCAATCGCGGCGAGATGCTTCGGCGAAAGGGTGACGCCGCGCGTGCGCTGGTGGACTTCAACCGTGCGATCGAGCTCAATCCCGGGCATTCTGACCTCTGGTACAACAGGGGGATTGCCCATGACGATCTCGGCGAGAAAGATCACGCCATTGCCGACTACACACGCGCCATCCGGCTGAACGCCCGCGACCCGCTCTACTACAACAACCGCGGCAACTCCCTCATCGACAAGAACGACTACGAGCGCGCAATCGCCGACTACGATCAGGCCATCAAGCTCGACCCGAAATTCGCGCTGGCCTATTTCAACCGCGGCACCGCTTATCGCAACCACGGCGAGGACGACCGCGGACTTGCGGATTTCGATCTCTCGATCAAGTTCAACCCCAACTACGGCCCGGCTTACGGCAACCGCGCACGCGTCTACCGCGATCGCGGCGACCGGGTTCGCGCGCTGGCTGACTTCGCCAAGTCGCTGCAGCTCAGCCCGAACAACGACCGCGATTTCTATGCGCGCGCGAACATGTATTTCGATGCGCACGATTATGCGCTGGCGCTGGAGGATTACGATCGGTCGATCAAGGCCAATGCGAGCTATCCCGGCACATTCAATTCGCGCTGCATGACGCGCGCGATCCTCGGCCGCCTGCAGGAGGCGCTGGCCGATTGCGATCAGTCACTGAAGATGGCCCCGAACGATCCCTACACGCTGGACAGCCGCGCCCTCACCTACCTCAAGCTCGGCAATCTCGACGCGGCGATTGCGGACTACGACGCGGCACTGAGCATCAAGCCCGCATACGACAGCTCGCTGTACGGCCGTGGGCTCGCAAAGCGGAAGAAGGGCGACAACGAAGGCGCCGAGCGCGATATCGCGGCGGCGAAAGCGATCAACGCTGGGATTGTCCATGAGTTCGCCCATTACGGCGTCGAGTAGGCCTCTTGGGGCGACGAAGATGGACCTGATTAATGCACGCCAGGCGGGTGTTTTGCAAAACGGCCGCTTGACAAGCCCTGCCATTCGGCTGTAGGGACCCGCCCCATGATCAATTCCCGGACCAACCTGCGCACCGAAATGCTCCGTCGTCGCTCCCGCGACGATGAGAGGGTGCGCCATGTCCGACGACGCCGCTGAACCACTGAATTCAGCTGAAGTTTTCGAGAAGGCCGCACCGCAAGGTGCGGCCTTTCTGCTTTTTGCGCCCGTTTTCCACCCGCCTCCAGAGGAGTTCGACATGACCACGCATCCGTACGACGCGCTGATGGACATCACCGCACGGCCCAAGGCCGTGTTCGTCCGCGGCGCGGGCTCCTACCTCTGGGACGATGGCCGCAAGCGCTATCTCGATTTCGTGCAGGGCTGGGCCGTGAACTGCCTCGGCCATTCCCCGTCCGTGATCGCCGACGCGCTTTCCGCACAGGCCAGGCGGCTGCTGACGCCGAGCCCGGCCTTCTACAACGAGCCGAGCCTGAATCTGGCGCAAGCCCTGGTCGCGAACAGCGCCTTCGACCAGGTGTTCTTTGCCAATTCCGGCGCGGAAGCCAACGAGGGTGCGATCAAGCTCGCGCGCAAATATGGCACCCTGCACAAAGGCGGCGCGTTCGAGATCATCAGCTTCGAAGGCGGCTTCCATGGCCGGACGCTGGCGACGATGTCGGCCTCGGGCAAGAAAGCGTTCGAGCCGCTGTTCGAGCCGAAGGTCGCAGGCTTCAAGAAGGCCAAGCTCAACGACATCGCCTCGGTCGAGAAGCTGATCAACGACAACACCGTCGCGGTCATGCTCGAACCGATCCAGGGTGAATCAGGCGTGTGGCCAGCGACCGATCAGTTCTTGCAAGCGTTGCGCGCGCTCACCCAGGCGCATGGCCTGCTGCTGATCTTCGACGAGATCCAGACCGGCATGGGCCGGACCGGAAAACTCTTCCACTACGAGCACACCGGGATTGCGCCCGACATCATGACGCTCGGCAAGGGCATCGGCGGCGGCGTGCCGCTCGCCGCCCTGCTTGCCACCGAACATGCCTCCTGCTTCGAGCACGGCGACCAGGGCGGCACGTTCAACGGCAACCCGATCATGTGCGCGGCAGGGCTCGCGGTGCTCGAGGCGGTCAGCAAGCTCGACTTCCTGAAGTCGGTCGCCGAGACCGGCCTGCTGCTTGAGAGCGAGCTGCAGAAGGTCTCGGCCCGGCACGGGCTCGGCGGTGTGCGGGGACGCGGGCTGCTGCTCGCGCTCGACCTCAAGCTGCCGATCGCACCCGGCATCGTCGCGCAGGCGTTCGAGGAAGGCGTGCTCCTCAACGCGCCGCAGCTCGACACCCTGCGCTTCATGCCGGCGCTGAACGTCACGAAGGCAGAGATCGCCGAGATGATCGATTGTCTCGACGGTATCTTGACCAAGGCTGGCGCGGCACGGCGCGTGGCGTAGGGCCAGTCTCGTTCCTCCGGAGGCAGCGCAGCGTCTCTTCGACGGTGCGCTGCTGATCCGGCGCCCATGTCTCCGCAGCGTCCCGCGTCGCCTTCTGGATCCCGGCTCTGCGCAGCAGCGTTAGAACGCTGCAGCGCGTCCGGGACACGAGAGCTACGGCTTCAAAATCGAAGCCCCCGTGGTCTTGCGGCTCTCGAGGTCGATATGCGCCTTCGCGGCGTCCTTCAGCGCGTAGGCGTGGTTAATCGGCACGTGCAGCTTGCCGTTGATGACGGCGGCGAACAGCGTGTCGGCGCCTTCGAGCAATTCCTTGCGCGTGCCGACGTAATCGTTGAGCTTCGGCCGCGTCGCAAACAGCGAGCCGTGATTGTTGAGCTCGGCGATCGCGAACGGCGGCACCGGGCCGGAAGCGTTGCCGAAGGAAACGAACATGCCGCGCGGCTTCAGGCACGACAGCGAGCCCGGGAAGGTCGCCTTGCCGACGCCGTCATAGACGACGTCGCAGCCCTCGTTGCGGCTGATCTGCTTGACGCGCGCGACGAAGTCCTCCTCGTTGTAGAGGATGACGTGATCGCAGCCATTGGCCTCGGCGAGCTCGGCCTTCTCGCGCGAGCCGACCGTGCCGATGACGTGGGCCCCGAGCGCCCTCGCCCATTGGCAGGCCAAGAGGCCGATGCCGCCGGCGGCGGCATGGACCAGCACGCGGTGATGCGGCTCGACCTTGAAGGTCTTGTGCAGGAGATACCAGACGGTCAGGCCCTTGAGCATCAGCACGGCGCCCTGCTCGTGGGTGATGTGATCGGGCAGCTTGACCAGCTTCTCCCAGGGAAGATTGCGCTCGCCGGTATAGGCTCCGAGATTGTGGTAGTAGGCGACGCGATCGCCGGGATGGAAATGAGTCACGCCGGGCCCGACGGCGACGACCTCGCCCGAGGCCTCGTTGCCGGCAATGAAGGGCAGCCCCGGCGCCTTGTAGAGACCGGTGCGGTAATAGACGTCGATGAAGTTCAGGCCGACCGCATGCTGGCGGATGCGCACCTCGCCGGGGCCGGGCGCCGGGACATCGACGCTCTCGTAGACCAGGGCTTCGGGGCCTCCGACCTTGTGCACACGGACCGCTTTGGTCATCACCTGACCTCCTCTTCTCAAAGGCCAGCGAAAGGCATCGCGCCCGCCTTGTCAACTCGATGTAGCTGAAACGCCTAAACCGACGACTTGCTGGTCTTCCTGCGGTTGCGCTTGGCCAGCACGTTGAAGAATTCGACGGCCGCCGAGAACGCAATTGCAAAATAGATGTAGCCGCGCGGAATGTGGAATTGGAATCCGTCCGCGACCAGGGCGACGCCGATCAGCACCAGGAAGGCCAGCGCCAGCATTTTCGTGGTCGGATGCTCCGCGACGAAGCGCGACACCGGGCCCGACGAAATGTACATGATCAGGCAGGCGATCACGACCGCCGCGACCATGATCTCGATGTCCTGCGCCATGCCGATCGCGGTGATGATCGAATCCAGCGAGAACACGATGTCGATGACGATGATCTGGATGATCACCCAGAAGAAGGCGCTGCCGCCGGATTTCTGATCGCCCTCGCCGTCATCGGCCTCGACCTCGGCGTGGATCTCGTGCGTCGCCTTCGCGATCAGGAACAGGCCGCCGCCGATCAGGATGAGGTCGCGCCAGGAGAAGTCCGAGCCCTTGAATGAAAAGACCGGCGCGGTCAGGCCGATCAGCCAGACCAGGACGCTGAGCAGCATGATGCGGAAGACCAGCGCGAGAGCGAGTCCGATCTTGCGGGCGCGATCCGCCTGTTGCTGGGGGATGCGCGAGACGATCACCGACAGGAAGATGACGTTGTCGATGCCGAGCACGATCTCGAGCGCGGTCAGGGTGAGCAGCGCGGCCCAGGCTTCGGGACTGGTCAACAGATGCATCATGCGAAGGATCTTACCAATCGTATTAATGCATCGCTGAAGCTGATCCAGAGCGCGATCGCGCAGAGCGCGACGGTGACACCGGCGCCGACGCGGAAATCCATCTCCAGCACGTAGAGGGCGAGCAGCGCCCAGATCGCGATCAGCGACATCGTCAGCCAGCGCAGCCGCACGACGCGGACCGGATGCAGCACGTGGAACGGCACGAAGGTCAGCACGACGAGCGCGGCCACCAGCAGCGTCGACCACAGCGGCGGCCAGTGCAGCAGGAACAGATAGAACGCAGCCGCATTCCACAGTGCCGGGAAGCCGCGGAAATGATTGTCGTCCGCCTTCATGCGTAGATCGGCGAAATATAGTGCGCTGGTGACGATGATGGCGACGCCGAGCAAGGGAGCCGCGACCGGCAGCAGCAGGCCGCTGGCGACGATCGCGTAGGCCGGCACGAAGACATAGGTGACGAAGTCGACCACGAGATCGAGCACGTCGCCCGACCAGTTCGGCTGCACGTTCTTGACGTCGAGCCGGCGGGCAATCGGCCCGTCGATCGCGTCGATGATCAGGGCGATGCCCAGCCATTGAAACATCGCCGCCCAGTGCTCGCGCACGGCCTCCAGCATCGCCAATAGCGCGATCGCCGCACCGAACGCGGTGAAGATGTGCACCGAGAAGGCCGCGGCGCGGATCGCCGGTCTCGGCTTCAGGGAATCCTGCTGGGTATCCATGGCTTCTGCTATCAGAATGAAGCCGATTTGCACATCCGCCATTGCGGCGCCCGGTCGCACAATCGGCCATAAAATCAGGCACGATCAGCGGGCTTGAATTTGCCGCAAGGCGTGTCATTTGTCGTTCCATGACAGACGCATCGACACCCCATGACGCCGCTGTGATCGGCGGCGGACCGGCCGGACTTGCCGCAGCGATTGCGCTGGCACAGGCGGGTGCCCGGACCGCGCTGGTGGCGCGGCGCGTTCCCTATGCCGACAATCGCACCACCGCGCTGCTCGGCGCCTCCGTCGAGCTACTGGAGACGCTCGACGTCTGGTCCCGCTGCAAGGACAAGGCCGCCGCGCTCGAGGTCATGCGCCTCGTCGACGACACCGGCCGGCTGTTCCGCGCGCCGGAGGTCCGGTTCTCCTGTCACGAAATCGCGCTCGACGCCTTCGGCTACAACATCGACAACCGGTCGCTGATGCTGGCGCTGGAAGCGCGTGCGGCCGAGCTGCCCAATCTCGTCCGTTTCGACGACGAGGCCGAAAGCGTCGTCATCGAAGCCGACGACGTCGCGGTCCGCACGGCCTCCGCGCAATTTCTCTCGGCCCGCCTCGTGGTCGGCGCCGACGGCCGGCATTCGCTGTGCCGCGAAGCTGCCGGCATCGCGGTGACGCGGCGCGAGCTGACGCAGACGGCGCTGACCTTCAACGTCGGTCACACGCGGCCGCATCGCAACGTCTCGACCGAGTTCCACACGCCGCACGGTCCCTGCGTATTCGTGCCCCTGCCCGGCGACCGCTCCAGCATCGTCTGGGTCTCGGCGCCTGCGGAGGCCGAACGGCTCCGCGGCCTCAGCGATGCCGAGCTGTCGGCCGCGATCGAGAAACAGTCGCATTCGATCCTGGGACGCATGACGGTCGAGCCCGGCCGCAACCTATTCCCGCTCGCGATCGAACGTCCGAAATCCTTCGGCCGCGACCGCATCGCGCTCGTGGGCGAAGCCGCCCATGTGGTTCCGCCGATCGGCGCCCAGGGCCTCAATCTCGGCCTGCGCGATGCCGCCGACATTGCCAGGCTGGCGGGCGAGGTCATCTCAGCCGGCCAGGATCCCGGCGCGCCCGACGTGCTCAAGCGCTACGACCGCGCGCGGCGTCCTGACGTTTTGAGCCGCACCTTTGCGATCGACATCGCCAACCGCTCGCTGCTCAACGATTTCCTGCCGCTTCAGCCGGTCCGTGCCGTCGGCATGCACCTGCTCGGCGCCATCGGCCCGCTCCGGCGTTTCGCGATGCGCGAAGGCCTGACGCCGACCTGGCGAAAGTAGTTCTCAGGGCGCGATAGCGCGCGATGAATTGGATTAAGTTCGATCGGGCCGCGGGCTCGGTGCAACCTCTCCCGCTTGCGGGGGAGGTCGGCGCGCAGCGCCGGGTGGGGGCTCTCTCCTTTTAGGGATTTTCTCTGCGGACTTCAGACAATCCCAATGCGGAGATACCCCCTCCCCAACCCTCCCCCGCAAGCGGGAGAGGGGGCGCACCGTTCGTATCGCCAGCAGTTCTATCCCTCACGGAAACACCAGCCGTCCGCTCTGAAGCAGCCACATCACGCTGGTCAGCGTGACCACGGACGCAAAGGTGCCGAGCAGCACCGCGACGGACGCCGATTCGATCCAGGCATCGTTCTGCCGGGCGATCACGAACACGTTCAGCGCCGGCGGCAGCGAGGCCATCAGCACTGCGGTCGCAGCCCAGGGCTGCGCGAAGGGGCCGAACGCCAGCATCAGACCGAACACCACGAGCGGATGGATCAGGAGCTTGACCGCGATCACGCCCGGCACTTCCCACGGCACCCGGTCGAACGGACGGAGTGCCACGGTCACGCCGAGCACGAACAGCGCGGTCGGCGCGGCGGCGTTCTGGAGGAAGGTGATGGTGCGGTCGAGCGCGACCGGCAGCTCGATATGGAGCGCCGCGACCGCGGCGCCAAAGCAGGCCGACATGATCAGCGGGTTGAGCACGATCTGCTTCAGCACGACGCCGAAAGCGTGCACGATCGAGGGATGGTCGCGGTCGGAGAGCTCGATCAAGAGCGGCACGATCGTGAACAGGAAGATGCTGTCGCAGCAGAAGATCAGCGCGGTCGGCGCCGCAGCCTTGGTCCCGAGCACGGCGAGCGCCAGCCCGGGCCCCATGTAGCCGATATTGCCGTAGCCGCCGGAGAGACCTGCGAGCGTCGCCTCGCGCAATGTCAGCCGGCCCAGAACCTTGCCGACCACCAGCGCCAGGGTGAACGCGGCGACGGTGGAGAGCGTGGTCGCGACCAGGAACGGCGGGTTGTTCAATTCCGCAAACGGCGTCTTCGACATGATCGCAAACAGCAGCGCCGGCAGCGACACGTAGAGCAGGAAGAAGTTCATCCAGGCGAGGCCCGATTCCGGCAAGGACTTGGCCTTGCCGCAGGCAAAACCGACGAAGATCAAGCCGAAATAAGGCAGCGCAAGATTGAGGATATCGACCATTGGTGAAGTGTTTTCTGAAGACTTGGGGGCTATCTGCCCCTGAAGTGAACGTTAATTCCAGATGAGGCCACTAGCATCGGCCACAATCCTGGTCTATCGACGGGGAATGATTAAAGCGCGGACCGCCAAATTCCAGATCGGACAGGTCGTGCGCCACCGGATCTTCTCGTTCCGGGGCGTGATCTTCGACATCGATCCGGAATTCAACAACACCGAGGAGTGGTGGCTGTCGATCCCCGAGGAGGTGCGGCCCCACAAGGACCAGCCGTTCTACCACCTGCTCGCGGAGAACGCGGAATCCGAATACGTCGCCTATGTCTCGGAGCAGAACCTTCTGCCCGACGATTCCGGCGAGCCGGTCCGGCATTCCCAGGTCGCCGAGATCTTCATCAAGAACAAGGATGGCGGCTACCGCCCCCGCAATCCCTCGCTGAACTGAATTTCACCGGCAGACGGCCAACAAAAAAGGCGCTCGATATGAGCGCCTTTTTCATGCACGGGACCTTGGCCCCGATTACTTCTGGCCTGCCGGAGCGGCGCCAGCGGCAGCACCGCTCTGCTCGAGCTTCTTGCGCTGCTCGTCAGCCTTCTTCTGAAGCTCTTCCTGGAGCTTCTTCTGGTTTTCCTCGAACACCTTCGGATCGGTCGGCGGACCGTCATAGGCCTTCTGGAATTCGCCGGCGAGCGGCAGCGGCAGGGTCAGCGGCGCGCCGTTGGCATTGATCGCCTGGACAACGAGATTCTGGCCCTTCTTCATGCTGTTGATGAGCTCTGGCGTCGCCTCGTAATCGGACATGCAGCCGTTCTGGAAGCAGATCACATAGGGCTGCTGCAGCGGCGCGTTGCTGTCGACGATGATGCGGGTGCCGTGCACGAGCTGCATGCCGAGCGGCAGCGTCACGCGCAGGATCTTCTTGGGCTCGCCTTCCGGCTCGATGATCACGGCGGCGATGACCGGTTGGCCCGATTCGATGCGACCGTCCTTGCCGGTGAAGCAGACCTGCTTGGCGTTAGCGTCCTGGCCCTTCAGGCAGAACTTGGTCCAGGGGGCGTAGATCAGTTGGATCTGCTGATCGGCCGGCTGGGCTGCGCCCTGCTGCGCCGGAGCGCCTGCAGCGGGAGCCTGCTGGGCGGGGGCCTGAGCGGCCGGTGCCGGAGCCTTCGGGGCGGCCTTGGGAGGCGCTTTCGGGGCCGGAGCCGCCTTGGGCGCACCCGGGGCCGGCGCCGGGGTCTGGGCCTCGGCGGCAAACGGAACGGCCAACGCCGTCGCCGTCAACAGGGCGAGAAGTCGCCCACGCGGCCGGACGGACGCGGCCAAGTAACGGAAATTCATTGCGGAAAACCCTTTCTGAACGGGAAGTGCCCGAACCGCTCCGAAGCGCCGAACCAGGCCGCCTCGGGCGCGGCTCTCTTCCCGTCAATTGAGGCAGATAAGTGACGGGCTCGGCGCTCTTGCGCGATTGCCCGCCTTCTTAACGTGGCCGACGAAAAGATCAATGCC
Source organism: Bradyrhizobium sp. 25ACV (assembly GCF_054863005.1). Taxonomy (NCBI): domain Bacteria; kingdom Pseudomonadati; phylum Pseudomonadota; class Alphaproteobacteria; order Hyphomicrobiales; family Nitrobacteraceae; genus Bradyrhizobium; species Bradyrhizobium sp. 25ACV. The sequence continues at coordinate 140,755 of NZ_JAVAYO010000011.1, forward strand.
GACAAGCGTCTTTGGCCACACCCGCAGCTGCCCCCGGTGAAATTCCCTGTGATAGGATTCAAGGCCAGCCGGTCCTCGAATCAACGTGTGCCGATGTTCAAGTTCCAGCGCCTTTTCGAGGGCCCCGGTCTCCGTCTTTGCGTCCTTGCCTCTGTGCTCGCGGTTGGGCTGTCCGCTGGGGGCACGCGGGCTGAGGAAGCCCATGCCATCGCCATGCACGGCAAGCCGGCGATGCCGGCCGATTTCACCCACCTGCCCTACGCCAATCCCGATGCCCCCAAGGGCGGCCGCTTGACTTGGGGTGTTCTCGGAACCTTCGACAGCCTCAATCCCTTCATCGTCAAGGGATTGGCCGTGCAGCAGATGCGGGGCTACGTGGTCGAGAGCCTGCTCGCGCGCGGCAATGACGAGCCGTTCACGCTCTATGGCCTGCTCGCCAGGAGCGTCGAAACCGACGACGAGCGAAGCTTCGTCACGTTCCGCCTCGATCCGCGCGCCCGTTTCTCCGACGGCAAGCGGGTCACGGCCGAAGACGTGCTGTTCTCCTGGCAACTGCTGCGCGATCACGGCCGCCCCAACCACCGGCAGTACTACGCCAAAGTTGCCAAGGCCGAGGCGACCGATCCCCTCACCGTCCGCTTCGACCTCGGAGGCGCCAACGACCGCGAGCTGCCGCTGATCCTCGGCCTGATGCCGATCCTGTCGAAGCAAGCGATCGACGTCGCGACCTTCGAGGAGACGACGCTGACGAGCCCGATTGGCTCCGGACCCTATCGCGTCACCGCCGTGAAGCCCGGGGCCAGCGTGACGCTCACCCGCAATCCCGACTATTGGGGCCGCGACCTGCCCATCAACCGCGGGCTCTACAATTTCGACGAGATCCGGCTCGACTATTTTCGCGAGGCCAACGGCCAGTTCGAAGCCTTCAAGCGCGGCCTTTATGATTTCCGCGTCGAGCACGAGCCGCTGCGCTGGCACGACGCTTACGATTTTCCGGCCGCCAAAAGCGGCGAGGTGATCCGCGACACCGTCAAGCCGGGCCTGCCGCAACCCTCCGAATTCCTGGTGTTCAACACCCGCCGACCGATCTTCGCCGACATCCGCGTCCGTCAGGCTCTGACGCTTCTGTTCGATTTCGAGCTGGTCAACCGCAATTACTTTTTCGGGCTTTATTCGCGCGTTGCCGGCTATTTCGCCGGCTCCGACCTGTCGGCCTATGGCCGGCCTGCGGACGCGCGCGAGCGCGAGCTGCTCAAACCCTTCGTCGCGCAAATTCGGCCCGACATCATGGACGGCAGCTACCGTCTGCCGGTGACCGACGGATCGGGACGCGATCGCACCACGCTGCGCGCGGCGCTGAAGCTGCTGTCGGACGCCGGCTACGAGCTCGACGGCACCGTGCTGCGCAATCGCAAGACCAAGGCGCCCTTCACCTTCGAGATCCTGGTCACGACCCGCGACCAGGAACGCATCGCGCTCGCCTTCCAGCGCGACCTCAAGCGCGCCGGCATCGAGCCGAGCGTGCGAACCGTCGATCCCGTGCAGTTCGACCAGCGCCGGCTCGCTTACGAATTCGACATGATCCAGAACCGCTGGGACCAGTCGCTGTCGCCCGGCAACGAGCAATATTTCTACTGGGGCAGCGCCGCCGCGGACAATCCGGGGACCCGCAACTACATGGGCGCCAGGGATGGCGCAGTCGATGCCATGATCGCCGCCCTGCTCGAGGCCCGTGAACATACGGATTTCGTCTCGTCGGTGCGGGCGCTCGACCGCGCTCTGATCGCGGGCTTCTACACAATCCCCCTGTTTAACGTATCCGAGCAATGGATCGCGCGCTGGAATCGGATAGAACGGCCGAAGGCCACCTCGCTCTCAGGCTATTTGCCGGAGACTTGGTGGTCGAAGGGGCAGCCGCAAGCTCATCAAGCAAAGTGACGCCGTGAACCAGCCAGCAATATCGCCGACGCTCGACACGTTGTTTCAGCGCACGCTGATGCGGCAGCCGCACGCGCCCGCCCTGCTCGACCCCCTCAACAAGGCCCGCGTGACCGGGCACCAGCCGCGGCGGATGACTTATGCCGAGGCTGACACGGCCATCGAGGCGTTGTCGGCCTATTTCGTCGAATCAGGCCTGCCGGCCAATTCCGTCATCGCGATCCAATTGCCTGCCACGGTCGAGTTCGTGCTCACCGTGCTCGCCGCCCATCGCGCCGGCCTCGTGGTCGCGGTGCTGCCGCTGCTCTGGCGGCACGCGGAACTGACCGCGGCGCTGAACCGCACCGCGGCGCGCGCCATCGTCACCATGAGCACGGTCGACGGCGTCAGCTATGCCGATCTGGCGATGCATGCGGCCGCCGAAGCCTTCTCGATCCGTCACGTCTGCGGCTTCGGAGGCGACCTGCCCGAAGGCATGGCTTCGCTCGACGATGTGCTGGCCCGCCCGCCCGGCACCACGCGCGCCGTGATCCAGGACGGCCGCAAGGCGGCGATGATCTCCTTCGACGTCACCGCGGAAGGCTTTCGCCCGGTGCCGCGACCGCATTTCAGCGTGATCGCCGGTGGCCTTGCGATGTCGCTGGAAGCCGACATCCGGCAGGGCGCGACCGTGATGGCGGCGTTCACGCCGATGTCGTTCGCAGGCCTCGCCTCCTCGCTCGCGGTGTGGCTGCTCTCCGGCGGCGCGCTGGCGCTGCATCATCCGTTCGAGAACGATGTGCTGGAGCAGCAGATCAACGAGCACGAATGCGAGGTGCTGATCGCGCCGGCGCAGCTTGCCTTGCGGCTCGGCGATTCCGACCTGGCGGCGCGGATGCCGACTTTGCGCAACGTCATCGGCCTGTGGCGCGCGCCCGAGCAGGTGGCGGCGAGCGATGCCTGGATCGCGCCGCATGCGCCGCTGACCGACGTCTACCTGTTCGGCGAGGCCGGGCTGTTCGGCGCCCGCCGCGGCGAGGACGGCATGCCGGTTGCGGTGATGCCCGGGCCGCATGGCGCCCCGCGCGAGCAATCCGGCTCCTCCATTGCCGGCGAGATCCTGCTGACGCCGAAGGGCACGCTCGGCCTGCGCGGCGCGATGGTGCCGATTGCGGCCTATGCCCCGCCGCAGCCGGTCGGCGACACGCTGATCGCGCAGCCGCCGCGCGATTATGTCGACACCGGCTACGCCGCCCGGCTCGACCGTCCGAGCGGCGCGATCTGCATCACCGCGCCCCCCTCCGGCATCATGGCCGTCGGCGGCTACCGCTTCCTCTCCAACGACCTCCAGGAATGGGCGCGCCGGCTCGGCCAGGGCGCCCTGCTCACCGCGCTGCCCGACCGGCTTTCCGGCCACCGGCTGGCCGGACGTGCCCAGGACAATACCCGGGCTCGCGAGGCGCTCAGCGAGCTCGGGCTTAACCCCCTGATGGTCGAGGCTTTTCGCGACCGCTCCGGCCCGGTCTAGGCGCAGTTTCGCCTGGTACGTTGACGCTGCATTAAGGCGGCCAAACTAGATTGCGCGGTATCTGTCGCGTGATCAGAGTTTTGCGAATGTCCCAGGCGGGCCCGATCCTGTTTGTGTCCAATGCCGAGCGGCCGCCCTTCATTGCGGCGCTGGACGAGGCCCGGCTCTTTCCCGTCGTCGACACCGACTGGGCCAGCGCAGCGCGGGCGGTCGAGCAGGTCCAGCCGGCCGCGGTTCTCGCCCAGATGTCCGGCGGTCACGAGCCGCATATCGCACCGCTGGCAAGGAAGATCGCCGACCAATCGCTCTACCTTCCCTTCGTGGCCCTCGATGCGATGGGCATGCTGCCCCACAACGCCCTGCCCTTCTCCTCGCGCGGCGGCAATTCCGACCGCCTGATCGCGCGGCTTCGCGCCGCTTTGCGCGTGCGCACCCTGCACGCCACTGTGCTGCGCCGACTGCCGGAAGTGAAGGTCGCGTTGCCGGAAGGCGATCCCGCCCGCGATGCCACTGTGCTCCTGATCGGCCGGGGCTCGGCCTATCCTGCGCTTTCCGTCGCGCTCGGCGAGCGCGCCGGTGTGGTCGGCGCGCTCTCGATCGAGGCCGCAGCGAAACACCTCAACACCCGCGACCTCGACGGCGTCGTGCTCGCCGAAGGTTTCACCGCGCGCGTCACCGACGCCTTTCTCACGGTGCTCGCCGAGGACACCCGCTTCCGCAGCCTGCCCGTCGTCGTCACCGCGCATCAGCTGACGCAGACCTACGACCTGCCCAATCTCGAGCTGATCCCGGGCGAGCCGGCGAAGGTCGCGGCCAACGCGCTGCCCCTGATCCGCCAGCATGCGATGGAAGCACAATTGAGCCGCACGCTGCGCTCGATCGATGCCGGCGGCTGGCTCGATCCGCGCAGCGGCCTGCTCACCGTGGAAGCCTTCGCCCGCGATTTCTCCAAGGCGGTCGAGCAGACGCTGGCCCGCGGCGGCGGCCTGTCGGTCGCGCGCTTCGCTTTCGATCCCGGCAATTCCCGCGCCCAGCTCGATGCCGCCCGCATCCTCAGCCGGCTGATGCGGCAGATGGATTTCGGCGCGGCGCAGAAGGACGGCTCGGTCATCGTCGTGTTCGCGGAAACCGACTTCCGCACCGCCCACATGATTGCCCGCCGCCTCTCGGCGGTGATGCGGCACACCTCCAACGGCAAGCACGAGATGCGCAGCGAGCCCGTCGTCAGCGTGGATTCGCTGTCGCCGTCGGATAATGCGCGCTCGCTGCTGGCGCGGCTGTCGGCGGATGCGTCAAGGGCGGCGTCTTAATTTTCTTCGCACCTAGCTGCGGGTTTTTCAATTGTGCGGGAGCGGCGCGAAGATGAATCGCGGACGCCGCGGCAATCTCACCTCGACAACCAGTGATTGTGCTGCCATGCTGTAGAGATGAGCGCTCTCTACGAAACCGTTCGTGATTTCCAGACGCTGATTTCTGCTGGCGTGGCACTCACAGCTGCTTGCATCGCCTACCGCGGCGCTATGCTGAAGCTCCGTTTTGATAGGGATGAAGCTGCATCTGAGCGCAAAAGCGAAAAACTCGCGCTGTTTCTTCAGCTCCAATCCGTCATTGAGGGCGCAACGAGCCGACTAGATACCGTATACAGAGCGGACGCGGCTACCCCAGTAGGGCTTGGAGTTTACGTTCGACTACTGAGCGGTGAACCTGGTTTTCCACTTCCCCCAGAAATTGACGGTGCTTGGAAGAGGCTCGATCTTTTTACTCCTGAGCAAATATCAGCCATTGTCAAAATCCGACAAAAGGCGCCTTGGGTTGACCTCACGCTGAAGCGACTGGCAAAAAATGAAGCCGACCAGCTCGTTGTCGGCCTTTTCAAATCGGAGGTCGACGACCTGCTGCAAACGGTTAAGGGGTTAGCCCTGCTGCTCGCGGCGGATATCGAGACGATACGAAGCTAAGATGAATGAATTTGCGCTTTCCCGACGCCTCCATCGTCCCAGTCCTCATGCTCGCCGCGATCATCGCGGTGTGGCTTGGCCTGTGGGGACCAATCGACCTTGCCAGGCTGAAAGAATGGCAGACATTGATGGCGGGAGGCCTCGCCGTCAGCGCAGCCGGCCTCGCCTACCAGGGAGCGATGGCAAAGGTTAAGCTCGATCGTGAGGAAGCGGAGCGCAAGCGAAATGCAGAGCAGCTCGGGCTTTATTTGCGGCTAAGAACATCACTAGAGCGGGTCCACCAGGACGCATCCGCTTGCATCGCCTTGATCGATGCCTATCAGCCTGACATCGGAGAAAGTTTCGAGGTCTCTGCTGATGAAATCGCGGTACTCAACCCACCCGTTCTCAATGAGGCTTGGGACAAGATTTACCTGATACCACCTGCCCTCCTTTCTTCGGTAGAAGGCCTTCACCGCCTGCTTCCAGCGATCGAAGCCGAGTTGATCAAATTCCACGACCAAAAATGGCAGGTGGTGTTCCTCGTCATCAACGGCCAAGATTTTGGCCGCCAGAGAGAGCCCTATTTGACGATTCATTCTCGGCGGTGCCACGAGATCTTGAACCATTGCGAGGCTGTCATCAAAGGGTTGAGCAGCGCTATTCCCCCGCTTCGACGCTTCCCAGTGAGAGATTGATCTCACCCTTATCGGTTCGCGATCTCGATCGATGTTTGGTCCGTGGCGACTCCGCAAGATTCGCAAACGCATTTTTGGCCGGCTTCGACCTGCGAGGCGAGGTAGACATCCTCACGCCGCCTTCTTGCTCTCCGCGAGCTGCGCCAGCTGCCGCAGGATCTCCGTCGTCCCAACGAGCCGCTCTTCCGGCGTTTCCCAATCCTGCAGGAACACCACCTTCATGTCGGGCCGCACCTTGGCGGCCTGGCCGTAGCTGCGGATGAACGACACCAGTCGGTCGGGATAGGCGAAGGAATTGTCGCGGAAGGCGATGACGGCGCCCTTCGGGCCGGCGTCGATCTTGCCGACATTGGCCCTGCGGCAGAACGCCTTGATCGCGGCGACCTTGAACAGATAGCGCACCTCGTCCGGCAACACGCCGAAGCGATCGCGCATCTCCGCGCCAAAATTCTCGATCTCCTCCTCGGTGTCGAGATCGGCCAGACGCCGGTACAGCGACAGCCGCACCGAGAGATCGCCGACATAGTCCTCCGGAATGAGCACGGGCATGCCGATGGTGATCGACGGCGACCAGCGGTCGGCGGCGGGCTCGGAGACGCCGGCCTTGAGGTTGACGATCGCCTCCTCCAGCATCGACTGATAGAGCTCGAAGCCGACCTCCTTGATATGGCCGGACTGCTCCTCGCCGAGCAGATTGCCGGCGCCGCGGATGTCGAGATCGTGCGAAGCGAGCTGGAAGCCCGCGCCCAGCGTCTCCAGCGATTGCAGCACCGTGAGACGGCGCTCGGCCTGGGCGGTGATCTTCTGCTGCGCCGGCAGCGTGAACAGCGCATAGGCCCGCAGCTTGGAGCGGCCGACGCGGCCGCGCAGCTGATAGAGCTGGGCCAGACCGAACATGTCGGCGCGGTGCACGATCAGCGTGTTGGCGTTGGGGATGTCGAGGCCGGATTCCACGATCGTGGTCGACAGCAGGATGTCGAACTTGCTGTCGTAGAACGCCGTCATGATGTCCTCGATCACCGCGGGCGGCATCTGGCCATGCGCGACCGCGACCTTCATCTCCGGCACGTTCTTGTCGAGGAAGTCCTTGACCTCGGCGAGGTCGTCGATGCGCGGCACCACGTAGAACGCCTGGCCGCCGCGATAGCGCTCGCGCAGCAGCGCCTCGCGGATCATCAGCGGATCATGCGGGGCGACGAAGGTGCGCACCGCGAGGCGATCGACCGGGGGCGAGGCAATGATCGAGAGCTCGCGAACGCCGGTCAGCGCCAGCTGCAGCGTGCGCGGGATCGGCGTCGCCGACAGCGTCAGCACGTGCACCTCGGAGCGCAGCGCCTTCAGCCGCTCCTTGTGAGTCACGCCAAAATGCTGCTCCTCGTCGACGATGACGAGGCCGAGATCGCGGAACTTGATCGCTTTGCCCAGCAACGCGTGGGTGCCGACGACGATGTCGACCGAACCGTCGGCGATTCCCTTCTTGACCAAATTGAGCTCCTTGGTCGCGACCAGGCGCGAGGCCTGCGCCACGTTGACCGGAAAGCCCTTGAAGCGCTCGGTGAAGGTCTTCGCGTGCTGGCGCGCGAGCAGCGTGGTCGGCACCACCACGGCGACCTGCTTGCCTTCGAGCGCGACGGCAAAGGCCGCGCGCAACGCCACCTCGGTCTTGCCGAAGCCGACGTCGCCGCAGATCAGCCGGTCCATGGGACGGCCGAGTTCGAGATCCTTCAGCGTGGATTCGATCGCGCCTAGCTGGTCCTCAGTCTCGTCATACGGGAAGCGCGCGCAGAACTCGTCGTACAGGCCGGGCTGGACCGGCAGCTTGGGCGCCTCGTGCAGGTGGCGGGCGGCGGCGATCTTGATCAATTCGCCCGCGATCTCGCGGATGCGGTTCTTGAGCTTGGCCTTGCGGGTCTGCCAGCCGCCGCCGCCGAGGCGATCAAGCTCGACCGTGGTCTGGTCCGAGCCGTAGCGTGACAGCAGCTCGATGTTCTCGACCGGCAGGAACAGTTTTGTTTCGGCCGCATAGTGCAGCTCGAGACAGTCATGCGGCGCGCCGGCGACATCGAGCGTTTGCAGGCCGACGAAGCGGCCGATGCCGTGGTCGACGTGGACGACGATATCACCCGCGGCAAGGCTCGTGATCTCCGAGATAAAATTATCGAGCTTGCGGCTCGCCTTGCGCGGCCGCACCAGGCGGTCGCCCAAAATGTCCTGCTCGCTGATGAGCGCGATCTCGTCGGTCTCGAAGCCGCTTTCGAGGCCGAGCACCGCGAGCATGGTCTCGTTGCGCGGGGTGGCCTGCACCGTTCGCCAGGAGTTGACGCTGGTGGTGTGGGCGAGCTTGTGGTCGCGCAGCATCGAATTCATGCGGTCGCGCGAGCCCTCGCTCCAGAGCGCGATAACGACCTTCTTGCGCTGGGCGTGCAGCGCCATGACGTGGCTGACCACGGACTCGAACACGTTGACTGTGGTGTCGTTGCGTTCCGGCGCGAAATCGCGGCCCTTGCGGGCACCGGCGTCGACGACACTGGTCCCGTCAGCCGGAACCGAGAACTGCGTCAGCCGCAGCAGCGGCATGTCGCTCTCGCGCTTGGTCCATTCCTCGCCGGTCAAATAGAGCCGGTCCGGCGGCAGCGGCTTGTAGATGGCGCCGCCAGCCGGATGCTCCATCGCATCGCGCCGGGCCTCGTAGTAGTCCTGGATCTGCTTGAAGCGCTCGCGGACGGCGTCCTCGGCCTGCGGCTCGATCGCGATGGGCGCGCCTTGCAGATAATCGAACAGCGTGTCCATCCGGTCCTGGAACAGCGGCAACCAGTGCTCCATGCCGGGATGGCGGCGGCCTTCACTGACGGCCTCGTACAGCGCATCGTCGCGCTCGGGCGCGCCGAACTCGGCGACATAGCCCATGCGGAATCGGCGGATCGTGTCGGTGACGAGCTGAAACTCCGAGATCGGCACCAGATCGAGCGAACGCATGTCGAGCAGCGTGCGCTGGGTCTCGGCGTCGAAGGAGCGGATCGATTCCAGGCTGTCGCCGAAGAAGTCGAAGCGGACGGGCTGATCGAGGCCGGCCGGAAACAGGTCGAGGATGCCACCGCGCACGGCGTATTCGCCGGGCTCGCGCACGGTCGAGGAACGGTTGTAGCCGTTGTGTTCCAGCCAGGCGACGATGGTGTCCATCGGCACCACGTTGCCGGGCGCGACCGACAGCGCCTGCGCCGCGACGAGCTCGCGCGCGGGCACGCGCTGCACGATCGCATTCACCGTGGTCAGCACGATCAGCGGCTTGTCGCTGCCGGTGAGCGAGGCGAGCCGTGCCAGCGTGGTCAGGCGTTGCGCCAGGATACCGCCATGCGGCGAGACGCGGTCATAGGGCTGGCAGTCCCAGGCCGGGAACTGGAGCACCGGCAGATCGGGAGCGAAGAACTGCAGCGCGCGTTCGAGCTGCTGCATGCGCGGGCCGTCGCGGCAGACCACGGCAAGGCTGACGGCCGGCTTCTTCGGCCGCGCCGCGATCGCGCGGGCGAGATCGGAGACGACAAGGCCTTCGGCGCCTTCGGCGACATTGGCGAGCGTCAGCACACGGCCGGGCGCAAGCAGCTCGGCCGGAGATTTCATTCCCTGCTTCATGCGTCGCGGTCCGCGATCGGATAGGCCTTGATGCGGGCAAACAGCGCGCCGGTGACATCGGCCGGCAGCACCTTGTCGCCGGTGATGGCGGCATAGAGATCGGGATCGTTGACCTCGAGCAAAGTCTCGAGCTCGGTCAGCTCGGCGTCGGACAGATTGCCGATCTCGGCATCCGCAAAGCGGCCGAGGATCAGGTCCATCTCGCGCGTGCCGCGGTGCCAGCAGCGGAACAAAAGCCGCTTGCGGCGGTCGTCCAGCCCGCTGCTCGATCGTGTCGTTCCCGTCATGTCTCAAATCCAGTCAAACGCAGAAAGCCCGGACGTGCCGGGCGGGGCTGATATAGCCATTCGAACCGGTCATGTCAGCCCTTTGTTATTGCAATTGTTTGGGGACCGTCATTGCCGGGCTTGACCCGGCAATCCATCGTCATTGAAAAGATGGATGCGCGGGTCAAGCCCGCGCATGACGAATGTTGCGAGAATGCGCCCCAGCCTGCTCAATCCGCTGTTTGCTCCCGTGACCAGCCTGCCCGGCGTCGGTCCGAAGCAGGACAAGCTGCTGCAGTACCTGCTCAGCCGCAGCGAGACACCGCGGCTGGTCGATCTGCTGCTGCATCTGCCGAGCCAGGTCATCGACCGCCGCGCCCGGCCGAAGATCCGCGACGCCGCGGTCGGAACCATGGTGACGCTGGAGGTCACCGTCGACCGCCACCGCCCGCCTCCGCCCCGCAACGCGCGCGCGCCCTATCTCGTCTATGCCAGCGACGACACCGGCGACGTCGTGCTGACCTTCTTCCGCGCCAAGCCCGGCTATGTCGAAAAACTGCTGCCAATGGGGGAGAAGCGCTACGTCTCCGGCACGCTGCAGACGTACGACGGCATCCCGCAGATCGTGCATCCCGACCGCGTGCTGGACGAGGAGGCGATCGCAAAGCTCTCCGGCATCGATCCGGTCTATCCGCTGACGGAAGGCCTGGCGCTCGGCTCGCTCCGCCGCGCCATCGCCCAGGCGTTGCAGAAGGTGCCGGCGTTGCCGGAATGGATCAGTCCGGAGGTGATGCGCCGCTGCAGTTTCCCGCCGATCACTGAGGCGCTCAACCGCGTGCATCAGCCGGTGGAGCTCACGGACATTTTGCCTGACCAGCCGTTCTGGTCGCGCCTCGCCTTTGACGAGCTGCTGGCCGGCCAGCTCGCGCTCGCCCTGATCCGCGCGCAACTCCGCCGCCCGGCCGGCGTGCGCAACGCCGGTGACGGTCACCTGCGCAACAAGATCATTGACGCCCTGCCCTATGCATTGACGGTGTCCCAGCGTGACGCGGCGGCGGCGATCGCCCGCGATCTGCAACAGCCGGTGCGCATGCTGCGTCTGCTGCAGGGCGACGTCGGCTCCGGCAAGACCGTGGTCGCGCTGCTCGCGGCCGCGGCGGTCACGGAGGTCGGCAAGCAGGCGGCGCTGATGGCGCCGACCGAAATCCTGGCGCGCCAGCACATCAAGACCATTGCGCCCCTTGCCGAACGGGCCGGTATGCGGGTCGCGATCCTCACCGGCCGCGAGAAGGGCAAGGAGCGGCGCGAGCTGCTGGCGCAACTCGAAGCCGGCGAGATCGACCTCCTGGTCGGCACCCATGCGCTGATCCAGGACGATGTGATCTTCCACGATCTCGCCCTCGCCATCGTCGACGAGCAGCACCGCTTCGGCGTGCGCGAACGCCTCGCACTCACATCCAAGGGCGAAGCGGTCGACGTGCTCGTGCTGAGCGCGACGCCGATCCCGCGCACGCTGGTGCTGACCTATTTCGGCGACATGGACATTTCCGAGCTGCGCGAAAAGCCTGCCGGCCGCCAGCCGATCGAAACCCGCACGATCTCGATCAGCCGGCTCGCTGAAGTCACTGACAGCATCGGCCGCGCGCTGCAGGCGGGCAAGCTGGTCTACTGGATCTGCCCCCTGGTCGAGGAATCCGAGGCCGAAGGCACCGAGCACCTCACCAACGCGACCAAACGTTTCGAGAGCCTGCAGAAGCGATTCGGCGACCGCGTCGGCCTCGTCCACGGCCAGATGAAGGGCGTCGAGAAGGACCGCGTGATGGGCCAGTTCGCCGCCCACGAGATCGGCCTTCTGGTCGCGACCACCGTGGTCGAGGTCGGCGTCGATGTGCCGGCGGCGACCATCATGGTGATCGAGAATGCCGAGCGTTTTGGCCTCGCCCAGCTGCACCAGCTGCGCGGCCGGATCGGACGCGGCTCGGAGGCCTCGACCTGCCTGCTGCTCTACTCCGAGCCGCTCGGCGAGATGTCGAAGGCGCGGCTGAAGGTGATCCGCGAGACCACAGACGGTTTTCGTATCGCCGAGGAGGATCTGAAGCTGCGCGGCGAAGGCGACGTGCTCGGCGTGCGCCAGAGCGGCCTGCCCGGCTACCGCATCGCGCGCTCGGAGGTGCACGGCCAGCTCATCACACAGGCTAGAGACGAGGCGCTGCGCATCCTCAAGGACGATCCGAAGCTGAAGGGCGAGCGCGGCGAGGCGCTGCGGTGCCTGCTGTATCTGTATGAGCGCGACGAGGCTATCCCGCTGATTGGGGCGGGTTAGAAAAGCGCCCCAACAAAGTCTACTCGGCGCGAAGTACACCCAAGTGCTGGACGATAAAGCTGCACTTCGTTGCGACGCGAGGCGCGCTGTCTTCGGCCTCATATATGCGCAGAGCATGTCCAATTGCCGAGCGATCCCCACACCCCTTCAGCTTGGGATCAAGAATAGTCAAAATCCTCGCTTGGCCTTGTCGTGGAATACAGCTTGCCAGCGCATCCAGCGCAACAAGACTGAGCGGGCGGCCGCTCTCAAGCCAGCTCTGAACTCGGCTCCAATGCAGATCGGAAAGGGACGCAAGCTGTCCCCAGGACGCATTGACGTTCTGGCGCGGGACATAGGTCTCGATCCAATCCAGCACCGCCGGCGTACGAAACCACGAGAGTGCCGACATCTGTTTCTCCAGATCGCGGCCGTGAACGGCTTGTAAAGCGTGGATCGTCTGATGAAGTCCCTCGGGGGCCGGCAAGCACTTTGCGGCCGCCTCGGCCCAGATGAACAGCGATCCATTAAGGCCAGCTCTATTGAATTGCGCGCGTACCCATGGCGCAGCCGGGCTACCAACGACATTCGCACACAGTTGGACCATCGTCTCCCACACCTGCCGATTGCCCGCATCCGCGCGATGCTCAATTTCTGCGAGAACCGTGCCGGTGGCGAATGGCCTGAACGCTTCAAATTCCTCCTTTCCCAGGCGCCACCGCGTGACACAAAAATCGATCAGGCGCTCAAGCGATCCGGCGCACATTTCCAGTGTGGGCGCATGCTTCTCCTCGGTCACGTCCTCGTCCACGTCCGGTTGGCACGCCCGTCCGTCCTGATCATAGAAATCGTCATGCAGCAGAAATTTGGTCCAACCATGTAAAGCAGCAAGGTTGAACCATTCGATCGGCCGGAGCGCTCGATATCGCAGACGATCGGCACATTCGTGACATAGCCTGTACGGCTCCACGGGATCATCGTCGCGAACGTCCTCAGCAGCCGGCGCTTGACGGCACGCTTGGCAAACCCAATGAACAGGAATTTCCTTGGTCATGACCGCTTCGGGTGACGGGGTGCGTATTTCAGCCAGCTAGCGCATTATTGGGCAGACACAGTCCTTCGCCGCGCGATCTCGTAGGCCGCCACATGCGCGCGGGCGAGGTCCAGCAGCGGTGTGTCGATGTCGAGCGCACGGGCCCGATTGGCCATGTCACCCAGAATATGCTCCGACTCGGTGATCGAGCCGCGCTCGATATCGCGCAGCATCGAGGCCTTCAGCGGCGATTCCAGCGTGGTAAAGAGCTTGCGGTCAAATTCGATGAACGGCGCGCGCGGCTCGGACCCCGAGGCCGTCGCGACAGCGCAGCATTCCGCAAAAAGGCGGAAAATTGACTGCTCGCCATTGGTCACGGCCAGGATGTCGCCAATGCTTGCCCGCATCAGGCAGGTGATGCCGGCGAGCGTCGAGAGCTGCACGAACTTCTCCCACATGTCCTGCATAATCGCTTCGCTGGCGCGCACGTCGATGCCGGGAACCTGAAGCAATTTCTCCAGCGCAAGCGCACGCTCGCTCAGTGCGCCCTCGATCTCGCCAAAGACGATGGTTTGGTTGGCCATGAAGTGACCGACCCGGCCCTCGGCATCGAGCCCGGCACTGACATTCGCGAGCCCACCGAGAACGTGTGCGGCGCCGAACCTGACGGTCAGGGCGTCGATATGTTTCAAGCCGTTAAGGATGGGAAGAACCATCGTGTTGGGGCCGACGGCAGGCGCAAACTGGCTCATTGCGTCATCGAGCGAGTAGGCTTTCACGCCGACGAGCACGACATCGAATGGCTCCCTGAGATCACCAACCACAAGAAGCTTCGGCTGTACGGCGAAGTCGCCGTGCGGGCTGACGACCTGCAGTCCATTCCGCCGCAATTGCTCCGCCCGCTTCTCGCGCACAAGAAAGCTCACGTCTCGGCCTGCTCGCACGAGGCAAGCACCGTAGTAGCCGCCCAGCGCGCCCGCGCCGATCACCAGCACTCTCATTCGAACTCCCACAACAGAAGAACAGCGCCCGCAAGATCAATAACAGATGGTTCGGCGACGTCAGGATTTCGTCCGCGCGATCCCCGCGGCGAACGTCTTCATCAGTTCGGCATCCACCGCCTCGCCTTTCGCGTCCTCGGCGAGATGCTCGAACCAGCGCGCAAACCCCTCGTAGATCTGGCTGGCCGGATGATCGGGGCCGAGGAAGCCGGAAATCTCGCGCATCTCGGCAACCCAGCGATAGGCCTTCGGGATCATGTCAGGCAGCGCGACTTCGAGCCGCGCCAGGACCGCGGGCTGGCTCAGCGCCAGTTCGTCGCGCAGCGCGTCCGCTGCGCCCGCTTTCGTCGCCGCAACCACCATGGCCGAGCCGATTCCGGCGAGGCCCTTGACGATGCCGGCGTAGGACATCTTTAGAGCGGACGCCGCGCCGACCGGCCCCTCCACGATGCGCACGTCGAGGCCGAAATCCTTCAGTACCGCAACATCGTTGGCGTGCTCCCCGGACAGGTAGAAGGCCGGGCTCTTACCGCCGGGCTGCGGCGGAAAGCCGATGATGCCGCCATCGACGAACGGCGCCTGCGCCGAGCCGATGATCTCCTCAATTCTCTGCACGGTATCGACGTTGACGGCGTTGCAATCGACCACGATTGGCTTCTTCTCGCGCCTGACGATCAGCGCGGCCAGCCGTTCAGCCAGTGCGACGGCTTCGCCCGGCGGCACGATCGAGAGGATGATGTCGGCGCCCGCAATTTGATTGTCATCGGCGCCGACCATGCCGGCATCCGCCGCGCGTTTCCGCGTCGCCTCGCTCCGCCCTTCCAAAGACGTCAGCACGTGCGCGCCTTGCTCACTGAGGCGGCGGGCGACGGCGCTGCCCATGGCGCCGGGTGCGAGGATCGCAATGGTCTTGGACATCATGTACTCCAGATCGAATTCCGAGCGAGGCGCTCAGGCGAACCGGAGACTATCAGAGGATGCCAACGCGCGCGTGACCGGCGGCCATCCCGCAGCGGAATGGCCCTACTCCACCTTCGCAGGCTCGGGCTGAAGCGCCGAGGCGTTGGCGATGCGCGCAGCATTGGCCATGCCCGCGAGTGCCGCCGCCTTTTTCGGATCGGGTGCCGAGCCCGGCTGCACCACGCCGGCCGACATGATCAGCGTCGCCGCATCCTCGGCGGTGAGATCGACCTCGATGATCTTGCTCTTGGGGACATAGAAGAAGAAGCCGGTGGTCGGGTTCGGCGAGCACGGCAAGAACACCGAGACGTGCTCCTCCTGCCCCGGCAGATTGCGCGCGATGTCTTCGTTCGGCGATTGCGAGATCAGCACGATCGACCACATGCCCGGCGACGGAAACTCGACCAGTCCGACTTTGCGGAAGCTTGAGCCCTTGCCCGAGAACAGCGTCTCGAACACCTGCTTCAGGCCGCGATAGATGGCGCGCACCGCCGGGATCCGGCCGAGGAAGGTCTCGCCGACATCGACCAGCGTGCGGCCGATCAGATTGGCTGCGAGGAAACCGACCAGCGTCAGCGTGAAGAATGCGACAACCAGTCCCCAGCCGGGAACGACATACGGCAGATAGGTTTCCGGCCGATAGGCCAGCGGCACGAACGGCCGCACCACGCCGTCGACCCAGGTGACGAACCACCAGACCAGATACAGGGTGATGGCGATCGGCCCCGTCACCACGAGGCCAGTCAGAAAATAGTTGCGGAAGCGGCCCATCAGGCCGGTATGCGGTTCCGGCAGGGGATCAAGAGGCGCAGGCGCGTCGTCGCGGGGGGTCATTCGGGTTCCAGGTCGGTCGCAGCACACAAGCTAGAGTCTTCTAGCAGGTTTTGGAAGACCGCGACCGCCTGATATCCCTTCCGCCTATTCCACGGTCACCGATTTCGCGAGATTGCGAGGCTGGTCGACGTCGGTCCCCATGACGACAGCCGTGTGATAGGCGAGCAGCTGCACGGGAACGGCATAGACCATCGGGGTGAAGGCCGCCGCCATGTCGGGCATGACGATGGTGACGAGGGACTCGACGGTCGCCTCTTCCGCACCCTTCGCGTCCGTCATCAGGATGATGTTGCCGCCGCGGGCGGCGACCTCCTGCATGTTGGAGACCGTCTTTTCGAACACCCGGTCGTAAGGCGCGATGACGACGACAGGCATCGTCTCGTCGATCAGCGCGATCGGCCCGTGCTTGAGCTCGCCGGCGGCATACCCCTCGGCGTGGATGTAGGAGATCTCCTTCAGCTTCAGCGCGCCTTCGAGCGCCAGCGGGAAGCTGGTGCCGCGGCCGAGATAGAGCACGTCGCGCGACTTGGCAATCCGGTGCGCGAGCTTTTCGATCTGCAGCTCGGTGGTGAGCGCATCCGCCATCAGGCGCGGCACCTCGACGAGACCGTGGACCAGCTTGGTCTCGTCCTCGTCGGACAATTCGCCGCGCGCCTTGCCGGCCGCGATCGCAAGGTTTGCCAGCACCATGAGCTGACAGGTGAAGGCCTTGGTCGAAGCGACGCCGATCTCCGGGCCGGCCAGCGTCTGCAGCACGGTCTCGCTCTCGCGCGCGATCGTCGAGGTCGGCACGTTGACGACGGCGACCGTGTGCACGCCCTCGGCCTTGGCATAGCGCAGTGCCGCCAGGGTGTCGGCGGTCTCGCCCGACTGCGAGATGAAGATGGCGAGATCGCCCTTGCGCAAGGGCGCCTCGCGGTAGCGGAATTCGGAGGCGACATCGACCTCGACCGGCACGCGCGCAAAGCGCTCGAACCAGTATTTTGCGACGTAGCCGGCATAGCTCGCGGTGCCGCACGCCGTAATGTTGATACGCTGGATGTTCTTGAAGTCGAAGGGAAGCTTGACCGGCAGCGCGACACGCTCGGTCGCCATGTCGACGTATCGCGCCAGCGTGTGGCCGACCACTTCCGGCTGCTCGTGGATCTCCTTCGCCATGAAGTGGCGATAGTTCGCCTTGTCGACCAGCGAAGTCGAGGCGGCATGCTTGATCTTATCGCGCTGGACGGCATTGCCGTCCTTGTCGAAAATCGACGCGCTCTTGCGCGTCAACACGACCCAGTCGCCATCTTCGAGATAGCTGATCGTGTCGGTGAACGGGCCGAGCGCGATGGCGTCCGAGCCGAGATACATCTCGCCGTCGCCATAGCCGATCGCCAGCGGCGGCCCGTTGCGGGCGCCGATCATCAGGTCGCCGTCGCCGGCGAAGATGAAGCCGAGCGCGAAGGCGCCGCGGAGCCGCCCCAGCGCCAGCTTGACGGCTTCGACCGGCTTGTTGCCGCGCGTGAGCAAATCGTCGACCAGATGCAGCACGATCTCGGTATCGGTCTCGGTGTGGAACACCGTGCCCTTCTTCTCGAGCTCCTCGCGCAGCTCGCGGAAATTCTCGATGATGCCGTTGTGGACCACGGCGACGCGCTCGGTCGCGTGCGGATGGGCATTGTTGACGGTGGGCTTGCCGTGGGTGGCCCAGCGGGTGTGGCCGATGCCGGTGGTGCCCTGGAGCGGCTCGGCTTCCAGCCGCTTCTCCAGGTTCTTCAGCTTGCCTTCGGCGCGCCGGCGCTCGAGGTGCTTGCCTTCGAGCGTGGCGACGCCCGCCGAGTCATAGCCGCGATATTCAAGACGTTTGAGCGAATCCACCAGCTGCTCTGCAACCGGCTCGCGCCCGAGAATGCCGACAATCCCGCACATGCGGATCACTATCCCCCAAATCGTCGAAAAATCGCCTAAACGACGCGCTCGGTTTTTAGCGAAAATCCCAGGGAACCATATACTCAATATTTATTGCGGATTGAGACAGCATGGACCGCAACCTGGGCTTCGCCTGCGTCGAATTGGCCGGCCTTAGACCGCGCACGTTAACTTGCTGTCAACATGTTTGACCAACGATTCCGGTGCAGGAGAGCAAAGCCATGAAAGGTTCGTCCGACCGCAAAGGTCTGTCGTCGATGTACTTGCGTGCCAGCGAGACCACGGGCACGCATTTGGCGCATTGGCCGCCGCCCCAGCGCGGCAAGGAAAGCAAGCCGGTCTTCGTGAAGCACGCTGAAGGCGAGCCGGCCAAACGCGCCAAGCCGCGCGGCTGGCGCCTGACCCGCGCGATCTTCTCCGAATTCGCCGACGACGAATAGCGCCTACGGACGAAGACCCTCATGGTGAGGAGCGCAAAGCGCGTCTCGAACCATGAAGCCCCCGCATCCCGCCCGCGGCCCTCCTTCGAGACACCCGCCTCCGGCGGGCCCTCAGGATGAGGGCGGAGTGCGCTGCGACACAACAGAATAGTGCCTATTTCTCCGGCTTCTTGCCGCCCGTCTTCAGCTCGCGATAGCGTGCAGCGCCACCTTCCCGGATGGTCTGCTGGTTGCGCTCCAGCGCCATGGCGTCGTCGGGCACGTCGCGGGTGATGACCGAGCCGGAGCCGATATAGGCGCCATTGCCGATCTTCACGGGGGCGACCAGCGAGGAATTGGTGCCGACGAAGGCGCCCTGCCCGATGATCGTCTTGTGTTTCTTAAAGCCATCGTAGTTGCAGGTGATGGTGCCGGCGCCGATGTTGGAATTGGCGCCGACGGTGGCGTCACCGATATAAGAGAGATGATTGACCTTGACGCCGGCCTCCAGCGTCGCCGCCTTGGTCTCCACGAAATTGCCGATGCGCGCGCCGTCGCCGAGCGAGGTGCCGGGCCTCAAGCGCGCATAGGGGCCGATCGAAACGTTCTTGCCGAGCGTCGTCTGCACGATGTGCGAAAAGGAATGGATCACGGTGCCGTCGGCGATCGACACGCCGGGGCCGATCACCACGAAAGGCTCGATCGTCACGTCCTTGCCGAACGCCGTGTCGGCGGCGAGATAAACGGTCTCGGGTGCGATCAGCGTGACGCCGGCCTCCATCGCCGCCTTCCGCAAGCGCGCCTGCATCACGGCTTCGGCTTCCGCAAGCTGTGCCTTGGTGTTGATGCCGCGCACTTCATCCTCGCTGGTCTCGATCACCACGGACTCCCATCCCTGTTCGCGGACGACGCCGACCGCGTCGGTCAGATAATATTCGCCCTTGGAATTCGCATTGCCGATCTTGTCCAGGATCGCGAGCGCCCGGCGACCGTCGATCGCCATCACGCCGGCATTGCACAAATCGATCTTGCGCTCCTCTGCGCTGGCATCGGCCTGCTCGCGGATCGCGACCAGGCGTTCGCCCTCGACGATGAAGCGGCCATAGCCGGTGGGATCGGCGGCGCGAAAGCCGAGCGCGGCAATCGCCGCGCCCCTGGCGAGTGGCGCGCGCAGCCGTGCAAAGGTCTCGGCCGAGATCAGCGGCGTATCGCCGAAGGCAATGAGGAGATCGTCCACGCCCCGCGCGATCGCCTCGCGCGCCGCCAGCACCGCATGCGCCGTGCCGAGCCGCTCGGCCTGCACGAAGGTGAGCGCGTCGGGGCGGATGCGCTTTGCCTCATCCGCGACGGCCTGGTGATCGGGGCCAATCACGACCGCGAGCGAGGTGCCGGTTCCCTTGGGTGCGGCGGCGAGCACGTGGGCGAGCAAGGTCTGGTGGGCGACCGGATGCAGCACTTTCGGCAGGTGTGAGCGCATGCGCGTGCCTTCGCCGGCGGCGAGCACGATCGTAAGGCTGGAACGGGCGGTCATCGAAATCCTGTCAGATACGGCCGAATCAATTGGCGCGACGGGCGGGCAGCCACCCTCAAAAGCTCTTGCCTTGCTACCCCCGCAAACGCCCGGAATTCAAGTGCGACACGCTTTTCCTGTTAATGTTCCCTGATTGATTCGGGGAAGCCGGACAGGGCTGGGCACTTAACGTTCATGGCAAAGGATTCCGACCCACTGGCGGATGCCTTCGGCACCAAGGAGACCGGCGGGCTGTTCTCCGGACTGGTGGCCGAGGAAAGCGCGTTCGACCGTCGCATGATGTGGCGGCTGGGCTCTTGGGGCGTTGCGGCGGTAGGCGCCGTCGTCATTGCGGTGATGGCCAACCAGGCCCAGCTCGGATGGCGGCGCGACCAGGTCGCGTCCGCCGATCTCGCGCGCCAGGCGGAGCGGCTCCAGGCGCTGGCCAAGGAGAGCCAGAACGAGGCCCGCCGGCTCGCGGCCGCCATCGAGACACTGAATACGGATCGCGACCGGCTCTATTCGCGTGTCACCGTGGTCGAGCAAGGGCTCGATTCCGTCACCGGCGCCATCGCCAAGCAGTCCACCGCACCGCCGCAGGCCGGGAAGCCGCAGGATGCCGCGCCCACGGCGCCCAGCGTCGCGCCGGTCGCCTCGACCCCCGCCTCCGCCGGCGACAAGCCCCGCACCGAGGCCGCCAAGGACACCCCCAAGGAACCGGTCAAGGATACGCTCAAGGAAGTTGCAAAGGAGCCGTCGAGCCTGCCGCCGCAGACTGCCGCCGCCGCCTCGCTCGTGCAGCAGCCGCTGGCAACGACTTCGGCGCTGCCGACCATACCGCTGGTGCCGTCCAAGTCGATCATGGCGCCGCCCGATCCAGCCGCCTCGAAATTGATTCAGCCCGAGACCAACGAGAAGGCCGCCGAGAAGAAAGTCGAGCCGGCGCCCGCCCCGACCGAAGTAGTCGCGACAGCCGCGAAGACGCCTGAGGCAGCCGAGAACGAATCCCCCGCCATCGCGGTCCAGCAGACGCGTTTTGCGATCGACCTCGGCGGCGCCAATTCGATCGACGGCCTGCGCGCGCTCTGGCGCGGCCTGAGCAAATCCAATCCGGAAATCGCAGCACTGCGGCCGATCATCATGATCAAGGAAGGCAACACCGGGCTCGGCATGCAGCTCCGCCTGGGTGCCGGTCCGCTGGTCAACGCCGCCGCCGCCGCAAAATTCTGCGCGAGCCTCGCCGAGAACGATCGTCACTGCGAGACCACCGTCTTCGATGGCCAGCGCCTGTCAATGCGCGGCGGTTCGGAGAAGGGACAGGAGAAGTCCCAGGACAGAGTTCAAGAGAAGAACTCCGAGAAGAACCAGGACGCGGTCCCGCAAGCCGAAACCGCGTCCGCGCCGAGCGCAAAGCCCGAGAAGCCACAGCGCCGCCGCAGCTACTCCTCCAAGCGCTCGTCGAAGCGCGAGGAGCCCGCACCCCCGCCTGCGGCGCAGCCGGCTCCGGCGAAGCCGGAGACCGCGTCTGCGTCCGCGGGATCGACACTGTCGTCGTTCTTCAGGCGGTAAACATTGCGCCTGAACGCGCGGTGAATGCCGGCGTGCTTTTGCGCGCGCCGATGAACCTAAATTTCGGTCCGAGAAGAGAAACCACCTGCCGATTGCCAAGTTGTCCCGGTCGTGAACCGGAGCGGCCGACGTGTGAAATCGTTCGCGCCCGTCTCCATGACCAGGGAGAAACCCACGTGAAGACATTGATCATCGCAACGGCCGCGCTTCTGGCGGCAGCTCCGGCGCTCGCGCAAACGACGAAATCGCAGGGCGCGTCGAGCAACGCGCCGGGCCAGCAAATGCACAACACAAAGAAGCCTTCGACGGGACCCGGCGCGTCCGAATACGCCCCCGGTCACCAGACCAATACCACCGCGGGACCGGGCCACTCGGAAAGCGCACCGGGACAGAAGATGCAGAACACGACGGGCTCGAACACCAGCAAGAAGTGATGGTGCGCGGTCGCGTTCTACTCTGAGAGGGCGCCGACCGGGCTGGTCGGCGCCCTCGCCTTGTCGAACGGAGCCTCTCCGCCTGATCGTCGATGATCGCTCAGAGTTGCGCGAGCATGCGACCATCGGACGCTCGGATCTCAGCGGCTCTTTCTCACCAAGCGAGCGTTTAGTCCCGATCTGCCGGCGCGCGCCAAGCGTCCGTCTCCCCAAACGCACGAGCTTCGATGAACGAACTGGATGATGTGCTGAGGCTTCTCGTCGCGGCGGGAACAGGATTGCTGATCGGCATCGACCGCGACATGAACGACAAGCCGGTGGGAATGCGCACCCTGGCGCTGGTGGCTCTCGGCTCCGCGCTGGTCTCGATCTCCGTGATCGAGTTCCAGAATCTGCGCGACCACCCCGATGCGATCTCCCGGGTCATTCAGGGCGTCGTTGCCGGTGTGCTGACTGGTGTCGGCTTCATCGGGGCCGGCGTCATCCTGCACGACGCCAAGGCGAAGACCGTGCACGGCCTCACGACCGCGGCGACCGTCTGGATTGCGGCCGGCCTTGGAATTGCCTGCGCGCTCGGAGCCTGGCTGCTGGTCGCCGCAGCGATCGCCGTCACGTTGCTCGTGCTTTTCGTTCTCGGCTGGGTCGAGCGCCGGCTGGGATTGAAATAGCGGACATACCAAATGATACGGAAGAGATCCGCGTAAGGCGGCAGTATCCGCGACGAATTTGATTCGGAGCGGAGATGACGGACGCGAATTTTCTGCGGGAGCAACTCGCGTTGGTCCGGGAGCTGGCCGAGAAATACGAGCGACGGCTCGCGGACCAGAATCGGGCGACGCAAAACCGGCTTTGACGGCCCCTCGCGCACGCCTTGGGCGAGCCGGATCAACAGAAACATCGCCTGCCCTGTTGCCTGCCCGCGCCATCACGACCATATTGCCGCCATGACAAAAAAGCCCTTCCGCCTCTCGCCCTACCAGGTGCAGTTCCTGATCGTCGTCGGCTTCGCGTCCGTCGGCTATGCGCTCTATCTGCGCTATCTTGCGATCGAGCTGTCGCAGGTCGCTCTCGCCTGCGACGCCGGGCTGCAGACGATGATCTGCAAGGCGCGGTCGGTCTCGACGGTGCTGTTCAAGAATTCGGTGTTCGGCATCGTCGCGCTGGTGGTTGCGACGCTGAACCTGATGCGGCCGTCGATCGTGCTGCTCACCGTCGGCATCATCGCCGCCGGCCTCGGCATCGTGCTCTACAATGTCGTGCTGTCGGGCCTGGCGATCGGCCTGTTCATTCTTGGGTTTGCTCGGCCCGCGCCCGCCACAGCGTAAGCGCGAATAACAGATAGATCGTGCAAGTCCACAGCGACTGCCAATTGTCGCGGCCTTCGTTGAAGAGCACGAAAACCGCCGACAGCGCCAGCACGCCCGCGAACACCGATTCCGCGATCGGACGCTGGCCGATCTGCGGCCGGTTCAGCATCAAAAGCGAGAACGGCACCACCGCCATTGTCAGCGCGGCGTAGGGGAAATCCTTGTAGCGCGGGTCGAACACGAAGCCGAGCGCCGTGGCGGCCGCGATCACGGCCGTCACCGCGAGCGTCAGGCCGAGCACGGCGGTGAGCTTCGACCATTTGCGGCCCTCGCGCGGACCGAGCAGATCGAGGAAGGTCGGAAGGCTGCGGCCGATCACCATCGCCTGCGCGCAGAAGATCGGCGACAGGATACCGGCCGCGAGCAGCGCCCCCCAGAGCAGCCAGCCGCCGATGCCGTAGCTCTCATAATAAAGCTTGTCGGCGCCGATCCCGAGCAGGCTCCCTGCCGTCGTCGCCGAGATGGCGACGCCGAGCCAGGCCGAGAAACGCGGCGTCCACGGCCGCCGGCGCAGTGTGATGAGGGCGACCGCGAACACCAGCACGGAAAGGCCCATGCCCGCGCCCATATACCATTTCCAGTACGGGAAATTGCTGATCGGCTCGCCGGGCGGATATTTCAAGCTCCGGCGCACCGAGTCGTACAGGCCCCAATAGCCGCCGACGGTGCCTTCCAGCTTGCGCTTCCACGGCTGGTCGTAGGACTCGATCAGATTGACGCGAAACTTCTGCGCCTTCGCCAGAGCCAGGATTTCCGAGACCACCCGCGCCTGATTGGTACGGGACGGCAGCGCGCCGTCGCGCATCCGCCCTTCGCTCGGCCAGCCGGTCTCGCCGATCAGGATTTCCTTGCCCGGAAACGCCACCGCCATACGCTCGCGGATCGCCTCGACATGGGCGGCGGCGAACTTCGCCTTCACCGGCATATCCTCCCAATAAGGCAGGATGTGAATGGTGACGAAGTCGACGGCGTCATAGACCTCGCGGTTCTTCAGCCAGAATTCCCAGACGTCGGCATAGGTGACGGGCACGCTGACCTGCGTCTTCACCAGGCGGATAATCGCGACGAGATCCGCCGTCGTCATCTCACCGCGCAGCAGCACCTCGTTGCCGACGATGACGGCGGTGATGATGGCGGGGAATTCCTTGGTGAGACGAATGGCGAGCGCGGCCTGCTCAAAATTCTTGCTGCGGTTGCTGGAGAGCCAGATGCCCTGCAGCACTTTCAGCCCGCCGACCTTGGCGGCGATCGCCGGCACCTGGTCGAGCCCGTTCTCCATCGAATAGGTGCGGACGCAGTCGGTGATTTCCTTGAGCTGGCGCAGATCCTGCTCGATCTGCTCGGCGTCGATATGGGTCCACGCGTTCAGCGGCGTCTGCTCGCCGCGGAACGGCGCGTAGGAGACGCATTGAACCTTCTCGGCGGGATCGATCGGGGCGCGCGCGAGCGTGATCGGCGTCGCCAACCACCACCACACGGCAGCAATCGCACCCAGTGAAACGAGCAGAAGCGCCAGTGGCGTACGAAGAGAAATCGGTTCCGTCCTCCGCGAAGGGTCCGTCGATTACCTGCTTGCACGCCGTCTGCCAAGGGGGTGTCCAAAGAGGGTGTCCAAGCGGGTGTCCAAATGCCGATCCACACTAAAGGATCCACGCCTGCCCCAAAGGAATTGGGCTGCGGCCGTTCGACCGGGGCCTAGCATCGTGACTTTGCTGGACAAAATTCCAAATACAGGTCATGGACTCCGAAAGACTTTTCCGCCGCATTGGAGACCCATTTGGACGCCATCACCGGCGCGTCCGCGGGATCCTGACGCGGACGGCCAGCGGATACATTGGGGAATTCATGCGGCAACGGGTGTTCGAGTCACGAAATGCGGTCCTGCGGCAGTTCGCCGCCACCTTGGCCGTCTCCTGCCTTCTCGTTCTCGCCGGTCTCGGTGGCGCCTCCGCCCAGAGCGGCACGCCCGCACCGGACCAGGGCAAGGCCGCCGCCCAGCCCGCCGACGCCGCCAAGGATGCGGCCCAGAACCAGCGCCGTACCGACGAATTCGCCGAAGCGGCCCAGGTCATCAGCGGCCCGGCCGGCAATCCCGAATGCGTCTGGCTCGGCCGGCGCGTGGTGCGCCTGATGTGGCGGGATGACCTCGATACCGCGTTCCGCCATCTCGACCTCTACGACCGCTTCGGCTGCCCCGGCGGCCACATCCAGGCCGCCTTCCGCTGCCTGACCCGGTTCGGCGGCCAGATCGATCCCAAGGTCGCCGAGACCCTGGACAGCCGCGTGCACGCCTGCTGGATCAACCCGGCGGCCCAGCCGCAGCAGGCGGCGGCCGCAGCGGCACAGCCGGCCGCTCCCGCTGCCAACAATGCGCAGCCGCAGCCGGCCGCCAGCCCATCGCCCGCGGCAAGCCCGACGCCGGCGCCCCAGAAATAGCCGCGATCGTTTCAGCTGTCGTTCAGGAACGATCGGCCATAGACGCCGTCGGCACCGCCGCGCGTCGTTCGAAAAAGGCCATGCCCTCATAAGGACATGAGGCCATGACAGTTGTGAAACCGTGCGGCGGAGATATGCTCCCTTTGCCGCGGACTTGGTCGGATCTCGGGGTCGGATCCGCTTCCCTGCCCCCTCAGCCCCTTCAGGTTTTGCCGCGATGCGCGTTGTCGCCGCCGTTCTGTTGCTCGTGTCTGCGCTTCACGCAGGACTATGGGGAGTCTTGCGCGACAAGGAACCCGCGCCTGATTTCAGGGGCCAGTTGCCGAGCGTCTCCTACGCGCCGTTCGAAGGCTCGGCTCACCCCGACATCGACAACATCCCGACCGTCGAGAAAATCCGCGCCGACCTGAAGACGCTGTCGACCATGACGCGCGCGATCCGCCTCTATTCGTCCACCGGCGGCGTCGAACTGGTGCCGCCGATCGCGGCCGAGTTCGGCCTCAAGGTCACCGTCGGCGCCTGGATCGACAAGGACAAGGATCGCAACGAGCGCGAGATCAAGGCCGCCATCGAGCTCGCCCGCAAGAACAGCAATGTCGTCGGCGTCGTCGTCGGCAACGAAGTGATCTACCGCGGCGAGCAGAAGGTCGAAGACCTCATCGACATGATCAAGAAGGTGAAGGGCTCGGTCCGCGTGCCCGTCACTACCGGCGAGATCTGGAACATCTGGCGCGACAATCCCGACCTCGGCTCCAGCGTCGATTTCATCGCCGCGCACGTGCTCCCCTACTGGGAAAACTTCCGCTCCGACCAGGCGGTCGACCAGGCCGTCGACCGCTACAACCTCTTGCGCAACCTGTTCCCCGGCAAGCGCATCGTGATCGCCGAGTTCGGCTGGCCGAGCCAGGGCTACAATTTGCGTAACGCCGATCCGGGTCCGTTCCAGCAGGCCCTGATCCTGCGCAACTTCGTCAGCCGCGCCGAAGCCATCGGCATGGAATACAACATCGTCGAAGCCATCGATCAGCCCTGGAAATTCTTCGAAGGCGGCGTCGGTCCGTATTGGGGCATCCTCAACGCCAGCCGCGAGCCGAAATTCGCCTGGACCGGTCCGGTCGAGAACCCCGACTATTGGAAGCTGATGGGCATCGCGCTCCTGGTCGGCATCCTGCTGTCGCTGCCGATCCTGCGGATCGAAAAGCCGACCGCGAAGCAGGCCTTCCTGCTGTCGGCGACCGCCAACGGCGTCGGCGCCTGGGCCGCGACCGTGTTCGCGTTCTGGAACAGCCATTACTTCATCTTCGGCTCGGCCTTCGCGCTGACGCTCGGCATGATCCTGCTTGTTCCGCTCGTCCTCATTGCGATGGCGCGCATCGACGAGATCGCAGCGGTCGCCTTCGGCCGGTCGCCGCAGCGGCTGCTCAGCAAGGGCAAGCCGGTCGAGAATGTTCCCGAGAATTACTGCCCGAAGGTCTCGATCCACATCCCCGCTTATTTCGAGCCGGTCGAGATGCTCAAGCAGACGCTGGATGCGCTGTCGCGGCTGAACTATCCGAACTACGAATGCGTGGTCATCATTAACAACACGCCGGATCCTGCGTTCTGGCAGCCGATCCAGGACCATTGCCGCGCGCTCGGCGAACGCTTCAAGTTCATCAACGCCGAGAAGGTGCAAGGCTTCAAAGCGGGCGCGCTGCGCATCGCGATGGACCGAACCGCCGCCGATGCCGAGATCATCGGCATCCTCGACGCCGACTATGCCGTCGATCCCGACTGGCTGAAGGATCTCGTGCCTGCGTTCGCTGATGCGCGTGTCGGCCTCGTGCAGGCGCCGCAGGAGCATCGCGACGGCGATCTGTCGATCATGCACTACATCATGAACGGCGAATATGCCGGCTTCTTCGACATCGGCATGGTCCAGCGCAACGAGGCCAACGCCATCATCGTGCACGGCACGATGTGCCTGATCCGCCGCGCGGCGATGGACATGGCCGGCGGCTGGTCGTCCGACACGATCTGCGAGGATTCAGATCTCGGCCTTGCGATCCAGGAGCTCGGCTGGACGACCCACTACACCAACCACCGCTACGGCCAGGGCCTCCTCCCCGACACCTACGAGGCCTTCAAGAAGCAGCGTCACCGCTGGGCCTATGGCGGCCTCCAAATCGTGAAGAAGCACTGGCGCTACTTCCTGCCCGGCAAGAGCCGGCTGACGCCCGACCAGAAGCGCGAATATGGCCTGGGCTGGCTGAACTGGCTGGGCGCGGAAAGCCTCGGCGTGGTCGTGGCGCTGCTCAACCTCGTCTGGGTGCCGATCGTCGCCTTCGCCGACATTGCCATCCCCGACAAGATCCTGACGCTGCCGATCATCGGCGCCTTCATCGTCTCGCTGGCGCACTTCCTGTCGATGTACCGCGCCCGCGTCGCCATCAAGCCCGGCCAAATGCTGGGCGCCATGATCGCGGCCATGAGCGTGCAGTGGACGGTGTCGCGCGCGGTGGCGCAGGGCCTCATCACCGAGCACATCGCCTTCGCCCGCACCTCCAAGGGCGGTCTGTCCAGGATGTCCATCGAGTTCCAGGCGTTCTGGGAGGCCGTGATCGGCGCCCTGCTGCTGATCGGCGCCGGCGTGCTGATCGCCTCCAACAGCTACCGCCAGATCACGGAGATCTACATCTTCGCCGGGGTGCTGGTGCTGCAGAGCCTGCCGTTCCTGGCCGCCGTCGCCATCGCCATCCTCGAGCTCAGCCGCATCAACTCGTTCCAATTCTGGCGCGACAGCGCGATCCGCACCGCCGAGCTGATCGGCCTGCGCCCGGTCGCGCTTCCGGCCCCCGGCACGCCGCAGCCCGTGCCGAACGAGGTGCGGCGGGAGGCGAAGTGACAGACCCTCATGGTGAGGAGCCCGCCAAAGCGGGCGTCTCGAACCATGCAGGCCGAGCCGGTCCGGCAACCCCTGACAGTTCGGCGTGGATGACGGCCCGCCAATTCGGGTTGAGCTTTCCGCCTTAAGCGGCGGAAACCGCGAGCAAATCGCCGCTCCTGCCAAGACTTTCAGCACCCACCCCCGCTATTGACCTCAGCGCCCCATCCCCCTACACAGCGCGGGCCGAAAGCATGATCCGGAAACAGCCGGTTTTTCCCCGCGACGCCAGCTTAAGCGTAGCGGCAAGACATGCTTCTCGAATGTCCGACCACGATGGCGATCTCTAACGTGCCATCAGCGGCCATGGGAGCGCGTAGCTCAGCCGGTAGAGCACGTGACTTTTAATCACGGGGTCCTGGGTTCGAGCCCCAGCGCGCTCACCAAAAGCCGGATCAATAGCTTCGCCAACAAGACCAACCGAACCGAAAAGCTCTGTGTGGGCACCGTGTTGGCAAATCGATTGCGCGTGAACATGAAGAACATTCCTGCGGAGTTTAAGGACATACCTGCGACGGAACTGGTTGCGCGTTATCTCGATCGCGTGGGCGCAATCATCACGGAGGCCAGGGTGAAATTTTCCAAAGGCGACCAGCCCCCGGTAGATCGTCACAGTGATCTTTGCACACCTACGGGGCGCTAGCTCGCGCGTTCCGAAGCCCAAGTAATTGATAACTCGACTCCGGCTTGCGCCGCGCTTCGATAGCGACATGCCTGGCTCTGCTCGACGCCACACGCCCACGCACGCGGACCGCCGACCGGTGAAGATCACGTTCGGCAAGATACGCGAGATGGGCTTGCAGGGCGTCGTGGTCTACCGCCACTGCGGCCATCACGTAGCGCCGATCGCTGGCCTGATGATGTCCGCCTGTCTGATATCGAGCCGCGCCTTGTCTATGCTGGCTTGGCAACCGCTGAGCCGGTGAGGCCCGGCAAGGCCGATGGCCCGCCTATCGCGGATGACGCGCAATCCCCGGCAAAGGATCGCTTCGCGTTGTCCAGGCTCCGCGATCATCCCACCATGATCTGGTTAAGATTGTTCATTCCCTTGCAGGGGAAAATTTGCCTGTGTGCGCCTTGATGTGGCTCGCCGTCAGGAGGCTATGGAGGCGTATAGCGATGGGACAAACGACCCGAATTTTGAAGCGAGCAAACGTCCTGCCCGATCTCCTGAAAATGCTTCAGGAGCTCGAGGAGCTGAGAGAAAGGGTTCGGCTCGCCGAGGCCGCCCGCGTGTTGCACTAGGCCTACGCGAAAAGTCCCCATCCTCGCGATTTCGACGCCGAGCATGGTTCGCACTCTCGTTCATGCGCAATAGAGCTCTGGTAGCTCGTCGCCGCAAACGAGCGTGCCAAATTCCGATAAACCCCAGTAGTCCCCCCGAGATGAACTCCCCGCAGCATCCGCCTATTGTGCCCTACCCTTCCAGGCATTTTGGCGATGGTTTGCGTAGCGAAAGACAGCCCGCCCGTTCTGATCTGCTCCAAGTGCGGACGGCCGATGACGTTTTTGGCTACGCTCCCCGCCATCCTCAATCTGCCTGCAGTCCATGCTTTCCAGTGCCGCCCCTGTCTGCGCGTCGACACCATTCCGCTGGAATAGCACTCGGCGCGTAAGTCGGTTTGAGCTCTTGCAAAACCCATCACTCGTTGCGATCAACGCTGCTGCGATCCGCGATCGATTATCGGAGCAATCCTCAAAATCCCGCGAAGTGACCGACCGACTTGCCTGCGATGGGTTTCGCAAATGCTCAACCCGTCCTAGGCGCTAATCCGAATCTCCCGAAGCTCAACCTGCTCAAGCAGTGCAACGCGAAGATTATCCCCGCCTTTAGAAGGCGGGAACGGCACCATCTCTGCCAAGTTATCCCGCTACCGGAGGTAACTGAAGGAGGTAGACATGCCGGTATTCATACTCTGGGCCGTCCCCACGGTGCTCGTCATCGGCGGCGTCGGCTACTATTTTCTTCGCGTCGTTCACTAGTTGAGTATTTCGGCCACGCTCGAATGCTGATGACGGTTGCCAAAGTCTAGCCGGCATTGGCATTGCCGGAAGCCCGGCGTCGACGTCATTGCCCGACGCTGGGCGGCCGCGCCAGGCGCTTCTTTGGCCGATCGGGTTTTGCCGACGATGATTTGAGTTTAGCAGTCCGGCGGATTGGTGCGGCCGGTTTGCGGTCGGCGCTACGCATCTTTTGCATTTGCTCGGCCGCGATCACGCGGGAGCGCAAATCTTCCAACTCGGAAATCCCGGAAGCTAGCTCGTCGAAACGCTGTTTCAGCACAGCGGTGTGATCACCAGTGCCCATTGTACGCCCCCTGGGCCACTCGAAGACCAACCGAGACAAC
Organism: Bradyrhizobium sp. 25ACV; assembly: GCF_054863005.1. Classification (NCBI taxonomy): domain Bacteria; kingdom Pseudomonadati; phylum Pseudomonadota; class Alphaproteobacteria; order Hyphomicrobiales; family Nitrobacteraceae; genus Bradyrhizobium; species Bradyrhizobium sp. 25ACV. Next base: position 171,778 of record NZ_JAVAYO010000011.1, read on the forward strand.
CGGGAAAACTATGCAAATCGGAAATGCGGTGGCGAGGGGACAGTTCCTATTGGAAGTGCCGCGCCGTCGTCGCAGCGGCGTGCGCCGCAAAATGGCTCAACGCCCGATATCGCGAACGCGGAGAAGATCAACTTCACGGGATGCGATCGATCGGTCGGGCTATCGCCAGGGGACGGCCCCGGCCGTGGGGGGCTTCTGGGGTGGGGAGGCCGGGGCCGCTGGAGGTGCTTGGACCTTTTTGGGGAAGGCCAAAGCCACCCTAGACTAGGAAAATGCGGCAATCACTTCTGTTCGCTTTCGTACATTGCCTGTACGTTCCATTTGCGGGGAACGGAGCAATGGCCCTATGAAGGACTATCTGGCCCAGATCGAGAAACTGCGGAAAGATGCGGCCGAATGCGCCCTGATCCGCGATTTGGCAACCGATCCAGGCAAGCGCGAAATGTTCGACCGGCTTGCAAGCCACCTCACGGTCCTGGCTGATCAAGTTGAAATGGCCATGCTTGAGCGGAAGACAGCGACTGCCCCGTCTCGGCCGTAGAAAGGCGCGCCGCATTTTGAAAGACGCGCCTGCGGAAGGCTGCGCCTGCCGATGCTGCGAGATTTTCTGAGCTTGCTGCTCGCCCAGCCCGCCCCAAAAACCCGCTGACAACCCGCCGGAAACGTGTAGGATTCACCAAAACCGGAGGAACGGCATGTTTGAAATCAACGGTTTCGACACGGCGGGCGTCGTCAGTCTCAAGCGACTGTCACTCGCCGCCGCCCTCAAGAAAGCCAAAGAGCTTACAGAGGACGGGTGCTGGGACGTTCAGGTCGTTGATCCCGCCGGCCGGGTCTACACTTCCTTCGAAGAGCAGGCCGCCTAGCCGCCCCGCCCTTCGAGCCATCATCAACGCCCGCTTGCGCGGCTATCCGCCTCGGCCGACGTTTGACGAGGCGTTGTTCAGCCAGCGCAGCGTTGCATCGTCGCTCCAACCAGGGACGGCAAAGCGCGCCGGCGGACCAGCATTCGCGCGGAGCCTGTCAACCGCAGGATGGCGTGCGCGGGGGTGATGCACCGGCGCGGCATTCGCGGAGGTGCACAGCGCCAGCAGCAGACCCATGGCAAGAAGAGAGCGCATCGCATCAACTCCAATCGAGCAATCGCCCGCTGTCATCTGATGCGCCGATCGGCTCACTACAATCGAGCGCGGCTTCACAAGCTGGAGAGAAGCGCGGGCGCCTGCCCTGGTGCAATCAGCTCGCAACTGCCGCGCGCGATGCCATTGCCAGTCAACTCGTTTGGGAGCAGGCTCTCTGGAGGCGCTCAAGACGCCGCACAGGGAGCGAACCCATGAAGGAACATGGCCTGGATGGCCGCCACCGCGACAAGGATGGCGCGATCAGCAAGAAGCACGGCAACACGCTGGTCGGCACGTTGCGCAAGATCTACGGAAGGGGTTTTGCGGCCGGCTATCCCGATACGACTGCGCTCAGCGAGGTCCTGCTTCAGCTGAACGAGACGTCGCTGAGCCAGTTGCGCCGCGATCACGACACCGGGCATCTGCAGCACAAGATCGACCACGCCCCGAAGTGACGGACTGTCAGACCTGACGGCCAATTCCGGGGCGACCTCGGTCGATCAGGAAGTTGCGGTCGTCAGCTTTCCGGAGCGGCCGTCGCAGCCGGCACCGTCAGCGGAGCGCCTCCGACCGAAACTGGCCCCAGGGGCTGTGCTTCGCGAACCATCCGCTTGCGCATCGCGGCGGACAGTCCGTAGCGCGCATGCGCCCTCCGAATGGACGAGGTGACGTCCGACGTCATCGCATTTTGCAGCGTATCGATCTTCGCGATCAGCGTGGACAGCTGCGAAGATATCTTCTTCACGTCGACCCGTTCGTCCGTGATGCTCTGTCGCAGCGACAGCAGCACCATTGAATCCTGCTGCGCCAGCGCCGCATTCTGCTGCAAGGCCTGATTGTTCTCCTGCAGCGAAGCCGTGTGTTGCTGCTGGGCCGACTGAATGTCCTTCAAGGCCGCGACAACCGGATCCGGCTTCGGCACGGACGCTTCCAGGCGCGGAAGCAGTTCAACCAGGCTGCCGACGTTCAGCGACCGAAAATCGGACGGCGAGGTGTAGATGGCCGCCGCGCCGTTGATGGCCAGGGCACACACCGACAGGGCCAGGACCGATTTCCGGCTGGACTGTTTGATTGGAACCGGGGTTTCCTGGACCGCGGGTTCCTGCTCCGCTGCGGCAGCTGCAAGGGCTGCAGCGTCGAGCTCTTCAGCAAAGCTTGTCGTTTCGAAAGTCGCGGTCATTTGCATTGACCCCAGTGAGCGAGCAACAGGAAACCGCCCCTGGACCGTCCTCGCGACGACCCCTTGTACGCAGCACCCTTACACAACTGTCTAAAATTGTGAGCATTTTGGATTAATTCCACGTTAGCGGCATGGCCGGCCAACGGGCGCGGCGGCCCCGGCCGATTACGGGGCAGTCGCATACGAAGCGATGTCGCCTTTGGCCATCCTTCGAGACGCCCGCCGTTGGCGAGCCCTCAGGATGAGGACCGGATGCGCGGCACTCGTTTTTTGCGAGCACCGGTGCAGCTTAGCCTCATCCTGAGGAGACCGCGAAGCGGTCGTCTCGAAGGACGAGGCGCGCGCGCAAATAGTCGCAACCTGCCCTTCCGCCCAGGAAGAACATCTTGTGCCAGCAGCACTTAGCTACTGTGCATGGGGTTGTTTTCGCATTTTGATGCGCTCTCCCCCTCGTCCAGCACTCCGAACAGCTCCTCCATCCGCTCGCAGATTACAAACCTCGTCCGATCGGGCTCGTAGCGCGTTTGCGCGACACAATCGTTCGCCGCTCGACCTGGGCCTTGGCATCGAGCACCTTGTCTCCGGCTCGTGCGGCTCGCTGGTCTGAAAGGCTCGAGCCTCTCCCTGACTGAACATCCGAGCCAACTCCGGTGTTTCCCTGAGCCTGTGTTGCCGGCCGTAATCTGTTTTGGGAGGACGCCGAACCAGTGGCGATTTGATCCTCATTGCTCGTGCCGCTCCCAATCGCGCCGATCGGCAGGCCATTTTGGACGTGACCAGCCCCGGCATTTCTCGCGGCCTGAGCTGCCGCCCGCGACCTCGCGGGCGTGGCGGGCTGAACGTTGGGATTGGTCGGTTGGCTGTTAATGCCCAGATCTCCACCGGGGGCGGTGTCCTTCGTCCCCATCCCCGCGGGTGCGGAAGGACCTGCATTGCCCGCACTCGTCCCCATTCCAGAAGGGGCCGAGCCGCCAGCGCTACCCGGCCCCGTTCCCGTGCCCGCTCCTGCCGACCCGGCATTCGCGCCGCCTGCTTGCACCAGGGCCAACAGACATGAGCTTGCGACAATCGCGACAATGATCGGCGGAATAGCATGTGACATCGGACAATCTCCTTCGCCACACCCCAATTAACTATAATGGTGGAACAGGGATTCCGCTACGAATTCGCAGTTGTTCGCGCTGACGATCGCGCGAGCCCCTCACCCCTCGTCCAGCACCTCAAACAACTCCTCCACCCGCTCGAACGGCGCGTCCTGCATCTTGGCATGATGGACCACGCGGTCGCCGTCGCGTTGCAGTGACCGTCCCTTCGACTTCCGCAAGCGCCCGGGCAGGAAGGTTGCGGCCGCCGCTTCAGGGCCGACGTCGAGGCGAATGATTCCTCTGCGCTTGCATTCGAGCCTGAGCCTAGCCGCGGCGAAGAAGTCGCGCGCGACCTTCGGCTGCGGGCCGAAGCGGCGGGAGGTTTCCTCCTCGAGGTCTTCGAGATCGTCCTCATCGGTGCATCTTGCCGCGCGCGCATAGAGCTCGAGGCGCACCGGCTCGGACTGCACATAGGTCTCGGGCAGCATGTCCGCGACCGGCAGGTTCAGGTCAGGCACCCACACCGCCTGCCCCTCATCGAGCTTCTCAGAAGCCATCTTCAGGAGATGGCTGTAGAGCACGGGCCCGAACACCTGGACGTGGCCGGATTGTTGCTCCGAGAACAGATCGCCCGCGCCTCGCAGATCGAGGTCGCGCTCGCTGATGGCAAAGCCGGCGCCGGGCCGGCTGAACTCTTCGAGCACCGCAAGCCGCTTCTCGGATTGTCCGGACTGCGTCTCGGTCAACAGATGGGCGAAGGCGCGGATACCGCCGCGGCCGACGCGCCCGCGCAGCTGGTGCAGCTGGGCGAGGCCGAACTTCTCCGGCCAGCAGACCACGATGGTGTTGGCACGGGGAATGTCGAGGCCGCTCTCGACGATGTTGGTCGCGAGCAGGACGTCGGCCCTGCCCTCGACGAAGCTCATCATGCGGTCGTCGATCTCGTCGGCCGCTAGTCTGCCGTGCAGGCAGACGATGCGCAGGTCCGGCGCCACCGCCTGCACCCGCGCGAGCATCGGATCGAGATCCTGGATGCGCGGACAGATCAGGAAACTCTGGCCGTGCCGGCGCTGCTCGCGCAGCAGCGCGGAGGCGATCGCCGCATCCGACAGCGGCGCGATCCGGGTCGCGACCGGCAGCCGATGCACCGGGGGCGATGCGATCACGCTGAGGTCGCGGAAGCCGGCTAGGCCCGCGGCGAGCGTGCGCGGGATCGGCGTCGCGCTCATCATCAGCACATGAACATTCTTCGCGAGGCCGGACAGCTTGGCCTTCTCGGCCGCGCCAAAATGCTGCTCCTCGTCGATGATGACGAGGCCGAGATCGTCAAACTTGACGTCCTTGCCACCGAGCGCCTGCGTGCCGATCACGACCTTGATCCGGCCGCTGCGCAGTCCCTCCTTGGTCTCGCGCAGCTCCGCGCCCGAGGTCCCCCGCGACAGGTTTCCCACTTCGATGCCGAACGGCGCAAAGCGCTTCTGGAACGTTGCGACATGCTGCCGTGCCAGCACCGTCGTCGGCACCGCGATCGCGACCTGCTTGCCCGACAGCACGACGGCGGCCGCCGCACGCAGCGCCACCTCGGTCTTGCCAAAGCCGACGTCGCCGCAGATCACCCGATCCATCGGGTGGCCGGACGCAAGATCGTCCAACACGTCGGCGATCGCCTTGGCCTGGTCGGTCGTCGTGAAGTAAGGGAAACGCGCGACGAACTTCTCGTAGGCCGATCCCGGCGGAACCAGCTTGTCGCCGCGCCGCTTGCGGCGCTGGCTGATGTGCTTGGCCAGCGCCTTGCCTGCCACCTGGATTTCGCGCTCGGCCTCACCGCGGCGGGCCCACCACGTGCTGCCGTCCGCCTTGTCGAGCGAAAGCTTGCCGAGCTCTGCCGCATAAGGCCACATCAGGGCGAGATCGGGCGGCGGCACCAGCACCGCATTGTCGCCGGCGAACTTCAGGCGGATCATCTCCCGCATTGCGCCGCCGCCGGTGTTCACGGTCTGCAGGCCGTCGAGCACGCCCAATCCGCGCTGGAGGTGGACGACCACCGTGCCCTGCTCGGGCACATCGGCATGGTCGAAGGCCGCGCTCCAGGCGCGCGCCATCGGCTGCGGATGATGCGCCCGGCTGCCGAGCACGTCGGACGCCGTCACGACGACGAGAGGCTTCTTCCCCGGCATGACGAAGCCTGCATCGAGATCGGCCAGCAGCGCCGCCTCGCCGCTGCGCCCGCGCGCCGCGTCATCCCAATCTTCGCAACGCTGCGCCTTGAGGCCACTCATCCGCTCCATCACGCGCAGATCGTCCTCATGCGCTGCGGCGAGGATCAGTCGCGATCCGGCCCGGCGCGTCTCCTCGACGAAGGCACGCAGCGCCTTCCTGGTGGATGTCAGCTTCGAGAACTCCGGGACGGTCTGGAAGGACGAGGCGCGCGGCAACACCTTCATGCCCCGGGAGAGCTGCTTCCAGTCGCGCCGTCCGAGATATTCGCGCTCACGTTCCGCACGCGGCGCGGCCTCTTCGATCGTGTCAAACCAGCCGTCGGCATGCACCGGCACGCCCGCATCGGCGATCCATTTGGCGCGTCCGCAATAGTCGAACAGGCTCGCGCGCTTGCCGCGTTTGCCGGCAAGGCCAAGCCGCTCCGACATGGGATCGACCACAAGCTCCTTGGTCTCGAAGATGATCCTGTGCTCGTTCGGATCGAACGCCACGATCCGCCTGATCGCGCGATCCGAATGCTCGATCCGGAACGGCCCCAGCGCGCCGGCGGGAAAAATCTCGAAGGTCTGGCCGTGAAATAGCGCCCCACCCGGATAATCCGGCTCGTCGTCGAGATCGTATCCGAGCGCTTCGAGCTGCGTCTCGAGATCCTGTTCGGAGAACGTGCCGCCCACCTTCAGGCTCACGCTCAGACGCGACAGGCTCGCCGGCAGCGGCAGCCGCTCCATCACGGCTTCGGCCGTCGAGACGAGAAAGAGCGGCTTCTTGGATTTTGCGAGGCGCCGCAGGACCGAGGCTCTGCGCCCTGCGAGCTCGTGCGACGGCTCGAGCTGATCGAAAGGCAGAGTGTTCAAGCGCGGAAATACCAGCACCTCACAGGAGGGGTCGAGCGCGTGAATGACACTGCCGAGCCGCTCCGCCCTGTTCTCGCTCTCGGCGAGAAAAACGATGCCGCTGCGTCCGGACTGCGTCCATTGGGCAAGCAGATGGAGCGCCAGCACGCCGAGCGGCGACGAGGACGAGATCGCAGCGCGCTGCGCCGCTTTGCTCTTCCTTGACGACGTCTTGCTTGGCAGCGCCTTGCGTGGCGACGTCTTGTTCGCCGTTGTTTTGTTCGGTGACGTCTTGTGCGGTGACGCCTTCTTCGGCGGCGTCTTGGCCACCCGCGCCTTTTTGGTAAGCCTCACTTGAATCCGTTTCTGGTCGTAAGCCGTCGTCAACTGAACGCCAGCCGCCCTCATTCCGATTCGGCGACTTCTCGCCTTGCATATGGGATTTGCCCGGTGAACGCACGCCTGGTGGCAACGTTCGGCGCGGCGCCGCGATCCCGACAATTTGGCTGTTGATCGAGCTCGGGCCGGAACTAGCGCGGCGCGAGATCTGCGTCTGTCGATGCGACGCTTGGCGCGATTGTAAACATTCTGCGCCCGGAGAGAAACGAAAAACCCCAGCGCTTGGAGCCACGCTGGGGCGTTTCGAGCAAAATGAACTGGTCAAGCAATGACGTCTTCATAGCAGCGATTTCACCGCGCGCTTGTGAACTGGTTCACATACGCCAAACAAACGACCTCGGTGAGACCGAGGTCGCCAACCTTTGTGGGGAAGGTTTACTCCCAGCCTGGGGGTTTTGGGGCTTGGGGATGGGCCGGGAGCCAGGATTCGACGTTTGCCGTGCCAAGTCGTTCCAAAGTCGCCGACGGAAGTTCGCCCGCGCGGCCAATCACGCCGGAACGGGGTACCGCATTCCCCGGTTTGAGCGCGCACCCGTCGCACGCTAGGATGCCTCCTTTTACGGAGGCTCATTTGAAACCAATCTTTTTCATCGCCGCCATTGCACTGCTTGCGACGGCTCCCGCCCGCTCACAGCCGCTGGTCGATCCCAACAAGGTTGCTCCCGAATTCCGCGAGGCGGCCGAGAAGCGCCGGGCCGAGCAGTTGCGCCAGCGCGAATGCGCGCTGAAGGCGGATCTCGAGAAAGTGCTGCCCAGGGATCGCACCGCCTTTCTCAACCAGTGCCTGGACACGATGGCGGCCAAGCAATAGCGGCTGACCGTTTTCCAACCGGCTGTTCCGCCGCCGGCCGCGGCCGATGGCGCTTGCCCGCGCGGTCTGCGAGCATTTCGCCACAAAGGCATTCAGGCTTTCTTCAGACATTTGGGATCATCTGACGATCCATTTCCCAAAATCATTGTTGTCCGCGCATGAGTTCAGTCCAGATTCAGTGCACGCGGTGCAAGAACGTGTTTCGCGATCGCGCCGGGCGGTTGCAGGACGGCTATTCCAGACAATGTCCGAGCTGCGAAGTGGTGCTGTTCTTCGCCGAGGATTCCCAGCATCCCTTCGTCAAGCGCGCGATGCGCGATGCGCGCAAGGTCCGCAAGGAGATGCGCGAGGCCGCGAAGCTTGCTGCGCCCGAACCGCAGGGGCAGCAGTCGAGGAGGTTCGCCGGACGAACACGATCGGCGGGACGCGAGGACTAGCTCACCTTCCGCCTCTGCTTCCTCGGAAACAGGCGGTCGCGGATATAGCGCGAGGTCGGCGTCAGACGGATGCCGCGCGGCTTCTGCCAGGCGGCGCGGTCGATCTCCTTCTTGTCGCCGATCGCCAGCCTGCCCTTGGCTGTCTTGGCGATGAAGATCGCGTCGCTCATCTTGCGACCGGAGCGCTTGTTCCTCGCCGTCACTTCCTTCCAGAGGCTGATCCTGCCGAGCTTCAGCTTGGGCAGCTCCTCCCTGATCTCACGCCGCAGGCAGTCCTTGTCGGACTCTCGCGCGCGCTTGCGGCCGCCCGGGAACATCCACAGGCCGTCCGACCGGCGTCTGACCAACAAGACCTTGCCGCGCCGCGCGGCAACCAGTTTGGAAGACTTCGCCATTGCTGCCGTCATTGAAACCAGAATCGTCCCGATCGTAACTTGTCTAGTCGAACAGACAAGTTCCCGGCACGTTTTGATCACAGGCCGCGATCCCTCGGGTCCTGGCGACACGGCGGAAAGATCGCGCCGATCGAGGCAAGATCACCCCTCGGCCGCTCCCGCCCGATCCTCGGTCCTGATCCAGGCCATCATCATCTCCCAGGCCACCGACAGGATGATCGGCCCGATGAACAGGCCGACGATGCCGTGGGCCAGCGTGCCGCCGATGACGCCGACGAAGATCACGATGGTCGGCGTGGTCAGGCCGCGCCCCATCACGAGCGGCTTCAACATGGTGTCGAGGAAGCCGACCACGACGAGAAACACGGTGAGCAGCAGCGCCGTGGTGACGTCCTTGGCGGTCCAGATCCAGATGATGACAGGCAGCAGCACGAGGAAGGCGCCGATCTGCACGATCGAGAGCAGCAGCACGATGAAGGCGAGAAGGCCGGCGCTCGGCACCGCGGCGAGCTTGAAGCCGATGCCGGCGAGCAGCGCCTGCACGATCGCGACGCCGATCACGCCCTGCGCCACGGCGCGGATGGTCGCGCCCGCGAGCGACAGGAAATGCTCGGTCTGCTCGGGCACGATGCGAAACAGGAAACCGCGGCTGGCCGCGACCAGCCGCGGCCCATGTGGAAACAAAAAGCCGGCCACGAACACCGACACCAGGAACTGGAGCGTGCCGACGCCGGCATCGCCCGCGAGCGACAGCAGCGGGCCCGCTAGCGGCTGGAGATACGGCGCCACCTCGCGTACCACCGCGCGGACGTTGGTGTAGGCCTGGTCCCAGAGCTCGTAGAGCAAGGGGCCGACCAGCGGCCACGATTTGAGCTGCTCGGGCGCGGCCTGAAGGGCCAGATCGCCGGTGCCGAGCTGATGCGCCAGCTCACGCACGCCGTCCACCGCGCTGATGCCGAGCCAGGTCGCCGGGCCAATGACGATGCCGAGCGTGATCAGGGTCAGGATCACTGCTGCGGTCTTGGGTCGGCCGCCGAGGATTTTTGCGACCCAGCTGAAGGCCGGATAGAACGCGACCGCGAGCACGCCGCTCCAGGCCAGGATCGGCACGAACGGGCGGATGATCAGGAAGGTCCAGATGATCAGCAGGGCGAGCAGGCCGAGCCGGATCACGAGCTGGATGACATCCTCTCCCGTCAGGAGCTGACGGAGACTTTTCACGGGCACAGCTTTCCTTGCGGCATGAACGCAACTTCCGGTGCTTGCGAGGTCTAGCCGTTATTGCCAGCAACGCATCCGGCGTCAAGGCGACTGGAACTGCCGGGGCCCACGATTAGGAACACATCGGGGCCATCCCGCATTCGAAAGACGATGACAGACCCTCCCGGAGAATCCGATGCACGCGCGGGAATGCACCGCGGTGTCCGCTATTCCCTGAGGCCGAACGCCGCGCCGGGCTATTGGCAATATGCCTATGCGATCGGCGCCAGGGTCCGCTCCGGACGGGTGCAAGGCAGGCTGCGGCAGCTCGCGGTCAGGCGGGTGCAGATGCGCATCGACCGGGATATGCGAAGCGGCAGCTGATCCGGCTGCGGGGCCGCGCCGATCTCGCATGGCCCGCGATGGCGGCCGGGCGTGGCTAACGCCCGTTAACCGGATTTCCCTGCCCCGGTTTACGCCGCTGCAAACGCCCGTGACTACCGTGGGTCGAGGTCAACAAAAAGCATTCCGTCAAATGGCCAACAGCATCTGGACGATCGAAGAATTCACCTGTGCAGGTTGCGGCATGAACTACACCGCGACCAGGGAAGAGCACAGCGAAGCCCACACCGGCAGCTTCAAATGCAGCATCTGTAGCGGCGTGGTGCACGCCTGGTCCGGCAAGCATCATTTCTTCGGCTGGCAGGCGGTGAAGACACGGCCACCCGTGTTCGGCAGGCGCTGGGCCGACGTCGAGTGGTAGGCTGTCCACGGCGCCGTGATTGCGCCGCGCCGGTCATCCCGGACGGACCGGTGGATCGGCCGAATTGCACCGGTACTGTTTGGACTCCGTTCACCGATCGCCGCTAGATCAGGACGGATCCTCCGCGCCGAACAGCAGACATGGCCGACCTCAACGCCGTCCTTACCAGGCTCAACGACCGCCTGCTCCGCCTCGAGGGCGAGCTGTTCGTGCTGCGCTCGCTGGCGCGCGCGACGCTGACGGCGGGCGACGACCATGCGGCGCGGATGCGCAAGCTGGTCGAAGCCGCAAAGATCGCGCTCGACGACGAAGCCAAGCGCCCGCTCGACAAGCCGACACGCAAATATGTCGATGCGGCCACCGCGCTGGTGGAGGAATTGCTGGTCGAGCCGACCCCGGCTCGGCCGCTGTTCACGGTGATCGACGGCGGCCGGCGCGACTGAGCGCGCCGGGCTCAGCACGGCGATCGATCACCGCCCGTACATGCCGGGCGCGCGTGCGCCGTTCGGAAAGCACTGGCCGCGCGAATAGTTGTAATCGTAGCCGTCGGGACAGAGCCCGCCGCGTCGTCCGTAGGCTTCGGAACGCCCGTAAGCGCCGGGCCCGTGCGCCCCGTTCGGATAGCAGCTGCCGTTCGAGTAATTGTAGTCGTAGCCGTGCGGACAGAGGCCGCCGCCGCGTTGGCGTCCGTAGTATTCGTGCGGCCCGGGATTCCGCGTGTAGACACCCGGCGCATGATAGTCGTTGGGGTAGCAGCGGCCGTTCGAGTGGTTGAAATCATAGCCGTCCGGGCATCGTCCGCCCGGAGCAGCCCTGAACTGAACTTGCTCCACCATGGGCTCAGGCGATGCCGCAGGCACGGTTGCAAATGCCAGCAGGCCGGCCAGCGCAAGCTCGATCATGACGTCTCCTCCAAAATCACGGGGACAAGCCTAGCAGGATTCGTGTCCCACGAAACGACCCGGGGATTGAGACATGGCCGGCCTGAACCATGCATGAACCGGTCTCGGACTGCGACGATGCGTCGTCCCCAACCCACGCGAGAGCCCGCCTCGCCCCCCGTTAGACCGTTTTGGAATTTTCCGCCTTGAGCCGGCTGAGTCCTGCCTCGATGATCGCGATCTCCTCGTCGATCTGGCCAATCGGCAGGCTGAAATCATAGCCGGACCTGCTCTTCAGATCGACCGCAAGCCGCTGCCTGTGCATCATCAGCTCGTCGAGCCCGCGCCGGTTCTTCAGCCGCACATAGCTGTCGACGATCTGCTCAATTGCGCTCGGCATGAAATCTGTCCCGGCGAAAAGGGCCGCGCGGCGCACAAAGGCCAGCGGGACAATTTCGGTGTCGCGGTACGCAATACAAATCCGCGACGGATTCGTCGATACGCCAGGCTGGTTGAGATCGCGTTACCATTCGATGATTTCGTGATGGGTGGCAGGAAAAGGCCGCTGGCGGTTACGCCAGCGGCCAAAGCCGGGTTCGAAAACGGATGCGGGTTGAAATGTCGCCAGCCCCGGTAGGCGCATATCTAGCAGCCGGCCGGAAATACCTCTGTTAAAAACCAAACACAGGAACCGATTTTATCGCCTGCTTGCAGGCCCATCGTGGCCGCACGGCAACGCTAAAGCATGATCCGGAAAAGTGCGCAGCGGTTTTCCGAAAAGATCATGCTTAAACAACAACCCAAAGCGCGATGACGATTCATCCTAATCGCATCGCGCTTTAATCCGTGACGCAGAAATAGGTGCGCGGATATCTGCGATAGGCGCCGTAGCGATAGTAAGGCCGGTACGCGTAGCCGCGATAGAGCGCCGGCGGCTCCTCACCGTAATAGGCACCGTGATAGAAGTTGGTGACCGTCCCTCCGGCGCAACGATAGGCGTCCCAGGTCGGCCCCACGAACGGCGCGACCCCGGTCTCCGGCGGCACAGCAGGGTACGGCCCGCCGGCATGAGCCGGATGAGCTACGATCAGTGTCGCGAAAAGGAAAAGCCAGGCGCCTCGCATGCACTCGCTCCCGAGCCGTGCAATGCAGGTATGGAGCACTGGAACGGTAGCCTGCGCAATCGCGAAATCCGTCGCGCCCGCGCCGGCAGATTGTTGATAACCGGCGCAAACGCTGCGCGGGTGGTGACAGGGCGTCCGGACGTGTTATCGGGGGATGACGCAGTTGCGAGACCGGATCGGACACCCATGCGCATTACCCTCGTCGGCTCCCGCCATTTCGGCGTGACCACCCTGAACATGCTCCGGGAGCACAGCGTCTCGGTCGTCCGGGTCGTCGTCGCCGATGCCGAGGATCGGCTCGCCGCGACCGCCAAGGCGGCCGGCATCGAGGTCGCGGTCCAGGCCAATCCGAAGCTGGTGGTAGCCTCGGAGATTGCCCCCGATACCGACCTGATCATCACGGCGCACAGCCACGCCCGGATCGGCAAGGACGCGCTCGCCGCCGCCAAGTTCGGCGGGATCGGCTATCACCCCTCGCTGCTGCCACGCCATCGCGGCAAGGCCGCCGTGGAATGGACTATCAAGGAAGGCGATCCGATCGCCGGCGGCACGATCTATCATCTCGCCGATCGCATGGACGCCGGCGCCATCGCCGCCCAGGACTGGTGCTTCGTGAAGAAGGGCGAGACCGCCCGCGAGCTCTGGGAGCGCGCGCTCGCTCCGCTCGGCCTTAAATTGCTGGCCGACGTGATCGATTATGCCAAGGTCCACAAGGCGCTGCCGTCCAAGACTCAGGACGAGCAGTTCGCCACCTCTGCACCGAGTCTCTCCTGACGTTTACCCTTAATGTGAAGGGGCCTTGATTCCGCTTAGAAAATCGGAATCGGGAACGCAAATAAACCATTGTTTCCACAGGAACAATTTTCGATTTGGCATTGCAACAAATTTCCGTCACATTTCGTCCGAATAAGCGTCAGCATATCAGACAAATTCAAGGACGGAATTCATGCGTTTTGGTCGCATCGCGGCGTTCTGTACCGCTTCAGTTTTGACCGGCACCCTCGCCGCTCCCGCCCTCGCCCAGAGCCCCTATGACGGCAACTGGCAGGTCGTCATCGTCACCAAGAGCGGCACCTGCGAGCCGACCGCAAGCTCCATGCTGACGGTTGCCGACGGCCGGATCACCGCGCCCGGCGCTAACGTTTCCGGCACCATCGGCAGCGGGGGACTTGTGAAAGTTTCGATCAATGGTGCATATGCCAACGGTCAACTCAGCGGCAACGCCGGATCGGGGAAGTGGAATGGAGCATCTGCAGGCATACCGTGCAGCGGGCGGTGGGAAGCATCGCGCCAATAAACCAATTGAGGCTCGCGCCCGGAACCGGCGGCTGCTGATCGCGGCCGCCGTTTTGTTTGCGGCAGCAATCGCCAACACCGAAAGCATGGCCCAGGCGGGCCCCTTCGCGGCGCTGGCAGGTACCTGGAGCGGCGGCGGCGTCGTCACCCTGGACGACGGCTCGACCGAGCGGATCCGCTGCCGGGCCAAATACGCCCCGATCGGACCGACCATGGAGATGTCGCTGACCTGCGCCAGCGACGCCTACAAGTTCAACCTCGGAGCCAACGTCAAGGCTGAAGGCGGCGCGATCGCCGGCAGCTGGTCCGAAGCCAGCCGCAACATCTCTGGCTCGCTTCAGGGCCGCGGTGCCGGCGGAAACTACGAGCTCGTCGCCTCGACCGCCGGCTTCAACGCCAACCTCTCGCTGAAGACGTCCGGCAACAAGCAGAACGTCTCGATCCGCGCGGACAGCCAGTTCCGCGGCGCCAATATCTCGCTGTCGAAGTAAGACCGTAGAGTGACACGGCAGTCGATCCGGCGAGCGCGCCGGGTCGATTTTTTTATGCGCCGGGCACGAACGCCGTGACCTCGATCTCGACCTTGGCCCGCTCGTCCACGAGGCCGCCGATATAGAGCAGCGTCGAAGGCGGGAAATTGCGTCCGAGCGTTTCCTTCCAGGCGGCGCCGATACCGGCACCGGCTGCTTCATATTCGCTGCGGCTGGTCAGGTACCAGGTCAGGCGGACGATGTGCTCGGGGCCGGCGCCGGCCTCGGCCAGAAGCTTGATGATCCGCTTCAGCGCGGTCGCGACCTGCGCCGCCATGTCGGGCGCGTAATTGCCGGCCTCATCGCCGCCGGTCTGGCCGGCCAGAACCACCCAGCGGCCCGGCCCTTCCGTCACGACGCCATGAGAAAAACCGCGCGGCTTCTTCCAGTCGGCCGGCTGCAAGATTTGCATGAGCGAAGATCTCCCTTTTCTTGTTGTTCGTTGATGCCTTAGCACATCGCGCTGCATCGCTGCATCCGCAGATTTGGCCGTTGCAAACGGCGGCGATGTCGTCGATACCGGCCGTCCTTTCACATTCCATCCACCAGCACCCTGCCCCCAAACCCCTGCCCAATGAGCGCGACACCGTCCAAAACGATGGCTGCATTGTGGATGGCCGGCTGGCTGTCGCTGATGCTGGTCATGGCGGTTGCCGGGCGCGAGACCACGCGCGAGCTCAACGTCTTCCAGATCATGGAAGTGCGTTCGGTGATCGGTCTCACGCTGCTCCTGCCGCTCATCTACCGCGCCGGCGGCTTCAAGTCGGTCGCGACCAAACGCCTGCCGCAGCACCTTGCACGCAATGGGGTCCACTATTTCGCGCAGCTCGGCTGGTTCTACGCACTGACGCTGATCGGAATCGGGCAGGTCGTGGCGATCGAGTTCACCATGCCGATCTGGACTGCGGTGCTGGCCGCAACGTTCCTGTCTGAACGCATGACGGTCTGGAAGATCGCCGCCGTCGCGCTCGGTATCGTCGGCGTCGTCATGATCGTGCGGCCCGCCACCAGCGAGATCAATCCGGGCCAACTGATCGCGCTCGGGGCTGCAATCGGCTTCAGCGTCTCGATGATCCTGGCGAAGTCGCTGACCAGGACCGAGAGCGCCTTGTCGATCCTGTTCTGGATGATCATCGTGCAGATGGTCGTGGGCCTGCTGCCGACATTCGCCGTCTGGACCTGGCCGTCAGCCTACCTTTGGGGATGGCTCTTCGTCATCGGTGTCTGCGGCACTTTCTCGCACTATTGCCTTGCCAGCGCGCTCCGACATGCCGACGCAACGATCGTGGTTCCCATGGACTTCCTCCGGGTTCCACTGACTGCGACGGCCGGCTGGCTGCTGTATTCCGAGCGGCTCGACGCCTGGACCGTGCTCGGCGCTGTGCTGATCCTGTGCGGCAATCTCCTGAATTTGAAGCCGGCCTCAGCGGTTCCTGCCCGCGCGCGGTGAACCTCGCGCAGCCTCGCGCGACAAAACAAAGCGGCCGTGTGATTTGGATCACGTTGGGAAGCATTCCCATCGTGCACATTCGGCCACACAGCGGCGGGTTGCACGCAACGGACCGCCGTTTCGGTGGCGCGAAGTCGGGCACTTCGTGTAGGTTCGTTGCCAATTCGTTGCTGCCTGCAATTCGATTCTGGGGATTTCAGAATGCGCTATCTCACCCTCCTCGCTTCGCTCATGTGCGTGGCACTGTCGGTCAGTGCCGCGAAGGCCGACCGTCGTGTCGCCTTCGTCGTCGGCAACGGCTCCTACAAGAACGTCGCACAATTGCCGAACCCGCCGATCGACGCCAAGGCGATGGCGTCGACGCTGCGCAATGTCGGCTTCGAGGTGATCGAAGGATCCAATCTCAGCCGCGACCAGATGACGGAGAAGCTGCTCGACTTCGGGCGCAAGGCGCAGGGCTCCGATATCGCGCTGTTCTATTATGCCGGTCACGGCATCGCCGTCAGCGGCACCAATTACCTGCTGCCCGTCGACGCCGACATCAAGTCGGAGATGGACGTCAAGCTGGGCGCCGCCATCAACATCGACCTGACCCTCGAGCAGACCATGGGCGATGCCAAGGTCAAGCTAGTCTTCCTCGACGCCTGCCGCGACAATCCGTTCGCCGCCAAGATCAAGTCGAACTCCGCGACGCGCAGCGTCAACGTGCAGAGCGGTCTCGCCGAGATGAAATCCGGCGAAGGCACTCTCATCGCGTTCGCCACCGGCCCCGGCCAGACCGCGCTCGACGGCCAGGAGGGCAACAACAGCCCGTTCACCCGTGCGCTGATCGACAACATCACCAAGCCCGGCATCGAGATCCAGCAGGCGATGACGTCGGTGCGCGCCCAGGTCAATGAAGAGACCCGCAAGGGTCAGCTGCCCTGGGGCCACACCAACCTGACCGGCTCGGTCTATCTCAACCAGGCTCCGACAACCCAGGTCGCCAACGCGGCGCCGACCGCTTCCGGCATCGTGCCGGCGGCGAGCGGCAGCTCGGATGGCGTCGAGCTCGAATATTGGCGCTCGGTGAAAGAGTCCAACAAGCCGGAAGAGCTCAACGCCTATCTCTCCGCTTATCCGAACGGTCAGTTCAAGGCGCTGGCGCTGGCACGCCTCGCGGCCATCAAGAGCGGCCCCTCGACCGCGACGCGCACCCTCAACGCCGGCGTCGATCCCGCGACCTTCACCGACGAAGCCACCCAGCTCACGGAGGATCAGATCGGCCTCGACAAGACCCAGCGCCGCGACGTGCAACGTCGTCTCACCGGGCTCGGCTTCGATACCAAGCAGACCGGCGTGTTCAGCGATGAGACCCGGACCGTGCTCAAGCGCTGGCAGGCCGCGCGCGGCTATCCCTCTTCGGGTTACCTCAACAAGCACCAGCACAAGGCCCTGATCTCGGAGGTCCAGGCCGCCCCGCCGACCGCGAGCGACACCAGCCAGAAGGCGGCCCGCCGTGCCGCCGCGCCCGCAGGCAGCAGCGCACCGGCACCGGCACCGGCTCCCCAGCGCAGCAATCCCGGCGATGCCGCCGGCGCGGCGTTCGTGGGTGGCGTCGTCGGTGGCATGATGGGCGGCATGTTCCGCCGCTGAGATGCGGTGAGATTGAAAACACAAAAGCCCGGCTCGCGCCGGGCTTTTTCTTTGGTGCGACGGTGTCGCAGCATGCTCCGTCATTGCGAGGTTGGCTACTTCCCCGCGGCTTTGCGCAACGCCTCGTTGATGCGGTCCTGCCAGCCGGGGCCGCCCTCCTGGAAGAACTCCAGCACGTCCTGATCGATGCGCAGCGTCACCTGCTCCTTGATTCCCGGTGCTACGTTCGGCTTCGGCGGCGCCGCGGCGACCTTGGCCGTCACCTTCTTGAACGCCGCCTCGGCCTCGGTCCTGGCATCGCCGAGTGTCCGCGGCCGCCTCGGGGGTTGATCCGCCATGTCCTAGATTCCCTCAAACAGCGCTGTCGAAAGATACCGCTCGGAGAAGGACGGCACGATCGCCAGGATGGTCTTTCCCGCCGCTTCCGGGCGCTTGCCGATCTGGAGCGCGGCCGCGATCGCCGCGCCCGAGGAGATGCCGCCCGGAATGCCCTCATGCCGCGCCAGCGCGCGCGAGGTCTCGATCGCCGTCGTCGAGTTGATCTTCACGATCTCGTCGATCACCGCGCGATCGAGGATGTCAGGGACGAAGCCGGCGCCGATGCCCTGGATCTTGTGCGGCGTATGCTGTCCGCCTGACAGCACCGGGCTTTCCTCCGGCTCGACCGCGACCACGCGCAGTGAGGCCTTGCGCGGCTTGAGCACCTGGCCGACGCCGGTGATCGTGCCGCCGGTGCCAACGCCGGCCACGAAGAAATCGATATTGCCGCCGGTGTCGTTCCATATCTCCTCCGCGGTGGTGCGGCGGTGCACCTCGGGATTGGCGAGGTTCTTGAACTGCTGCGGCATCACCGAGTTCGGCGTCGTCTTCAACAGCTCCTCGGCGGCGGCGATCGCGCCTTTCATGCCCTGCGCCGCCGGCGTCAGCACCAGCTCGGCACCGAGAAATGCCAGCATCTTGCGCCGCTCGATCGACATCGATTCCGGCATCACCAGCTTGAGGCGGTAGCCGCGCGAAGCCGCCACGAAGGCGAGCGCAATGCCGGTATTGCCGGAGGTCGGCTCGATCAGCACGGTGTCGGGTTTGACGATGCCCGCCTTCTCCATCGCGATGATCATGGCCGCGCCGATGCGGTCCTTCACGCTTGCGGCCGGATTGAAATATTCAAGTTTTGCCAAAATCGTGGCATTCACATCGTGCATGCCGGGCAGCCGGCGCAAGCGCACAGTCGGAGTATTGCCGAAGGCATCGACGATCGAGTCATAGATCCGGCCGCGGCCGGGTTGGTGCGCTGCACCCGTGGTGGACGATGCGTCCATGATGAACTCCCTGTGACGACATTTGCGCTTCTTACGCGGCTCATGCGCAGTTACGGATAGCCTGCGACGACACGCAAGCGACAATTGCGGCACATGTTAAATACGCTGCATCGCAAAATCGCGTGAGCTTTAATTAGCAGAAAACCAACGCATTTGTGTTGCGACCTCGTCAACTGATTTTGCTTATGTTAGACTTAGGTCTCAAAGCAGGGAGGTCACACGATGTCAGCAGTTGCTGAAGTGATGTCGACCGTAGCGCTAAGGCGTGATCCGCGTTGCAGCGAGTTGCCGACCTGTCCCGTCTGCGCCGATTCCATGGTCGCCGCCGAAGCATCCGCCTACGTCTCCGACCACTTCATCAGCTATCTCTGGACCTGCGACAATTGCGGCTACGGCTTCGTCACCAAGCACGCCGTGAAGCGTCGGTTCATGTGCAACTAGCGCAGTTGCCTAGCGCGGGGCGATATCGCCCCTCGCCCAGTCCGCGCGCGTACGCTGATAGAACTCGTCGAACCTTCCCTGCGCGATCGCGTCCCTGATGCCCTGCATCAGGAACTGGTAGTAAGCGATATTGATTTCAGACAGCAGCATCGCCCCCAGCGTCTCGCCCGCCTTGACGAGATGGTGCAGATAGGCGCGCGCGTAGTTGCGCGCCGACGGCCATGAGCTCTCCTCATCCAGCGGACGCGGATCGTCGGCGTGGCGCGCATTGCGCAAATTCACCTGGCCGAAGCGCGTGAAGGCGACGCCGTGCCGGCCATTGCGCGTCGGCATCACGCAATCGAACATGTCGATGCCGCGCTTGACAGCTTCGAGGATGTCGTCGGGCGTGCCGACGCCCATCAGATAGCGCGGGCGCTGTTTCGGCAGCAAGGGTGCGGTCTCGTCGATCATCGCCAGCATCACCTCCTGCGGCTCGCCGACGGCAAGGCCGCCGATTGCATAGCCGTGGAAACCGGTCGCGACGAGACCTTGGGCGCTCTCATGGCGAAGCTGCGGGATGTCGCCGCCCTGCACGATGCCGAACAGCATGTAGCCGTCGGGCGCGCTCTCGAAGGCGCGCTTGCTTCGCTCGGCCCAGCGCAGCGACAATTGCATCGCGCGCTCGATGTCGGCGCGCTCGGCCGGCAGCCGCACGCATTCGTCCATCTGCATGGCGATGTCGGAGCCGAGCAAGCGCTGCACCTCGATCGAGCGCTCCGGCGACAACTCCACCTTGGCACCGTCGATATGCGAGCGGAAGGTGACGGCATTCTCGGTGACCTTCCGCAAGTCCGACAGCGACATCACCTGGAAGCCGCCGGAATCCGTCAGCATCGGCCCGTTCCAGCCGGTGAACCTCTGCAAGCCGCCAAGGGCTGCGATCCGCTCGGCGCTCGGACGCAGCATCAGGTGATAGGTGTTGCCGAGCACGATGTCGGCGCCGGCATCGCGCACCTCGCGCCAGTGCATGCCCTTCATGGCACCGGCGGTGCCGACCGGCATGAAGGCGGGCGTGCGCACCACGCCGTGAGGCGTGGTCAGGCGCCCGGTCCGCGCGGCGCCATCAGTGCCGAGCAATTCAAAGTGATTGGGAAGATCATGGTCCGGATTCATGGCGGTGCTTATTGCGTGTCGGCGAAGACCGATCAACCCACCCGCCGCACCCCGCAGCCGGCTATTGCCTCGGACTGGGACACAAATGGGCGCGAATATCGGCGTCGCCACCCTTGTTAAACAAAACGATACAGTGTAGTTTTATCTTGGGGGCTGGACGAGATGCCGCGGCAAATTTGCCGGCGGCGGTAAATGCGTGATCGCCAGCCACCGACAATGCCCTTCGCTTCCTATTCGACTGATGTCGCCGGCCGCTCGCGTGACTGGATCAGGCAGACAGGCGGCCGCCTGGCCGGATTTCTGCTCCTGGCGTGCAGCCTGGTGCTCGGCGCCTGTACCTCGCTGCCCCGCACGCCTTATACGGCCGCGGAAGCCAGCACCTCGCGCGTGCTCGAGATCGACGGCCTCAGGCGCTACGCCGACGAGCCCATCACGAAATTCAGCTTCGAGAAGGACACCAGCACCGCGACGAAGTCCTATCTGGCGCTCTCCGGCGGCGGCGCCGATGGCGCCTACGGCGTCGGCGTGCTCAACGGCTGGACCGCGGCCAGAACCCGTCCCACCTTCTCCGTCGTCTCGGGCGTGAGCACCGGCGGCCTGATCGCGCCGTTTGCGTTTCTGGGCTCGCAATACGACGACACGCTGAAGGAGGTCTATACCAGCGGCATCGCCGAGACCCTGTTGAACGATCCCAGCATCATGCGCGTGCTGTTCGGATCCGGCCTGTTCGGCAACACGAGGCTGCGCGAGCTCGTCGCCCGCTATGTCGGGCCGGAGATCATGGCGCAAGTCGCGCGCGAGAATGCCAAGGGCCGAAAGCTCCTGGTGGTGACGACCGATCTCGACACCCAGCGCACCGCGATCTGGGACATGGGCAAGATCGCCGCGGTCGGCACGCCCGAGGCGCTCAAGCTGTTTCGCGACGTGATGGCGGCCTCCGCCAGCATCCCCCTGGTGTTTCCGCCGATCATGATCGACGCCGAGGGCCAGGGCCGCAAGTTTCAGGAGATGCATGTCGACGGCGGCGTGACCGCGCCGGTGCTGACGCTGCCGGAAGCCCTGCTTTTCCAGGGCAACCGCCTGCCCGGCAACGCGAAGATGGACATCTACATCCTCGTCAACAAGAAGATCGAACGCAATTTCGAGCTGGTCTCCAACGGCACCATCGATGTCGCCTCGCGCAGCCTGTCGGCGATCACCCAGTCGCAGACGCGCTCGATCATTTTCTCGACCTATGATTTCGCCAAACGCAACCGCCTCGGCTTCCACCTCTCCTACATCGCGCGCGAGTATCCGGCGCCGCCGTCGGAAGGGTTCGACACCGCCTATATGCGGGCGCTCTACCAATACGGATATGACAAGGCCGCTGCCGGTCGGGCCTGGAGCTCGACGGTGCCGTGAGCTTCCCGAGACGGAACGAGGCCCTGCCGAAACCGTTGACGATACGGCCAATTCGGCCAGATTCGCGATGACGCCTCCCCTCCTGCGCGATATAGAGCGAATGACGACTGTCAGAAACGCGCAGGAATCATTGGGCATGGGATTGACTGCGACCAGGACGAGACCAGCATCGCCGCGGCGCGAGGTGCCGAAATCCCGCGGCGGCCGACCGACGAAGACCGCCGCCATCGAGCGCGACCAGCGGCTGATCGAGGTCGCCACCCGCCTGTTCCTGGACCGCGGCTTCGACGCCACCTCGCTCGACGCGGTCGCCGAAGCGGCCCGGGTCAGCAAGCCCACGGTCTATTCCCGCTACGGCGACAAGCGCGGGCTGTTTGCCGCCGTGTTGAGGCGCGAGATCGACCGCTGGCTTGCGCCATTGTCGGCCGCCGCCGAGACGCAGCTCTCCAGCGCCTCCGACATCTCGGTCGAGCAACGCCTGGTCGAGATCGGGCGCGAGATGCTGACATTCACCTGCGGACCCGACGCCGTCGCCTTCAGCCGCATGATGACGTCGCAGGCCATCAACTTCCCCGACGTCGCCAAGCTCGGCAAGGAGGAAGGCTGGATGAAAGCCGTCGCCACCACGGCGCGCTTCTTCGACCGTCTTGTGGCGCAAGGTGCGCTCGACGTCGAGGACACCGACATCGCGGCGGAAGTGTTCCTCGACGTCGTCGTCGGTCACACCCACCGCATGGCGACGTTCGGGATGGCGCTCGAATTGAAGGTCGCCGAAAAGCGGATGCGCACGGCCATCAAGCTGTTCCTGGCCGGTGCGCTAGGACCTGTCGACCGCGTCCAAAGCACCACCAAAGGCTCGTCGCGGCGACGCGCCCCGCGCTGACAATTCCGTGAGATTGCGCGCTTTCCCCATGGGAAACCGCCGGCGCCGTTGACCAAAATAAAACGATACGGTATGGTTTAGTTATAAGCGATACGGACCGCCTTTTTCACCAGCCCCAAAAGTGGCCCGTACCGCTGAGATCGCCGTACCGGGTACAGCCCGGTGCAGCGCTCCGCGGCCGGCCGATGCCCAAGGCCGGCCGCGAATTCTTTACGATCATCCGGCACACTCGCTGGCCGAGGGTTTCGAGCATGACGACAGCCAAACGATGGACCTCGCGATTGCTTGCGATCGCCTTGCCTGCGCTGCTCATCGCCGCGCCTGCGCGGGCGATCGTGACCGCGGGTACGCCGACCGCCCTTCACAGCGACACAGATGGTGATGCCGAGGCCGACCGCCAAGCCGTCAGCCGTGAGATCGAGCGTTTCCGCAGCTCGTCGATCTCGATCAGCCAGGCCATGTCGATCGCCGAAGCCCGGCACGCCGGCGCAACCACGGCGGATGTGAGTTTTGACGGGGCCGCCCGCGTGCCGGTGTATCGGGTGAAGACCCTGCACAACGACCGGATCTGGCGCCACACCATCAATGCTACGACCGGCGAGCTCGTCGGCGGCGAAGCCGCCCTCCCCCTCACTGAGCTCGACCACGAGGACCGCGACAACCTCGCAGCGCTCGGTGCGATCAGGCACCGCCTCGCCGATGCCGTGCGCGTCGCCGAACGCGCCGCCTCGGGCAAGGCGATCAGCGGCGGCTTGGTGCGCGAACGCGGCCGGCTGAACTTTTCGATCGTCGTCGTCAGCGGCGACGACCTCAAGGAGGTCACCCTCGAGCCGCCGGGTGCCAAGGCGAAATAGAGGTAGTCCGGCCCCGGGCATCGACCGTGGTGAAAAGCCATTGACGGGCGCAAAACTCTCCCGCATAAGTCGCCGCCATGTTCACGACCACCAAACGCACGACCAAAACCACCACGGCCTCAGGGGCCCGGGGAGGCGTGCGCGCGTAGTCGTCGACTAAAACGCATCAGCTCTACCGAAGCCCCGCCCTCGATGGTCCGGGGCTTTTTTGTTGCCTAAATCTCAGCTCAACCGAAATGCAATGGAGGACAAAGTGAGTAACGATCCAGTCGTCGCGATTGTCGGCGTCACCGGTGCGGTGGGCGCCGAATTCATCGCCACCATGGACAAGCGCGGCTTTCGCGTCGGCAAGCTCAAGGCGCTGGCCAGCGCCCGCTCGGCCGGCAAGACGGTGTCGTTCCGCGGCCAGCCGGTCGTGATCGAGGAGCTGACCGAACGCTCCTTCGAAGGCGTCGATATCGCCCTGTTCTCCGCCGGCGGCAGCATCTCCAAGAAGTATGCGCCGATCGCGGTTAAGTCCGGCGCGGTCGTAGTCGACAACTCCTCCGCCTTCCGCATGGACCCGAACGTGCCGCTGGTGATCCCCGAGATCAACGCGAACCGCATCCGTGACCACAAGGGCATTATCGCCAACCCGAACTGCGCCGCGATCACCGCACTGGTGCCGCTGTGGCCGATCCACCAGAAGAACCGCATCAAGCGCGTGATCATCTCGACCTACCAGGCCGCTAGCGGCGCCGGCGCCGCCGCGATGGAGGAACTGGTCGAATCCACCCGCGCCAATCTCAACGGGCAGGTCTATACGCCGAAGGTGATGCCGCACCCCTACGCCTTCAACCTCTTCAACCACAACACCGCCGTCGACCCTGACACCGGCTACAACGACGAAGAGACCAAGGTCATCATAGAAACCCGCAAGATCTTCGAGGACGAGAAGATCGCGATCGGCGTCACCTGCGTGCGCGTGCCGGTGCTGCGCGCCCATTGCGAGGCCATCACCTTCGAATGCGAGAAGGAGATCACCGAGGACCAGGTCCGCGCCATCATGGCGCAGGCGCCCGGCGTGAAGGTCGTCGACGATCGCGTCAAGAACTACTTCCCGATGCCGATCGACGCCTCGGGCCAGGACGACGTCCTGGTCGGCCGCATCCGCAAGGATCTCAGCGATCCCTCCGGGCATTCGATCTCGATGTTCGTGGCGGCGGATCAGCTGCTCAAGGGCGCTGCGCTGAATGCGGTTCAGATCGCGGAGCTGTTGCCGCAGCGGGTGATGGCGTAACGGAAGGTGGAGGGTGGATTAGCCGTAAGGCGTAATCCACCTCTTTCCTGTCCGCTCGGGTAGAGAAGTGGTGGGTTACGCCAGCTCACTACGCTTCGCGTAGCCGCGGGCTAATCTAACCCACCCTACGGCTCTGCCCGAAACAACAAGCACGCATCGCCATACGAATAGAACCGATACCCGCGCGCAATCGCATGAGCATACGCCTGCTTCATCGTCTCCAGCCCCGAAAACGCCGACACCAGCATGAACAGCGTCGACTTCGGCAAATGGAAATTCGTCATCAAAATATCGACCGCGCGGAAGCGATAGCCGGGCGTGATGAAGATCGAGGTCTCGGCCGCGAAGGGCTGGATGGTGCCGTCTTCGCTCGCCGCGCTCTCGAGCAAGCGCAATGACGTGGTGCCGACGGCGATGATGCGGCCACCATTCTTCCGCGCGCTGTTGAGGCGCTCCGCCGTCTCGACCGAGATCGTGCCCCACTCGGCATGCATCTTGTGGCCTTCGGTGTCGTCCACCTTCACCGGCAGGAACGTCCCTGCCCCGACATGCAGCGTGACCTGGTTGATGCCGACGCCACGCGCGCGCAGCGCCTGCTCCAGCGCCGGGGTGAAGTGCAGTCCCGCGGTGGGCGCTGCGACGGCGCCTTCGTTCACGGCGAACATGGTCTGGTAGTCGGCGAGGTCCTGATCGTCGGGCGTGCGCTTGGAGGCGATGTAGGGCGGCAGCGGCGGGCTGCCGAGATCGTCGATGGCCTGGTCGAGCGCGGGCCCGTGGAACGAGAACGACAACGTGACCTCGCCCTCGAGGCCCTTGGCCTCGACCTCGGCATCGAGATGGCCGAGCAGGCAGACCTTGCCTTCATTGCCGAAGCGGATGCGGTCACCGGCTGTGAGCTTCTTCGCGGGCTTCACCAGCGCCTGCCAGCGCGAGCCGTCGAGCCGCTTGATCAGGGTCGCCTCGATTCTGGGCTCGGTCTCGCGGCCGATGCGGCGGCCCTTCAATTGCGCCGCGATCACCTTGGTGTCGTTGACGACGAGCTGGTCGCCCGGCTTCAGCCATTGCGCGAGATCGGCGATGGTCTGGTCGCGCAGCGCGCCGTTCTCCACGACCAGCATCTTCGCGGAGTCGCGCGGGCTCGCCGGGCGCAACGCGATGCGCTCGGCGGGCAGGTCGAAATCGAACAGGTCGGTGCGCATGTCTCGCTAGCACTGTCATTCCGGACGCCGCGCCTCGAGCGCGGCGATCCGGAATCCCGAGATTGTGGCGCGAGATTCCGGGTTCGCGCCAAGGCGCGCCCCGGAATGACGGGTGACTTACTCAGCGTCCGCCGCCATCCGCGCCTTGACGATCTTGTCGGGGTTCTGCACCGGCTCGCCGCGCTTGATCTTGTCGACGTTCTCCATGCCCTCGGTGACCTTGCCCCACACGGTGTACTGGTTGTCGAGGAAGCGGGCGTCGTCGAAGCAGATGAAGAACTGGCTGTCGCCGGAATCCGGGTTGGCGGCGCGCGCCATCGAGGTGGTGCCGCGCACATGCGGCTCCTTGTTGAACTCGGCCTTCAGCTTCTTGCCCGAGCCGCCGGTACCGGTGCCCTGCGGGCAGCCGGTCTGCGCCATGAAGCCGTCGATCACGCGGTGGAACACGATGCCGTCGTAGAAGCCCTCCCGGACCAGTTCCTTGATGCGCGCGACATGGCCGGGCGCGAGGTCGGGCCGCATCTCGATGGTGACCGGGCCCTGGGTGGTCTCGAGGATCAGGGTGTTTTCGGTGGCGCTCATGCTCGTCTCTCTTGAGTTGGAGGTGAAGTCTTGTCAGGCGTTTTGCGGCTGCGGAACTGGATCGCAAATGGACGTCCCGCGGCGGCACCGGCCATTGCCTCGGTAAATGGCATCGGCGTGCAGCGTTGCAACGCCTCCATCACCGCGATCCGGTATTGCAGCCGGTCATTGTCGGAGGCCTCCGCGGATTCATAGGAGATCCTCGGATGGCCCAGAATGTCGCCGGACCGGTTAAAGCTCACGACGACGGTGATGTCGAGTGGGCGAGCCTTGGCGGCCGGCGGCGGTTTCCAGCAAGTGCGCAGATGCCGGAAGATGTCCTGGATGGTATTGACCTGCCTATCCTCGGCGGCCGCACTGGACACGCCGAGCAACAGCACGGCGGCAACCAGCAGGAGCTTGTCGCCACAGCGCGCCATCGCCGTCTCCTATTTGATGTCGGAGGCGACCTGCACCTTGACCATCTTGTCGGGATCGGTCACGGCGCCGCCGGCCGAGCCGGGAGGAGCCTTCTTCAGCTTGTCGACGACGTCCATGCCCTGCACGACCTCACCGATCACGGTGTACTGGTTATCCAGGCTGCCGCCGTCGGCGAACATGATGAAGAACTGCGAGTTGGCACTGTCGACGCTGTCGCCGCGCCGGGCCATGCCGACGATGCCGCGGGCGAAATGCACCTTGGAGAATTCCTGCTTCAGGTTCGGATATTTCGATCCGCCGGTGCCGTTGAAGTTCTGGCCGTCGCCGGTCTGCGCCATGAAGCCGTCCATGACGCGATGGAACGGCACGTTGTTGTAATAGCCCTCTCGCGCGAGCTGCTTGATGCGCTCGGCATGCTGGGGCGCGATATCGGTGCGCAGCTTGATGACGATGCGGCCCTTGGTGGTGTCGATGACGATGGCGTTGGCCTTGTCGAGGTTGGCCGGCAATTGCTGCGCCACCGCCGGCACCGCGAACAGAAGCGCGGCAAGAACTGCAAAAATTCGGATCATGACAACTCCGGATCAGAGAGAAAAGGAAGCGCGCCGTTATGCGGCGAATTTAGCCTTGAGCTGGGCCGCAACCTGCGGCGGGACGAAGGCCGAGACGTCCCCGCCCATGCCGGCGATCTGCCGCACCAAAGTGGCGGTGATCGGGCGAACCATGGGAGAGGCCGGCAGGAAGACCGTATGCACCTCCGGCGCCATCGCCTCGTTCATGCCGGCGAGCTGCATCTCGTAGTCGAGATCGCTGCCGTCACGCAGGCCCCGAATCATGATCGTCGCACCGTGCTTGCGCGCCGCCGTAACCGACAGATCGTCAAACGTCACGGCTTCGAGCACGCAGCCGGCCTGGGCGGCCACCGGCCCGCAGACGTCATGGAGCATCTGCAGCCGCTCCTCGGTCGAAAACAGCGGCTTCTTTCCGGGGTGGACCCCGATCGCGACCACGAGCCGGTCGCACAGGGAAACGCTGTGCCGGACCACGTCCAGATGGCCGTTGGTGATGGGGTCGAAGGAACCGGGATAGAAGGCAATGCGCGGCATGGCCCCGTCCTACCGCGCCCGGCCCGGCCCGGCAAGCCGGGCCGGTTCCCCAGCCATTTTCCGGCGAAATATCCCCGGGGGCCCTGTCGGCGATGGCCGGTTTGTTTCGTCCTGAGGGCGACCACGAAACAAAGCGGCGCGGACACGAAACCATTTCCCGTGCCGGCGAAGACGTCCGGAAACTGGCCATGGTTACTAATCCGGCCAACGAATGACGGGCCGCACACTGGGCGTAGGCGGCCGCATCACAGGGGACTGTCAAATGATCAAGGCTCTTTCAGCGATCGCTCTGTCTGCGTGTGTCGCCGCCGCCCTTACCCTCCTGCCCGGCTTTGCCCCGAGCGTCGAGGCCAGCGTGCCGCAGCCGCTGGCCAAAAGCGACCGGCTCGATATCCGCGCCATCGGCAAGGACTGCTCGCAGCAGGCCTGGCCGAATTTCGAAGCCTCCTGCCTGCGCAAGGCCGGCACCAAGGCGAATGTCCGCGAGGCTCGCCTCGTGACCGCCAACCGCACCCCGTAGGCCTGTCAGCTTCACGTCACATAATCCCGATGGAGTTTTGCGACGTCTCGTCGCAGACTGGGTTGCTCGCGCCCGCCGGAATGGCCCGTCGGGCGCGATCCCATCGGGGGGTTGCCATTGTCCAGTACGCCCGCTGTCGTTTCCGGCCACCATCCTGATCCGCTACCGCTTGCCATGACCATGGGCGCCCTCGGGGTGGTCTATGGCGATATCGGTACCAGCCCGCTCTATGCCCTGAAGGAAGCCGCCAAGGCGGCTGCCCATGGCGGCACACTCAGTCACGACGCTGTCCTGGGGATTGCCTCGCTGATCCTCTGGGCCCTGCTACTGATCATCTCGCTGAAATATGCGCTGCTGATCCTGCGCGCGGACAATCGCGGCGAAGGCGGCATCGTCGCGCTGCTGGCGCTGCTCCATGCCCGCCACGCCCAGCCAGGCACATGGCGCGCCCACCTCCTGGTGGTCGGGCTCGTCGGCGCTGCGCTGCTCTATGGCGACGGCGCGATCACGCCGGCCATCTCGGTGCTCTCAGCCATCGAGGGCCTCAAGGTCGACGCCCCCTCGCTTGCGCCCGTCGTGGTGCCCGTGACCGTCGCGATCCTGATCGGCCTGTTCATGATGCAGAAGCAGGGCACCGGCTTCATCGGCCGCATCTTCGGCCCGGTGATGCTGGCCTGGTTCGTCGTGCTCGCGGCGCTCGGCATCCACGGCATCGTCAAGGCGCCGGCGGTGCTGGTGGCGCTCAGCCCGCTCTACGCCTTCGACTTCCTGATCCACCAGGATTTCCACATCTCGTTCGGAATTCTCGGCGCGGCCTTTCTCGCGGTGACCGGCGGCGAGGCCATGTATGCCGACATGGGACATTTCGGCCGCCTGCCGATCCGCCTCGCCTGGTTCGCCATCTGCCTGCCCGCGCTGGTGCTGAATTATTTCGGCCAGGCTGCGCTCTTGATCACCGATCCCACGATGATCGAGAACCCCTTCTTCCAGCTCTGCCCCGATGCCCTGCACTATCTGCTCGTCGCATTCTCGACGGTCGCGACCGTGATCGCCTCGCAAGCCATCATCTCCGGCGTGTTCTCGCTGACCCAGCAGTCGATCCAGCTCGGATTCCTGCCGCGCATGCTGATCCGTCACACCACGAGCGACGCGATCGGCCAGATCTACGTGCCCCTGGTGAACTGGCTGCTTGCGGCTGCGACGCTCGGGGCGGTCCTGAGCTTCGGCACGTCGGACGCGCTTGCCGGCGCCTATGGCATCGCAGTGTCGCTGCTGATGGCGATCACGACGCTGCTCGCCGCGCTGGTGGCGATCCAGTGGGGCTATTCGCCCTGGCTGGTGGTTGCCGTGAATGGCTTCTTCTTCGTCATCGACGTGATCTTCTTCTCGGCCAATTCGGTCAAGCTGTTCGAGGGCGGCTGGTTTCCGCTGCTGCTCGCCGGCCTCGTCGCCTTCCTGATGCTGACCTGGCGCGCCGGCGTGAAGCTGGTCGAGGCCGCGAGGGGCCGGCTCCGGCAGCCCGAGGAAGATCTGATCGAGACCGCCGTGAACAAGTGCAGCGCAAGACTGCCCGGGACCGCCGTGTTCCTGGCCTCCGCGCCGCGCGGCGTGCCGCTCGCGCTCACCCAGTTCGTCAGGCACAACCGCGTGCTGCACGAGCGCGTGCTGCTGGTCACCGTGCTGATCGAGGAGCTTCCGCACATCGCGGACGAGGAACGCGCCGAGGTGATCGAGATCATTCCCGGCATCACCCGCGTGATCCTGCATTACGGCTTCATGCAGAACCCGACGATCTATGAGGGCCTGATTCTCGTCTGCCGCCAGAGCAAGCTGCCCGGCATCGACCTCTCCGACATCACCTATTATGTCGGCCGCGAGACCATCATTCCCAGCGAGGACATTCCGGGCATGTGGGTCTGGCGCGAAGGCGTGTTCGCCTTCCTCCAGCGCAACGCCGAACGCTCGGCTGCGTTCTTCGGCGTGCCGACCAAGCAGGTGGTGGAATTCGGCACGGAGCTTGAGATTTAACCGCCGCTCCGCCGACCTACCTGAAAGCGAGCACCAATGCCCGATGTGCCGTTGCAGCTGAAACCCCGGCTGAAGATCTCGGTCGATCAGGCGCAATCAATCGTGCGCCAAATCTTTCCACACGCATCGGTGAACGGCGTCACCGAACTGCATGGCGGGGAGATCAGCACCGTCATCGAGATCGCACTGGTGGATGTAGCAACGTGCATCCTCAAGGTCTATCCTGAATCGCTGCAGTGGAAGATGGCGAAGGAGGTCTACGTGCTGGGTCTCCTGCGAAACCTTGGCCCGGCCATTCCAAAAATCCTGCTCGCCGATGACACGCGATCGGTCATCGAGCTGAACTATGTGCTCATGACCAAGTTGGAGGGCGTCGTGCTTGGCCGACGCGAGGCAACGCTGTCGGAGACCGAGCTGTTTGCGATCTACGCCGAGATGGGCGCGACGCTGCGCCGAATCAACGACGTCACGCTCGACAACTTCGGCTATATCGGCCCCAACGGGGTCTGGACGGCCCATCCGAGCAACCAGGCCTACATGTCGGCGCAGTTCGACCGAAAGCTCAGGGAGTTTCTCACACGCGGCGGCGATCCAGCTTTAGCCGCGCGTCTTCGCGACAGCGTCACGGCACGACAGCATCTGTTCGAGGCAGCAATCACCCCTCGACTGAGCCACTACGATTTCCATGCCGGCAATGTGCTGGTGACGCCGCAGGGCGCACCACGCCTGACGGGCATCGTCGACTTCGAGAATGCGACATCGGGCGATCCGTTGATGGATATCGCGAAGGCGCTGTACTATTTCACGCCGAAGGATGCGCCAAAGCGCGACGGATTGCTCGCCGGCTATGGCACGATCGCACGCCCCGACTGGCAGCAGACGCTCGACCTTTATCGCATGTACTGCACACTGGAGCTCTGGTGCTGGATGGCGCAGATCGACAAGCACCAGGCGCTTGCCGACCTGACGAGAGAGCTTGCGAACGCCGCCTAGAACGGGGCGTCACGCCCCGTTGCCATTCTCGCCGTTGCCGCTCTCGGCCTCTTCCGTGATGTGCTCGACCGAGACGACGTGCTCGTCCTCGGCGGTGTCGAACACGATGACGCCCTGCGTCGAGCGGCCGGCGATGCGGATGCCTTCGACCGGGCAGCGGATCAGTTGGCCCTTGTCCGTGACCAGCATGATCTGGTCGGCATCTTCCACCGGGAAGGACGCGACCAGATTGCCGTTGCGGTTGTTGACGCTCATGGCCACGATGCCTTTGCCGCCGCGGCCGGTGGTGCGGTACTCGTAGGACAAGGTTCGCTTGCCGTAGCCGTTGACGGACACGGTCAGTACGACCTGCTCCTGCGCCGACATCTCGGCGTAACGCTCCTGCGCGAGCTGGAAGCTGCCGGAGGTCTCCTCGGCCTCGGCGTCCACGGCAGCGTCTTCGGCCGCAGCTTCGCCGGCGACGGCGCGGCGCATTTTCAGGTAGGCCGAGCGCTCGTCCGAGGTGGTCTCGACATGGCGCAGGATCGCCAGCGAGATCACCTTGTCGCCTTCGCCGAGCGCGATACCGCGCACGCCCATCGAGGTGCGCCCGGTGAATACGCGCACATCGGGAACCGGGAAGCGGATGCACTGGCCGCCGGCGGCGGTCAGCAGCACGTCGTCGCGCTCGGTGCAGATCTGCACGTCGACGATCGACTCGCCATCGTCCAGCTTCATGGCGATGATGCCGGAGCGGCGGACGTCGACGAAGTCTGACAGCTTGTTGCGGCGGACATTGCCGCCTGTCGTGGCGAACATCACGTCGAGCTCGCCCCAGGTGGATTCGTCCTCCGGCAGCGGCATGATGGTGGTGATGCGCTCGCCCTGCTCCAGCGGCAGGATGTTGATCAGCGCCTTGCCGCGCGCGTTCGGCGCGGCCATCGGCAGACGCCAGACCTTCTCCTTGTAGACCTGGCCGCGCGAGGAGAAGAACAGCACCGGCGTGTGCGTGGAGGCCACGAACAGGCGCGAGACAAAATCCTCGTCGCGGGTCTGCATGCCGGCGCGGCCCTTGCCGCCGCGGCGCTGCGCCCGGTAGGCCGACAGCGGCACGCGCTTGACGTAGCCGGCATGGGACACGGTGACGACCATGTCCTCGCGCTGGATCAGGTCCTCGTCCTCGACCTCGCCTTCCTGCTCGATGATGACGGTGCGCCGCGGGGTGGCGAACTCGGCCTTCACCTCGGCAAGTTCGGTCTTGATGATGCCCAGCACGCGCTCGCGCGAGCGCAGGATGTCGAGATAATCGGCGATCTCGCCGGCAAGCTTGTCGAGCTCATCGCGGATTTCGTCGCGGCCGAGTGCGGTGAGGCGCTGAAGGCGCAGGTCGAGAATGGCCCTCGCCTGCTCCATCGACAGCCGGATCGTGCCGTCCGCGCTGATGCGGTGACGGGGATCGTCGATCAGCGTCAGCATGTCCTCGACGTCCCGGGCCGGCCAGTCGCGCGACATCAGCGTGTCGCGCGCGGTGGTCGGGTCCGGCGAGGTCCGGATGACTCGGATCATCTCGTCGATATTGGCCACCGCGATCGCCAGACCGACCAAAATATGGGCGCGATCGCGCGCCTTGGCGAGCAGGTACTTGGTGCGACGCGTGACGACCCGCTCACGGAAGTCGACGAAGATCGCGAGCAGGTCCTTCAGATGCATGATCCGCGGACGGCCGCTGTCGAGCGCCACCATGTTGACGCCGAAGCTCGTTTGCAGAGGCGTGAACCTGTAAAGCTGATTCAGGACCACATCCGGCACGGCGTCGCGTTTCAATTCGATGACGACGCGGTAACCGTCGCGGTCCGATTCATCGCGCAGGTCGCCGATGCCCTCGATCTTCTTTTCCTTGACCAGTTCGGCGATGCGCTCGACCATCGTCGCCTTGTTCACCTGGTAGGGAATCTCGGTGATGATGATCGCCTCGCGCTCCTTGCGGATGGTCTCGATCGCGACCTTGCCGCGCATGACGACCGAGCCGCGGCCGAGGTGATAGGCGGCGCGGATGCCCTGCCGCCCGAGAATGACGCCGCCGGTCGGGAAATCCGGTCCCGGCACGATGTTGATGAGCTCGTCGATGGTGAGCGCGGGGTTGTCGATCAGCGCAACGCAGGCGTCGATGACCTCGCCGAGATTGTGCGGCGGGATATTGGTCGCCATGCCGACCGCGATGCCGCCGGCGCCGTTGACGAGAAGGTTCGGGAACTTGGCCGGCAAGACCGACGGTTCGGTCTCGTTGTTGTCGTAGTTCGGCTGGAAGTCGACGGTGTCCTTGTCGATGTCGGCCAGCAGAGCCAGCGCGGCCTTGGTCAGGCGCGCTTCGGTGTAACGATAGGCGGCCGGGGGATCGCCATCGACCGAGCCGAAATTGCCCTGGCCGTCGATCAGCGGCACGCGCATCGAGAAGTCCTGCGCCATGCGGACCATGGCGTCGTAAATCGACTGGTCGCCGTGCGGGTGATACTTACCGATGACGTCACCGACCACGCGGGCGGATTTGACGTACTTCTTGTCGGGCGTGTGCCCCTGCTCGTTCATCGAGAACAGG
The DNA here is from genome assembly GCF_054863005.1 of Bradyrhizobium sp. 25ACV. Lineage (NCBI taxonomy): Bacteria > Pseudomonadati > Pseudomonadota > Alphaproteobacteria > Hyphomicrobiales > Nitrobacteraceae > Bradyrhizobium > Bradyrhizobium sp. 25ACV. The sequence goes on from NZ_JAVAYO010000011.1 coordinate 205,893, forward strand.
ATGCGGCGGTGCACCGGCTTCAGACCGTCCCGGGCATCAGGCAGCGCCCGCGCCACGATCACGCTCATGGCGTAGTCGAGATAGGACTTCTTCATCTCCTCGAAGATGGAGACGGGGCGAATATCCGAGGGTTGCCCCGGCTGGTCGCCGGGCTTGTCGTCGTCGTCAGCCAAGGGGAAATCCGGTGAGGTTTTATCTGGGAATCATATAGCGCATCGAGCCCCTGATAACCACCCTTGCAGGCTTCAGGGAAGCGCTTTTTCCGCTTATTTTTCCAATAACTTACGGCCTTAATGGGGGCGTCTCGGGGGGACCCGGAACAGGCCCTCCGAAATCCCCTTCGAGACTCGTCAATCGCGCGGCCGGCGCGCGCCGTCGACGCGATTGCGCTGGCGCAATCCGAGTTCAACCCAAACATGAAGCGGGCCCGGAAATCCCGAGCCCTTTCTGCCGATTAGTAAGGTTTGCTGACACGAAATGGGAAGCGCCGCTCAGCCGGCCAGCGCCCCCCCTGATCGTCCGGTCCGTGCTCAGAACGGGATATCGTCGTCCATGTCGCTGTTGCGGCCACCGCCGCCGGCGGCCACGGGACGGCGCGGCGCGCTGCTGACCGGACCAGAGGAGCCGAAATCGCCGCCCGGCTCGTCGCCGAAGCTGCCGCCTCCTCCGCCGCCGCCGCGGCCATCGAGCATCGTGAGCGTCGAATTGAAGCCCTGGAGCACGACCTCGGTCGAGTACTTCTCGACGCCGCTCTGGTCGGTCCATTTGCGGGTCTGGAGCGCGCCCTCGATGTAAACCTTCGCGCCCTTCTTCAGGTACTGCTCGGCGACCTTGCAGAGCCCTTCATTGAAGATCACGACGCGATGCCACTCGGTCTTTTCCTTGCGCTCGCCGCTGTTCTTGTCGCGCCAGGTCTCGGAGGTGGCGATGCTCAGATTCGCGATCGGCCGCCCGTCCTGGGTGCGGCGGATTTCAGGATCCTTGCCGAGATTTCCAACCAGAATGACCTTGTTGACGCTTCCCGCCATCGCCGCTCTCCACTCCGAATGCCACTGAATTTCCTAAGGCCAAGCGCGCTGCCCGCGTTCCTCTGCGCCCTGTTAAGGCGACCCTATACGCTTGCAGGGGCTGCTCAGCCCGTCACCCCCAAGGTTATCCCCACATATAGCACCGACCGGCGGTCTGTTCCAGATTTGTTCCTACAGAAATCGACTGCCAAATGTGGAGACGGGATGGCGCCTAAATGGCGCTGTGAAGGCAATCTCGATGGAACCAAATCGGGTTCCCGTGAACGGTAAAAACCACTTAACATTCATTAAGTTAGAGGTAGGTCGATTACACCCAACTGTTGCACTCCGGGCACGGACTCTGCCGCAGAATCGAGCTATCGTCGTGCCTGGAATTGATGCAATGGGCCTCGCGCCTGATAGTCCGCCTTGGGGAACTCAGAGAGGCGGACACGACTGGGGAGATTACAGTGAAGAAGATTCTGATTGGCTTCGCCGGCGCGGTTGCGCTGACCCTCTCGGCTCCGGCCGGTGCTGCCGACCTTGCAGCCCGTCCCTATACAAAGGCGCCGATCGCGCCGCCCGCTCCGATCTATACCTGGACCGGCTTCTACCTCGGTGTGCAGGGCGGTGGTGCCTGGGGCCGCAGCGACGAAACCTTCTTTGGCGGTCCGAATACGGCGCTCTTTGCTGGAAGTCAGAACTACGACACCACCGGCGGCTTTGTCGGTGGCGTGGTCGGCTACAACTGGCAGGCGGCCAACTGGGTGTTCGGCATCGAGGGCGACTATCATTGGGCTGACATCAACGGTCGTTCGGCCGAGATCAACGCCGGCCTCGGCGACACCTATTTCACCAGAATCCGCGGTTTCGGCGACATCAAGGGCCGTCTCGGCTACTCGACCGGCCCCGCTCTCTTCTTCGTCAGCGGCGGCGCTGCGGTCGGCGACATTCAGCATCGCTACGATGGCGTCCCCGGAAACGTCTTCATCCAGAACAACACCCGCTGGGGTTGGACCGTCGGCGCCGGCGCGGAATACATGTTCGCTCCGAACTGGTCGGCCAAGGTCGAATACAACTATATCGATTTCGGCAAGAGCACGATTCAGTACAGCCCCGTCGTGACCAACCGGTCCGAGTGGACCGATACCGTCCACACGGTCAAGGCAGGTGTGAATTATCACTTCAACTGGGGTGCGGCTGGCGTCGCGCGGTACTGATATCCCCCTGACATCATTGACGTCTAAGGCCGGCCTCGCGCCGGCCTTTTTCGTTTGGCGAGACATGAACGGGGGGCAATAAGTCAGTAACCATCACCTTTTCGACCGATGTGGCTTTTCGGAGACACAACTTGCGGCTTTAGTGGTGTAAGCACGGCGTTAGTTGGGCCGTTGAGTCCGCTGCCCTTCCGGTCAGGAAGGCAACAACAGAAACTGGGACTGGGATTAGTTGAAAATGAAGAAGGTTTTGTTGGCTTCGGCCTGTTTGTTCGCTCTCGCTGCGCCCGCTTCGGCGGCCGACCTCGCAGCCCGCCCCTACACCAAGGCTCCGATCGCTCCGGCGGCTGCCGTCTACAACTGGACCGGCTTCTACCTCGGTATCGTCGGTGGCGGCGCCTGGGAAAACGCTTCCGGCGACCCGAAAATGAAGGGTGGCTTCGTCGGCGGCACCGCCGGCTACAACTGGCAGGCCGGCAACGTCGTGTTCGGCATCGAGGCCGATGGTTCCTGGGCTGACGTCAGCGCCTCGGCGACCGCTCTCGGCATCACCGTGTCGTCCAAGACCGACGCGCTCGGCACCGTCCGCGGCCGCATCGGCTGGGCCGTCAACAACGTGCTGTTCTACGGCACCGGTGGTTACGCCTGGATCGACAACAAGGTCAGCGTCAGCGCGCTCGGCGTGACTGTCTCCGACAGCAAGTTCCACTCGGGCTGGACCGTCGGCGCCGGCGTCGAAGCGTTCTTCGCTCCGCAGTGGTCGGTCAAGGGCGAGTACCTCTATCGCAGCCTCGGCGGCGAGACCTACTTCTCCGGTCTCGGCGCTCCGGTCACCACCGGCACGCTCAACTTCCACACCGTGCAGGTCGGCGTGAACTATCACTTCGGCGCCCCCGTGGTCGCCAAGTACTAAGCTACACTTCAACGCCTCGCGTTACGAAAGGCCGGCCTCGCGCCGGCCTTTTTGTTTTTTGCGCGCCAACCGGCTCGCTCGCGTTTTCCGCAGAGATGTGGCGCCAGGGTGACACAACCTTTGGCTTCAATGGTGTAAAGCAATGACATTAGTCGGCTCATAGTCTGCTGGCTCTTCCGCTTTCCGGAAGGTCAGAACGAGGAACGGGAACTGGGGAATGGATATGAAGAAGCTTTTGCTGGCTTCGGCCAGCTTGTTCGCACTCAGCGCGTTGGCACCGGCCTCGGCGGCCGATTTGGCGGCCCGCCCCTACACCAAGGCTCCGGTCGCGCCGATCGCGATGTACAATTGGAGCGGTTTCTACATCGGTATCAACGGCGGCGGCGCCTCGAGCCGCAATTGCTGGGACGTCAACAATATCTTCGGTGTTGCGGGTCCGGACACGGCTGAAGGCTGTCACAATGCGACCGGCGGCGTCGTCGGTGGCCAGGTCGGTTATCGCTGGCAGTCGGCCAATTGGGTGTTCGGCCTCGAAGCTCAGGGCGACTGGGCCAACCTGAAGGGCTCGAATACGAGCTTGGTGCTTGGACCGCTGGTCAACCAGACCAAGATCGATGCGATTGGCCTGTTCACCGGCCAGGTCGGCTATGCCTGGAACAACGTGCTCTGGTACGTGAAGGGCGGCGCGGCCGTCACGCACGCCAAATATAACGGCCTGGTAGGCGGCGTCGTCCTCGATAGCGCGAGCGAGACCCGCTGGGGCGGCGCGGTCGGCACCGGCATCGAATTCGGCTTCGCACCGAACTGGTCCGTGGCGATCGAATACGACCATCTGTTCATGGGCAAGCGCAACAACTCGTTCACGATCCTCGGCGTCAACGACCGCATCGACCGGATCAAGCAGGACGTCGACATGGGCACCGTCCGCCTCAACTACACCTTCGGCGGCCCTGTGGTTGCCCGGTATTGATCTGAAGTCCTGATTGCTACCGACGTTACATCGTCACGAAAGGCCGGCCTCGCGCCGGCCTTTTTGTTTTCGCGGCACCTTGCCGCGCAGTTCCGCAAAGCCCTGCTGCCAGATGCCGCCAGCGCGCCAACATTCCGTTGACGATTCGCAAGTCCCACTGGAAATCCGTCTCCGTTCTTCCTACGTTCGCTGACAACCCCATCGGCGCCGATCCCGGTTCCGGGCGAGCGCGCCTTTTTTATTGGCGCGGTCGCGCACCCATGGGATTCCTTGAGGGCAACTCGGATGGATGAAGTGATCAAGGCGAAGCGCCAACAACAGAACGCGGGCTCCAGCCTGCGCGCAATTACGATCCGTGGCGCGCGCGAGCACAACCTCAAGAACATCGACGTCGAGATTCCCCGCGACAAGCTGGTGGTGTTCACCGGCCTCTCCGGCTCCGGCAAATCCTCGCTCGCCTTCGACACAATCTATGCCGAGGGCCAGCGCCGCTACGTCGAATCGCTTTCGGCCTATGCGCGCCAGTTCCTCGAGATGATGCAGAAGCCTGACGTCGACCAGATCGACGGCCTGTCGCCGGCGATCTCGATCGAGCAGAAGACGACGTCGAAGAACCCGCGCTCCACCGTCGGCACCGTCACCGAGATCTACGACTACATGCGCCTGCTCTGGGCCCGCGTCGGCGTGCCCTCTTCGCCGGCCACGGGCCTGCCGATCGAGAGCCAGACCGTCTCACAGATGGTCGACCGCGTGCTGGCGCTGCCCGAGGGCACCCGCCTCTATCTGCTCGCGCCCGTCGTGCGCGGCCGCAAGGGCGAGTACCGCAAGGAGCTCGCCGAATGGCTCAAGAAGGGCTTTCAGCGCGTCAAGATCGACGGCACCTTCCACGAGCTTGCCGAAGCCCCGACGCTCGACAAGAAATTCCCGCATGACATCGACGTCGTGGTCGATCGTATCGTGGTGCGCGCCGACATCGGCCAGCGCCTCGCCGAGAGCTTTGAGACCGCGCTGAAGCTCGCCGAAGGCCTCGCCGTCGTCGAGTTCGCCGACGCACCGACGGCAGCTCCCACTGAGGAAAAGAAGAAGACCGCCAAGATCCACGACAAGAGCGGACCCGAGCGCATCCTGTTCTCGGAAAAGTTCGCCTGCCCGGTCTCCGGCTTCACCATTCCCGAGGTCGAGCCGCGCCTGTTCTCGTTCAACAACCCCTACGGCGCGTGTCCGGCCTGCGGCGGCCTCGGCGTCGAGCAGCATGTCGACGAAGACCTCGTCATTCCCGACAAGGAGCTCGCCATCGGCAAGGGCGCGATCGCGCCCTGGGCCAAATCGTCCTCGCCCTATTACGTGCAGACGCTGACCGCGCTCGGCAAGCACTACAAATTCACGCTGACCACCAAGTGGAAGGATCTCGCCAAGAAGACGCAAAACGCCATCCTCCACGGCTCCGGCGAGGACGAGATCAAGTTCTCCTATGAGGACGGGGTGCGCTCCTACGACACCAAGAAGCCGTTCGAAGGCGTCATCACCAACATCAACCGCCGCTACCGCGAGACGGAAAGCGAGTGGGCGCGCGAGGAGCTCGCAAAGTACTTCCACGACGTGCCCTGCGAGGGCTGCAAGGGCTTTCGGCTCAAGCCCGAGGCGCTCTGCGTCAAGATCGGCGGCAAGCACATCGGCGAGATTTCCGAGCTGTCCGTGAAGGGCGCCGGTGCATGGTTCGAGACCGTGCCGGAGGCGCTGAACGCGCAGCAGAACGAGATCGCCGGCCGCATTCTGAAGGAAATCCGCGAACGTCTCACCTTCCTGCTCGACGTCGGCCTCAACTATCTCACGCTGTCCCGCTCCTCCGGCACGCTGTCCGGCGGCGAGAGCCAGCGCATCCGCCTGGCCTCGCAGATCGGCTCGGGCCTGACGGGCGTGCTCTACGTGCTGGACGAGCCCTCGATCGGCCTGCACCAGCGCGACAACGCCCGCCTGCTCGACACCCTCAAGCGGCTGCGCGACCTCGGCAACACCGTGATCGTGGTCGAGCATGACGAGGACGCCATCCTGCTCGCTGACCACGTTCTCGACATCGGCCCCGGCGCCGGCATGCATGGCGGCAACATCATTGCCGAAGGCACGCCCGCCGAGATCATGCGCAACCCGAAATCGTTGACCGGCAAGTACCTGACCGGCGAGCTCGAGGTCGAGGTGCCGGAGCGGCGGCCGCCGAACCACCGCCGCACCATCAAGGTGGTCAACGCGCGCGGCAACAATCTCAAGAACGTCACCGCCGAAATTCCGCTCGGCCTGTTCACCGCCGTCACCGGCGTATCAGGCGGCGGCAAGTCGACGCTGCTGATCGACACGCTCTACAAGTCCATCGCCCGCAAGCTGAACAATGCCAGCGAGGGCGCGGCCCCGCATGACCGCATCGAGGGCCTCGAGCACATCGACAAGATCATCGACATCGACCAGTCGCCGATCGGCCGCACGCCGCGCTCCAACCCCGCGACCTACACCGGCGCCTTTACGCCGATCCGCGAATGGTTCGCCGGCCTGCCCGAGTCCAAGGCGCGCGGCTACGAGCCCGGCCGCTTCTCCTTCAACGTCAAGGGCGGCCGCTGCGAGGCCTGCCAGGGCGACGGCGTCATCAAGATCGAGATGCACTTCCTGCCCGACGTCTACGTCACCTGCGACGTCTGCAAGGGCAAGCGCTACAACCGCGAGACGCTCGAAGTCCTGTTCAAGGGCAAGTCTATCGCCGACGTGCTCGACATGACCGTCGAAGAAGCCGCCGAGTTCTTCAAGGCGGTGCCGCGCGTGCGCGAGACTTTTCAAACCTTGCACCGCGTCGGTCTCGATTACATTCACGTGGGCCAACAGGCGACAACACTCTCGGGCGGTGAAGCGCAACGCGTCAAATTGGCAAAAGAGCTGTCCAAACGCGCCACCGGCCGCACGCTTTACATCCTGGACGAGCCCACCACCGGCCTGCACTTCCACGACGTCAAGAAGCTGCTGGAGGTGCTGCACGAGCTGGTGGCGCAGGGCAACACGGTCGTCGTCATCGAGCACAATCTCGAAGTCATCAAGACGGCAGACTGGGTCATCGACCTTGGCCCCGAAGGCGGCGACGGCGGCGGCGAGATCGTCGCCTGGGGCCCGCCGGAAGACATCGCGAAGGCGCCGCGGAGCTACACGGGCAAGTTTTTGGAGCCGGTGCTGAAGAAGGCGAGGAAGCCGAAGCGAAGGAGCACGAGCGAGGCGGCGGAGTAAATCATTGGACTGCGTTGGTTCAGCGTAGCCCGGATGAGCGAAGCGACATCCGGGACCACTCGTGAGGCAATCACCAGCCCCGCATATCGCGTCGATCATGCGGGCTACAGGCGACCGGCTGCAAGGGAGAGCCGCCATGTCCGCTGGCCTTGTGCAGACTTACCGCGCCTTCGCCCACAACAATGCCTGGGCCAACCATCGGCTGCTCTCGGCTTGCGACGCGCTGTCCCAGGCTGAATTCGAAGCCCACCGCACCGGCTTCTTTCCGAGCCTGCAGCGCACCCTCAACCACATCCATGTCATCGATCTATTCTACATCGATGCGCTGGAGGGTGGCTGGCTCGGACCGGCGGCCTGGAAAAACGAGGTGCCGTACCCTTCCCTTGCCGCGCTGAAGCCCGCTCAAGCTGCGATCGACAAGCGGCTGATCGCCATGTGCGATACGCTGACGCCCGCACGACTCGATGACATCGTGAAGATCAATCGCGACACGCAGGTGCAAACCGAGCGCCGCGACCGGCTCCTGATGCATCTCATCCAGCATCAGATCCATCATCGCGGACAGGCGCACGCCATGCTGTCCGAGACAGCCGTCGCCCCGCCTCGGCTCGACGAGTTCTTTGCCGAAGGAGAAGCCCCGCTCCGGGCCGCCGAGTTCGCTGCGCTGGGCTGGACCGAGGAGACCGTGTGGAAGTCCTAGCGGTGTAACATCATCTTGGATCTCGACAGCGCTTGGCGACAGCATTCCGCGGTTCCAGCTTGCATTTTCACGGAGCCAAGAAGCTAAGCCGCCCTTCCCTGGACGCCAGCGCAATTACCTCCATGTCACTCAGACTGGCAGCGAATTCGGCGACGCAAAGGCTTGGGCCGCCCGGATATCGTCAACCGTAAGCCGCGGGTGCTCCGACATGATGGCTTCGATAGTCATGCCCGCGCCCAGCTCGCGCAACACCAACTCGACCAGCACACGCGTTCCGCGGATCACGGGCTTGCCGTCCATGATCTCCGGGTTGATTTCGGTCCGCTCGTGCCGCATGGCTGTCCTCGAAGTCTGCCGAATAGTAGTACGTCCGATCTTTCTTGTCAGCGAACTCCACCCTCAGCTCCATGCCCTACGCCCTCGCCATCTTCGATCTCGACGGCACGCTGGCCGACAGCTTCCCGTGGTTCCTGCGCACCGTCAACGACATCGCCGACCGTTTCGGCTTTCGCCGCGTGCGGGATGAAGACGTCGAGGGGCTGCGGCATGCCTCGACGCGGGAGATCCTCTCCCGGCTCGAGGTGCCGCTTTGGAAGCTGCCGGCGATCGCACGGCATGCGCGGCGGCTGAAGGGAGAGGCTGCAGCTGAGATCCCGCTGTTTGCGGGCGTCGAGACCATGTTGCGGACGCTGGCGGTCAATGGTGTGCAGCTCGCGCTGGTGACGTCCGACAGCGAGGCCAATGCGCGCGAGAAGCTTGGCGAGGCCGCCGCGCTGTTTTCGCATTTCGACTGCTCGGCCTCGCTGTTCGGCAAGCCGGCGAAATTCCGCCGAGTCATACGCCGTGCCGGCGTGGAGCCCGGCCAGGTCATCGCGATCGGCGACGAGGTGCGCGACATCGAGGCGGCACGCGGCGTCGGGATTGCCTGCGGCGCGGTGTGCTGGGGCTATGCGGCACCGGCGGCGCTGCGGGCGCACGGGCCGGACCATATGTTCGAGGGGATGGATGAGATTTCCGAGGCGGTGTGCCGCGATCGGAATCGCAGCGTGGGTTAGCCCTGCGGGTGCGCAAAGCGCAGTCGCGGACGCCGGCGGTTCGATGGCCGACCAAGCAGACAAGACCCAGACAAGACGCACAATCTATGCGTACACCTTACAGCAACAAAATTAGAGATTGATTTTCAGCGAGCACCTGTTCAGATTGTAACTTTATATCTCGCAATCATTTTATGGAGTTTTGGCATGCCCCGAAGCCGAAGCATGTATATTTGGAAGCTCGAACCGGTTCTCGCAGCTGAAGGTGGCGTCAACAAACTCGTCGAGAAAGCGCGCCGTGCCAGGCTCTCGGCGATTTGGGTCAAAGTCGCCGATGGGGCTTCGCCCTACCGCAACGTGACCGGGGCCATGGCGGCCACGATGACCAATCTCGTCACCAAGGCCCATGACAGCAATTTGCAGGTCTGGGGTTGGCAGGTCCCGCATTGTCCAACGACGCAGGCCGCACAGGCCGAAGCGGCGACGTTCAAGAACCTGGCGCAGCAGTTCGAGCTGGACGGCATGATCATGGATGCCGAGGGCGGCGCTGATTTCTTTCACGGCGGCCTCAATGAGGCCAGAGCCTATGGCGTTGCGATGCGGCAGGCAGCCGACACGCTGGAAAAACCTCTGGGAATGTCGAGCAATGACATCCCGCAGAACATCACTGGCTGGCTTCCGAGATTCACCGAGATTGCCCGGCACGCCGATGTCAACTTTCCTCAGACTTACTACGGCTCCAGTCCCAGCGTCGCATCGCGCATCGATCGCGCGGTCACCGGCAATGCGCATCTCACAGCACCCTTCGGTCCCGTCGGCGCCGGCTATGTCGGGGATGGTGGTGGCTGCGCGTCTGCCCAGGCTTGCGCGGAGCGCGCGACCATTTTCATCCAACTCTGCAAGGACCGGGATTATCAGAGCTATTCATTCTGGCACTGGGCCGGTGCACCGATGGCCCTGTGGGAGGTTCTAAACACCACGCCGCCCTAATGCCGTGGCCCGGACGAAGCGAGCGAAATCGGGGGGCGTTCCCGTCCCCTACTCCGTCCTGCGCAAGAACGCCCCGAACGCGCGCGGGCCGTCGCCGGTCTTGATCTCGCCGATCACCTTCAGCTCGGTCGCGTCGATGATGCTTAGCGTGTTGCTCTCCCAGCACGCCACGATGACGCGCTTGCCATCGGCGGTCGCCGCGATGCCTTCGGGATAGTCGCCGACATTGATGCGCTTGATCGGCTTCAGGCTCGCCAGATCGAACACGCTGACGGTGCCGCCATATTGGTCGGTGACGAAGCCGCGGCCTAGCGTCAGCGCCACCGCGTAGGGGCGCATCCCGACCGGCACACGGCCGATCTCGCGCGCTTCTGCAATATCGATCACGGAGACGTCGTCGGAGCCGACATTGGCGGTGTAGGCGCGCTTGCCGTCGGCATCGATGGTGACGCCGAATGGTCGGGTGCCGACCTTGATCGTCGCCTTGCGCTGGCGCGTCGCGGTGTCCACGACCGAGACGCTGTCGTCGTCGCGGTCGGCCGAGAGCAGCAGCTTGCCGTCGGGCGTCACCGCAAGGCCCGACGGCGAGGCGCCGACCGCGATGCTGGCCGTGACGCTGCGCGAGGTCGCATCGATCACCCGCACCGCCGCCGCGTACCAGTCCGCGACATAGACGGTCTTACCATCGGGCGCCACCGCAATGCCGAGCGGCCCGCCGCCGACCTCGATCCGCCCCGTCACCTGCCGCGCGGCCGCGTCCACCACCGCCACCGCCTTGGCATCGGGGCTCGTCACATAAGCAAACCGCCCGTCAGCGCTGACGGCAACGCCCGCCGGCTTGCCGCCGATCGGGATGGTCGCGACGCTGCGCGAAGTGGCGAGATCCACGACCATCAGATCGTCGCTGAGCTGGTTGGTGACGAACGCCTCCTCGGCAGCGGCGCTGCCGAGGCTGGCATGACAAAGGCTGGCGGCGAGCGCCGCCAGAACCAGCATCCGCACGATCAGCTACCGCTCTCGATCTTCTTCTTCAGCGCTTCGAGGCCGGTCTTGTAGAGCCCGCTCACGGCCTTCACCGCGGCCTCGTCGCTCAGCTCCGGCGGCGGATCGTTGTTGGGAAAGCCGCGGTAGAACGCCCCGGCCCATTCCAGCTTGGACTTGCCGTCGGAAGCCGGCGATACCGTCAACGTCGAGGAATAATTGGTCACCGGCAGCACCTTCACGTCGACCTTGGTGATCCGGTACGAATAGCTCAGCATGTCGGGCTCGTATTTGTAGAGCTCCTCATCGACAGTCGCCCCGCCCGTCAGCGTCAGTTGGCGCGTCGCGCCGATCTCGTTGCCCTTCTCGCCGGTGGTCTTGGTGACAGGCGGAAGCCAGCTCATGTCCTGGAAGCTGCGGATCGCGGCCCAGACCTTGTCCTGCGGCGCGTTGATCTCGATGGATTCCCGCACCTTCTGCCGGGTCGGCCCATGCGCCCAGGCCGCCGGTGAAAAAACCGGACCCAAGGTCGCCGTCAAGCCTGCCGCCCCAACCACAGCCAGCGCCGCAGCCATGGCCGTGCGCCGTCCAATCGTCACCCTCATCTCGTTTCCTCATACGTCCAGTTGATCGTGCGCGACTTGGAATGCGCGCTGCGGTCATCCTAGCGCATTTTGGGGCCGAGGGGAGACCGGTTCGTGGCGCCGTTGCGGCGGCGTCCGGCACGACCCACAAAACCTTGCGCGGCCCGCCGGGCAAAACACCCATAGGAGGGTCAACGCCACTTAGCCAAAATAATTCTCTTTATCAGAACTTCGGATTATCGTATAGACGATCATCCCAACCCGGCCGAGGGGCGCATCGCGATCGTCACGACACGCGGGATGGGACGTGGTGGACGCAGGCAGCGTCGGCGCGAAGGTGGTTTGCAGGGCGGGTCACACCGTGAGCAGCGACCTTTGCGCACACGACCGGTGCAGCCTGCGGACGACAAAATCGTGTGGTCCTGGCGCCCGGGGTCTGTGCGCCAAGTGTTGCGGTGATGTTGCGGCCCGACCGGGCGCGCGCATCAGCTATCCGCAAGGCGACGGGGGCAATAGTGCATCGCTCCCCGGGGAGAGCACGACATAAGCCGTAAAACCACTGCGCAGGGAAGGCCGGATGTTTGGCTTCACCTGTATGCCGCTGTGCAGCTTTTTTAAGCACACGCTTTCGCAGTGGACCGCGGGTGCCAGCCGGCACCCGGCCTTCCCTGCGCCCTCGGCACTTTTGAGGGCGGCAACTGAAGCAAAACTCGGGCGGAATGCGCCGCGAGAACGGGAAACCGCGCGAGATCTGGATAGACATGCGAGATGGACACAACTCTCGTGCCCCGGACGCAGCGCTCGCAATGACGTTGGAGAGAGCGCCTATCGATTACTCTCGCGGATCATTCCCCCAGCGTCGCCTCGACGAACCCGTGCGGATCCGAACAAAACTCGCGCATCAACCGGTAGTGATCCGTCTCCTCGACCGTCACCGGCTCCAGCCCGTATTTCCCGAGCCGCAGCAGCCGCGCATTCGGATACGCCATCAGCATCGGCGAATGCGTTGCCATGATCACCTGGCAGATCCGGGAATCCTCCATGCGTCGCAGGAGCTTCAAGAACTCGATCTGGCGCGCCGGCGAAAGTGCCGATTCCGGCTCGTCGAAGATAAAGATGCCCTGGCGCTGACAGCGCTCCTCGAAAAAGCGCACGAAGCCTTCGCCGTGGGAGTGCGACAGGAAATCGGGACCGACCTGGCCGGCATCACGCGCGGCCTTGTCCAGATACCGCGCGACCGAGAAAAAGCTCTCGGCACGGAAGAACCAGCCATTGCTGATCTTCGGCAGCCAGCTCGCGCGAAGCGCCTTGCCGAGTTGGCCGCCCATCTTCTCGCGCGCCTCGGAATGATCGACCGGCATGTAGCCCTTGCCGCCCCCGGCATCGTCGTAGCCGGCGAGCGATGCGATGCCCTCGAGGATCGTCGACTTCCCGGTGCCGTTCTCTCCAACGATAATCGTGATGGCGGCGTCGAAACTGAGCTCGAAATCATCCGGGAAGATGGGCAGGCAAAACGGATAAGCCTCGCGATCGTGAACTTTCGACGGGTCGAGCCAGACCCGCTTCAGATACGGCGCCGGCAGGTTGATCGTGCGATGACCTCGCCGGCTCATAGCCGTCTCTCCGTCCATTCCGCCACCGGCATTCCAAGTCGGAACGCAACGGGAACAATGATGCCACGCAAGTGGCAGGGGCTCCCGGCGCCAGGGCCGGTCGCAGCCTAGTCCAGCGCCTCCAGCACCAGCTCCATCGTCATCAGCACGGGATTGTCGCCGCGGACCAGGCGCCCCTCCGCCAAGCCGCCGGTGTAGTCGATCAGCGCGGCGTCGAGCGCGGCTTCGAGCGCGCCAGAGGGCCCGGGCGCGATCAGCCCGACCCTCACCGCAAGCTCGGTCGCAAACGGCTCGGTTACGCCGCCATCGCTGAAGCGCGCGCCGATGGTCGAGCCGACGCCGCCATGGATCTTCGCGCGCCCGATGCCGTGCGCGCGGCAGAATTCTTCGAGGCAGCCAGCAAAATCCTGGTTGGGCCGCAGTCGCAGCGCGAAGGCGCGGCTCGTGGCGCGCGCGCCGCTGCGCGCGGCCTCCACCGGCCCGAACAGCTTGAAATTGGTCTCGGGATCGGGCTCGGCGGTAAACATCGCGCCATCGAGGCCGAAGGCGTCGACCTCGAACGGTTCGGCGACAACAGTCTCGTCCGGCAGCATGTGGCCACCGCTGGTCTTGCCGCCCGCCTCCGTCCACAGCCCGTGACAATGAAAGAACGGCGCCCCGTCGCGCGTACCGAGCGTCATGGAGCCGAGCCTCGTGCGCGTCACGCCGCCGGGCCGGTAGGTGTCGCTGTAGAACGCCGCGTTCTCGCCGGTCGTCGACAGCGCCGGCATGACATAGGCAAAAGGCCCGAGCGCGCCGTTCCGGAAGTTGAGCGCGCCGCTCGTAAAACCTTCGGCCGCAAAGCCGCGCCGCGCGGCTTCCAGCAGCGGCAGACCTGCCGGAAGCGTGAATGAGAAGGCGCGCCCCCTCGCCTCCACCCATTGAATGCGTTCCGCGATGGGCGCGCCCGGCTGCTTGATACTCCGCATCACCTGCGCTCAGCCCGCCTTCGTCTTGTCGAGATCGAGCAACCCGCGCGCCTCGAGCTCATCACGCACCATGCGCTTCGGCACTTTGCCATAGCCGGATTTCGGCAAGGCCTCCCAGAAGAAGAACCGCTTCGGCATCTTGTAGCGCGGCACCTTCGGCGAGAGGAACGCCGCCATTTCGGCTTCGCTCACCGCCGTCTCGCCCTCGCGCGCCACGCAGACGGCAACGCCGACCTCGCCCCAGGTCGCATCGGGCACGCCGAGCACGGCGACCTCGCCGACCGCGGGATGCGTCAAGATCTTCTCCTCGATCTCGCGCGGATAGATGTTGGAGCCGCCGGAGATGTACATGTCGGAGGCGCGGCCCGTGATGTAGACGAACCCCTCCTCGTCCATGTGGCCGAGGTCGCCGGTGCAAAACCAGCCGTTGCGGAACGCCTTCGCATTGGCATCAGGGTTGTCGTAATAGCCTGCGAGCACCGCAGGTCCGATCACGCAGATCTCGCCGCTCTGGTTGGCCGCGAGCTCGCGGCCCTCGTCGTCCTGGATCGAGACCTGCATGCCGGTGCGCTCAAAGCCGCAGGTGCCGATCTTCGCGTGCGGGCCGTCCTCGGGATCGTGCAGCGCTGCCGGCAGCACGGTGATGTTGCCGGTGACCTCGCCGAGGCCAAAATACTGCACGATGACCTTGCCGAGCTTCTTCAGCGCGGTCTTCTGATCCTCGCGATACATCGGCGCGCCCGCATAGATCACGTGACGCAGCGAGGAATGATCGTATTTGTCGATCGCGGGGTGCTCGACCATCATCTTCAGGATCGTCGGCACCGTGAAGAGATTGGCGACCCGATGAGTCTCGATCAGGCGGAACGCCTCGTTGATGTCGAATTTCTCGGTCGGCAACAAGACGGTGCAGACGCCGCGGGCGGTCTGCACAAGCTGATGCACGCCGGCGCCATGCGACAGCGGCGCCACCACCAGCGAGGCGTCGTCCTCGGTGACGCCGGGCGTCAGATCGGCGAGATGGTTGGTGATCACAAAGCCCATCTGGCCGTGGGTCAGCACCGCGGCCTTGGAGCGGCCGGTGGTGCCCGAGGTGAAGAAGAACCAGCAGGGATCGTCGTGTTCGACAGCGACATTCGCGACATTGGCGCCGGCCTGCGATGCAATGGCATCAGCAACCGAGCGCTCGCCGAACGCGCCCTTGCCGTCAACGCTCCACGTGAACTCCAGCGCACCGCCCTTCACCGCCGCCGCGTGCTCAGGAAAATCGACATGGCAGAGAAACGCCTTGGCGCCGGAGGCCTCTGCGAGATAGGTGACCTCATCCGGCATCAGGCGGAAATTGGTGGGCACCCAGACCGCGCCGAGCCGGAAGGCGGCGAACATCGAGAAGAACATCTCGTCGCCATTCTTGGAATGGACCAGGATTCGGTCGCCCTTGGCAATGCCACGCGCTGCGAGCGCCGCCGCCAGCGCCGAGACCTGCGCGTCGATCTCGCGCCAGCTCCAGGATTTGTCCCCCCAGACGAAACCGGGACGTGCGCCATGCCGCCGGGCATTCTGGGTCAGCATGTAAGCGAGATTCATGACGCGGCGCGACATGCGCAGGGGCTGCATGGGGATTCCTCTTCGAGGGCGGACGGCGCGCTGGCCGCCGGCTCATTGCAGCCCATTTATCGCCATCGCCCGCGCCCCTGCAAGGCCGCCGGATGCACGGCTCCCCTACGGCTGCTTGAACGCAAACGGCGTCGCCGTGATCGCCTTCTGCTTGACGCAGCTCTGCGGGCCAAAGCCGCCGCAGAAGCTGCCATGAAGATCGAAGCGGACGGTGCGCGCAGCGCCGCGCTTCATCGGCGGGGCCATGATCTTGTAGCGGAGGACATAGCCGTCAAACACCGGACGAACGTTGCCGTCCGGCAGCGTCACCAGGATGTTGATGACGCAGCCGCCAGTTCCGCAATAGGTCGTCTCGCGATCGCCGCATTTGGTGTCCTGGAAATCGACGATGTAGTCGTCGCGGCCGTCACCGGTCAGGTCGATCTTGCGCACCGTATCGGGCGCGAAGGTCACCTCGCCACCGTCCTGGCTGGTGCACTCCTCGTTGGCGTAGCGCAGCGCCTTCTGCACGCCGGGCGGATAGTCGGAGGGATTGAACGGCTTTGCGTCCTCGGCGCGCGCGGCGGAGGCGAACAGAGCGAGCAGAAACATCAAATAGCGCATGCGCGTTTGTCGCCGGCGCGGCCGCAATCGTTCAGGGAATTTTAAACATGATCGGCGCACCCTCGCTCAGTTTTCGCGTACAGAGTGCCGCATCATGGTCAAAGCGCCCGCCTTCCTCCTGTTGTCGCTGGCGCTCGCCGGATGTGCCGTGGCGCCACAGGCGCATCTGGCCTCCGATCCCGCGTTCAATCCTGCACGTTATGCCTGGGATGGCGCGGGCGCGGACCCCAATCGGCCGCGGGCAGCCGCGCAGCCAGCACGGACCGCGGCCCGATCCGAGCGGAATGGCTCGCAAGCCGGACTTCAGCCCCATTCGAAGGAGTGGTTGCAAGCGCAGGACGGCAGCGAGGCCGAGCAGGATGCCAGGGTCAACCGCTCCCTGGTCATCTGCCAGGGGTGCCTGCGCCCGCCGCAGCAGCCCGAAGATTCCAGGCTCGCCAAAGCGGCCGATTGAACCGAACGACCTCAGCTACTGAACCATGCGACCTGACCGCGCGTTACCGCTTCGCGCGAGGATCGCAATTGGAGGTGCGACGACATGAGCGATGTCATCGACAACAAGGACCATCACTGCTTCGAGCTTGAGGTCGAGGGCCATGTTGCGACCGAGCATTACAAGCTCGATGGCAACATCATCACGTTCGAGCATACGGACGTGCCGAAGGAGCTCGGCGGCAAGGGCGTCGGCTCGAAGCTGGTGCAAGGCGCTCTCGACCAGGTCCGCGCCGCCGGATTGAAGCTGATCCCGCAATGCCCGTTCGTGAAGGCATGGATCGAAAAGCATCCGGACTATTCCGACCTCGTGGCGAGGTGAGAGCACAGGCCCGCCGCCCGTAGCCAGCGGGCCTGCCGACCTCTACGGCCTACCGTCCGTGCTTGAGCATGTCCTGATCATTCAGATCCCAGTCCTGCCACAGCTGAAGGATGCCCAGCAGCACCACCGCCGCGCCGAGGCTCGTGTGGTAGATGCGGAGAAAGCCGTCAGCGGAATAGCCGAGGGCGTAAGGCGAGGCGATGAGCCACAGTCCGACGAGGATCGTCGTCACCTCTTGCCAGCGCTGCAAGGCGACATATTCGAGCTGGCTGATGCCAAATACGACCAAGCCGATTGCGACCGTATTCAGGATCGCCGTCGGGTGCCCGGCAATCGCGGGATCCTGGATGGGAAACCACGGCGAAGCCACGATGAGCGCGCCGAGCAGCATCCCGCACCAGTCTTCCCATGTTCGATGAGTATTCAAGAAACCAAAGTCCGACATCGTAACCTCCTGCAAAGAGGCATACGTCTGCGGCTGGCAATCATGACACTCCGAATGTCTAGCGACCCTGCCGGCCGCATTCGGGCGTATGTCCTTGAGAGGACGTGGGAGCCGCCGTGGAACTTGCAAGAGTGTCGCCGGTAATTATTGGAGCCGGCGTGGTGTTCACCAAGGATGGTTTCTCATACTGCGCTGCAGCTACAGGCACGCGCGTTTGCAGATATCTGCCGCGCGGCAAGCTCCCGTGGCCGCGCCTTGCCAAGGACGGGGACGGGCTCCTAGATCAACGCGTCAGACGCACGTCGGAAGGATCTTGCATGGTGGCATCGGTACGGGACAACAAGGACAGGAGCCGCTTCGAACTCGATGTCGGCAACGAGGTCGCCTTCGCCAATTACCGGCTGACCCCGACGGCGGTCATCATCACCCACACCGAGACGCCCCGCGCGCTGCGCGGCCGCGGCATCGCCTCCGAGCTGATCAAGGGCGCGCTCGATTTGATCCGGCGCGACGGCCGCAAGGTGATCGCCGGCTGCGGCTTCGTGGTCGACTATCTCGACAGGCATCCGGAGGACGCGGATCTGGTCGCTTGAAAGCAAAGGGGCCCGCGCGACCGCGGGCCCCTACGACACGACCGGCATTCGGTCAGTGCTTGCGGTCAGTGCTTGATCTCAGGCGGCAGCTTGCCGCCATTGGCGGCGAGCTTGGACATCACCTGCTTGTGCAGCCAGACGTTCATGCTGGCCGAGTCATTCATGTCGCCGCTATAGCCGAGCTCCTTGGCGAGATCCTTGCGCGCAGCGAGGCTGGAATCGATGTCGAGCGCCTTCATGAGGTCGACGATCGAGGTACGCCATTCCAGCTTCTCGCCCTTGTGCGCGGCCACCGCCTTGTCGACGATCGCCGCCACATCGACCGCGGCCATCGGCGCGGAAGCCGGTGCGGAAGCCGGCGCACCCGGCGCGGCCCCTGCAGGCGCACTGCCCGGCGCTGCGCCACCGGCGGGCGCGGCAGAAGCCGGCTGGCCGCCGAAGATCGCGCTCATGATTTTCCCGAAAATGCTCATGTCTGCTCCCCGAAAAGGATCCGTTGGAAGGGCCTTGAGTGGCACTTATAGACCAAGTTACTGCGTAGCGCCCGCGAAGTTCTGCGAACCACCAGGCAGCATCAGCTTATCTGCGGCGAAATGACGGCCGAATGACATCATCGAGGTTGCGATGCGGCATCGAATTTCACCCAAGCGTGAGGGACAGGACTCGGAAATGGGCGTACGCTTGCAGTTCAGCTCGCGACGCCATCCGGAATTCGCGTCTGGTCGGAATCGCGAAACTCAGAATGGCGGCCGCTCGCGCCGTTTGCCGGCGCCGAATTCGGCCGCTCGGCAAGGGAGCTAGCGACCATGGCCACACTCTACCAGGGCAATGTCCCAACGATGGCCCAGCCCACTGATGCGGCTGGACCGGTGATCCGAACCATCCAGCTGTCCGATCTGCACGATGCGCTCAGGCGCGGCTGGGAAGATTTCAAGGCCGTGCCGAGCCACGCCATCATCCTCTGCGTGACCTACCCGGTGCTCGGTCTCGTGCTCGCCCGCGTGGTGATGGGCTATTCGGTGCTGCCACTGCTGTTTCCGCTCGCCGCCGGCTTCGCGCTGATCGGCCCCTTCGCGGCGCTCGGTCTCTACGAGCTTTCCAGCCGGCGCGAACGCTATGAGGAAGCCAGCGCGTGGGATGCGATGGAGGTGCTGCGTTCGCCCTCGTTCGGAGCGATGCTCGGCCTCGGTACGTTGCTGCTCGCGCTGTTCGTGACCTGGGTTGCGACCGCGCAGGCGATTTATGTTGCGGCGTTCGGCTATGAGGGCGTCACCGGAATCTCGGACTTCATGACGCGCGTGCTGACGACGCAGCAGGGCTGGTGGCTGATCGTGGTCGGCTGCGGCGTCGGTTTCCTGTTCGCGCTCGCCGCGCTCTGCATCAGCGCCGTATCGTTCCCCTTGATGCTGGATCGCCATGCCGGCGCGTTCGAGGCGATGAGCACCTCGCTGCGCGTGGTCGCGAGGAACCCGGTGCCGATGGCGGCCTGGGGCCTGATCGTGGCGGTGCTGCTCGCGCTCGGCACCATTCCAGCCTTCGTCGGCCTCGCCGTGGTGATCCCCCTGCTCGGCCATGCCACCTGGCATCTTTACCGCAAGGTGATCGTCTCGGAGCCCGGTGCACGTCCGGTGCCGCCCCCGCCGCATCGTCCGCGCAAGCCGGCTGCCGACTTCCCGGCCAACCTCTTCCCCTGGCGCAACAGGACGGACGCCTGACGATATCGTGACATGCGATCCTGCCCTGGTTCGGGCAGGATCGCGGCCTGTCGCACGCCTTGCTTTGGCCGCGGTTCCGATCGAGATTGCGCGCCCCGGTCAGATCGCTTCACGGAATTCATTATCTCGAATGACCTCGACGATTTCTCGTCTCGCTCTCGCAGCCTTCGCCCTCTCCGCGTCAATCCTGTCCGCCCAGCCAGCGTTCGCCGCGGTTGCCTGCGGCTCGGGCAATTTCGATGCCTGGCTTGCGGACTTCAAGACCGACGCTGCGGCCAAGGGCATCTCACAACAGGCCATTGCATCGGGTCTCGCCGGGGTGACGCTGGATCAGAGCGTGCTCAACCGCGACCGCTCGCAAAAGGTCTTCGCCCAGACCTTCGAGGAATTTTCCGGCCGCATGGTGCCGCCGCGCCTGGAGCGTGGCTCCAACAGGATGAAGCAGTACGGCTCGGTGCTGTCGCGGATCGAGCAGACCTATGGCGTTCCCGGTGAGGTCCTGGTCGCGATCTGGGGTCTGGAGACCGATTTCGGTGTCAACACCGGCAAGTTCGCCACGATCCGGTCGCTCGCATCACTGGCCTATGACTGCCGGCGCGCGGAGCAGTTCCGCGCCGAGCTGCTCGACGCACTGCGCATCGTCCAGCGCGGCGACCTCGCGCCAGCCGAGATGAAGGGCGCCTGGGCCGGCGAGCTCGGCCAGACCCAGTTCATGCCGTCGTCCTGGATGAAATACGCCGTCGATTTCGACGGCAACGGCAAGCGCGACCTCCTGCACAACGCGCCCGACGTGCTCGCCTCCACCGCCAATTATCTCGCCGGCTATGGCTGGCAGAAGGGCAAGGATTGGCAGCCGGGCAGTCCGAATTTCGCGGTGCTGCAGCAGTGGAACAAGAGCGAGGTCTATTCCAAGACTGTCGCCTATTTCGCCACCCAGCTGGCGCGCGCCCCTTAAGTGGGTCGCCCAAACGCGTAGGGCCGATCGCCCGGCGACCGGCCCTCTCTGGTGCGTCTACCTACCCATTTACTTGCCCATGGTGGCGTGCATCGCTTTGTTCAGATGCGCGCCGCACGCACCCATTTTGCCGTTGAGTAGCGAATCCTGCGCAGCCGCGATCTCCTTTTGCGCCACGAACTTGCTGTCACCGTCGGCCATGTTCTCGATCGCGGTCTCCGTCTTCTCCAGGTTGGCCGAGCTACAACCGCCCGCGGCGTGCTTGGCGGCCTGGGCCGGCGCGACGGCGAACGCGACGGCGGCAATTGCGATAACCCCGAGTAACTTCGTCATGATGTTACTTCCTTCTCTTGTTCTTGAAGCAGGACCAGCGACATTGCCGGATTCTGCGACATGACTTTCCCCCGGACGCGGCAACTTGCCGCAATAAATTCCCCGCGAGAATTGCGTGATGTTGCGCGCCACGCAGAGCCGCATGCGAAATTTCTGATTTTCATTACATCCCAGTAATCATCGCCACACGCTCGGCGTGTGTGCGCTGCGCTATCGTGGGTGCGAATGGGCCGTTCCGCTGCATTCCCGTCGCCAAATCTGCTCCGGCAAGCCTCTAGGGCCATTTCGGGGGCTAACAAGAAGTGAATTTACATTCAAATCGGCGAGATTTCTTCTCATGCGAATCACGCATGCCGGACTTGGGTGTAGAAGCTGAGCGTCCGACTTGCCGGTGACAGGAACGCAACCTATTTCGGCTATGATCAAAGTCAATCGACAGCCTCTAAATCCGTGATTTCACGGGAGTTTATTGCTAGATCCGGCCCATAGAGCCCAAGCCTTGGGCGGGACTGGCGAGAGGTTAAGCGTCCCTTACTCGCGGTATGCGTTACTCGCTTAGCTGCATCGCAACATCGGAACTTTCGCACTGCACCACTCTCACCTATATTCATTTCAACGATGCAGCCCGGGCAAGGGCTGAATCGAACTACAGGAGACTACCAATGCTGCTCTCGCTCATCCGCATGATCCAGGCCTTCCGGGACTATCAGCGCAATGTTGCCGAGCTGTCCCAGCTCAGCGATCGCGAACTGGCCGATATCGGCCTTGATCGCTCGGACATCCCGCGCGTTGCCGCCGGTCAGTATCAGGGCTGATATCGTTTCAGCCCTTCCACCGGAACGGACCGATAGCGCCCGCCTCGTGCGGGCGTTGTCGTATCTAGCGGCAGAAAACTCCATCTCGGCGATTCCACTCCCCGCCGAAAAGCGCTACCTGTCCGCCCCATGACAGGACCTCAATCCAACATCGTGCACGTGATCGGCGCCGGCCTTGCCGGCTCCGAAGCCGCCTGGCAGGTGGCCAAGGCCGGCGTGCCCGTGGTGCTGCACGAGATGCGGCCGATCCGCATGACCGAAGCGCACCGCACCGACGGGCTCGCCGAGCTCGTCTGCTCCAATTCGTTCCGCTCGGACGACGCCGCCAACAATGCCGTCGGCCTGCTGCATGCCGAAATGCGCCGGCTCGATTCGCTGGTCATGCGTGCAGCCGACGCGAACCAGGTGCCCGCCGGCGGCGCGCTCGCGGTCGACCGCGACGGCTTCTCCGCGGCCGTGACCAAGGCGCTGAACGACCATCCCCTGATCCAGATCGCCCGCGGCGAGGTTGCTGGCCTGCCGCCGGCCGATTGGAGCAACGTCATCGTTGCAACCGGCCCCCTCACCTCCGCTCCGCTGGCCGATGCCATCCGCGAGCTGACCGACGAGAACGCCCTCGCCTTCTTCGACGCGATCGCGCCGATCGTGCACCGCGAATCCATCGACATGTCGGTGGCCTGGTTTCAGTCACGCTACGACAAGATCGGCCCCGGCGGCACCGGCGCGGACTACATCAACTGCCCGATGACCAAGGAGCAGTATGACGGCTTCGTCGCTGCGCTCATCGCCGGCGAAAAGACCGAGTTCAAGGAGTGGGAGACCAACACGCCCTATTTCGACGGCTGCCTGCCGATCGAAGTGATGGCGGAGCGCGGCCCCGAGACCTTGCGCCACGGTCCGATGAAGCCGGTCGGCCTCACCAATCCGCACGATCCCACGACGAAAGCCTACGCCATCGTGCAGCTGCGCCAGGACAACAAGCTTGGCACGCTCTACAACATCGTCGGCTTCCAGACGAAACTGAAATACGGCGAGCAGCAGCGCATCTTCCGCTCCATTCCCGGGCTGGAGAAGGCCGAATTCGCCCGCCTCGGCGGCCTGCATCGCAACACATTCCTGAACTCGCCAAAGCTTCTCGACAGTCAGCTGCGCCTGCGCGCACAGCCGAGGCTGCGCTTCGCCGGCCAGATGACGGGCTGCGAGGGCTATGTGGAATCGGCCAGCGTCGGCCTGATCGCCGGTCTCTATGCAGCGGCGGACGCGCGCGGCGAGACGCTTGTCAGCCCCCCGGGCACGACCGCGCTCGGATCGCTGCTCGGCCACATCACCGGCGGCCATATCGAGACCATCGAGCCCGGCACACGGTCATTCCAGCCGATGAACATCAATTTCGGTCTATTCCCACCGCTTGCGACCGCGCCGACAAAGAAGCCCGACGGCACGCGCCTGCGCGGCAACGAAAAGACGGTGGCCAAGAAGCAGGCGATGAGCGCACTGGCACTCGCCGATCTCGATCGCTGGATCGCCGATCATTTGCGCATTGCCGCAGCCGCGTGAGTTTGCAATGAGCCTCCCCAAAGACGACGCCGCGACGCTCTCGGCGCGCTGGACCGAGGGCGTGCTGCTCAAGCGGGACGTGTTCTCGACCGTCGAGCGCGGGCGCTTCCGCGGCGAGAGCGGCGAGGTCGATGGCGTGCTGCGCCGGCTCGACGAGGTGCCGTGGTGGTCGTTTCTCCTGGCGCGCCATTTGTTCGCCCGCGAGAAGCACGCTCTGGCGCTCGCCAAAGGCCTCAACGTTGGTCCGGAGCTGCTGTGGGCCGGACGCCGTGCGCTGGTGCGCGGCTTCGTCGACGGCGTCGCTTTGCATCTGGCAAAGCCGCATGGCGACCTCGCCTATTTCCGTTCGGCCAAGGCGGCCCTGCGCCGGCTGCGCCGCGCCGGTATCTGCCACAACGATCTTGCCAAGGAACAGAACTGGCTGGTCGGCCGCGACGGCCTCGCCTATGTCACCGACTTCCAGCTCGCCGCCTGCTTTGCACGGCGCGGCCGGCTCTATCGCATCCTTGCCTATGAAGATCTCCGGCATCTGCTCAAGCACAAGCGCTCCTACGCACCTGAGGCGCTGACGCCGCGCGAGCGGAAAATCCTTGCGAAGAAGTCATTCGCCGCCAGCCTGTGGCTTGTCACCGGCAAGAAGGTCTACCGCGCGATCACGCGCGGCCTGTTCAATTTCACCGACCGCGAGGGCGGCGGCCGCAGGCTCGTGAACGACGCGCCGGTGCTGACCGAGCTGATCCGCAAAAATCCGGCCGTGCGCGACACCGCCATCGTGGCTTTTGCCGACCGCCGCTCCGGCGTCGGGCTCTATGCCTTCGTCGAAGCCGACCAGGCCACGCTCGAAGGCCAGTTGCGGAACGAGCTTTCTGCCGCCAAGGGGCCGAAACCGCCGGAGCACATCCAGGTGGTGCACGCGCTGCCGCGCGATGCCAGCGGCAAGCCGCGCACAGAGATCCTGCAACTGGTTGCCATGAACCAGCTCGACCTGATCGAGCCCATGATGAAGAACGACCAGGACCGCGCCTTCTTCAAGGACATCCTGGAACAGCGGAAGAATCTGCGCGACCGCTTCAATTTCGAGGCGGACCTGCCAGCGAGCTGACGGGCGGCCTCGCCTTGAAGCGTCCACATTGGCGATAGAGAAGCGGTCGGACAAGGCAGGCTCGGCGGGGTCATGGGCACTCGGGGGACGATGATGCATCGCGTGGTTGGCGGCCTGATTGCCGGCCTTCTGCTGTTGGCGGCCGCGCCCGCAATGGCCGAGACCCCGGCCGAGCTGATCTCCAGCTTCCGCCTCAAGCACGGTGAAGTTCGCGTCCTCCGCGATTCCACCCTCGACCGCATCGCCATGGACCAGGCCCGCGCGATGGCGGCGAAGGACGACCTCAGTCACGACGCGCTCGGCCCCTTCAATCGCCGCGTCGCGCCCGCCGGCGCGGGCCGCGCCGCCGAGAACATCGCCTACGGCTACGACAATTTTGAGAAGACCCTGGGACAGTGGATCGACTCGTCCGGGCACCGCAAGAACCTGTTGCTGCACAACGCCTCCCGCGTCGGCATCGCCAGCGCCAGGAACGCCAGCGGCAAGCGCACCTATTGGGCCATGGTGATCGCCGGCGATTACGAGCCGAAGGGCAAGGGCAAGAAGAACAAGGACAAGGAGCCCCTCGTTGCCGTGAAACGCGAGGCTGCGCCTGCGAGCAAGCCGAAATCCAGCAATTGTCACGTCAAGCTGCTCGGCCTCTGCATCTGAAATCCAGCCGACGTCCCTGGCCTGACGTCTTGCTCGGCCCCTTCGGCGCATCTAATTCATCATCACGGATCGCGGAAAGTGGAGGCGTTGGTGATCGACATCGACCAAATACGGTCTGACACGCCGGCCGCCAGCCGGCTCACATATCTCCACAATGCAGGGGCGGCGCTCATGCCGACTTCCGTTGTCACGGCGATGAAGCAGCATATCGATCTGGAAAGCGAGATCGGAGGCTATGCGGCCGCCGATCGCGAGGCCGACCGGCTCGAAGCGGTCTACGGCTCGGTAGCGCGTCTGCTCAACGCCGCACCCGACGAGATCGCGCTCGTGGAGAACGCGACGGTCGCCTGGCAGATGGCGTTCTACGCGCTTCCGTTTCGCAAGGGCGACCGCATCCTAACTGCCGAGGCGGAATACGCGGCCAATTATGTCGCGTTCTTACAGGTCGCCAAGAGGACCGGCGCGATCATCGACGTCGTGCCGAGCGATGCCAGCGGCGAGCTCGATGTCGACGCGCTCGAGCGCATGATCGATGAGCGCGTAAAGCTCATCGCGATCACCTGGGTCCCGACCAATGGCGGGCTGGTCAATCCGGCGGCAGCTGTCGGCAAAATCGCGCGAGCGCACGGCATTCCCTATCTGCTCGACGCCTGCCAGGCGGTCGGCCAGATGACGGTCGACGTCGAGGCCATCGGCTGCGACATGCTGTCGGCCACGGGGCGAAAGTTCCTGCGCGGCCCGCGCGGCACCGGCTTCCTTTACGTCCGCCAAGCGCTGCTGCAACGACTCGAGCCGCCGATGATCGATCACTTCGCGGCGCCCTGGGTCTCGCGCGATGAATATCGGCTTCGCGACGATGCACGCCGCTTCGAGACCTGGGAGAACAATTACGCGGCCCGGCTGGGCCTTGGCGCCGCCGTCGATTACGCCTTAGAGATCGGCATCGCTCCGATCGAACAATGCTGCCGCATGCTTGCCGGCCGTCTTCGCAGCGGCCTCGCCGCCCTTCCCGGCATCACCATTCGCGACCTCGGACGCGCGCCGGGCGCCATCGTCAGCTTCACGCTGGACGGGCATGAAGCGGACGCCGTTGTCGCCAGTGCCGCTGCAGCCGGCATCACCATCGGCGCTTCAGATCCGTCGAGCACGCGTATCGATGCCGAACTTCGCTCCTTGCCGCATGTCGTGCGGGCATCGCCGCATTATTACAACACGGAGTCCGAGATCGATCGGCTGATCGCTCATCTGGCTCATCTGGCGGCACGGTAGCAAAAAGGCCGGCGCGGCCGGGCTTGAAGTCGGTCCACAGTCGCGCCGTCAGGCTTCAAGCTCTTGTCGTCAGCGCCGAGAGTTGGTCGGTATCGAAGCGGGCGCGTAGCTCGCTGATGGCTTTCGCATCCGGGGGACCACTTGCCGTCAGCTCGGCCAGCTCCTCGAAGTAACGCTCGTGTCCCGGCGGGGATACGGTCATGAGGACGCGCGCGGGCTTCTCGCTCGCGTTGGTGATGTTGTGGGGAACACCGGGAGGAATGAAGAGGAAGGTCCCTGGGGTTGCCCGGACAATCTCATCGCCGACAAACCATTCACACTCGCCTTCGAGCACGTAGAAGGTCTCTTCCTGAACACGATGAACGTGCCGGCCGGTGGCGAATCCTGCCGGAATTGTCCAGTCGAACATGCTCGTATGCCCAGTGTCCTCGCCCGTCACCAGGAAGGCCATTGGTTGGCCGCGCAGCGTGACCCCCTCGGTCTCGCCGGGCCTGCGGATGACGTGTTTCGCGGTCATGTACACCTCCATCGCTGTTGCAGCGTTCCTCACGGCTCGCGCGATGGTGGTCCCGTCCAGCCGGAAAGTCGCGAAGCCGTTCGGAAAACGTTGCAAAAAACCTGCGAAATGTGGCCTTCTTCGGCGATGGCCACGATCCTTGAATTTGGTCCCTTTCGGCTCGATGGCGATGCGGGGATCCTGTTCCACGGTGCTGAGCCGACCGCTCTCGGCCAGCGCGCTGTGCTGCTCCTGGCGCTCCTCGTCCGGCAGGCTGGTGTGCCGGTTTCAAAGAATGCCTTGATTGAGGCGGCCTGGCCCGCCCAGGCCGTCGAGGACAGCAACCTGACCGTCCAGATCGCGGCGGTGCGGCGCACGCTGGCGGACATCTCCGGCGAGGCGCATTGGATCGAAACGCTGCCGCGCCGCGGCTATCGCTATGTCGGCCCCATCGTGACGACGTCCGATCCGGATCCCGCACGAGCAACATCGCAAGCGCCGTTGCTGTCCTTGCCCGACAGGCCGTCGATCGCAGTGTTGCCTTTCACGAACCTGAGCGGCGACGAGGAGCAGGACTATTTTGCTGACGGGATGGTTGACGACATCATCACCGGTCTCTCGCGCATCAACTGGCTGTTCGTGATCGCGCGGAATTCCACATTCGCCTACAAGGGCCGCGCGGTGGACGTAAAGCAGGTCGGCCGCGAACTTGGCGTGCGCTACGTGCTGGAAGGCAGTGTCCGCAAGACCGGCACGCTGGTCCGCATCACCGGCCAGTTGATCGATGCGTCGACTGGCATGCACGTCTGGGCCGAGCGATTTGACCGCCGGTCCGAAGACGTCTTCGCCCTCCAGGACGACATCGCATCGTCGACCGTCGGTGCGATCGCGCCCAGCCTGCGGCGCGCCGAAATCAACAGGGTCAGGCGCAAGCGGCCGGACAGCCTGGATGCCTATGATCTCGTCCTGCGCGCCCAGCTGGACGTCGATTCCGGCATGCCGGCCCAGGTCACCCAGGCCCTCGCGCTGCTCGAACGTGCGATCGCGCTCGAGCCTGCGTATGCGCTCGCGCACGGCAATGCGGCGATGTGCCATCACTGCCTGTTTCTTCGAGCCGGTTTGCAGGAGGCCAATCGCGGGGCCTCGATCCGCCACGCGCGCTCGGCCATCGCTCACGGCCAGGATGATGCGCTTGCTCTCACGCTCGCAGGCTTTTCGATCGGCATGGACGGGCACGATCGCTCAGCAGCGTTCATCGCGTTCGAGGCCGCGCTCGCCATCAGCCCATCATCGGCGCTGACCTACATCCTCGGCAGCGTCGTGCTCGGCTGGGGTGGAGATGCCGATCGCGCTATTGAATGGAGCGAACGAGGCCTGCGGCTCAGCCCGTTCGATCCCTGGGCTTTCGCCGCGTTCGACGCCCAGGCTCTTGGGCACTTCCATCGCGGCCGATATGAGGAAGCGTGTCGCGCCGCTTACCGCTCGGTTCAGGCCAATCCTCGCCACAGCATCACCCATGTGCAATTGGCCGCGGCGCTGGCAAAGCTTGGACGATTGCAGGAGGCGAAGGCGGCAGCCGCGCGGGTGCTGGAGCTGCACCCGACGTTCCGTTATGGCCGTCAATTTCAGGGCGTCAACTGCGCGCCAACGCTCGCTTCCTCGCTCGGCGATGCCCTGCGCATCGCAGGCCTTCCGGAGTAGCGCCCAGCGCGGCCTGGCGTCTCAACGTGCTCCTCAGGTGCAGCGCGCGCTTAGTCCGGATGCACTGAGCTTTGCCATCACCTCGTCGAGATGAGCGCTATCGCGGGTCTCGATGACCAGCTGCAGCAGCGTGGCCTTGGCGGGCAGGTCGGAGAAGGTCCGCTGGTGCGAGACCTCGATGATATTGGCGCCGGCCTCGGCCAACAGGGCCGCAACGGCGGCCAATTGCCCCGGTCTGTCAGGAATGTCGAGCGAGAGCTGGGTCAGCCGCCCCTCGCGCGCGAGCTCGCGGGTGAGGACGGATGCGATCAGCCGCGTGTCGATATTGCCGCCGCTCAGGACCAGACCGACCTTCTGGCCGGCAAACCGTGACGGATCGGACATCAGCGCGGCAAGCCCCGCGGCACCGGCGCCCTCGACGACGGTCTTCTCGATCGAGATCAGGGTTGCGACCGCGCGCTCGAGCTCGGCCTCGTTCACGAGCGCGATGTCGTCGACGAGGCGGCGAACGATTTCGGTGGTGATCTTGCCGGGCGATTTCACCGCGATGCCTTCGGCCAGCGTGTCGCCCCGCGCCGGCAGATTGCCGTCATGGATGGCGTTGTACATCGAGGGATAGAGCCAGGCCTCGACGCCCAGGATTCGTAGTGACGGCTTGATCGATTTCGCCGCGATGCCGATGCCGCTGATCAGGCCGCCGCCGCCGATCGGCACGACCAGCGTGTCGAGCTCCGGCACGGCCCTCATCATCTCCAGCCCGACCGTGCCCTGCCCTGCGATCACCAGCGGATCGTCGTAGGGGTGGACGAAGATCATGCCTTTGGCTTCGCCGTGGCTGCGCGCGAACGCGGCCGCCTCCTCCAGCGTCGCGCCCGTGACGACCACCGCCGCGCCGTGATGCCTGGTGTTCTCGACCTTCACCATGGGCGTGCCGACCGGCATGACGATGGTGGCGGGAATGCCGAGCCGCTTGGCGTGATAGGCGACGCCCTGCGCATGGTTTCCGGCCGACATCGCGATCACGCCCCGCGCGCGCTCCTCCGGCGTCAGCGCCGTGAGGCGGTTGAGCGCGCCCCGCTCCTTGAACGAGGAGGTGAACTGGAGGTTCTCGAATTTGAGCCAGATCTCGCAGCCGCAGATGCTGCTCAGCGTGCGGCTGTAGCTGCAGGGCGTCTCGACGACGGCGCCCCTGATGGTCTCGGCGGCGGCAGCAATGTCACTTGGGGCGACCGGCAGACCGCTGAGATCAAAGGGCGAGATTGGGGACAAGTCAGCCATAGGACAGCATAGGGCATTTGGCCGGTCCAGGCGATAAGCCAGCCGCTATTTGGTAAACTCGCGCGACCGCGAAGCCCGCCACAGCGTCCACAGCGTGCGCAGCCGGGACGATTGCTGCGGCTTGAACGGATTGCGCCCGGGTTGTGACAGCAGCTTGAGATCGGCCCGCACCTGCCCGAGCGGCAGAAATGCTGCCCGAGCCGCTGCCGGCACCTCCGCCAGCAACGACAGCGCCGTAGCCAGATGCTGCCTCGCATCGCCCGCGAGCTGCTCCAGCACGGCGCGCAAACTCGGCGTCTCCTTGCCGGCGAACACGTCCTCCATGTTGCAATCGTGGCTCGCCAGCAACTGCTGCGGCAGGAACAATTGCCGGTGCGCGGCATCGCGCGGCAGGTTTGCCATGACCTGGACGATGCCCTGCGCCAGCCCGGCATGACGGGCGAGATGCTCGGTGGCGTCCGAGGGCGGCGCCAGAATCTGCGCCGCCAGAGCGAACAGCGCCGATGAGGTCGCGGCCAGATAGCCCTCCAGCGCAGCCATGGTCGGCATCGGATCGTTGTAGAGGTCGAACTGGTGCTCGTCGACGAGCAGCGACAGCGGCTCGACCGGCAGGTCGAAATCGCGGATTGCGCGCAGCAGCTCCGCCGCGACCGGATTGCCCTCGGCACTGCCGTGGACCAGGCCGGAAAACAGATCGGTCCACCATTGAAAGCGGATCTCGCCGGGCAAGGGCTGGCTCACCTGGTCGCGGACGCGGACGATCTCGACATTGAAGGCATAAAGCGCCAGCAGCGCGCGGCGCTCGGCGGCAGGCGCGAACAGCGTTGCGGCGTAGCGCGGAAAGTCATGGCTGCGCACGAGATCGGCGCAGAAAGTGACGGAATCGGGCGGCGGCGCGGCGCTGCTCATGTGCTGTTCATGGCACCGCGATCAGCGCAGCGGCAACCCGCCGCCGTTCGCCGATCATGATGTTGTAGGTGCGCACGGCGGGACCGGTCTGCATCGTGTCCAGCACCACCCTCACCGCCTTGAGCGCCTGCCGCAGCGCCGGCGGCGGCAGCCAGACCCCGGTTCCGGTGCCGATCAGGAGCGTGTCGATGCTGTTGGCGGCTGTGAAGACCCGGTCCAGCGAATAGCGGTCGATCTTCTGGGGATCCGTCACGTCCCAGGCCCAGATCGCGTCGGGCAAGCACAGCAGCGAGCCCCGATGCGACATGCCGGCAAAGGCGAAGCCGCCCTTGCCATAGGCCTCGATCGGCGCCGAGCGCGGGAAATGCGGTGCGTTGGGATCGCCGGCCATGAGATTCGTCCGAATGAGCCTATTGCCCTCGCAAACGCCTGCGAGGGCATGCGGTTCGGATCATGCCTTGCTTTTCTTCGCCGGCGTAGCGGTATCGGGCGCATCCTCGCGATGCTCGCCAACGCCGAGATAGATCAGGATCGGCGCCGCGATGAAGATCGAGGTATAGGTGCCGACCAGCACCACGCCGAACATCATCACCGCGGTGAAGCTGTGGATCGCGTGACCGCCGAACAGGAGCAGCGCCAGCAGCGCCAGCGTCACCGTGAAGTGGGTGATGATCGAGCGCGACAGCGTCGAGTTGATGGACTCGTTTAGCAGCTGCGGCATCGGCATCTTCTTGTAGCGACGCAGCATTTCACGGATGCGGTCGTAGATGACGACGGTGTCGTTGAGCGAATAGCCCAGAATGGTCAGCAGCGCGGCGATACTGGTCAGGTCGAAATCGACCTGGCTGATCGACATGAAGCCGATCGTCAGCACGATGTCGTGCACGTTGGCGATCATGGCGCCAAGCGCGAACTGCCATTCGAACCGGAACCAGAGATAGATCAGGATCGAGACGATCGCGAGCATCAGGCCGAGCATGCCGAACGCCAGCAGCTCACCGGAGACGCGCGGACCGACCACTTCGACGCGGCGATACTCGACGGAATCGCCGAGCGCGGAACGAACCTTCTGCACCGCCTCCTGCTGCGCGGCATCGCCGCCCGGCTGCTCCGCGACGCGGATCAGGACGTTCGCGGCATCGCCGAACTGCTGCAACTGCACTTCGCCCAGACGCAATCCATCCAGCGTCGTGCGCATCGCGGCAATGTCGGCGGCGCCGGACTTGGCCCTGACCTCCAGCAGCGTGCCGCCGCGGAAGTCGATGCCGAAATTCAGGCCATGGGTGAAGAACAGCGTGATCGCGACGATCGACAGCGCCGCCGAGATCGGGAAGCTGATGCGGCGGAAGCGCGTGAAATCGAAATGCGTATCGTCAGGGACGATACGCAGCGACGGCAGCAGGCCGAGCGCGGCAACCACGGTGAGGACGGCAATGAGGACGCCGAGCCCGATGAGAACGGTGTGAGTCACGATCAGGCTCCTAGATCGGCACGCTCTGCGGCCGCTTCCACCGCACCCACCAGGCGACGATCAGCCGCGTCAGCGTGAAGGCGGTGAACACCGTGGTGATGATGCCGATGCCGAGCGTCACGGCGAAGCCGCGCACCGGGCCGGTGCCGATGTAGAACAGCACCGCGGCGGCAATGAAGGTTGTGATGTTGGAATCGAGGATGGTCGCGAGCGCCCGCTTGAAGCCGGCATCGATCGCCGAGATCGCGTTGCGGCCGCCGCGCAGTTCCTCACGGATGCGCTCGTAGATCAGCACGTTGGAGTCCACGGCGATGCCGACGGTGAGCACGATGCCGGCAATGCCGGGCAGCGTCAGCGTCGCGTTGAGCAGCGACAACAGGCCGAAGATCATGGCGACGTTGATGGCCACCGCGATGTTCGCGAACACCCCGAACAGCCGGTAGGTCAGCAGCATGAAGATGATGACGAGGATCGAGCCGACATAAGCCGCGAGCTCACCCTTCTCGATCGAGTCCTGGCCGAGGCCCGGACCGACGGTGCGCTCCTCGACCACCGTCAGCGGCGCCGGCAGCGCGCCGGCGCGCAGCAGGATCGCCAGATCGTTGGCCGATTGCACGGTAAAGCTGCCGGAGATCTGGCCCTGGCCGCCGGTGATGGGCTCGCGGATGACGGGCGCCGAGATCACCTTGTTATCCAGAACGATCGCGAACGGCAGCCCCACGTTCTCCTGCGTGGCCTGCGAGAACTTGCGCGCACCCGAGGTGTTGAACTTGAAGCTGACGACCGGCTCGCCCGTGCGCTGGTCGAAGCTCGCCTGGGCGTCGGTCAGATCGCCACCGGCGACCAGCACCTGCTTCTTGACCACATAGGGCGTGGGCGGCGGCGATGCGCTCATTAGGAGTTCGGATTCCGGCGGCAACCTGCCCGCTTGCGCCTGATCCGGCGGCACGGAGGTGTCGACCATGCGGAATTCCATCTTCGCGGTCTTGCCCAGCAGCTCCTTCAGGCGGGTCGGGTCCTGAAGGCCGGGGACCTGCACCAGGATACGGTCATTGCCCTGGCGCTGGATCACGGGCTCGACGGTGCCGAGCTCGTTGACGCGGCGTTCGACGATCTGGATCGACTGCTCGATGGTCTTGCGCAGGCGATCGAGCATCGCGGCCTGCGGGACGCTCAGGCGGATCACCCCGCCGCTAGCATCGGTCACCTCGAGGTCGCGCTGACCGCTGGATCCCATCAGGCCGCCCAGCGGCTGAGAC
Organism: Bradyrhizobium sp. 25ACV; assembly: GCF_054863005.1. Taxonomy (NCBI): domain Bacteria; kingdom Pseudomonadati; phylum Pseudomonadota; class Alphaproteobacteria; order Hyphomicrobiales; family Nitrobacteraceae; genus Bradyrhizobium; species Bradyrhizobium sp. 25ACV. The sequence continues at coordinate 239,714 of NZ_JAVAYO010000011.1, forward strand.
AGTTCGCGCAGCTTGGCGAGCGCAGCCTGAGCGTCGGATTCCTTGGTAATGCGAACCTCGACCGCGTCGTTGCGCACGGTCACGCCGCCGGTGAAGCCGATCTTGGCATCGCGCAGCGTGCGGCGAACGTCATCGCGGACCTGGTCGAGCCGTTCCTTCTTCACGTAGTTGGAATCGACCTCGAGCAGCAGGTAGGAGCCGCCCTGGAGGTCGAGGCCGAGCACGAGGCGGCGCTGCGCCCAGGCCGGCCAGGTCTTGACCTGCGCCTCGGGGAAGAAGTTCGGGACCGCGCAGAGGCACACGATCAGCGCCGTCAGGATGATCCCGAGCGCCTTCCACCGCGTGAAATACAACATCGACTGGACCTGTCAGATCAGGAGACTTGAGATGCTCGCGGACGCGCTCACTTCGAGGCGGCGTCGTCCTTGGCGGCTTCCTTGCTTTCCTTGGATTCCTTCGCCGGCTCGCCCTTGGCGCGCACGCCCGAGATCATCTGGCGCATCTGCCGCACGCGCACGCCGTCGGAAATCTCGAACTCGATCTGGTCGTCGTCGACGACCTTGGTGACCTTGCCGACGAGGCCGCCCGAGGTCACGACGGTGTCGCCGCGGCGGATATTCTTCACGAGGTCGGCGTGGTCACGGACCTTCTTCTGCTGCGGACGCAGAATCAGGAAGTACATGATCACGAAGATCAGGGCGAACGGCAGCAGCGACATCAACATGCTGTTGGTGTCACCGGCGCCCGCGGCCTGGGCATACGCAGGGGTAATCAGCATTCGGACGATCCTCGTGAGAACGGGGGAAAGCCGGTCAGGCCCTCAAAGGCGACCGGTTCGGTCAAATTCGCGCGGACTATAGCGGCCATTGCCCCAATTGCAACGCTGCCAGACTGCCCTTTTGACCCACCTTGCGGCGCGCCGTCAGGCCCGATAAGGCTGCGTTCTCAGGAACTTCGGACATGCCCAAAAACCTTAGCAAAAGCCCGGCCGGCAAAGGCCCCCGCACCCCTGCCCGCAAGCCCGCCCCCGTCGCGGCAAAACGCCCCAAGGGGACGACCAAGGGGGCCGTCAAGGCAGCCCCAGACCTCTCCCAGGAGCGCATCGTCCGCGCGCTGGAGACCATTGCGGTGCACCTGTCCGCCCAGGGCAAGCCGGCGCTCGAACGCGAATCGTTCAAGCAGGCCGATGCCTATGTCTGGCACCCCGACGGCCGCCTCGCCGCAGTGCCGCGGGTCAGCCGCGTCGAGCTGTTCCTGCTCAAGGGCGTCGATCGGATGCGCGACATCCTGATGGAGAACACCGAGCGCTTCGCCAATGGCCTGCCCGCCAACAACGCGCTGCTCTGGGGCGCGCGCGGCATGGGCAAATCGTCGCTGGTCAAGGCAGCGCACGCCAGCATCAATGCGGAGCGCAAGCCGGCAGACAGGGTGAAGCTGATCGAGATCCACCGCGAGGACATCGAAACGCTGCCGATGCTGATGGAGAAGCTCCGGGACGCCAGCTTCCACTTCATCGTGTTCATCGACGACCTCTCCTTCGACGGCAATGACGCGTCCTACAAATCGCTGAAGGCCGTGCTCGAAGGCGGCATCGAGGGCCGGCCCGAGAATGTCATCCTCTACGCCACCTCCAACCGCCGCCATCTGCTGGCGCGCGACATGATCGAGAACGAGCGCTCGACCGCGATCAATCCCGGCGAAGCCGTCGAGGAGAAGGTGTCACTGTCGGATCGCTTCGGCCTGTGGCTCGGCTTCCACCGCTGCAGCCAGGACGAATACCTCGCGATGGTGCGCGGCTATTGCAGCCATTTCGGCATTGAGGTCGACGATGAGGCGCTGGAGCGCGAGGCGCTGGAATGGTCGACCACCCGCGGCTCCCGCTCGGGCCGCGTCGCCTGGCAGTTCGTGCAGGAGCTTGCGGGCCGGCTCGGTGTGAAGCTGACGGCGAAGTAAGGCTGGCTTTCACCCACAACTGCCATTCCCCGCCTTGTGCGCAATTGCGCACTGGAGCGGGGAATCCAGTACGCCGCGGCCTATCGGCTCAACCACAACTGTCTCTGGAATACTGGATCGCCCGCTTTCGCGGGCGATGACACCGTTCGTGTGGTGAGGGGCTGGCGGCGCCTCACGCCCCGTTCAGGAATTGAAGCGGGTCAACCGGGCTCGATCCCTTGCGGATCTCGAAGTGGAGCTGCGGCGACGCCACCTCCCCGGATTGACCCGACTTGGCAATGACCTGACCGCGCTTGATGGTATCGCCGCGCTTCACCATCAGCTCACTCGCATGGGCATATGCGGTGACGTAGCCGTTGGAGTGCCGAACCAGGACCAGATTGCCGTAACCCTTCAGCTCGTTGCCGGAATAGGCGACGACGCCGTCTTCGGCCGCCTTGACCGGCGTCCCCTCGGGCACCGCGAGATTGATGCCGTCATTGGACTTGCCATTGGTCTTGGCGCCGTAGCTCGTGACCACCTTGCCGCGCACCGGCCAGCGGAAGGTCGGCAGCGCACTCGTGGTCTCCGCAGCTTTCGCCGGAGCTTCAGCGGGCTTCTCTTCGACATTGGCCGTGGCCTGGGCCAGGCGAGCGCTCTGCACCGGCGCGGCGACAGCCGCCATCTTGGTGGCGGGTGCGGGAGCGGCAGCAACCGGCTGGAGCGTCCCGACAACCGGAGCAGCCCCGACAGGAGCCGCCGCAACCGGGGCCGCGAGGGCAGCGGTCTTGGCACCGGGCACGGTCAACTTGGTACCGAGCTTGAGCTTGGCCGACGGATCGAGGCCGTTGGCACGGGCGAGCTCAGCCGACGAAATATGATTCTTGCGGGCGATGCTGGCGAGCGTGTCGCCGTGGTTGACGAAGTGGGTGCTCGGCGGCGCCGACATGGCCGCAACCGGCTTGGCTGCAGGCGCCATCGCGGGAGCTGCTGCGATAGGAGCCAACGCGGGCGCGGGTGCAGCGGCGGTGGCCGGATGCGGGATGATCAGCTGCTGGCCGGGCGAGAGCGAACGCGGCCCCTTGTAGCCGTTGGCCGCGAGGATCGCCTGCGGCGTGACACGATAACGCTTGGCAAGCACCTCAAGCGTATCGCTGGTGCCGACGATGATCTTGGTCCCTCCGGCCGGCTGAGCCGCGGCAACGGAGCGCGGCGGCACGGTGGCCGTGGTCTCGAGATGCGGCTGCGCCGGAGGCGCGTAGGAACTGACGCCGCGCCCGCCTCCGGACACGCCACCACCACCTGTGACGGGATAGGATTGCGGTGCGGACACCGCCGGCGGCGGCAAGGGCTGCGACTGATAATAGCCCGGCTGTGTCTGCGGCCGCGAATATTGCGGCAGCTCGCGCTGCTGCGGCGGCGGGGCCTGCTGCACCGAACCGGTCTGCTCAGAAGAGAAGGGGTTGGAGAAGTTCGACTGGGACAGCCGCGACGACATGTCGGCGCTGCACCCTGCGAAGCTGAAGGAGATCAGCGCCAGCACCGCGACCTGCGGTACGCGGCGCGAGTAAAGCAACTCGGCGACGACGGACATGGTTACTCACTCGTACGCAACAGAACTGGTGTTTTAAGTAAACACGCGCCGAGTAAATAACGGCTTAACCCTCCCAATAAGATGTTGGCCGCGCAGCCGATCCGGAAATCTACAGCTCCCGCGCCACCCCGGGCAGTGCCGGCACGAAGCGGACCTCGACGAGTTCCTTGCGCTCGATCCCGGCTTCGGTGCGGGTCAAGCGGACCAGCGTCTGCACACCCTGATGCGGGCCGACCGGCGCGATCAGGATGCCGCCGACCTCGAGCCGCTCGACCAGATTGTCCGGAAGCTGCTCCACTGCGGCGGTGACGATGATGCGGTCGAACGGGCCGATATTGGGCGGCAGATTGAGCCCGTCGCCGAGCATCACCTCGACATTGTGACAGCCGAGCTTTTCGAGCCGGGTGCGTGCCGTATCGGCAAGCTTGCGATAGCGTTCGACGGTCAGGACCTGGCCGGCGAGCCGCGACAGCACGGCGGCCTGATAGCCGGAACCTGCCCCGATCTCGAGCACGCGGTGCCGCTTCTGAAGCTGGAGCTGCTCGGTCATGTAGGCCACGACGAAGGGCTGGCTGATGGTCTGCCCGCAGGCGATCGGCAGCGCGCTGTCACGATAGGCGCCGTCGCGATCGGCCTCGTCGACGAAAAGCTCGCGGGGCACCTGCTCCATGGTTCGCAGCACCGCCTGATCGCTGATGCCCCGACGCCTCAGCGTGAGCTGAAACATCATCTTTTCCGGCGGATGCTGATCGGGGGTCATTGCCTGCTTGTGCTGTCTTGCCGGGGCCGGTGGACGTTAAACCCGGGCGCGAGAATCGTGTTCCTGCTAAGGAACCCATGATAACCTTCGCCTGGAGCATTTGACCACAAATTGGCTTGCCACGGGCGAGCCGCGATGACCATTTTCAGGTATCCGTTCGTCGAAACGCGCATTGCGTCAATTCGTGTTATCTGCGAACGTTTTTGGCAATGGGCAAGGGACTCAACTAATGACCGCGACAGGGCTTTCCGGCCGCTCTGTATTCCTCGTCGAGGACGAGGTGATGATCAGGATGATGGTCGCGGACATGCTCGAAGAGCTCGGCTACAAGGTCGCAGCTGAGGCCGGCGACATCACCGAGGCCATGCGGCTCGCCCAGGCGACCGAGTTCGACATCGCCATTCTCGACGTCAACGTCAACGGCAAGGTCATCTCGCCGGTCGCCGACGTGATCAAGGCGAAAGGCTGCCCGTTCATCTTCGCCACCGGCTACGGCTCCTCCGGCCTGCCCGAGCAGTACCGTGACCGGCCGGCGCTCCAGAAGCCGTTCCAGCTCGACGCACTCGGCAAGACCATCGAAGCCGCCCTTCGCGGCAGCTAGCGTTACTTCAACGTCGCGCTGAGCTCTTCGGAAAACGCTTCGTTGGTGCGATCGAGCCTGAGCGGCGTGACCGAAACATAGCGCTCGCGAAGCGCCGCCAGATCGGTGCCGTCCGCCGGCGTGTCCATCATCGCGGCGCGCTCGAAGCCGATCCAGAAATAGGGATTGCCGCGGCCGTCCTGGCGCTCGTCGATCCTGAGGAAACCGAGATTGCGCTTGCCCTGGCGCGTGACGCGGATGCCCAGCACATCCTCGGGCGCGCAGGACGGGAAGTTGACGTTGATGACGGTGTCCTTCGGAATGCCCGCGGCAATCACCTTGCGCAAGATGTCGGGCCCGAATTTGCGTGCGGTGTCCCATGGCGGGCGCTCGCGGGTCTCGACGCTGAACTCCTGCGACAGCGCGAATGACGGCAACCCCAGGATGGTGCCTTCCAGCGCGCCGGCGATGGTGCCGGAATAGACCACGTCCTCGGCGACGTTGCGGCCCTTGTTGACCCCGGACAGCACGACGTCGGGCAGCTTGGACCCAAGGATATGGCGCGCGCCCATGATGACGCAGTCGGTCGGCGTGCCGCGCACGGCAAAGTGCTGCGGGCCGACTTCGCGCAGGCGCAAGGGATCGTTCAGCGACAGCGAATGCGACACGCCGGACTGGTCGAGCTCGGGCGCCACCACCCAGACGTCGTCGGACAATGCGCGCGCGATCTCCTCCACGACCTTGAGGCCGGGGGCATGAATGCCGTCGTCATTGGTGCAGAGAATGCGCATGCGAAGGGCCGATTCCAAAAAAGCGGGGTCTGAGCCGTCTTATCCGGCTCTGGCCGATCAGGCAAACCGGCTGATCAGGGGTTCCCGCCTGAACCCATTAGCGGCGGATGCGCCATTGTGGAAGGAAGCGCGCCAGCCGCCCCTCCGCACGCAGACTCATCGCGGGTACCGCCGGACTGACGACGGCAGCCTCGATCACGCCGAGCGCCTCCAATTGCGCAACGAACGCATCCGGCTCCGGCGTCTGCGGAAAGCGTTCGCGCGCCACCGTCAGCGCGTTGTCGAAGTCGGCGGCATTCACACCGGGCTTGGCCCGCCGGCTCTGCACGAGATCGTCGTCCCAGAGCCGGGCGATCTCGATGTCGAGCACGCCGCGCAGGCGCTGATCGACGGCCTGGATGCCCGCCCCCGTCACCGCCCATTGTCGGCCGACCCAGAAGATGTCGCGGTGCAAGGCCATGAACGGTGGGTTCGCGTTGTCGGGTGGCCGGCAGGATAGCCGGCCGCCCGATCTTCGCAACCGATCGTTTCCAACATTTCAAACGGGCAACGCGATTCTCGTCTTGACGCGTTTTCTTGACGCGAACCGGTACCCACTTCGCCCGAAAACGCTTTAGTCGCGCCCGATCACCTTCACGCCGCCCATATAGGGCTGCAGCACGTCGGGGACTGCGATCGAGCCGTCCTCCTGCTGATAGGTCTCCATCACAGCGATCAGCGCGCGGCCGAGCGCGGTGCCCGAACCGTTCAGCGTGTGGACGAAACGCGGCTTGCCGTCGGGACCGCGCGAGCGCGCATCCATGCGTCGTGCCTGGAAGTCGCCGCAGACCGAGCAGCTCGAGATCTCGCGGAATGCCCCGCCCTCGCCCTGCCCCGGCATCCAGACCTCGATGTCATAGGTTTTTTGCGACGAGAAACCCATGTCTCCTGCGCAAAGCGTCATCACGCGATAGTGCAGCCCGAGCCGCTGCAGCACCTGCTCGGCGCAGGACAGCATGCGCTCCAGCTCGTCCTTGCTCACCTCCGGCGTCGTGATCGAGACCAGCTCGACCTTGGTGAACTGGTGCTGGCGGATCATGCCGCGCGTGTCACGCCCGGCAGCGCCCGCCTCGGCGCGGAAGCACGGCGTCAGCGCGGTGAGGCGCATCGGCAATTGCTTCTCGTCGAGAATGGATTCGCGCGCGAGGTTGGTGAGCGAGACTTCGGCGGTCGGAATGAGGCCGAGGCGCTCTGTCCTCAGCCGCTCCTGGTCGGGCGAGGCAAGGAGCTCGCCCTTGATCGCCCAGAACTGATCATCCTCGAACTTCGGCAATTGTCCAGTGCCGAACATGATCTCGTTGCGCACCAGCAGCGGCGGATTGATCTCGGTATAGCCGTGCTCGTCGACGTGCAGATTCAGCATGAACTGGCCGAGCGCGCGTTCGAGCCGCGCCAGTCTCTTCTTCAGCACGACGAAGCGGGCGCCGGAGAGTTTTGCTGCCGCCTCGAAATCCATGTCACCGAGCGCGGTGCCGAGATCGTCATGCAGCTTCGGCGCAAAGCCGTAGTTGCGCTTGTTGCCGAACACGTGGTGCTGCACGTTGCCGTGCTCGTCGACACCATCGGGCACTTCGTCGAACGGAATGTTCGGGATCGCGGACAGCTCTTTGGTCAGCTCCTCATCGGCGGCTTTCGCGGCGGCCTCGAGCTGCGGCATCGTGGTCTTGAGCTCGGCGACCTCGGCCATCAGCTTGGCTGCGCGCGCCTCGTCCTTGGCCTTCTTGGCGTCGCCGATTTCCTTGGAGGCCGCGTTGCGCCGAGCCTGCGCCTGCTCGGAGGCCAGGATCGCCGCACGCCGCGTCTCGTCGATCGCGAGCAGCGAGGCCGACAACGGCTTAAGGCCGCGCCGGGCGATGCCGGCGTCGAAGGCTTGCGGATTATCGCGGATCGATTTGATGTCGTGCATGGCTGTGGTCCTGGATCAACGCGTAAACATACAAGGGCAAACGTTGTACGTCAGCGCGTCCCCTAGCACAGCTGTCATCATCCGCGAAGGCGGATGATCCAGTATTCCAGAGAGGGTGGTGATTCTCCGAGGGGCCGCGGCGTACTGGATTCCCCGCTTGCGCGGGGAATAACAGCGAGGGTGTGGCGGTCTCTACTCCGCCGGATTGGCCGGCGTCGACACGTCGGTGCCGGTGGCGGCCTGCGCCGCGGCGGCGGCCTTCTTCTCCACCATCGCCACCGCGATGATCGAGCCCTCATAGAGCGCCATCAGCGGAATCGCCAGCGAGCACTGGCTGATCACGTCGGGCGGCGTCAGCACCGCCGCGATGACGAAGGCGATGACGATGAAATAGCGCCGCTTCTCGCGCAACATCTTCGAGGTGATGATGCCGATGCGGCCAAGCAGCGTCAGGATCACCGGAAGCTGGAAGGCAATGCCGAAGGCAAAGATCAGCGACATCATCAGCGACAGATATTCGCCGACCTTCGGCAACAGCTCGATCTTTGCGGTCTCGTCGCTGCCGAGTTGCTGCATGCCAAGCGAGAAGCGCGCCAGCATCGGGAACACAACGAAATAGACCAGCGCCGCACCCAGCACGAAAAAGAACGGCGTCGCTACCAGATACGGCAGGAAAGCCTGCTTCTCGTGCTTGTAGAGCCCGGGCGCCACGAACATGTAGACCTGCCCCGCCACGATCGGGAACGAGATGAAGGCCGCGCCAAACATCGCCAGCTTCAACTGGGTCAGGAAATATTCCAGGAACGCAGTGTAAATGAGCTTGGCGTTTGCGGGATCGCCGACGGCCAGGACATATGGCCATACCAACACGTTGAATATCTGCTTGGCGAAGAAGAAGCAGAAGATGAACGCAATGCCAAAGCCGAGCAGCGCCTTGATCAGCCGCGAGCGCAGCTCGATCAGATGGTCCATCAGCGGGGCTTTGCTGGCCTCGATATCGGCGTCGGTCATGACGCTTTGGCGTCCTTGATCGCTTCGGATGGCGCGGTGTCCTGCGCAACCTGCGCCTGCTCGACCTCGCGGGTGATCGCAAGCGGCTCGTTCGCAGCCGCATGCGCCTCGGCTTCCATGAAGGTCGCAGGCGTCGGCGCTTCCGGTGTCGTTGGTGTCGTCGGCGGCTCGATGGCAGTTGTGGTCGGCGTCTCCGCCGGCTTATCGAGCGCATCGACGCGCAGTGCGTCGCTGACGTCCTTCTGGAGCGAGGTCAGCGGATTGTTGCTGGTGAAGCCGGTCGCGGCTTCCTTGACCTCGTCGAAGCTCTTCTTGAGGTCGGCCATCTCGGCCTCGCGCATCGCTTCCTGGAACTGGCCCTGGAATTCGGCGGCCATCTTGCGGGCCTTGCCCATCCACTGGCCGACCATGCGCAGCACGCCCGGCAGCTCTTTCGGGCCGATGGCGATCAGGGCCACGACCCCGATCAGGACCAGTTCACTCCACCCGATGTCGAACATGAGGTCTTCCGTTCACGCGAAGCCGCAGCCGGCCCAATCCCTTGCGCGCAGGATCGGGCCGCACCCCGCGTCTCGCGTGCTTCTTCCGGCTCAGACGGCCTTGCTGCCGACGTCGGACCGCGCCGCGGTCGGCGCATTATTGTGCTCGATGGACTTGGCCGGCTCGGGCTTCTCGGCGGGCTTGTCGTCGTCCTGCATGCCCTTCTTGAACGCCTTGATGCCCTGCGCCACGTCGCCCATCAGATCCGAAATCTTGCCGCGGCCGAACAGCAGCAGGACCACTGCGATCACCAGGATCCAGTGCCAAATGCTGAGTGAACCCATCCTGCAACCCTCCAAACGCGCATGGCCGGGGACCCGGCCGATCTTCACCGAAACCTAGGCTTGGCAGGTCTCAAAAACAAGGACCTAGGCAGCGCCAATTCGCTGTTGGCACTACGTAATCTTGCTAGTGTTAACCGGTCGCAGGGCACCGGTAAAACGCAAAGGCCTCACTCTTCGGTGCTGCCTTCGCCACCCCCCTCATTGCCGCCTTCCGGCGCCTCTTCCGGGCTCTCGGGCTCGACCGCAGGCGCCAGCGCCAGATCAAGGTCCTCGCCCGGTTCCAAGGGATCCTCGTCCTCGCGAAGCTGCGGGTCGTCCGACGGCGTCGGCACGCTGAACCCGGTCGGCAGGCGCGAATCCAGGAGGCCCGTGCCCTTCAGCTCCTCGAGGCCCGGCAGATCGCCGAGCTGTTCCAGGGTGAACTGCGACAGGAAGTCCTCGGTGGTTCCGAAGGTCAGCGGACGGCCGGGCGTCTTGCGACGGCCACGCGGCTTGATCCAGCCGGTCTCCAGCAGCACGTCGAGGGTGCCCTTCGAGGTGACGACGCCGCGGATCTCCTCGATCTCGGCGCGCGTCACGGGCTGGTGATAGGCGATGATCGCCAGCACCTCGATCGCCGCGCGCGACAGGCGGCGGGTCTCGGTGCTCTCCCGCGTCATCAGCCAGGCGAGATCGCCGGCCGTGCGGAAGGTCCATTTGTTGGCAACGCGAACGAGATTCACCCCGCGCAAGGCGTAGTCGGCCTGCAATTGCTCGAGCGCGGCCTTGACGTCGACGCCCTCGGGCATGCGCTTGGCCAGCGTCGCGGTATCCAGCGGTTCACTCGAAGCAAACAGCAGCGCTTCCAGCAGCCGCAATTCCTCGGGACGTGCCTGGGATTCGTTCTCCATCGGCTCGGCCTCTTCTACCCGCACTTCAGCCAGGCTTGCCATGGCAGCTTCTCCTTCTTGCACTTAACCGACCGGCGCATCAGGCGCAGGAGCTGCGTCCGGCACCGGTTTGGGGCGCCCCTTCCGGAAATAGATGGGCGCAAACGCCTCTTTCTGGTTCAGCTCCAGCTGACCTTCGCGCACCAATTCGAGCGCAGCAGCAAAGCTCGAGGCGAACACCGTCGCGCGCTGGGTCGGATCTGCGACGTGCCGGACCAGGAAGTCGTCGAGCACGCCCCAATCGTCTTGCTCGCTGATGCTGCCGACCAGCCGCTCCAGCGTGGCGCGCGCCTCGGCGAGCGACCACACCGTGCGCTTGGCCAGATGCACGCTCGCCAGCACGCGCGACTGGCGCTGCGAGGCATAGGCGGTGAGCAAATCGTACAGCGTCGCCGTGTATTTCGGATGCTTGATCTCGGCGATCTGCTCGGGCTCACCGCGCGGGAAGATGTCGCGCCGCAATTGCTGCCTGTTCATCAGCCGGTTGGCGGCTTCGCGGATGGCCTCCAGCCGGCGCAGGCGGTTGGCGAGCGCTGTCGCCATCTGCTCGGCGCTGGGGCCTTCCGCGCTCGGCGGCTCCGGCAGCAGCAGGCGCGACTTCAGGAAGGCGAGCCATGCCGCCATGACGAGATAGTCGGCGGCAAGCTCGAGCCGGATCTTTCGCGCGGCTTCGATGAAGTGGAGATACTGGTCGGCCAGCGCCAGGATCGAGATCTTGGCGAGGTCGACCTTCTGCTGCCGCGCCAGCGCAAGCAACAGGTCGAGCGGGCCCTCATAGCCCTCGACGTCCACCACCAACGCCGGCTCACCCTCGGCAAGCTCTGCGGGCCGCCCGGTTTCGAAAGATAGAATTTCTGCGGTCATGCGGATGCCGTGTTTGCCCGTGCGATCAATGCGTCCAGCTCAGTGCGTGCGGCGACGCGGTCGAGCGGTTGCGGCGCCTTGCGCGCGGCGAGCGCGGCGTTCGCCCGCTCCAGCGCCCGGCCCGACAGCTCAGGTGTCTGGTCGGCGACCTCGCGCATCTCCTCGATATTGCCGTTGCAATGCAGGGCCATGTCGCAGCCGGCCGCGAAGATGGCGCGGGTCCGCTCGGCGATATTCCCCGACAGCGCGTTCATCGACACGTCATCACTCATTAACAAACCCTGGAACCCGATTGCGCCGCGAATCACGTCAGCAATCATTGTCGCAGATGTCGTCGCCGGATGGGCGGGGTCGACCGCGCTAAACACAACATGTGCAGTCATGGCCATCGGCAGGTCCGAAAGCGGCTTGAACGCGGCGAAGTCGGTCCGTTCCAGCTCGTCCCTCGACGTATCGACCGTCGGCAGCTTGAAATGGGTGTCCGCGGTGGCCCGACCATGGCCGGGGATGTGCTTGAGGACCGGCAACACGCCGCCCTGCTCCAGGCCCTCGGTGACCGCGCGCGCGATCGCCGCGACCTTGCCGGGCTCGGCGCCATAAGCCCTGTTCCCGATGACGGCATCGGCGCCCTCGACCGGCACGTCGGCCAGCGGCAGGCAATCCACGGTGATGCCGAGATCGGCAAGATCGGCTGCGATCAGACGGGCGGACAGGCGCGCCGCGGTGAGCCCGAGTGCCGAATCAGTGTCGTACAAGGTCGAGAAAACAGCGCCCGGCGGATAGACCGGCCAGTGCGGCGGACCCAGCCGCTGCACCCGTCCGCCTTCCTGATCGATCAGGACAGGCGCGTCGGTGGCACCGGCCGCCGTTCGCAATTCCGCAACCAGTGCAGCGACTTGAGCTGGCGTTGCGACATTGCGCTTGAAGAGGATGAAGCCCCATGGGCGCTGGTCGCGGATAAACTCCCGCTCGACGGCGGTCAGTTCCGTTCCGGATACACCGGTAATGAAGGCCCGCGTGCTCATAACGGCCGATTAACCCTGACCCGCGAGGGGGTCAAGGAAACGGCCGTTAATTCCTCTGGACGAAGCAGGCAGACAAGCCAGCAGACTTCAGGCTGTTGCAGGCATGCGTCGCTTCCTCGGCCGAACCATAGGGCCCAGCGAAGGCGCGGTAGACGACGCCCTTGCCCTTGTCGCTGAGGTCGACCCGCTTGATCACCGGCGAACGGGAACCGAGCACGCTGCCATACTTGCTCTGAAGCACGCGGTACGACGCGGCGGCGCTATCCTCGCTCTGCTGCGAGGAGACCTGCACGATGTAGCCGCCACCGCCGCTGCTGGCGGGTGCGATCTGCGTCGGGGTGGTCGCAGCCATCCGCTGCGGCGGTTCGGCTGCCGGGACCGACTGCGGCGCCAGCGACATCGGCTGGTTGGCGCTGGCATTGGCCGAGGTCGGCGGATTGCGCGGCGCGGCCGGCGCAACGGGCGCAGCAACAGGCTTCGGCCCCGCTGTGGCCCTGGCGGCAGCGGCCGATTGCGGCGTGGCGCTATCGGTCTGATCGCCCTTCACGGCGACAGTCCTGATCGGGCGCGGCGAATTGTTCGGCATCGTGCCGTTGCTCGCGCCCGTGCTCGGCGGCGGCACCGCAGACGGCGACACGCTCGCGACCGATGGCGGGTTCGCATTCTGGTTCAGCGGCGGGAACACCACGCGGGGACCGCCCGCCTTGGCGTTGACGTCGACCGGCGCCTCTTCGCGCGGCACGATCTTCTCGGTGCCATCGCCGCTCACCATGCGATCCGGCACCTTGGCCGAGGAATCCGTCGGCGCGGGCACGATCTTGGTCGGAGTGTTGTCGGCCTTGATGATCGGCGGCTCACCGCTGCGGGGCGAGCCGACATAGGTCTTGTAGGCGAAGGCGGCGCCGGTGCCGACCACGGCAAGCGCCAGGATCGCCGCGACCGTCATCATGCCGCCGCGCTGCTTCTTTGGCTCTTCGACCTCCGCATCGGGATAGTCGCTCTGATACGCGTAGGGATCGTCGGGATAGGCCGGATCGCGCTGATAGTCCTGCTCGCCTGCCTCCAGCCGGCCGTAGAGCGCATCGTCGTAGCGCGCCGGATCGGGCTGCTGATGCGGCTCCTGATAGGCCTGTTGCTGGTAGGCCTGATCCTGGTAGGCTTGCCCCTGGTAGGACTGCGCCTGATAGGCGTGGTCCTGATAAGCCTGCGGCTGATGAAGATCAGGCTCGGGCGCGGCGGGCTGGGCTGAATAGCGGTGCAACGGATGAACCGGGTTTACGGACACGGGATAGTCGGGTTCGGGAGCTGGCGCCGGCTGCGGCTGCACGTTGGCGCGCCGCATCCATGAGGGCGGCCCGGGCTGCGCCGGCGGGGCCTGCTCGGCATAGTCCTGCTGATAATCGTGTTGCCGATCCTCTTGCCGATAGTCGTCGTCCTGATAGCCCTGTGCGGGCGCGGGGGCTGCCGGCGGTTGTGCGCCGGACCGCCCCTGAGCTGCGAACGGATCGGTCTGTCCGATCAGGCGGGCGAGCTCGGCCAAGGGATCGCTCTCCGCCTTGCCATGCTGGGCGCCACCGCGACCATAGTCATCGGAGGGAAACGGTCTGTCCTGATATCGTTCGGCCATCGTGATGATGCGTCCCTTCGGGAAAGCCGCGCGCCCCTCGACCAAGGCACGGCTTTCGACCCACAAGGCTTTCAACCAAGTCTAAGCGATCCGGCTTCTGCCGGTTACCCCCGATATTCCCCTTAAGTAGTTCGCCCCAAACTACCGCATCTCGTTCGGAGCATGGACGCCGAGGATGGCGAGGCCCGATGCCAGAACCGAGACGACGCCCTGGACCATGGCCAGTCGCGCCTTTGTAAGCTCTGCATCATTATTGATAATGAAGCGTAAATAGGGCAAATCGCGCCCCTTCGTCCAAAGTGCATGAAATTCGCTGGCTAAATCATAGAGATAAAAGGCAATTCGGTGCGGCTCGTGGGCCGCGGCTGCGGCTTCCAGCATGCGCGGAAATATTGCGAGCCGCTTGAGCAGGTCGAGCTCGACGGGGTCTGACAGCCGTTCCAACGCCGACTCAGCGAGCCAAGCGATCCGCTCGCCGGCATCCTCCGGCAGTTCCGGGAACACCTCCGCTCTCGCGTTGCGGAAGATCGAGTGGCCACGAGCGTGGCCGTACTGGACGTAGAACACCGGGTTGTCGCGCGACTGTTCCATGACCTTGGCGAGGTCGAAGTCGAGCACGGCGTCGTTCTTCCTGTAGAGCATCATGAAGCGGACGGCGTCCTGGCCGACCTCATCCACCACCTCACGCAAGGTGACGAAGTCCCCGCTCCGCTTGGACATTTTCACCGGCTCGCCGTTGCGCAGCAGCTTGACGAGCTGGACGATCTTGACGTCGAGCGAGCCCTTGCCTGACGTCGTCGCCTTCACCGCCGCCTGCATGCGCTTGATGTAGCCGCCATGGTCGGCGCCCCAGACGTCGATCATTTCCGCAAAACCGCGGTCGAACTTGTTCTTGTGGTAGGCGATGTCGGCGGCGAAGTAGGTGTAGGAATTGTCCGACTTGATCAGCGGACGATCGACATCGTCGCCGTAAGCCGTCGCCTTGAACAGCAGCTGCTCGCGGTCTTCCCAATCCTCGACCGGCGCGCCCTTCGGCGGCGGCAGGCGGCCTTCGTAGACGTCGCCCTTGGCCTTCAGGAAATCGATGGTCTCGGCAACCTTATTGTTGCCGGTCTCGATCAGCGAGCGCTCGGAGAAAAACACATCGTGGCGGATGTTGAGGGCGGCGAGATCGTCCTTGATCTCGTCCATCATCATCGCGATCGCCTTGGCGCGCACCGTCGGCAGCCATTCGACCTCGCTCATCGCGAGGAGCTTGTCGCCGTGCTCTTTCGCCAGCGCCGCGCCGACCGGCTTCAGATAGTCGCCCGGATAGAGCCCTTCCGGGATCGCACCGATGTCCTCGCCGAGCGCCTCGCAGTAGCGCAGGAACGCGGAGCGCGCGAGCACGTCGACCTGGGCGCCGGCGTCGTTGATGTAATATTCGCGCGCGACGTCGTGGCCCGCGAACTGGAGCAGGCTCGCCAGCGCGTCACCAAACACGGCGCCGCGGCAATGGCCGACATGCATCGGCCCGGTCGGATTGGCCGAGACGTATTCGACATTGACCTTGGACCCGCCGCGGACGCGGCCGTAATCGGCGCCCTCGCGCAGCACGGTCCGCAGCGCCTCGGCCCAGGCAGCGGGCTGCAGCGTCAGATTGATGAAGCCGGGACCGGCGACGTCGACCTTGGCGATCAGCGCGTCCGCGCGCAGCCGCTCGGCGATCTGCTCGGCGAGGTCGCGCGGCTTGGCCTTTGCCTCTTTCGCCAGCACCATGGCGGCGTTGGTCGCCATGTCGCCATGGGAGGCATCGCGCGGCGGCTCGACCACCACGCGGGAGAGATCGATGCCCTCGGGCCAATTGGCTTCCGCCGCCAGCGTGCGGCAGGCGGCGTGCACGCGTGCAAGCACGTCGGCGAACAAATGCAGTGCTGAGGATGTGTCGGGCATGGCCGCCGCCTAACGCAAATCGGGGGTCGAGTCAAAAAGCCGCTGGTGCTCGGTCAGGGCGAAACGGTCGGTCATTCCGGCAATGAAATTGCCGATCCGGCGGGCCCGGTCACCCTCATTGTCCGCCTCCGCCCCCAGCAGCCATTCCGGCGGCAGCTCGCCCGGGGCTTTCAGGTATTTCGCGAACAGGTCGAACAGGATCTGCTCCGCCTCCCCCATCACCCGCATCACCCGCTTGTGACGGTACATGTGCTGATAGAGGAAGGTCTTGATGGCGGCCTCCTCCTCGGCGACCTCGGCCGGAAATGCGACCAGCGGCCGGCTCTGCTGGCGGACATCCTGGGCGGATTGGGGCTTCACCGCGGCGAGGTTCTTCTGCGCCTGCGCGAACACCGCACCGATCAGGTGCGAGATCAGCTCGCGCACCAGCTCGGCACCGCGCCTGAGGTCTTCGAGATCGGGATAGTGCGCTGAGGTCTCGGCGATGATTTCAGCTGTGAGCGGCATCACCTTGAGATCGTCGAGATGGAACAGGCCGGCACGCAGGCCGTCGTCGATATCGTGGGCGTCATAGGCGATGTCGTCGGCGATGGCGGCGACCTGCGCCTCCAGCGAGGCGAAGCTCCACAATTCGAGGTCGTAGATCTTGATATAGTCGGCGATGCCGACGGGAATGCCGTGCGCGCGATAGCGACCGACCGGCGCGCCGCTGCGGTCGGTCAGCGGACCGTTGTGCTTGACGATGCCCTCGAGCGACTCCCAGGTCAGGTTGAGCCCGTCGAAATCAGGGTAGCGATGCTCGAGCGAAGCGACGACGCGGAGCGTCTGGGCGTTGTGGTCGAAGCCGCCAAAATCCTTCAGGCAGGCGTCCAGCGCCCGCTCGCCGGCATGGCCGAACGGGGGATGACCGAGATCATGGGCCAGCGCCAGGGTTTCGGTGAGATCCTCGTCCAGCCCGAGCTGCCGGGCCAGCGCACGGGCGATCTGCGCCACCTCCAGCGAATGGGTCAACCGGGTACGGTAGTGGTCGCCCTCGTGGAACACGAACACCTGGGTCTTGTACTTCAGGCGGCGGAACGCGGTGGAATGGATCACCCGGTCGCAATCCCGCCGAAACGGGCTGCGGGTCCGGCTCGGCGGCTCCGCGACCAGCCGGCCGCGGCTGCGGTCGGGATCGCAGGCATAGGGCGCTTGGGGGGCAGCCATTCCGACGGACACGACGAATTTAGTCCCTATCCATTTGATTCTGCGTATCCTTGCACTTAACTATGCCGGACACGGGATACCAAATGAATTGGGCAAGTGAACCTGCCAAGTGAACCTGGTATGACCGCGGGGACTATCGGAGACGAGCCATGACGACCGACGTGACCATCAGTGACCGCGCCGCACGCCGGATTGGGGAGATCCTCAAGGGCGAAGGCTCTGGCGCGATGCTGCGCATCTCGGTCGAGGGCGGCGGCTGCTCGGGTTTCCAGTACAAGTTCGACATCGACCGTGCGCGGACCGACGACGATCTCGTGATCGAGCAGGACAATGCGGTGGTGCTGGTCGATTCCGCCTCGCAGCCGTTCCTGGCGGGATCGCAGGTCGATTTTGTCGACGATCTGATCGGCGCTTCGTTCCGCGTCAACAATCCGAACGCCACGGCGTCCTGCGGCTGCGGCACCAGCTTCTCGGTCTGACCGCTTACGCGCCTGTTATCTGCTTCTCCTCGTCCGTCCACTCCAACTCGGCCGGCATCAGCTCCGGCTGCAGCGGCGCGTCCTCGGACATCACGTGGCCGTCGAGCGCACGCAGCAAGGCCGCGACCAGCGCCGGCTTGCGCAGCGGCTTGGCGAGGAAGTCCGACATGCCCGCCTCGCGGCAGATCCTAACGTCCTCGGGGAAGGCATTGGCGGTCAACGCGACGATCGGCAAAGCTTCGCAGCGCCCACCTTGCGCGCGGATCGCGCGGGTGGCGGCAAGCCCGTCCATGTCGGGCATGCGCACGTCCATCAGCACCACATCGTAGTTGCCTTCGGATGCTGCCGCGACGGCTTCGGCGCCGTCGGTGACGACGCGCAGCTCGACGTCGAAGGCCCCCAACATCTTGCTCACGACCATGCGGTTGACCGCGTCGTCCTCCGCGACCAGCACCTTCAGCGGCCGATCGAGACCGGCGATACGGGTCTTGAGCTCGTCGGCCTCATCGTGGCCGGCCGTCTGCTCGGAGGCCTGCGCCTGGCTCCAGGGCAGCACCAGCGTGAAACGGAAGGTCGATCCCTCGCCCGGCGTCGAGGTGACGCCGATGGTGCCGCCCATCTGCTCGATGATGCGCCGGGATATCGCGAGGCCGAGGCCAGTGCCGCCGAAGCGGCGGCTGATCGAGGCATCGGCCTGCGCGAAATCGCTGAAGAGCTGGCCGAGCTTTTCGGGGGCGATACCGATGCCGCTGTCGGTCACCGTCCATTCGACGGTCGCCAGCAGGTCGCGGCGCGCCTGGCAGGTCGCAGAGATCGTCACCTCGCCTTCATCGGTGAACTTCACCGCGTTGGACGCGAGGTTGAGCAGCACCTGGCGGATACGAGCGACGTCGCCGCGTAGCGTCGGCGGCAGGTTCGGGTCGAGTTCCAGCTTGACCGACAGCCCCTTGCCCTTGGCGCTCGCGCGGACAACGGTCGCGACCGCCTCCACCAGCGTTTGCGGGGCGAAGTCGATCACCTCGAAGGTGAAGCGCCCGGCCTCGAGCTTGGACAGGTCGAGGATGTCGTTGAGGATACGCTGGAGATTGTCGCCGGACTCGCGGATCGTGGTGACCGCCTCGCGCTGCTCCGGATCGAGCTTGGTCTCGAGCAGCATGCTGGCAAGCCCGAGCACGCCGTTCATGGGCGTGCGGATCTCGTGGCTCATCACCGCGAGGAAGTCCGACTTGGCGCGACTCTCGGCCTCCGCCTTTTCCGCGCGCCAGCGTTCGGTCACGTCGCGCCCGAAGCCGCGATAGCCGAGGAATTGTCCCTCACGGTCATAGGCCGGCTTCGCCGTCAGCGACCACAGCCGCGCCTCGCCGCCGGCGACGACCTTGAGGTTCATCTCGTGCAGCGGCTCGTTCTGCTCCATCAGGCCGACGACGTTATAGGCCGCGCTCTTGTCCTCCGGGCACAGCATGTCGAGCACGTCGGCGAAATGCGATCCCTTCAACAGCGGCAGCGGCAACTGAGCGACGTCCGCGAAACGCTCGGGCACGTCGACCAGATGCCCTTCGGCATCGGTCTGCCACAGCCAGTCGCTGGCGTTCTCCTGAAAGTCTTTCAGCAGCAGCGAGATGATCTCGGTCTGGCGTTCGAGCTCGAGCTGGGCCTTGAGATTGCCGAGGAACAGATTGCCCTGCGAGACGATGCTGCGTGCCATGAAAAATGCGAACAGCAGCAGGAACACCGCCGTCACCAGATACGGCCCGGCGCCGCAGAGCAATAGCGCCCCGGCGCAGGCGGTCGTCATGGTGGCGAGATAGACGAGGCCGGCGCGCGGGAACGTCGACAGCGTGAAGGCACCGCCCGACATCATGCCGACCATCAGGCAGGCCAGGATCAGCTGGCTGGTCGGCTCGATGCGGCTGAATAGAGCGAGCGGCAGCGCGCCCCAGATCGCGGCGAGCAAGACCGCCTGCCGAAGCATCTGCCGCGCGACACGGGGCGAGGCCTCCTGCGGCGGGTTCTGATGCGACCGCCGCCAGGCGCGCACAGCGAGCGAGGCGGTGGCGGCGAGCGTCAGGCCCCAGATCGCGAGGAAATCGTTCCATCCCCTGCCCCAGAACAGGATCAGCACGATGGCGACGTTCAGCATCGTCACCGCCATCGTCACGGGAATCAGCCGCGTCACGGCGTCGATCTGCTTGGCGCGGATGCGGCGGATCTCGCGCTCGCTGAGATCGGCGGTCAGGCCGTCCTCGATCTCGAAGCCGCCGAGCCAATACAGGAACGCGCCGATCAGGTCGTCACGCGGCTCGGTTCGCTTCATCGATTTGTCCGGCCATCCCATTCGCGGAACCTTTTGACGATCAATGGCCTGCCGCCTGCTTAAGCCGGGTTAATTTTGTGGGAGATTTTGCGGCGTCCTTGACGGGCGCGTTTGCAGTTTGTTCTAACCATGGCCCCTGCCCGGAGCCCGCCGACATGACCATCAGAGTTGCCACCTGGAACGTGAACTCGGTCCGGCAGCGGATCGACCTTCTTCTGACCTGGCTGAGGGAGTGCCAGCCGGACATCGTCTGCCTCCAGGAGATCAAGTGCGTCGACGAGGCCTTCCCGCGGCTGGAGATCGAGGCGCTCGGCTACAACGTCATCACCCATGGGCAGAAGACGTTCAACGGCGTCGCGCTGCTCTCCAAGCTCCGGTTCGACGAGACCAAGTCGGGGCTTGCCGGTGACGACGAGGATGCCCATGCGCGCTTCCTCGAGGGCGTGGTGACGCTGAAGTCGGGCGTGATGCGCATCGCCTGTCTCTATCTGCCCAATGGCAATCCGGTCGGGACCGAGAAATATCCCTACAAGCTCAAATGGATGTCCCGGCTTCTTGACTATTCGAAGGAGCGCCTCAAGACCGAGGAGCCGCTGATCCTCGCCGGCGACTTCAACGTCATCCCGCACGCCCGCGACGTCCATAACCCCGCCGCCTGGACCGAGGACGCGCTGTTCAAGCCGGAGACGCGGGAGAGCTTCCAGTCCCTGCTCGGCCTCGGCCTGACCGATGCCCTGCGGGCCGTCACCGATGAGCCCGGGCTTTACACCTTCTGGGACTACCAGGCCGGGGCCTGGCAGAAGAACCAGGGCCTGCGGATCGACCATCTGCTGCTGTCGCCGCAGGCCAGCGACCGGCTCGCCAATGTCGGGATCGACAGCTATGTGCGCGGCTGGGAGAAGCCCTCGGACCACGTGCCGGTGTGGGCGGATCTGGATCTGGAGGCGGCGTAGGCCGGAGCCCGGAGGTGGTGGGTTACGCTTCCGACGTTCCGCGTTGAATCAGCGAGAATGTCGTCGCTAACCCACCCTACGGCGCTATGGCACCTAGGTTGCCGAGCTACTCCCGGCGGCCGCCCTGCACCCACTGTTCCAGCATTTGCAGGCACATGGCGCGGTCGTCGTCGGAGGCCTTGGCGAAGGCGCGGCTGTAACTTTCCTTGATCCAGGTCTCGTCGGCGCCGGCGCTGTCACGCGCCAGCGTCAGCCACATCAGGCCGCGCGCGGCCTGTCGCGGCAGACGGTCGCCGTTGAACAGCATCTGGCCGAGCAGCGCCTGCGCCTCGTGCTGGCCCTTCTGCGCGGCGAGGCCGAGCCAGCGCGCGCCGTAGCGGAAATCCTCGCGCGAGGCATCCGGCGTCTTCAGATAGAGCCGGGCGAGATCGTATTGCGCGTCGGCATTGCCGAAATAGGAGGCAGCATAGGAGAACATCTCCCGCGCCCGCTCCGGGTCCGACTTGACCTTCGAGTTGGGGATGCCGCTCAGATAGTAGCGGCCGAGCGCGACGAAGGCGTTGGCCACGATCTGCGCCTGCGGAGCCGACGGGCTGTCCTCGGCATGCGCATTGGCGATCCGGCTGAAATATTCGAAGGCACGCAGATCGTCCTGGGCGACGCCGTCGCCGTTGGCGTACATGCGGCCGAGCTTCCACTGTGCGATGGGGTGGCCACCCTCGGCGGCATATTGCAGCGCACTGAGCGAGGTCTCCTGAGGCACAGTCGCCGGCGCGACCTTGCCGCGCGCGGTCGCCGCGGTCCCCGGCAAGGTGGTCACGACCGGGATTGTCGCGTCCTTCGGGTTGACCGGAGCCCCGTCGAAGGCAAGCGCCGGCGCGGCCAGCGCACCGACCCCCAACACAAACGCAACTATGGCACGCCTAGATGTCCGCATAGCACTGTTTCTCGTGCGCGCCGCCCGGATGGGTCACAGCCCCCCCGACCGCTGGTCCAACCTGTTGAGTATATTTCCAGAGCGCACCTGACGTGTGGTTAGTCGCGCGAGCGGTCCATTTGGTCTTGCGCTGGGCCAGCTCGGCGTCGCTCAATTTTACGTTAAGGGTACCGGCGACCGCGTCGATCTCGATGATGTCGCCGTCCTCGAGCAGCCCGATCGGGCCGCCAATGGCAGCTTCCGGCCCGACATGGCCGATGCAGAAGCCGCGGGTGGCGCCGGAGAAGCGGCCGTCGGTGATGAGCGCGATCTTGCCGCCCATGCCCTGGCCGGTCAGCGCCGCGGTGGTCTGGAGCATTTCCCGCATGCCGGGGCCGCCCTTCGGCCCCTCGTAGCGGATCACGATGACTTCGCCTTCGCGGTAGGTGCGCTTCTGGACCGCCTCGAAAGCATCCTCCTCGCGGTCGAAGCACCTGGCCGGACCGGTAAACCTGAGGTTGGACATTCCCGCGACTTTCACGATCGCACCTTCTGGCGCCAAATTCCCCTTCAGACCGACCACACCGCCAGTGACGGTGATGGGCTTGTCTGCCGGGTGCACCACGTCCTGGTGCGGATTCCACTTCACGCTCTTGAGGTTTTCGGCGATCGTGCGGCCCGTGACGGTAAGGCAATCACCGTGCAGGAAGCCGTTGTCGAGCAGCGTCTTCATCAGAAGCGGTATGCCACCTACTTCAAACATGTCTTTGGCGACATAACGGCCGCCCGGCTTCAAATCCGCGACATATGGTGTCTTTTTGAAGATTTCGGCAACGTCGAACAGGTCGAACTTGATGCCGCACTCATGCGCGATCGCCGGCAGGTGCAGCGCAGCATTGGTCGAGCCGCCCGAGGCTGCGACCACGGCGGCGGCATTCTCCAACGCCTTGCGGGTGACGATGTCGCGCGGCCGGATGTTTTCGGCGATCAGGTTCATCACCTTCTCGCCCGCGGTCATGCAGAAGGCGTCGCGGATTTCATAGGGTGCCGGAGCACCGGCCGAGTAAGGCAGTGCGAGGCCGATCGCCTCGGACACGGTCGCCATGGTGTTGGCGGTGAACTGCGCGCCGCAGGCACCCGCCGAGGGGCACGCCACGCGCTCGATCTCGTCGAGATCCTCGTCCGACATGGCGCCGACCGAGTGCTTGCCGACGGCCTCGAACATGTCCTGCACGGTGACCTGCTGCCCGCGGAACGTGCCGGGGAGGATCGAGCCGCCATAGATGAAGATCGAGGGCACGTTGAGACGGACCATCGCCATCATCATGCCCGGCAGCGACTTGTCGCAGCCGGCAAGCCCGACCAGCGCGTCATACGCATGGCCGCGGACGGTGAGCTCGACGGAGTCGGCGATGCATTCGCGCGACGGCAGCGAGGAGCGCATACCGTCATGGCCCATCGCGATGCCGTCGGTCACGGTGATGGTGCAGAACTCGCGCGGGGTGCCGCCGGCCGACGCCACGCCCTTCTTCACCGCCTGCGCCTGGCGCATCAGGGCGATGTTGCAGGGAGCGGCCTCATTCCAGCAGGATGCGACGCCGACGAAAGGCTGGTGGATCTGCTGGGTGGTCAGACCCATGGCGTAGAAATAGGACCGATGCGGTGCGCGCGCAGGGCCTTCCGTCACGTGACGGCTCGGCAGCCTCTGCTTGTCAATCTTCGCGTTCATCGCAAACCAGTTTCCTCGGTCAACCCTTTCAGACCCGAAAAATCAGAGCCAAGATTTGAATCGACCTTGGGATTTCTCGTCGCCTTCGAAGACCGCCGCTGCCCCTAAAACATTAGAGCGATTTTATTCATGCTCGGGTGTGGCCAAAAAGCGGCGGTGATGCGAACCACCAGTGATGACGGTTAAATCGGAACCGGGTGTTGCGTAGACAGCACAATCGTTACCGGGAAGACACGGGGTGGACTACTACAATACCCCTCGCGAAGAGGATGATCCACAACTTCAGATTTTGTATCGGCAACATCACTTCCGAATTTGCTCCACGAGGCGGTACCGCGCGGGTGAGTCGGGGCGCGCCGCTCATCAACGATTCTTCCCTCGTGTCCCGGACGAGCCGCAACGCCTCTTAGCGTTGCGGCTCAGAGCCGGGATCCAGAAAGCAACAGGGCGCGATGCGGATGGATGGGCCCCGGCTCTGCAGCGCACCGCTGAAGGAGCGCTGCGCTGCGTCCGGGGCGCGAGAGCGGAGTTATGACGCACGCTTTCTCCACGCCGTCATTGCGAGGAGCCCCTGCGACGAAGCAATCCAGAATCCCTCCGCAGAGAGGCTCTGGATTGCTTCGTCGCTTCGCTCCTCGCAATGACCGCGTATGAGGGGACACCCTGGTTCTCCAAGTGACGCCGTCATTCCCCGCGAAGGCGGGGAATCCAGTACGCTGCGGCTTCTTGGTTCAATCACAACTGTCTCTGGAATACTGGATCACCCGCCCCAGTGCGCAAGTGCGCACAAGGCGGGCGATGACACTGAATGTGTGGATGCACACGCCTTCTCGTCCTCGCGGCGCATTCGCCCGAGCTTTGCTTGGTCGCTCCACCCTCTAAAGCAAGAGGGCGCAGGGAAGGCCGGGTGCTGGCTCGCACCCGCGGTCCGCTGCGCGAAATGCACACGCAGGAAGAACCGCACAGCAGCATACAGGTGGTGCCGATCACTCGGCCTTCCCTGCGCAGTGGCTGGACGG
>NZ_JAVAYO010000114.1:0-268 GCF_054863005.1 Bradyrhizobium sp. 25ACV
CGCCGCGCACGACGCCGGGGTCATGCACCGTGATGTGAAGCCGGCCAATATCCAGCTTGGTCCGGAGGGCCGGGTCGTACTCACCGACTTCGGGATCGCCAAGTCGATCGACAGCCCGGGATTGACCACCTCCGGTGTGCTGATGGGTTCACCGCCCTACATCGCACCGGAACGCGCGCGCGGCGGGCGCGCGGGCCCGGCCGCCGACTTGTGGGCGCTGGGCGCCTCACTGTACGCGGCGGTGGAAGGCCGACCGCCGTTCCAGCGG
>NZ_JAVAYO010000115.1:0-267 GCF_054863005.1 Bradyrhizobium sp. 25ACV
ACAGTTTCAGCCTGCGCAAACTTTGTCAGAAGTGATAGGCAGGCCACAGCCATCGTTACGATTAACGAGTACATCGGTACACCGCGCTGATTTGTTTTTCCGAGCGCTTTGAAGGCCTGTCCTTCATTGGCCATTGCGTACAGAATACGTGTTGATGCGTATAAACCTGAGTTCGCAACAGATAACAGTGCGATTAAAATAACAAAGTTCATGATATCAGCTGCATATGGGATTCCGATTTGCTCAAATACGGCAACAAATGGACTT
>NZ_JAVAYO010000116.1:0-267 GCF_054863005.1 Bradyrhizobium sp. 25ACV
CTCACTTTCCGAGCTATACGCTGGTCTATGGGGCATTCGCTGTCGTACCAATCTTTCTTCTGTGGCTCTATCTCTCGTGGATCATCATCCTGCTTGGAGCCGTCGTCGCGGCCGTCCTTCCCGAGCGAAGTCTGCGGAGGCGACCGTTGCCCGATTTTCCCGGGCGGCCGCTCTATGTGGCATTGCTGATCCTTGCCGAGCTTGCAGAGGCTCAATCTCTCGGCGAGTGCCGGTCCGTGGTGCGACTGGCCGATGTTGCGCGGGTTG
>NZ_JAVAYO010000117.1:0-267 GCF_054863005.1 Bradyrhizobium sp. 25ACV
TGCGCACGCCGCTCAACGCGATCATCGGCTTCTCCGAGCTCATTTGCCAGCAGGCCTTCGGGCCGCTGGGCGAGCCGCGCTACGTCACCTACCTCGAGGACATCCACGCGAGCGGCAGGCACCTGCTCAAGATCATCAACGACATCCTCGATCTCTCCAAGATCGAGCCCGGCAAGGCCACGCTCGACGAGCAGTCCGCCCTCAACGTGCGCGATGTCGTCGACGCCGCAGTCCGAATCGTCCGCCGGGAGGCGGAGCGCAAGGGCG
>NZ_JAVAYO010000118.1:0-266 GCF_054863005.1 Bradyrhizobium sp. 25ACV
TTGCCGGCCATATTCATCATGGCCGACACCGTCGCGGACCAGTTCCCGCCCACGTCCGCGGCGGTCCCCCATGCAACCGGCATCACCAGATCGTTGCAGAAGCTCGAAAGCACCACGGCAAGCACGGCAAAGACCGGGTTCCGGAGTTCAGCCGCCAGCATCAGGAATCCACTCGCACCTGCGAATCCGAAGCAGCAGATGGTTCGGCGCGTCCGCGCAAGGCCGATGCGATGCGCGATCGGCCCGGCAACCATTCCCGCCGTGAT
>NZ_JAVAYO010000119.1:0-266 GCF_054863005.1 Bradyrhizobium sp. 25ACV
CTTCGCCGCTGGCAAGCAAGAGCCCTCCGCGCCGCTTGCGCAGCGAGCCGTCCAGCGCTTCCAGCGAATGGTGCAGCCACCAGGACTGCGCCGCCCCCAAAGGACCGGTCCCTGCAGCCTCCGGCTCTCTTATGTAGAGAGAAATGATCGGCCGCCCCGAAAAATGGGCGGCGTTGAGCGCCTTGTTGTCATCAAGGAGCAAATCCTTGCGAAACCAGAGGATGACAGGTTTTGCTGCGTCCTTTGCCAATGAAGCCGTTCCCCAT
>NZ_JAVAYO010000120.1:0-266 GCF_054863005.1 Bradyrhizobium sp. 25ACV
GGACGCGACACGATGTGGCGCTTCCCCCGGCTCGTCTACCCCATGCCCCGACCGTCGTGGGTGGCCCAGCGCGTGCGCGACATCGACTACTGGGGCGACGGGAGCCGGTTCCACCGGCTCGATGTCATCAGGCGGCGTAGCGACCCGCCCCGCCAGGGGGCACCGGTGTTCGTCTACATCCACGGCGGGGCCTGGATGATCGGCGACAAGCGCGAGCAGGGGTTCCCGATGCTCTTCGAGCTGGCCCGCCGCGGCTGGGTCGGCGT
>NZ_JAVAYO010000121.1:0-265 GCF_054863005.1 Bradyrhizobium sp. 25ACV
CCGGAATTCCGCCGCTAGCTCGATGCCACAATTCAAAGCTACCCACCCTCAAGCTATCCCACTGCATCGCAGTACATCAGGACATTCGTTACTCGTCGCGCTGTCTCTGGCCCCCGGCTGTGGTGGCTGGAAAAAAGTCGCACCTGAATAGATGGCATCCGGCACCTGATGTCGGGTTTTGTTAGATACGCGACACGGCCTTGATCAGCCAATCTTTAGTTCTGCCTTGAGCCAAAGCGCTGAAAGGCAATTGAAAAATTTCTTT
>NZ_JAVAYO010000122.1:0-265 GCF_054863005.1 Bradyrhizobium sp. 25ACV
CTGATCCACGTCTGATGGATCGGATGAGCCTGTACCTGCATTCGCAACCTCCCCCCGTTTGGCCGCTACCCCGCCGCCTGCGCGGGCTCCGGCTCCTTGTAGGTCAGCACCGGCTTCCTCGCGGCGAGCGTCTCGTCCAGCCGGCGCCGGGGCGCGTGGACCGGGGCAGCCTTCAGGCTTTGGTCCCCAGCTTGCGCGCGCTCGGCGATCGACCGAACTGCCATGATGAACTGATCAAGGCTCGCCTTCGATTCTGTCTCCGTCG
>NZ_JAVAYO010000123.1:0-265 GCF_054863005.1 Bradyrhizobium sp. 25ACV
CGGAAATAATGGTGCATCGTCGACAGAAATCAGCGGTAGCGAACTTTTTATGACAGCCACAATGAACAAGACAAAAGTGTATGAGCAGCAAGCTGTTCTTTTAACATATAAAGTCTATTCAGCAGTGAACCTCACTTCGCTGAATGGAAAGATGCCCGACCTGAAAGGCTTTCATATACAAGAGATTGACCTTCCGCAGCAAAAAGAGTGGCAGCTCGAGCATTATAACGGACGCAACTATCGCGCCCTTACATGGAGACAATAT